>JAZQDW010000066.1:0-45880 GCA_045546995.1 Eubacteriales bacterium
CGCATAGTTATATTGCCCTTCGGGCAGTTTTTAGGGCGAATATAATATCACGAAAACCGAAAGGTTTTCATATCACTTTTGCCTTTTGGCAAAAATATCACTGCAAACGACAGTTTGCAATATAACTTAACCAACCGAAAAAGAAATTTTGTTTTTTCGGCTTGTTTTTACCTTTCTCAAAGTATATAACCCACTATGACACTTTCACATTCAATGTGCAAAGTGTCATTTGCTTTGTATATATAAAAACCGAGAGGGACAACTTCTTTACGAAGTGTCTCTCTCGGGGTGCTTTTTATTATTGAGTTATTTATCCTGATAAGGCTTTCTGCCGAGCAACACGCAGCCCGAAACGCCGAATACCTTGTTTTCGGGATGCTTTTTGTAATCGATATACGGCGCTCCGCAGTGCGGGCAATTAAAAGAATTGTAATAACGGAATATTTTTCCGTCGGTTTCGTAGGTCCAGGTTTCTTTGTCAATATCGTATGCACGAATCTCGCAACAATCCAACCCGTCATCGGAATATGCAACGTCACTTTGCGCCATGTAAAAAGCGTATCCATGGAAACAAAAAGATTTTCCGCAGTCGGGGCACACACCAAGCAGTCGAATGTTGGAAGGGGTAGTGTAGCCTTGATATTTCAGCGCCTTCATCGGAAGATCCTGACCTCTGTTCATTTCACGGCGCCGCTTTGTGATGTTGCCGCCGTAAGCAAGAAAGTGCACCTCAAAGCGATATCCGATATCTTTTAGGGTCATTTGTCGGTCTTCCGGCGTGTCCGAAATAAAGCCGTCTATCTGAACCGCCGGAACGGAAGGATTGCCGTGCACACTAAGACGGACGGAAATGAGAAAATATTTTCCTGTAAAATCCTCATCGCCTTCGGTCTGCAAACAGTATTCTCTTGTTTTGACACCGTCCTCATAAAGGCATAAGACCGGCTCTTTTTCATTGAGCGGAACAGCGCCGCTGAATTCATACATGGGACGTCCCGGATTGCTTATTAAATATCTTACAAAAGCCCGAGTGTCTATCTGGATGGATTGGCCTTCGCCGATGGATGCCGGCTCTCTTACAGGAGCGGGCCGGGCCAGTTTTAATTGGTCGGCGGTGCCGAAACTGCGGCGAAGCAGGGTCTCGGCATAAGCGGTTGCTATTTTTTGATTTTTCAAATGCAAAGAGACCACTAAATCCGGCGTCCGGTTATGAAAAACAACACCCACCACACTTTTCAAGGTATCACTTTTGCCGACGATTCTTACCTCGGAATGTTCGGTTTCCCATTCCGGGGGAGTCGTTCTCGTTTTCTTGCCCTTTAAATAGGCTTTGGTGATGTTGATATACTCGTTTTGGTCTTGCACCGACAGAATAAAGCTTTCGATTTTGAGGTCAGTAGAAACCAGATGGTCAACTGAATTGCGGATGAAGTCCCAATCGTATTGGTATGCCAGGGAGAAATGGTATAAAAACAGGCCGTCCTTTTCAATCCATGAAACGTCGTCGATCAGGCTGGTGTCATCCAGCATTTCGTCGGGTAGATCGACGCTGAAGGTTTGAACCGGTTTTGCGAAAAAGCCCGTTCTGAGAATCAGTGACCCGACAAGAAAAAACATGCCGACGCTATAGCCGATGAGGAAAGGAATAAAAAGAAATTCAATCTCCAAAAGACCTGAGATCATCAGCAAAACCATACTGGCAAGACCCAAAACCGAGCCGCCCTTGCAAAGCGTGTTAACAAAAACCGACTGTGTCAGTCGCTGATGAACAGCGGCCGCATTGGAAACAACGTAGGCATTTTTCAGTCCGTAAAGCAAAAGGCCGAGGCCGATCAGCTCCAGTATACCGATAATGATCCAGTTGCCGAGCTCAAGAGTGTCGTTGATCACACCGAAGATCATAGCAAAAAGGGCAAAGGCCGAAAGTATGGCGCCACCGATCACCTTGCCCTTGTCAAGGGTAAACGCCGCTTCGGGGTAACGCTGTAAAAACTCTTTTTTTGCCTCCACGGTTTTTCCTTCTATTATTTTGGAAACGTGGGGCGCAACGTAATTGTTCAGTAACGAATGAAGCTCCCCCTTGTTGATCATAATATAAGCTTTTTTGCCGCTTTTTAAACGAATAACGTACTCGTCGAGATTGCCCCCGTTGCTGTAGATCCAGGCAAACTGCTCATAGGCCACGACTGCGCCGGTCCGCTTGCAGAAAAAGGCCTTTTCACCGCAGTATATCTTGGCCCGTGTAAAGGTGGGGGTGGTCAGGTCAATATCATCCAAATAGTGCTCAAGGCCGCTTTTTTTGAGAAGCTTGAAGGTGTGACCAAACCAAAAGAACTTGACGAAATACGTTATAAAACAGGCGAGCGATATAAAAAAGCATAAGAACATCCAGCCTGCAACGGAGTCGGGATCTTTTGAAAAAGCTATAATTCCACCCACAAAGCCCATCGCGGCAAGAATGGCTGCGGTCAGAAAAATCGTTCCGAGGACCTTTGTTTTTTTGGCATACGTTTTCATGATTTTTTTCCCTCCGGAGACAAATCGATTGATGTTGCCGCAGTGGTTTGGTTCTCTTCCGTTTCCTCGGGAATTGGTTTGCCGAGCTTCATTGCATGATCTGTGCCAAAGGAGCGGCGAATGGTTGTTTCTACATATTTTTTGATCAATAATTCGTTATTGACTGACGTAAAAAACCGTAAGACTTGCGTTTGGTTGAACCACACGATTTTCATTGGCGCTTGCAGCGTCTTGCTGATTCCGGCAATAGTAAGGATGCCCATTTCTGTTTCGAGCTCGGGCGTGCTTTTACACTTTCCGCCATTCGTAGCATAGGACGATGTGATGTCCTGTTCCGAAATGCCGAGTGATCCGGTTGTGACTTGAGAAATATGCGCCAAATCAGCCTCGGACATATAATCTGCCCAATCTTTCATCATATCCCATCCATACCCTCGTGCGGCCAGAAGGACGTCGTACTGATGCCATGGGCCGGAAGTGAGATGCTTGAATTCGCGGATAAACGTTATATCGTCAAGATACGCAACCTCTGCAACCTCCTCTGCGCATTTGGCACAGGTGTTGCCGTGATGCCTGTACTTGATGGAAAGCTCTTTTCGGCAAATATCACAAACGAAAGTGTTTTTTTGAGCAACCGCCGGACATCTCTTTGCAGTGACCATATCCCCGTAGCTGAATGCTCCGGCATTCATTGTGGAAAGATGCAGACCAACGTTTGTTCCGGCTTTTGCATATTCTACTTGATTGGGAATTACGTCGATCAGCACTACTTTGTATGTGGCGTTGTTGATCGTAACGATATCATTGCAGTGGATAACGCCTCGTCGAATCTTTCCCGTTACGACGACACCGTGATTTTTGATCAGAAAAACATCCTCGATTTTCATCTCAAAGTCATCCTCTTCGGGTGATTGGCCGGCGGTTTGTTGTACGATCGCCATTTTTCTGTTATAGCATTCCTGACAGTATTTTTTGTTGTCTAAATTCCAAACGTATCCATGGATCGGACGAAAACACTCGGAACATTTCTCGGGTGATTTCGTTTTCAAAAAATCAAACAATCCCAAAAAAATTCACCTCGCAATACTTTTTTGCTTATTATATAAAACAAAAGGCGACAGCCTTTATGGCGGCAATGCCGCTCGTCGCGCACGGGGCGGCGGTTTGAGGTTCATAAATGCAGCGCATTTTGATATAATCGTCCATCATTTTCGGTTGCCTGCCTCGCAGGCGAGAAAATTGGACATCTATAATATCCGCCACATTGACAGTTAGCAATGTAGCAGATGCTTTATGCGGATATTATATCACATTCCAAACGTTATTACAATAGACCGATCAGAGCGGTAAGGCGTTTGTGTTGAGCCGACTCGCTTGGCGCTGTCGATCAACGCCAAACAAAAAGCACCCCGAATGACAGGCAATCGTAACTTTCATTTTCACACCTTGATTTTTCTTTGATTCAGCGGTGTCAGCCCAAAATGTTTTTTGTATTCCGCAATAAAATACGAAACCGAATTATATCCGCACCGCCGGGCAATATCGGTTACCGATAGATCGGTGTTGGCGATCAGGTCGCTGGCCCGCTCCATTCTCAAATCAATGAGAACGCTGAAAGGCGTTTTGCCGTAGGTGCGTTTAAACAGTCTTACAAAATAGTTTTTGTCCAGACCCGCCCTGGCGGCAAGCTGTTCCAGAGATATTTGCTGTTGTGCGTTGCTTTTCATATATTCCAGCACGGGATCACACACCGTGCGTTTGGGTTTGCGTTTTGCATAGTTTTGTCGGCAGATTTCGGCATTGAGCTTGTAGAGCAACTCCAAAATCAAATCCTGTGCGGCCGCCGCATCGGTAAAGGCGGTTTTGAGCAATTCCGAATAAATGGGGATAAAGGTGTATTCGGAAAAGGGTGTGATGATTCCGCTTAAATTATCCAGCAAAGTGTCAGAAATACTTGTCTGAATGGGGCCTTCAATGTTCCTGCTGTAGTGCTCACGGGATTGCTTTCCCGAAAAATCAAGGGTTAATAAGATCGAGTTTTGAATACCACGGCCATACACCGTTTGTCCCGGTTTGCGGATACAAACGTCCCCTCGCTTTATTTTGTGTTCTATGCCGTCAATGATCACGGTGCGTTCTTTCCCCGTCTCCACGTCGATTTCATAATCCTTTACAACACGGAGTTTGGAGGATAGTGCGGTTGTGGAACAAAATTCTCTGCATTCCAGTATTTTTACATTCATATCCTCACCTCTTTTAAGCAGTGGAGGCGTGTTCGGATGCTCCTCCACTGCTTAAAATATCACAAAACCCTAAAAAAGTCAATATTCTTATATTTTTAGGCGATATATTCCCTTGTTTTTAAAAACACAAATTGATAAAATTATATCATCAAAAAGGAGGCATTCTATGAAAAAGATTTCCGTTATCAGGCCGCAATATCCGCAGATTTTCGGCGGATTGGGCTTTCACAATACCGAGGCGCTGTTGTATCCCGTTACCGAACAAGAACATTTTCGTCAGATCCTTTGCAAATGTTACCGTGAGATGGCACCGGGATTTATGCGTACCTTTGGCGGCTATGACGATTGGTCAAAGGAGTCGATGGATGCCTTTTATGAGTACTACAGTCAAATGCAAAAGGTGACCGATACCCCCATCTATCTTGCGGGGGGCCGTGGTAAATTGCATTTCAGCGAGGAAGAAATGGAAACGTATTGCCGACGGGTGGCTGACAATCTGGCGTATCTCAAAAAAGAAAAGGGTATGAAGCACCTGCGCTATTACTGCTTTTCCAACGAAATGTCACAGGTGGTGTGGGGAGCGTTGCTCAAAGATCTGCCGCTTTTTAAGCGGTATCACGAAATGCTTTACCGAGCTTTTCAAAACCGTGATCTGGACATTGGTCTTCTTGCAACCGATGCCTCCGAATATAAGGGATGGGAAACGATCGACTGGGCTATTGGAAATATGAATAAAATCACCGAGGACTACTGCGCTCACATCTATGAGCGTCATCATGGACTCGACGATCTTGCCTTTTACGACTTCTTTTACGACAAATGTAACGAAATGGTCAAAAAAAACCTTGCCGCCGACGGCAAACGGTTTATTTTGGGGGAATTTGGTGTACAAAAACCGGAACACCTGCTCTATGGCAATGGGGCGGTGGTGGATGCCTGCCACTATTTTAATGATCCCGTGGAATGCGCCAAAAGCGGCATTATGCTGGCCGAAATGGTATTTTCCGCTATGAATGCGGGCGTTTTTGCGCTGGCCTTTTGGAGCTACGCCGATCTGCCCGACCCCTATTCTTGCGCCTATTCCGAAAAAGAGGGATATGCCAAGGCGTGGGGCGAGTGCGAAAAATACATTGCCGGCGGCACCACTGACGTCCGTTATAATAAATGGGGTATGCTCCGTTGGGAGGATAACGGGGATTATTCTGCCCGTGAGATTTATTGGTGCCTGGCGCCGATGGTCAAGCTGTTCAAGCGCAATGCAAAGGTGTTGGAGATTCAAACAGAGGATCCGCTGTTGCGCGCTTGCGGTGTGATAAACCGTGACGGCAGTGTGAGTGTCGGTATTGTCAATCGCCATACCGATCCCTGTCCGATCACACTGGACAGTGCCCTCTTCCACCAAAATATTCGTGTTTACGAATATGACTGCCTACACGTTCCCGTAAACGATTTTGCCGATATACAAGATTTTACGGTGCTTAATAAAGACAATCCCGCCATTACCCTCCCGCCGCTGAGTGTCACTTTCTTTACCACTGATTACAAAGAAAAGGCAAAAACCGTTGCGGCAAAAGGGCTGAAAAAGAAAGGGGATCGGTTGGTCTGGAAAGAGGTCAAAGATCCCAACCATTGCTATTATCGTGTGTACGCTCATCCAAATGCAAATTTTGTGCCGAGCCGCGAAAATCAGATCGCCTCCACCGTTGCCACCGATCTGCCCATCACCGACAAAAAGCTGCACTACAAAGTGCTGTCGGTGGATCAATGGGGGAACGTATGATGCAGGCAGAACTTTTTAACAACATCAAGTGTATCGTCGGCGAGGGTCCGGTGTGGGATGCCGAAAAGAACAGAATGTTATTTTTGGATATTCGGGGGCAGAAGATCATCAGCGTTGAACTGCCGAGCGGTAAGGAAGAAACGATTCATCTGCCCCAAAGGATCGGTTGCTTTGCCCTTTGCGAAAAAGGCGGTTTGATCGCAGGACTGACCGACGGGGTCTATTTTATAAATGAAGACAATACGCTCTCCCTTGCCCATCCGCCCGTGAAAATCAAAGGAGACCGTTTTAATGACGGCAAAATAGGTCCCGACGGCGCCTTTTATTTGGGGACCTCTGCCGCTGACGGCAAGGGTGCTTTTTATCGCCTTAAAAACGGGGTGCTCACCGAGCTGTTTGACGGCGTCACCGGTTCCAATGGTCTGGACTGGACGGAGGATGGGACACGGATGTATTATATCGACACCCCGCGGCAAATGATTGAAATGTTTGATTTTGACGTCGCCTGCGGCACTCTTTCCAACCGTCGAAAATTTATGGACATCCCCAAAACATGGGGACTTCCCGACGGTATGACCTTGGACAGTGATGATCATCTGTGGGTAGCCCTTTGGGACGGCGGCAGCGTGATTCAAATTGATAAAAACACCAAACAAGTTATCAACCGAATTGATCTTCCTTGCCCTCGCGCCTCTTGCCCCGCCTTTGGGGGCGACCATGGGGAGGAACTGTTTATTACCACTGCCGCTTTCGGCAACGAACAAAACGAATCGGCGGGCAAAACCTACAAAATCAAGACGGGCGCCCGTGGGGCCACCGTCTACAAATATAGGGAGGAAATCGTATGAGCAAATGTATTTTAATTACCGGAGCGGTGCGCAATTCCGGCCTTGGAATGGCACGCAAATTTTTGAGTGAAGGTTGGACGACCATCATTACCAGCCGTGTGGAAGCCGATGCAAAGCAGGTTGCAAGCGAGCTGCAACAAGAATTCGGCACCCCTTGTTATGGCTTTGGCTACGTGCCTGCAAAGGCAAAAGAGGAAGTGGAGATCCTTTTTGAAAAAATTGAAAAAGCGGGCCTTACCTTGGATTCGGTGATCTGTAATGCCGCAGATCTGGGTCGATGGATGGATCCGCTCACGGTGGATGTGGACGACTGGGCAGGTGTATTGCATACCAACGTCGTGGGCTACTTTGCTCCCGCCCGTATGGCCGCTCGCCAAATGATCCAAAGCGGCAAGGCCAAAGGCGGCACCGTTATCTTTATCGGCTCCATCAACTATAAAGATGCGCTGCCCGAGCGTAGCGCATACGTGGCAAGTAAGGGGGCCATCCGCTCCATGACCAAGGCACTGGCCCTGGATCTTGGCGGCTACGGTATCCGTGTCAACTGCATCGCTCCGGGCCCCATTTGGACAACCCGTTATGATGAAATGGATCCTGTCGAAGCGGAAGCCCGCCGTCAGGCGGTGCCGCTGAAATCCATTACCACAAAGGAGAATATGGGGGAGATCGCATTCTTTTTGGCAAGTGATGCATCGCAAAATATGACCGGTTCGGTAATGGTCGTGGATGGTGGTATGGACTCGGCCATCAGTGGGGGCTATTGATATGAAAATCATTTTGGGTGCCATCAAAGAGTTTAATGACGATGCGCTGCTTATGGCGCGGCAACTGGGCGCCGAGGGATTTCATTTCAACACACCGCCGATCGCCACTGAGGAGGAGAATTTTTGGACGGAACGAGCCCTTACGTGGCTCAAAGAATACACCGAAAAATTTGACTTGAAGCTGGAAATGATTGAAAACGTTCCTGTCAGATTTTTTGATAAAATTATGTTGGGTACGTCCGGCCGTGACGAGCAGATTGAAAACTATATAAAGACCATACACAATATGGGTAAGGTGGGTATTCCCATTCTGGGTCATCATTTTTGCCCCACCTGGGCGTGGAGAACGAGTATCATCACGCCTGTTCGCGGCGGCGCCACCGCTTCGTCCTTTGATGCTGCGCTTGCCGAAAATGGTGTGAATGCCTATGCCGTCAGCGCAAAGCATATGGTGGATCTGAAAACCGCAGGTGTCCTGCCGACTGCCGAGGAATTGTGGAAAAACTACGAGTACTTTGCTCGAGCTGTAATGCCCGAGGCTGAAAAGGCGGGCATCAAACTGATCGTTCACCCCTCCGATCCGCCGCTGAAACAAGTGGCAGGTGTGGACCGTATCTTTATTTCTGTAGAGGATTTTGAAAAAGCAGAAAAAATCGCCAATAGCTCCGCTTTCGGCATCAACTTCTGCATCGGCACCTTCTCCCAACTGGGCGGCGAAGAAAAGGTGATGGAAATGATTGAAAAATTTGTTGTCCGAGGCAAGGTGAATATGATTCATTTCCGTGACGTCATCGGCACGGTGGACAACTTCACCGAGTGCTTCTTGGGCGACGGCAGAATGAACCCCGCCCGTGTGATGAAATCCCTTGTGGATCACGGCTACGACGGCCTGATGTTGGATGACCACGTGCCCTTCCTGACGGGGGACACCCGTTGGGGTCACACCGCTCGTGCCAACGCCTTCGGTTACCTGCGGGGTATGCTTGCGGCGATCCGTACCGTTTCAAAACCGTAATTTGAATCGATTCTGCAAAATCAAAAGCACCCCGAAGGGTGCTTTTTATTTTGGCTATGGGCTACAAAAAAGATATTTTTGCTGGTTTTGCGTATGAATTTGAACTCTTACGGTTTTTGAGTGAAGCACAAGGCTTCACCTTGCGTGATGCGATGCTGTCGCATCGTGATGTTGCTCACTTTGTTCGCAGTGATGTGATGTTTGGCGCCACACGCCAAAGGCGTGCATCACGGACCGCAGGTCTGCATCACGCACGCAGTGTGCATCACTTGCCCGAAAGGGCAAACATCGTTGAAAAACCGACAAGTCGAAACTTGTCGGTTTTTCTGGTGCGGGCGACAGGACTTGAACCTGCACATCGGAAGATACCAGATCCTAAGTCTGGCGCGTCTGCCAATTCCGCCACGCCCGCGTTTTTTAAATTATACAGTAAAAAAGATTGTGCAACAAGACTTTTGCAACATCAGAAAATTCATCGCAGACGCTGCTGCTCGATATTTTCTGTGTTGCGGCAACAGCTAACCTGCTCGCTTGACCTGCCACCGGCAGCGATCGCAGTCGCAACTGCCCGTTCCTCCCATTGCGGTGCCCGACTCTGTCGGCGCAGACGGGGCTGCTTGCCAATCGTCGACCGCTGCTGCTCCTTATTGCTCGCTGCATCGCCCACCGGGCGCGCTCGCAAACGTCCCCACATCCGCATATGCTATTTTTAAAGCGGGATAAAATCATTATATGGAAAGAAACAAAAAAAGTCAAGGTCAGGTGGAGAAATTTTGGTGGAAAATAACAAGGGTTTATTTTGTGAAATTCGTTGACAAAGAGGGGAGAGGGTGGTATAATATTCGTGGCTTATAAGGGGACGAAAACGTGCCCGGCCACCGCCACTATTGGCTTGAAATAAATCTTTAATGGGCGATCCCGAGAGGTCGGCAAGATTGTAAAATAGAAGGGTACGGTAAGACCGTATCTCTACATTGTCGTGTCTTGCCCCCGTGGGTAAGGCATTTTTTGTTTTCAGGAGGAACGTTTATGGCAGACATTAAGGCAAAAATCTACGGACAAAAGGAATTTGCGGACAGCGTCAGTGCCCGTCTTTTGAGCGTTGATATGAGTGCCTTTAATGCCCCTCAATACGTTATTTTTCCCGGCTTTTGCGATGTGCATGTGCATTTTCGTGAGCCGGGTTTTTCTTATAAAGAGACCATTTTAAGTGGGAGTCGGGCGGCCGCTGCCGGCGGATACACCGCCGTGTGCACCATGCCCAATCTTGATCCGGTGCCCGACAGCGCCGAGCATCTGCAACAACAGCAGGAACTGATCGATCGGGATGCCTGCATCCACGTTTACCCCTACGGCGCCATTACGGTGGGGCAAAAAGGGGAAGAACTGGCAGACTTTGCCGCTATGCAGGGCGCCATTGCCTTTTCCGATGATGGCAGAGGTGTGCAGGATATCGAAATGATGCGTTCAGCCATGCAGCAGGCTAAGACCTTGGGCAAAAAGATCGTGGCCCACTGCGAGGATAACAGCCTGCTGCGCGGCGGCTATATTCACGAGGGAGAATATGCGGCGGCGCACGGACATAAGGGGATCTGCTCGGAAAGCGAGTGGGGGCCCATCGTTCGGGATATCGGCTTGTTGCGTGAAACCGGATGCCCCTATCACGTCTGTCATATTTCCGCCGCAGAGAGCGTGGAGGCCATCCGACAGGCCAAGGCAGACGGCGTGGACATCACCTGTGAGACCGGGCCTCATTATCTGGTACTGGATGACGGTGATCTGCAGGAGGATGGCAGATTTAAAATGAATCCGCCCCTGCGTTCCCCTCGGGATCGTGAGGCATTGGTTCGAGGCATACAGGATGGCACCATTGATATGATCGCCACCGATCACGCCCCGCATTCTACCGAGGAAAAGGGGAAGGGGTTGGCCGGCAGCGCCTTTGGCATCGTCGGTATCGAAACCGCCTTTCCCGTGATGTATACTCATCTGGTAAAACCGGGGTTGATCACTATGGAACGGTTGCTGGAACTGTTGGTCACCGCTCCGAGAAAGCGGTTTGACATCCCCCTGGGACTGGATTTCAGTGTGTGGGATCTTTCCGAGGAATATGTGGTCGACCCGCAGGAATTTCTATCTATGGGTCACGCCACGCCCTTCGCCGGTCATCGCCTGTACGGACGGTGTGTCTGCACCGTGTGTGACGGCAAAATTGTGTATAAAAAATAATGGATATAGATAATTTAGGAGGCAAAAACAATGGCAAAACGTACTGATATCAAAAAAATTCTCATCATCGGCTCCGGTCCCATCGTCATCGGCCAGGCGGCTGAATTTGACTACGCCGGCACCCAGGCTTGCCTGGCACTGAAGGAGGAGGGCTACGAGGTCGTACTCTGTAACTCCAATCCTGCCACCATTATGACCGATACCACCATCGCTGATAAGGTATATATGGAACCGCTGACGCTGGAATACGTGGCCAAGATCCTGCGCTATGAGCGCCCGGATGCCATCGTTCCCGGCATCGGCGGTCAGACCGGTCTGAATCTGGCCATGCAACTGGAAAAGAAGGGCGTTTTGAAGGAGTGCGGCGTCGAGCTGCTGGGCACCTCTTCCGAAAGCATCGAGCGAGCAGAGGACAGAGAACTGTTTAAAGAGCTGTGTCAGTCCATCGGTGAGCCCACCATTCCCTCTGAGATCACCTATTCTCTGGAAGAGGCCAAGGAGGCGGCCGAGCGTATCGGTTATCCCGTCGTACTGCGTCCCGCCTTTACGTTGGGCGGTACCGGCGGTGGCTTTGCTTATAACGAAGAAGAGCTCATCGAGGTCGGCCTTAACGCCTTTAAGCTCTCTCCCGTGCATCAGGTTTTGATCGAAAAGAGCGTAAAGGGCTATAAGGAGATCGAATTTGAGGTCATGCGTGACTCCAACGATCACGCCATCACCATCTGCGGTATGGAAAATATCGATCCCGTTGGTGTGCATACCGGTGATAGCTTGGTCGTTGCCCCTATTATGACCCTGTCCAAAGAGGACGAAAAAATGCTCAATGACAGCGCCATCAAGCTGATCAAGGAGCTGAAGATCGAGGGCGGCTGTAACGTTCAGTTTGCGCTCAACCCCAATTCCAGTGAATATTATCTTATCGAGGTCAATCCCCGCGTATCCCGTTCCTCTGCGCTGGCCTCCAAGGCCTCGGGTTATCCCATCGCCCGCGTAACGGCCAAGATCGCCGTGGGTATGGCGCTGGAGGATATCGCCATTGCCAATACCAACGCCGCCTTCGAGCCGGCGCTGGATTACGTCATTGCCAAGCTGCCCCGTTTCCCCTTTGATAAATTCGCCAACGCCCCCAACACCTTGGGCACGCAGATGAAGGCAACGGGTGAGATCATGGGCATCGGCACTACGCTGGAGGAATGTCTGCTGAAGGGTGTCCGTTCGCTGGAGATCGGCGCCTGCCATTTCTATCTGCCCAAGTTTGACAGTATGAGCGTTGAAGAACTGAAGGCATACATTTTGGAATTCAAGGACGACAATATCTTTGCCGTGGCTCAGCTGATGCGTTTGGGCACCTCTGTTGCCGAACTGTACGAATTGACCAAGATCACGCCCTTCTTCCTGGAGGCCATTGATCGGATCATCAAGATGGAGCCGGTGATCAAGGCGGCTCCTATGGATCTTGCCGTATTGGCCGAGGCCAAAAAGATGGGCTTTGGCGATCAGTTTATTGCCAAGCTCTGGAACGTCAAGGAGATCGAGGTTTACAACCTGCGTAAAGAAAACGGTATGTTCCCCGTGTACAAAATGGTGGACACCTGCCATACCGGCGCTTATATTCCGTATTTCTATTCCTCCTACCATGGCGAAAACGCCAGCGTGCTGACCGATAAAAAGAAAATCGTGGTGCTGGGCGCCGGTCCCATTCGCATCGGTCAGGGTGTTGAGTTTGACTATTCCACCGTACACGCCGTTACCACCATTAAAAACTCCGGTTACGAGGCCATTATTATCAACAATAACCCCGAAACCGTTTCCACCGACTACACCACCGCAGATAAACTGTATTTCGAGCCGCTGACCACCGAGGACGTTATGAACATCATCGAGTTTGAAAAACCGGAGGGTGTTATCGCTTCTCTCGGCGGACAGACCGCCATCAACCTGGCCGATCCGCTGATGCAACGCGGTGTCAAGATCATCGGTACCGATTGCGCTGCCATCGAACGCGCTGAAAACCGTGACAGTTTTGAAAAGATTTTGAAAGAGCTTAACATCCCGCAGCCCAAGGGTCAGGCGGTTACCAATATCGAGGACGGTATTGCCGCCGCCGCCAAGATCGGCTATCCCGTATTGGTGCGTCCCTCCTTTGTTCTGGGTGGTCGCGCCATGCAGATCGTGGCAGGGGAGGAGCAGCTGCGCCAGTACCTCAAGACCGCCGTTGAGATCGACGAGGACAAGCCGGTATTGGTCGACAAATATATCCAGGGTAAAGAGGTCGAGGTGGATGCCATCTGCGACGGTAAGGACGTGTTTGTTCCCGGTATTATGGAACTGGTCGAGCGTACCGGCGTTCACTCCGGTGACTCCATCAGCGTATATCCCACCTTCTCCATCTCCGATAAGGTACGCGGTACCATTCTGCAGTACGCCAAGAAACTGGGTATGGGCATCGGTATCATCGGTCTGTACAACATTCAGTTTATCGTCGATAAAAACGATGACGTTTATATCATCGAGGTCAACCCCCGTTCTTCCCGTACCGTTCCCTTCCTGTCCAAGGCCACGGGCTACTCGCTGGCTGATATCGCCACCGAGGTCATTATGGGTAAGAGCCTGAAGGAACAGGGGATCTTCAATATCTATCCCGAGGAAAAGAAGCGCTGGTACGTCAAGGTGCCCGTATTCTCCTTTAACAAGATCAAGGGTCTGGATGCCTACCTTTCTCCCGAAATGAAATCCACCGGTGAGGCCATCGGTTATGATGACAAGCTCAACCGCGCGCTCTTTAAGGCGCTGCAGGCCAGCGGTATGAAACTGCAGAACTACGGCACTGTTTTCGCCACCATTTCCGATAAAGATAAAGAGGAGGCTTTGCCGCTGATTCGCCGTTTCTACAACCTCGGCTTTAACATTCAGGCCACTGCCGGCACCGCCGAATTCTTGAAGAAAAACGGCATCCGTACCCACGTGCTGGGCAAGATCAGCGAGGGCAGTGAGGAGATCGCCGACGCCCTGCGCCAGGGTCATATCGCCTACGTTATCAACACCCGTGATATCAACTCGATGGGGCAGGCCAGCGACGGTTATGAGATCCGCCGCATCTCCACCGAGAACAACGTGACGATGTTTACCAACCTCGACACCGTCAACGTTCTGCTGGACGTGCTGGAAGAGACAACGTTGACCATTTCCACCATCGACGCTTAAGGGAGTATATCCATGAAGCAAGTTATTTTTAGTATCCAAGAGAATATCGCCCTCACCGATACCGTCTATAAAATGACGTTGTCGGGGGATACCGCGGGTATTGCCTGCGGCCAGTTTGTCAATCTCAAGCTGGACGGACTCTATCTGCGCCGCCCCATTTCCGTGTGTGATTGCGCGGAAGGGGAGTTGACCATCGTATATAAGGTGGTGGGCAAGGGCACCGAACAGATGAGTCGTATGACCGCCGGTCAATCGGTGGACGTCCTTACGGGACTTGGCAACGGCTATGATCTTTCGCCCTGCGGCGAAACGGCGCTGTTGCTTGGCGGCGGCGTAGGTGTGCCGCCCCTCTACAAGCTGGCAAAAGAGCTGATCTCTGCCGGCAAAAAGGTCACGGTGGTACTGGGCTTTAACACCAAAGACGAAATTTTTTATGAAAACGAATTTAAGGCTTTGGGGGCGGACGTCAGGGTCACCACCGCTGACGGCTCCTATGGCATCAAGGGCTTTGTGACCGATGCCATTGCCGACGTGAACTATACCTATTTTTACACCTGCGGCCCCGAGCCGATGCTGAAGGCGGTGTATAAGGCTACCAAAACCGAGGGCCAGTTCTCCTTCGAGGAGCGTATGGGCTGCGGCTTTGGCGCCTGTATGGGTTGCTCTTGCAAGACCGTCACCGGCTATAAGCGTATTTGTAAGGACGGACCCGTCCTGCGAAAGGAGGAGATCCTGTGGGCAGACTGAGCGTAAATCTGTGCGGCATCGAGTTGGATAATCCCATTATCCCCGCCAGCGGCACCTTCGGCTACGGCTATGAATTTGCCGAGCTGTATGATATCAATTGTCTGGGCTCTTTTTCCTTTAAAGGCACTACCAGAGATCCCCGTTTCGGTAACCCCACCCCCCGTATTGCCGAATGCCCTATGGGAATGATCAACGCCGTCGGCCTGCAAAACCCCGGTGTAGAGAAGGTCATCACCGAGGAGCTGCCGAAAATGCGGAAGGTTTTTCACAAGCCTGTGATGGCAAACGTCAGCGGCTTTTCGGTGGAGGATTATGCCTATACGGTGGAACGTCTCAACGGAGAGAGCGACATCGGCTGGTTTGAGGTCAACGTCAGCTGTCCTAACGTGCACGGCGGCGGTATGAGCTTTGGTACCAGCCCCGAGGCGGCGGCAGAGGTCACCGCAGCGGTACGCAAGGTAACGGACAAGCCGTTGCTGATCAAGCTTTCTCCCAACGTGACCGATATTGTTTCCATTGCCAAGGCGTGTGAGGCGGCAGGCGCCGACGGCATCAGCCTGATCAACACCCTGCTGGGAATGCGTATTGATCTTAAGACCAAACGGCCGGTCATCGCCAACAAAATGGGCGGTTTTTCCGGTAGCGCCATCTTTCCGGTGGCGGTACGGATGGTCTATCAGGTGGCCGGCGCCGTCAGTATCCCCGTGGTGGGTATGGGTGGCGTCAGCAGCGCCGAGGACGTCATCGAATTGATGCTGGCCGGCGCTACCGCCGTTGAGGTGGGCGCCGCCAATCTCATCGATCCCTTTGCCTGTAAAACCATTATTGAGGAACTGCCCCGTGTAATGGACAAGTACGGAATTCATAATTTGAAAGATATTATAGGAGGAGTTAAGTAAATGGGAAAAGACGTAATTGTTGCTTGCGATTTTGCCGGCGCCGAACAGGTGTTTGCATTTCTGGATAAGTTTGAGGGAAAAAGAAAACCCTTTGTAAAGATCGGTATGGAGCTTTTCTATGCCGCCGGTCCCGATATCGTCCGCGAGATCAAAAAAAGAGGGCATAAGATCTTTCTTGATCTCAAGCTGCACGATATCCCCAATACCGTTAAAAAGTCGATGAGCGTGCTGTCCGGTCTGGACGTGGATATCACCAATCTGCACGCCTCGGGTACCGTACGGATGATGGAGGCCGCCATTGAGGGACTTACCCGTCCCGACGGCACCCGTCCGTTGCTGATTGCCGTCACCCAGCTGACCTCCACCGATCAGGAGAGTATGGAAACGGATCTGCTTATTAAAGAACCCATTGATCAGGTGGTTATGCATTATGCTGCCAACGCCAAAAAGGCGGGTCTGGACGGCGTGGTCTGCTCTCCGCTGGAGGCAGGTAAGGTACACGAGCGTTGCGGCAGTGATTTTCTGACCATCACGCCCGGCGTCCGTTTTGCCGACGGAGATATCGGCGACCAAAAGCGGGTGATGACCCCTGCCGAGGCCAAAAAGATCGGTTCGGACTATATCGTTGTAGGCCGTCCCATCACCGCCGCAGAGGATCCGGTAGCCGCCTACGAGCGCTGTGTTGCCGAATTCTGCGATTAAGCGGCGTGTCGCTGCAGACAATCTCGGACGGCGACCTACTGCTGTACGGTCACCGAAAGACCGCAAAACAATAGTCTGTGCACGAAAATAAAGTTTGTACTCGAAAATGAAAATAGAGCGGCGTGTCGCCGCAGACAATCTCGGACGGCGACCTACTACCGTACGGTCACCGAAAGAACGGCAAACGATAAGTTTGTGCTCGTAAGCCCACCGAGTGGGCCATCAGGCTCGGGCGGCGAGTAACCGTTGGTTATCTCGCCGAAAGACCGCAAAACAATAGTCTGTGCACGAAAATAAAGTCTGTACTTGAAAATATAAATAGATTGGAGATAAAAAGTTATGGAAAAGTTAATTGCAAAAGATCTGCTGAGCATTAAAGCTGTTTTCTTCCGTCCGGAAGAGCCCTTTACCTGGGCCAGCGGCATCAAAAGCCCCGTTTATTGCGACAACCGTCTCACCCTCACCGCACCCAAGGTACGTACCGACGTGGAAGAGGGTCTGGCCAAACTGATCAAGGAGCATTATCCTGAGGTCGAGGTGCTGATGGGTACTTCCACCGCCGGTATTGCTCACGCTGCCATCACCGGTCACCTGATGGGCCTGCCCATGGGCTACGTTCGTTCCGGCGCCAAGGATCACGGCAGACAAAACCAGATCGAAGGTAAACTGGAGGCCGGGCAGAAGGTCGTTGTTGTGGAGGATCTGATCTCCACCGGCGGCAGTGTGCTGGAGGTCGTTAACGTCCTGCGTGAGGCCGGCGCCGAGGTACTGGGCATTGTTTCCATCTTTACCTACGGTATGCAGAAGGGGATCGACCGTATGGCCGCCGCCAACGTCAAAAACGTATCTCTGACCAATTTTGACGTCATTGCCGAGGTGGCCGCCGAGGAAGGTTATATCAAAGCGGAGGACGTTGCCCGCCTGATCAAATTCCGCAACAATCCTTCCGATGAAAGCTGGAGAGACTAAGTATGAAAAGTGTCATTGACATTTTTGATTTAAGCGTTGAGGAAATCAACGGCCTGTTGGCCACCGCTTGCGACATCAAGGCCAATCCCGGACAGTATGCCGAGATGTGTAAAGGCAAAAAACTTGCCACACTGTTTTTCGAGCCCTCCACCCGCACCCGTTTGAGCTTTGAGGCGGCGATGTTGGAGCTGGGCGGTAGTGTGATCGGCTTTTCTGACGGCAGCAATACTTCCGCCTCCAAGGGGGAGAGCGTTGCCGACACCGCCAAGGTCATCAGCTGTTATGCAGATATTATTGCTATGCGTCACCCGCTGGAGGGTGCTCCCTTTGCCGCCGCTATGGCGGCAAGTATCCCGGTCATCAATGCCGGTGACGGCGGTCACGCCCATCCCACCCAGACCCTTGCGGATCTGTTGACCATTTACACCGAAAAGGGGAGACTGAGCGACCTGAAGGTTGGTTTTTGCGGCGATCTGAAATACGGCCGCACCGTGCATTCCCTCATTGCGGCGCTCAGCCGCTATACCGGCATCGAGATCGTACTGATTTCTCCCGAAGAGTTGAAACTGCCCGAATACGTCAAAGAGGAATATATGTCCGCCATGCCGTACAGCGAAGCCACCTCGCTGGAGGATTCTATGGGAGATCTGGATATTCTCTATATGACCCGTGTACAGCGGGAACGCTTTGATGATTTGGCGGTGTACGAACGACTCAAGGACGTTTACATCCTGGATGCGGAAAAACTGAAAAAGGCAAACAAGGATATGTGCATTCTGCATCCCTTGCCTCGAGTAAATGAGATTGCCGTGGCGGTGGACGACGATCCCCGTGCTTGCTATTTCAAACAGGTTATGAACGGCAAGTTGATGCGTATGGCGCTGATCTTGAAATTGCTGGCGGAGGCCAAGGGGCCTAAGGCAGCTGTACAGGCCGATCGGGAAGATATGGTTTGCCGCAATCCTCGCTGTATTACTTCCATTGAACAGGAGCCTCGCCATCTGTTTAAAAAGACCGGCGCAGGAGTTTACCGCTGTCTGTATTGTGAGGCAGAGCAGCAGGGGTAAAAATATACAAAAATGTGGCCGGAAATCTGTTATTTTTGGTATCGACATTTATTGACACCGGGCACAGAATATGATATTATATCATTAGAATATGTTTCATCTTACAAAACGGCTTGCAACTGACGGAACAAGTGGAGCACCACAGAGAAGCAAACTGTCGAAGCATATTTTCAGCCGACCGTCTGGGCATGCTAAAGTTTTTTTAGCATGCCCTTTTATATTTTTACGCTTTTGTATTCAAAAGCAGGGAGGAAAAAATGAAAAAAATCGGTATTGTTATGGGCAGTGACAGCGACCTGCCCGTAGTAGAAAAGGCCACTGCGATCTTAAAAGAACTTGATATTCCTTACGAGGCGCATATTTATTCTGCTCATCGTACCCCGGTGCAGGCACGGGATTTTACCGTCAACGCCCGTGAAAACGGATTCGGCGCCATCATTTGCTTTGCCGGTATGGCCGCCCATCTGGCCGGTGCCGTTGCGGCAAACACGACTCTGCCGGTCATCGGCGTTCCTTGTAAGGGCGGCGCCATGGACGGTATGGATGCCCTGTTGTCGACCGTGATGATGCCCTCCGGCATTCCCGTTGCCACCGTTGCGCTAAACGGCGGCGCCAATGCGGCGTTGCTGGCCGCCCAGATCCTGGCGGTGGAGGACGCGGCTTTGGCGACCAAGCTGGATGCCAAGCGTTCGGCAGATGCTGATAAAGTGTTGCAAAAGGATGCAGCTCTTTCAATTTAGTTATGTTATAAGTTTTGAATAAGTAAAGGAGAAAAAGACTATGAATCTGATCTACAAAGGAAAAACCAAAGACGTTTATGCGCTGGAGAACGGCAATGTTCTCTTGAAGTTCAAGGACGATTGCACCGGCAAGGACGGTGTGTTTGATCCCGGTGAAAATGCCGTCGGACTGACCATTGACGGCGTGGGCGACGTCAATCTGCGGATGTCTATTTACTTTTTCGAGAAGGTCAACGCCGCCGGTATTAAAACTCACTATGTAAGCGCCTCACTGGAGGATACCACTATGGAGGTTCTGCCTGCCAAGGTATTCGGTAAAGGTTTGGAGGTTATCTGCCGTCATAAGGCGGTCGGTTCCTTCTATCGCCGCTACAGTGATTATATCGAAGAGGGCGCTGATCTGCCCGCCTATGTGGAAATGACCTTCAAAAACGATGCAAAGGGCGATCCGCTGGTTACCAAGGACGGTTTGGTGGATCTTGGCGTTATGACTGCCGAGCAGTACGACGATATAAAAGAAATGACCCAAAAGATTACCCAGATCGTTGCCGACGATCTGAAGGAAAAGGGCCTTGTTCTGTACGACATCAAGTTTGAATTCGGTTATGATGCCGATGGAAAGGTTATGCTCATTGATGAAATTGCTTCCGGCAATATGCGTGTATACAAACACGGCGAGTACATCGATCCGATGACCCTTCCCAAACTCTTTTTTGCATAAATCATCTGTATAAATCCGACACGCCCACCTTATGTGGGCGTATCGGATTTTCGGTTTTTTTAAAAGACCAAGCAACCTGAAAACAAGGAGGAATTATGGGAGGATTTTTCGGAATAACCTCAAAAAAAGATTGTCTGCTGGACGTGTTTTTCGGTGTGGATTATCATTCACATTTGGGGACACATCGGGCAGGCGTGGCAACCTATGATCGTGATATAGGCCTGCAACGGCAGATCCACAATATTGAAAGCACACCGTTTCGCACCAAGTTCGAACGGATTTTTGTGGAAATGAAAGGAACGTCGGCCATTGGTTGCATCAGTGATATAGATCCGCAACCGCTGCTCATCCGTTCCAAATTGGGTACCTTTGCCATTTGTACTACCGGTGTGATCAATAATGCCGATCAGCTGATAGACGACTATCTTTCAAAGGAAGGCGCTCACTTTGATGCGATGACCGGCGGTAAGGTCAACGGAACCGAGCTACTGGCCGCGCTGATTACACAAAAGAAGGATTTTGTGGAGGGCATCCGCTTTGCGCAAGATGTCATTGACGGTACCACTTCCATTCTGATCCTGAAGGAAGACGGAAATATTATTGCCGCCCGTGACAAGGTGGGCAGACTGCCGATGCTGGTGGGTAAAAATGAGAACGGTTATTGCATTTCCTTCGAATCCTTCGCTTCTATGAAACTGGACTATGAGGATGTTAAAAACCTGGGACCCGGCGAAATCGTGGAGCTTTCCGTCGATGGGATAACCCAACTGGCCACGCCGGGCAAGAAAAAGCGGGTTTGCTCTTTCCTTTGGACCTATTACGGCTATTCCACCTCTTCGTATGAAGGCATCAGCGTGGAAAGTATGCGTTACCGTGACGGCGCCATCCTGGCAAAACGGGATGCGCAGGAGGGTAAGATCGGGGAACTGGACTATGTTTGCGGTATGCCCGACAGCGGCATTCCGCACGCCATTGGCTATGCCAATGCCAGCGGTATGCATTACGCCCGCGCCTTCATCAAATATACCCCCACTTGGTCCCGTTCTTTTATGCCCGGCATTCAGACCGAGCGAAATCGGATCGCCAAAATGAAGCAGATCCCCGTGCATGATCTCATTCGTGATCAACGGCTGCTGTTTGTGGATGACAGCATCGTCCGCGGCACGCAGATCCGTGAAACGGTGGACTTTTTGTATGAGCACGGCGCCAAAGAGGTGCATATGCGTTCAGCTTGTCCGCCGATTATGTACGGTTGTAAATATCTCAACTTTTCCCGTTCCACCTCGGATATGGACCTCATCGCCCGTCAGGTGATCGTGGAACTGGAAGGGGAAGAGGGCTTTAACTATATCGAAGAGTATAGTGACGGCACCACCGAGCGCGGTAAAAAACTGCGTGAAAGTCTGTGTAAGCGTTTTAATTTTACGTCCCTTGAATTTCAGTCGTTAGAGGGCATCATTCGTGCCATCGGTATGGACGAGTGCGAGCTGTGCACCTACTGTTGGAACGGAAAAGAATAGAAAGGTAAGGAATTTGTTATGGCTATGCATCCCAATTCAAAATCTGATTCCTACGCCGCTGCCGGCGTAGATATTACTGCCGGATACCGCGCGGTAGAACTGATGAAAAAACACGTGGCACGTACTGCCACGGCCGGTGTCTGCAGTGACGTGGGCGGCTTTGGCGGCTTGTTCGAGCTGGATCTCACCGGTATTCAAAGACCGGTATTGGTCAGCGGCACCGACGGTGTCGGCACCAAGCTGAAACTGGCCTTTATTATGGATAAGCACAATACCGTAGGTATTGACTGTGTTGCCATGTGCGTCAACGATATCGTTTGCGCAGGCGCCAAGCCATTGGTATTTCTCGACTATATCGCTTGCGGCAAAAACGTGCCCGAGCGGATCGCCTCCATCGTGGAGGGCGTTGCAGAGGGCTGTGTGCAGGCAGGCGCGGCGCTCATCGGCGGTGAAACGGCAGAGATGCCCGGCTTTTATCCTGAAGATGAGTACGATCTGGCCGGTTATTCCACCGGTGTGGTCGATAAAAGCAAAATTATTGACAACAGCAAAATGAAGGCAGGGGACGTGGTCATTGCGTTACCTTCCAGCGGCGTTCATTCCAATGGCTTTTCACTGGTCAGAAAGGTATTTGACGTGGAAAACACCGATATCAAGAGCCCCTGCGCAGAGCTGGGCGGTAAATCCATTGGTGAGACCCTGCTGACCCCCACCAAAATTTACGTCAAACCCGTACTTGCTTTGTTGGATAACGTTTCCGTCAAGGGTATTTCTCACATCACCGGCGGTGGTTTTTATGAGAACATTCCCAGAAGTATTCCGGACGGTCTGGGCGCCAAGATTGACAAGAGCGCGGTAAAGATCCTGCCCATCTTTGACCTCATCGCCAAACGGGGCAACATTTCCGAGCGTGATATGTTCAACACCTTTAATATGGGCGTGGGTATGAGCATCGTAGTGGCGCCCGAAGATGCCGACAAGGCGTTGGAGATTTTGCGCGCCAACGGGGAAGAACCCTATATCATCGGCTCTATTATCGAGAGTGACGAGAAGATCGTCATCGAATAACGCCTATGAAAACGAAAGCAAATATTGCCGTGCTGGTCTCCGGCGGCGGCACCAATTTACAGGCGCTGATCGATGCCGCTCACAGCGGCATCATCCACAGCGGCGAGATCAAACTGGTCATCTCCAACAAGCCCGGTGCTTTTGCCCTGGAGCGAGCGCAGAAGGCCAACATTGACACCCTGGTCATTGACAAAAAGGGATGCGCTGATCAAAGGGAATTTGAGGATAAGATCATGGCGGCGCTGTCTGCCGCCGATATCGATATCATCGTTCTGGCCGGCTTTATGGTGATTTTAAGCGAGCGTTTCACCGCCGCTTATCCCAAACGGATCATCAACGTCCATCCTTCGCTCATTCCTTCCTTCTGTGGGGAAGGCTTTTACGGGTTGCGGGTGCACCGCGCGGCGCTTGCGTACGGTGTCAAGGTCACCGGCGCCACGGTACACTTTGTAAACGAGATTCCCGACGGCGGGGAGATCATTATGCAAAAGGCCGTTGCGATTGAGGAGGGGGACACCCCCGAAATTTTGCAGCGCCGTGTGATGGAGCAGGCTGAATGGATCATTCTGCCCCGCGCGGTGGAAAAGGTTTCCGACGAAATTATCAAATCATTTTGAAGAGGTGTAATATGAACATTTACGAAATTCATGACATTGGTCAACTCATCAAGGATAACAGCTATGTAGGCCGCGGTATCGTCATCGGCAAGACGGCCGACGGCAAAAAGGCCGCCACCGCCTATTTCATTATGGGCCGTTCCGCCAACTCCCGTAATCGCATCTTTACCGAGAAGGACGGAGCCGTGTATACCGAGCCCTTTGATGCCACCAAGGTGGAGGATCCCTCTCTCATCATCTACGCCGCCATCCGTGAATTTGAGAATAACCTCATCGTCACCAACGGCGACCAGACCGATACCATTTACGAAGGCCTTGAAAACGGTGTCAGCTTTTCCGGCGCTCTGACGCAAAGAGAGTTTGAACCGGACGCTCCTAACCTGACCCCCCGTATCAGCGGTATGCTCACCTTTGACGAGGGAGACTTCTCTTATCAGATGAGCATTCTGAAGAGCGCGGATGCCGAGGGCACTGCCTGCAACCGTTACACCTTCAGCTATCCCTCGCTGGCAGGTCTGGGTCATTTCATCCATACCTACGTGTGCGACGGTAACCCCATCCCCACCTTCCAGGGCGAGCCGGAGCGCGTTGCTATCCCCGATGATATCGACGCCTTCACCACCACGCTGTGGGAAAACCTCAACGAGGAAAATAAGATTTCTCTCTACGTTCGTTACACTGATCTTGCCACCGGTAAGGTTGAAAACAGAATGATCAATAAAAACAAATAAGGAGAACGGTAATGAAAGAATTTGAACTGAAATACGGTTGTAATCCCAATCAAAAACCCTCTCGCATCTATATGCAGGATGGCAGTGACCTGCCCATCGAGATCCTCAACGGTCGTCCCGGTTATATCAATTTCCTGGATGCCTTCAATTCCTGGCAGCTGGTAAAGGAACTCAAGGAAGCGCTGGGCCTGCCTGCCGTTACATCCTTTAAACACGTTAGCCCCACCTCCGCCGCTGTGGGCATTCCGTTGAGCGATACCCTGAAAAAGGCTTGCTTTGTGGAGGATATCGAGGGTCTGGACGACAGCCCGCTGGCTTGCGCTTATGCCCGTGCCCGCGGCACTGACAGAATGTGCTCCTTCGGCGATTGGGTGGCATTGAGTGACATTTGTGACGTTACCACCGCCAAAATGATCGCCCGTGAGGTTTCCGACGGTATCATCGCCCCCGGTTATGAGCCGGAAGCGTTGGAGATTTTGAAATCCAAGCGTAAGGGTGGCTATAACATCGTGCAGATCGATCCCGATTTCGTCCCCGCCGAGCAGGAGACCAAGCAGGTGTTTGGTATCACCTTCGAGCAGGGCAGAAACAACTTTAAGATCAATCAAGAACTGCTTTCCAACGTGGTGACCGCCAATAAGGATCTGCCGGAAAGCGCCGTGCGCGATCTTATCGTTGCGCTCATCACCCTGAAATACACCCAGTCCAATTCCGTCTGCTATGCGGTGGACGGTCAGGCCATCGGTGTCGGCGCCGGTCAGCAGTCCCGCATTCATTGTACCCGTCTGGCAGGTACCAAGGCAGATACCTGGTTTTTGCGTCAGCATGAGAAGGTGCTGAATTTGCCCTTCCGTGAGGATATTCGCCGCCCCGACCGTGACAACGTGATCGACGGCTATATCAATAAAAACGAGGAAGACGTTTGCGCCGACGGTGTATGGCAGAAGTATTTCACCACCCGTCCCGAGCCGCTTACCGACGCCGAGGCACGCGCTTTCCTGGATGGCATCGACGGTGTCGCCCTGGGCAGCGACGCATTCTTCCCCTTCAGCGATAATATCGAACGCGCCTATAAGAGCGGTGTCAAATACATTGCCGAGCCCGGCGGCTCTATTCGTGATGATGCGGTTATCGAATGCGCCGATAAATACGGTATGACCGTTTCCTTCACCGGTATGCGTTTGTTCCATCATTAATCCATAGGAGAAAAGTACAGGATGAAAATTATGGTTGTCGGTGGTGGCGGCCGCGAGCACGCCATCATCAAAAAACTGAAAGAAAACCCCACGGTCAGCGAGATCTTTGCCTTGCCCGGTAACGGCGGTATGGCGCAGGATGCCACGCTGGTACCCATCGGCGCCAAGGACATTGATAAGATCGTGGAATTTGCCGTGGAAAATAAGATCGACTATGCCGTGGTCGCTCCGGACGATCCGTTGGTGCTGGGCTGTGTGGATGCCCTGCAGGCCAAGGGGATCCCGTGCTTCGGCCCCGAGGCAAAGGCTGCTATCATTGAGGGCAGTAAGGTCTTTTCCAAAAACCTGATGAAAAAGTACAACATTCCTACCGCCGCTTATGAGGTGTTTGATGATATGGAGGCCGCCCTGCAGTATCTGCAAACAGCGCCCATTCCCACCGTCATCAAGGCAGACGGTCTGGCGCTTGGTAAGGGTGTCATTATCGCCATGACCCGCAAAGAGGCCGAGGATGCCGTTCGCTCCATGATGGAGGACAAGGTGTTCGGCAACAGTGGCGATCATATCGTTATTGAGGAATTTCTCACCGGTCCCGAGGTATCGGTGTTGTCCTTTACCGACGGTAACACGGTCATTCCTATGATCTCTTCCATGGATCACAAGCGGGCGGGAGATAACGATACGGGTCTCAATACCGGCGGTATGGGTACCGTTGCGCCCAATCCCTATTACACCGATGCCGTTGCGGCCGAATGTATGGAAACCATATTCCTGCCCACCATCCGCGCTATGCAGGCGGAGGGCCGCACCTTTAAAGGCTGTCTGTATTTTGGACTGATGCTCACGCAAAACGGGCCTAAGGTAATCGAATATAACTGCCGCTTCGGCGACCCCGAGACCCAGGTGGTATTGCCCCTGCTGGAAAGCGATCTGCTGACCGTAATGCAGGCTACCACCAACGGCACGCTGGCCGAAACGGAGGTCAAATTCAGTGACAAGCACGCCTGTTGCGTCATTATGGCCTCCAGGGGATACCCCACCGCCTATGAAAAAGGCTTTGCAATGACCATTCCCGCCGCGATTTCCGACAGCGTGTACGTGGCCGGAGCAAAGCTGGCAGGGGATCAGCTGGTCACCGACGGTGGCCGTGTATTGGGCGCCACCGCTACGGCCGACACCCTGCAGGCGGCCATTGACGCCTCTTACGCAATGGTCAAGACCATCGATTTTGAAAACGCCTATTATCGCAGTGATATCGGCGCAAAGGCCTTGAAAGCAAAGGAGAACTGATTATGGTATACAGAATTTTCGTTGAAAAGAAAAAAGAACTGGCGCACGAGGCCAAGGCACTCTTGAACGATGCCCACACGCTGCTCGGCATCCACGCTTTAAGCGACGTGCGTGTCATCAACCGTTATGACGCCGAAAACATCACTCCCGAGTTGTTTGAGCGTGCTAAAACCACCGTATTTTCCGAGCCGCAGCTGGATATCGTTTCCGATGCGGTGGATACCGAGGGCGCCGTGGCATTTGCCGTGGAATATCTGCCCGGTCAGTTTGACCAGCGGGCTGACTCGGCGGCGCAGTGCATTCAGATCATTTCCCAAGGGGATCGCCCCACCGTGCGTACTGCCAAGCTGTACGTTTTGTACGGTGATCTGAGTGATGAGGCCGTTGCCGAGATCAAAAAATACGTTATCAACCCTGTGGAGGCCAGAGAAGCCACTATGGATAAGCCCGAGACTCTGAAAATGGAGTACGAGCTGCCCACCACCGTAAAAACGCTGGACGGCTTTATCGATTTGGATCGGGCGGGACTGGATCGCTTTGTGGAGGAATATTCGCTGGCCATGGACGGCGACGACATTGCCTTCTGTCAGGAATATTTTAAAAGCGAGCATCGCGATCCCACCATCACCGAGATCCGTATGATCGACACCTATTGGTCCGATCACTGCCGTCACACCACCTTCCTGACCACCATTGACAACGTGACCTTCGAGGATGAGTTGTTGCAGAGCACCTATGAGGATTATCTGGCCACCCGTAAGGAACTGGGTCGGACCAAACCCGTTTGCCTGATGGATATTGCCACTTTGGCGGTCAGATACCTCAAAAAAGAGGGCAAGCTGGAAAAACTGGACGAAAGCGAAGAGATCAACGCCTGTAGCGTTAAGATCGAGGTGGAGGCCGACGGCAAAAAAGAGCCGTGGCTGTTGCTCTTTAAAAATGAAACTCACAACCATCCCACTGAGATCGAGCCCTTCGGCGGCGCCATCCGTGATCCGCTGTCCGGCCGTGCGTACGTGTATGCGGCCATGCGTGTCACCGGTGCGGCCGATCCTTTGAAACCGGTCAACGAGACCATTCCCGGCAAATTGCCCCAGAGAAAGATCGTCACCACCGCCGCCGCAGGCTATTCCTCCTACGGTAACCAGATCGGTCTGGCTACCGGTATGGTAGACGAGATCTACCACGACGGCTATGCCGCCAAACGTATGGAGATCGGTGCGGTTATTGCTGCTGCTCCCGCTGAAAACGTTCGTCGCGAACGACCTGAGGCAGGGGACGTCATTATTTTGTTGGGCGGCGCCACCGGCCGTGACGGCTGCGGCGGTGCCACCGGCTCGTCCAAATCCCACACCTCCAAATCGTTGGAGACCTGCGGCGCAGAGGTACAAAAGGGTAACGCTCCCGAGGAAAGAAAGCTGCAGCGCCTCTTCCGCAACGGCGAAGCCACCCGTATGATCAAACGCTGTAACGACTTTGGCGCCGGCGGTGTTTCCGTTGCCATCGGCGAGCTGGCTGACGGCTTGGAGATCGACCTCAACGCCGTTCCCAAGAAATATGAAGGTCTGGACGGTACCGAGCTTGCCATCAGCGAATCGCAGGAGCGTATGGCTGTAGTGGTCGAGGAGAAGGACGTAGATGCCTTCCTGGCGCTGGCAAAGGCCGAAAACCTCAACGCTTGTCCCGTGGCCGTTGTTAAGGCCGAGCCCCGTCTGGTAATGCACTGGAACGGCAACAAGATCGTTGATCTGTCCCGTGAGTTTCTCAATTCCAACGGCGCTGAAAAACATATTGATATTACTCCTGCCGCGCCTGCCCTGCAGGAGAAGGAGATCACAGGCGGCTTTGCCGAGAATATGACGGCGCTGGCCGGCGATCTGAATATCTGCTCCAAACGCGGCCTTTCCGAGCGCTTTGACTCCACCATCGGCGCGGGTAGTGTACTGATGCCCTTCGGCGGTAAATATCAGCTCACTCCCATCCAGGCTATGGTGCATAAGATCTCGATGGAGAAAAAGTATACCGAGGACGTATCCTTTATGTCTTGGGGCTATAATCCCTTCATCACCGAGCAGAGCCCCTATCACGGCGCCTATCTGGCTGTGGTGGAATCGGTGGCAAAGCTCATCGCTACCGGCGCTTCCTTTGAGGACGTATACCTCACCTTCCAGGAATACTTCGAGCATCCCGGTAAGGACGGCAAGCGCTGGGGTAAACCGCTGGCGGCTCTTTTGGGTGCCTTCGCCGCGCAGAAAAATCTGGGCATCGGCTCCATCGGCGGTAAGGACTCTATGTCCGGCTCCTTTGAGGATCTGGACGTTCCGCCCACCCTGGTTTCCTTTGCGGTCACTACGGGCAAGCTGAAGGACGTCATCTCGCCCGAGTTTAAGGCGGCGGGACACAAACTGGTGATGCTTTCTCCCGTGTTTGACGAAAACAAACTGCCCGTCACCGACAGTTTGATCGAATTGTTCGATAAGGTCAATGCGATGATGCAGGCCGGTAAGGTCTATGCTGCCTATACGCCCACCATGGGCGGCATTGGTGAGGCCGTGCTGAAAATGGCTATGGGTAACGGCCTGGGCTTTGCTTTTGACAAGGCAATTACCTTGACAGATATTTTTGGTTATCATTACGGCTCCTTCTTGCTGGAGGTCGATGCCGATTGCGCCGAGGGTATCACCGTCGGTACCGTGACCGAAACCCCCGTTCTGACTTGCGGTGAGGAGACGGTAGAGCTTGCCAAGGTCTGCAAGATCTATGAGGACAAGCTGGAAAGCGTATACAGCTGTAACATCGCGCAGGATAGCAAGGTGGAGAACTTTACATATAATGCCACCTCTTATCCGGCGCCCGCCATCAAGGTGGCCCGTCCCAAGGTGCTCATTCCTGCTTTCCCCGGTACCAACTGTGAATATGATTCCGCCCGTGCCGTCCGTAACGCCGGCGCCGAGCCGGAGATCATTGTGATCAACAACCTGTCTGCCGACGGTATTCAGCGCAGTGTGGAGACCTTTGCCACCCAACTGAAGGATGCGCAGATGATCTTCATCCCCGGCGGTTTTTCCGGCGGTGACGAGCCTGACGGTAGCGGTAAGTTCATTACCGCCTTCTTCCGCAATGCGGCCATTAAAGAGGGCGTGACCGACCTGCTGGACAACCGTGACGGTCTGATGTGCGGTATCTGCATTGGTTTCCAGGCGCTCATCAAGCTGGGTCTGGTGCCCTACCGCAAGATCATCGACACCGATGAGACCTGTCCCACCCTGACCTTTAATACCATTGCGCGCCATCAATCCCGCATCGTGCGTACCCGTATCGCTTCCAATAAATCTCCCTGGTTGTCCCTGATGAACGTGGGCGACGTTGTCAACGTACCCATTTCCCACGGTGAGGGTCGTTTCCTTGCCGATGAGGCGCTGATCCGTCAGCTGGCCGCCAACGGACAGATCGCCACCCAGTATGTGGATCTGTCCGGTAACGCCACCTGTGACGTTGCCTTCAATCCCAACGATTCTATGTACGCCATCGAGGGTATCACCTCGCCGGATGGTCGTGTCATCGGTAAGATGGGCCACAGCGAGCGTATCGCCAAGGGTCTGTATAAAAACGTGCCCGGTGAATACGACATTCGTATGTTCGAGGCCGCCGTTAAATATTTCAAATAAGGAGATAGAGTGTTATGGCTTATAAAACCGATATTGAAATTGCACAGGAGTGCAAAATGCGCCCCATTACCGAAATTGCAAAGGCTGCTCACGTAGATGAAAAGTACATTGAGCAATACGGTAACTATAAGGCAAAAATCGATCTTTCTCTGCTCAAGGAAACCGACCGTCCCGACGGTAAGCTGATTTTGGTTACCGCCATTACGCCCACTCCGGCCGGTGAGGGTAAGACCACCACGACCATCGGTCTGGCCGACGGTATGAAGCGCATCGGCAAGGACGTTACCGTTGCCCTGCGTGAGCCTTCTCTCGGCCCCGTGTTCGGTATCAAGGGCGGTGCCGCCGGCGGCGGTTATGCGCAGGTCGTACCTATGGAGGATATCAACCTGCATTTCACCGGTGACTTTCACGCCATCGGCGCGGCTAACAATCTGCTGGCCGCTATGCTGGATAACCATATTCAGCAGGGGAATGCTCTGGGTATTGACGTTAAAAAGATCACCTGGAAGCGCTGTGTGGATATGAACGACCGTCAGCTCAGAAACGTCATTGACGGTCTGGGCGGCAGAATGCAGGGCGTGCCCCGTGAGGATGGCTTTGACATCACTGTTGCCAGCGAAATTATGGCCGTGCTTTGTCTGTCCTCCTCCATCACCGATCTGAAGGAACGTCTGGCGCGCATCATCGTGGGCTATACCTATGATGACAAGCCGGTTACCTGCGCCGATCTCAAGGCGCAGGGCGCGATGACCGCGCTGCTCAAGGATGCGCTCAAACCCAATCTGGTACAGACGCTGGAAGGCACTCCTGCCTTCGTGCACGGCGGTCCCTTTGCCAATATTGCTCACGGTTGTAACTCCGTTATGGCCACTCGTATCGCTTTGAAGATGGGTGACTACACCATTACCGAGGCCGGCTTTGGCGCCGATCTGGGCGCAGAAAAGTTTTTGGATATCAAATGCCGTATGGCAGGCCTCACTCCCGACGCCGTCGTTATGGTCGCCACCGTTCGCGCTCTTAAGATGCACGGCGGTCTGGCCAAGACCGAGCTGAACAACGAGGATCTGGTGGCGCTGGAGAAGGGTATTCCCAATCTGCTTCGCCACGTTTCCAATATCAAAAACGTTTACAAGCTGCCCTGTGTGGTGGCCGTCAACCGTTTCCCCACCGATACCGACAAGGAGATCGAGTTTATCATCTCCAAGTGTAAGGAACTGGGTGTCAACACCGTTCTGTCCGACGTATGGGCCAAGGGCGGCGAAGGCGGCGTGGAGCTGGCCAAAGAGGTGGTTCGTCTTTGCAAAGAGGAGCAAGGCGACTTTACCTTCTCCTACGAGCTGGACGGTACCATCGAGGAAAAAATCGAGGCTGTGGTCAAAAAGGTCTATGGCGGTAGCGGTATTCAGGTTTTGCCTGCCGCCAAAAAGGAGATCGATCGCCTGACCGCTCTTGGCTTTGATAAATGTCCCGTTTGTATGGCCAAGACCCAGTACAGCTTTTCCGACGATCCCACAAAACTTGGTGCGCCGGAAAACTTTACGGTGACCATCAAAAATGTTAAGATCTCTGCCGGCGCCGGCTTCGTGGTGGTGCTCACCGGTGATATTATGACCATGCCCGGTCTGCCCAAAGTTCCCGCCGCAGAACGTATCGACGTGGACGAAAACGGCAAGATCACCGGCCTCTTCTAACGGTGAATCACCGTTGATAGGTCCGGGGGATTTGCTACTCCCGTACGCAAATCCTGTTTCGAGCACCGATTATTTGTGCTCGAAAATAAGATCGGATTGATTCCCGCTCGGCGGGCGCAGACTATTTGTGCCCGAAAATGAGATTAACCGAATCAACACAAAAACGCCTGCTTTTGCAGGCGTTTTTTCTTGCATTTCCTTTATGAGAGGACTATAATAAGATCAATAATGAAAGGGGAACGGACAAATGAAAATTATGACTTTTAATACCCAACACTGCAAAAACTATATCACGCAGGAAATTGATTTTGATATTATGGCCAAGGCCATTGTGGATTGCGGCGCCGATATCGTGGGACTCAATGAGATGCGGGGCGCCGGTGAGCGGGAGGACTATACCGATCAGGTCAAAACCCTTTCCGAGCTGACGGGGATGTCCTATTACTATTTTGCCGAGGCCACTCGTCTCCACGGCAACAATCCTTACGGCAACGGCTTTCTCTCCCGCATTCCCATCGTTTCCGCAGAGACGGTTGCCATTCCCGACCCGGCGGAAAAGAGCTATAACGGCTATTACGAGACCCGTTGTATTTTGAAGGTCGCGCTGGAGAACGGATACACCGTTTTGGTTACCCATTTCGGGCTTAATCCCGACGAGCAACAAAATGCGGTGGATACGGCGCTTGAAAATCTGGCGCCCGAAAAATGTATTTTGATGGGGGATTTTAACGTCCGTCCCGACAACGCCTTGCTTGCCCCCATTCGTGAAAGAATGAAGGATGCAGCCGAACTTGTTGAGGGAGATGGATTTTCCTTTCCGTCAGATCATCCCGGCCGCAAGATCGACTATATCTTCGTCACGCCTGATGTGCTGCTGAAGGAGGCTTCTGTTCCTGCGATCGTTGCCTCCGATCACCGCCCCCATCTTGCCGAAATTTAGCAATATGCAGTATCATAATACTGTTACGGCCACCTTTTTATCCCGTCTCAACCGCTTTGTGGCAAAGGTTTTGCTGGAGGGCAGGGAAGAGACGGTGCACGTCAAAAATACCGGCCGTCTGAAAGAATTGTTGTTACCGGGAGCAACGGTGGTGCTGGCAGTGGCGGACAATCCCGCCCGCAAGACCAAATACGATCTTGTGATGGTGTATTCGGATCAAACACCCGTCAACATAGATTCCGTGGCGCCCAATGCTGTGGCGGCATTTTGGGCGCGACAGAGTAATCTGTTTTCGCCGTCGGCAACGCTGCGCCGTGAATACACCTATGAGGATTCCCGATTTGATCTTTTTGTGGAGGACGGTCAGCGAAAGGCTTTTATAGAAGTTAAGGGCGTTACTCTGGTGCAGGACGGTGTGGCGCGGTTTCCCGATGCCCCCACCGAGCGGGGGATCAAGCATCTGCGTGGACTGCAGCGTGCCCTTGCCGCCGGATACGAGGCATACGTGCTGTTTGTCATCCAGCGAAAGGACGCGCACCTGTTTACCCCCAATGACGTCACTCATCCCGCCTTCGGAACGGCATTGCGCCGCGCGGCGGCCGCAGGGGTAAAGGTATTGGCGGTGGACTGCATCGTCACGCGGGACGGCCTGACCGTTGACGCCCCGATCCCCGTCGAACTGTAAAATAAAACTGCGTTGTATTTCACAACGCAGTTTTTTGTTGTATTTATTCTGCCTGCAGCGCCAGCGCTCTTGCAATATCGGCCAACAGCCGTAACGCTTGCTGTCGCAGCTTTGGCGGATAATCCCGCCGTACCTTGGTTTCAATGCTCATCGCCCCGTTAAATCCGATTTCCTTTAATGCGGCGGTAAAGTGATCCCATCGGATATCACCGCTAAAGGGGATGTCGTGGCTGTCCGAACGATGGGCGTTGTCGTGTACGTGTAAGGCTTTCAGATAACGGCCGCACTGTCGCGCCGCCTCCCCGGCATCTACACGAAATACGTTGGCGTGTCCCGTGTCCAGACAAATGCCGCAGTTGGGCCGGTCGACCAACGCAACCAATTTTGCGATCTGCTCGGGGGTGGAGATACGTTGTTTCAGAAAGGGCATATTTTCCGCGCAAACGGTCACACCGTAGGGGGCGGCATCATCGCACAACGCCCGAAAATGCTCGATATTCATCTCCAACGCCACGTCGGCATCCTCCGGCCCGTCCCAGCCGAAGGGCATCATCGGATGCACCACTATATAGGGGCATTCCATAGCGGCGGTCAGCCGAATGGCACGGCGAAAATACTCTGTATTCTTCGCTCTTTTTTCGGGGGTGGTATCGTCGGTGGGCCAGGGGCCGTGGGTCTGTACGATCCGCAGACCCACCTTTTGCGCCCGTTGCAACTCCTCTTTTGCAAGCAAGACGGCCGCCTGCTCATCGGGCTGATAAAAAGGGGATTTTACGTCGCAGAGGTTCATATCCACACCCTCGTATCCGTCACGACGGATGGCAGCGAAATCAATGATTTTGTTGTTTGTATAAACGCCGGTAGTAATTGCCGTGATCATAAATTCACATCCTTTGGCTTTATTATAATTTAAAAATAAAGGGAATGCAATCATTTTTATTTACATTTTCCCGGTGGAAGGGTATAATGTTGTTGAGTAAAGCTATGGGAGGAATCGGGATGAAATATCGTACCGACAAATACGGCAATCGGCTGAGCATTCTCGGCTATGGTTGTATGCGCTTTACCCGTAAGGTGGGCATTGATTATGCCAAGGCGGAGCGGGAGATCATGGCCGCCTATGAGGGTGGCGTCAATTATTTTGACACGGCCTATATTTATCCGGGGAGCGAGGCGCTGTTGGGCGAGGTGCTGGAGAAAAACGGCATTCGCGATCAGGTGTATATCGCCACCAAACTTCCGTATTATCTTGTGAAAGACGTGGCAGGAATGGAACGGCTGTTCAATGAAGAATTGCGTCGCCTGCGCACCGATCACGTAGATTATTATTTTATGCATATGCTGGCCGATATTGAGGTGTGGAAACGACTGCAGGATATGGGGATCGAGCGATGGATCGCCGAAAAAAAGCAAAGCGGGCAGATCCGACAGATCGGCTTTTCCTACCACGGCGGCAGTGATATGTTTTGCCGCTTGCTGGAGGCATATAACTGGGATTTTTGTATGATCCAGTATAATTATCTCGACCGCCATTCTCAGGCAGGGGAACGTGGCCTGCGGGCCGCCCACGCCAAGGGCTTGCCCGTGATGATTATGGAGCCGTTGCGAGGCGGTAAGCTGGTCAGCGGTCTGCCGCCGAAGGCACGGGAGTTGTTTGCCCGCGCCACCCCGAAAAGAAGCCCTGCCGAATGGGCCTTTCGCTGGCTGTGGAATCAGCCGGAGGTCACGGTGGTGCTGTCGGGGATGAATTCACTGGCCATGGTGGAGGAAAATCTGGCTACCGCCGCCTCGGTGGAGGTGGGGCAAATGACCGAGGAAGAACAGCAGTTGCTCCGTCAGGTGGCGGACAGCATCAATCAGGCGCAAAAGGTGGGCTGTACCGGATGCGGCTATTGTATGCCCTGTCCCAAGGGGGTGGATATCCCCGGCACCTTCTCGGCCTATAACCGCCGTTTTTGCGATAGTAAATTCTGGGCGCTGGCCGATTATTTCAAATGTACGGCTATGCGTAAAAATGCCAGCGGCGCCTCCGCCTGTGTGGGCTGTGGCAAATGTGAAAAGCATTGCCCCCAGGGTATTGCTATCCGCAGAGAACTGAAAAACGCAGAAAAGGAACTGGAAGGCCCTATTTTCAAAATCGCGCGCAGACTGGTACGGTTTTTAAAAATATTTGACTGAAAAAAGCGGGATGGCTCCGGGGTTGGAGCCATCTCGCTTTTTTGCTTATTGCAGTGGATAATTGTATTTGACGCGTGTTCCTTATCATCGGCGGCGGCATCCTTGTAGTAATGCAGCGTCTTGCCGCTGGCGGCCGTCAAACTGCGTTGATACGTCAGCTTGCATAAAAAATAATGTCAAAATATGGAAATTTGGCCGCTGTTTTTGTGCATATTAACTGCCGTAACGTTGTGTTTGACAAACAATCCCGGTGCCTATATAATAATTATATTACATATTTTAAGTCAGCAGGAGATACAAAATGAGTTTATATCTGGATAAGATCATTGAAAATCTGCGTAGCATTGAAACGACCCAGGCCGATGCCTTGTCTGCCGCCGCCGCAGAGGTCTGCCGTGTGATCCGTGAGGATGGGCTGATCTTTGTGTTCGGATGCGGCCACAGCCATCTGCCCGGACTGGATGCCTTTTATCGGGCGGGGGGACTGGCCAACGTTTCCCCCTTGCTGGACACCGACCTGATGTTGCATAACGGCGCCGCCAAAAGCAGTCGGATGGAGAAAATGAGTGGTATCGCCCCCGAGGTCTTTCGCCGTTACGGGTTGACCAAGCGGGATATGCTGTTCGTCTTTTCCGCTTCGGGGAAAAACGCCGTACCGGTGGAGATGGCCTGCGCGGCCCGTGCAGCCGGCGTGCCTACCGTGGGCGTTTCCTCCTCCCGGTATTTTGACAAGGGTGGGCGCCTGCATCAAAACGTGGATATTCATATTGATTGTATGGTGCCTTACGGTGATGCCTGCATTCCCGTAGGGGAGGCGGCAATGGGCGGCCTGTCCACCGCCGCCGCCTGCTTTATTCTCAACACCTGCCTTATTGAAGGGGCAAAGGCGGCCCTTGCCTCCGGGGTCAAACCGCCCATTTACCGCAGCGGTAATATCGACGGCGGCAGAGAGCATAACGTGGTGCTGGAGGAAATGTATCTGAATCGGGTGAAGCATTTATGAGTAAGATCGCAGTGATCGGTATGGTTGGTTCTTCTACCTTTTTGTCCGTGCCGGCCTTTCATCAGGGCGGCGAAACGGTGGTGGCAGACAGCGTCCATTTCGAGCCGGGCAGTAAAGGCTTTAATCAGGCGGTAGCCGCCGCCCGTTACGGCGTGGAAGTCTCCTTTCTTGCGGCCGTAGGGGATAGCGGCGGTGACGAGATCGCCGCCTTTGCCGCCAAGGAGGGCATCGACGCCCACCTGATCCGTAAACCGGGGCAGACCGCCTACGCCGCCATTCTGACCGATGCCACCGGCGCCAACCGTGTCACCGTTTGCCAAGGGGTCACGCTGGAGGCGCAGGACGTGGATGCCTTTGCTGTGCAAATTGCGGCGGCAGACGTACTGCTCATTAATAACGAGGTACCTGAGGCGCTCAACGTCCGCGCGGTGCAGATCGCCCGACAAAACGGCACCTTTGTGCTGTGCAATCCGGCGCCGGCCCGACCGATGTGCCCTTATTTGTTGGATCATATCGATCTGTTCACCCCCAATGAATACGAGACGGAGCCGCTGGGGGAGAGGACCAACCTTGTGGTCACTCTCGGCGGGAAAGGATGCTTGCTTGCCCATCGGGGGCGGATCATTCCTGCCTGCTCGCTCGGACCTGCGGTGGATACCACCGGCGCAGGAGATACCTTCAGCGGTGTGCTGGCGGCCGAGCTGTCGCTGGGGATGCCGCTGTCCGAGGCTGCCTTTGCCGCCACCGTGGCGGCGGGTATTTCCGTCACCCGTCCCTACGCCGTTTCCTCCATTCCCGGCGGTAAGGAGATCAAAGCGGCCATGGCGCAGATCAACGCCGCAAAGGCCTAAAAATATAATTTAAATTTATTAAAATAAAAGGAGAAAAAACTATGAATCAGCATTGGATCGCGGCCTGGGGTTGCCCTACCACCCGTCCCACCCGTCGTAACGCCGAGTGGATGAAGGACACCACCGTCCGTATGAATTTGTATATGACCGTTTCCGGAACGGCACTGCGGTTCCGCTTTTCCAATTTTTACGGTACCGAGGATGCGGAGATCACCCGCGCCTCCGTTTCGGTGGTTACCGATCAAAGCACCTGTGATGCCGACCGCCTGACCACCATTACCTTTGACGGTAAGGAAAGCGCCGTGATGGCGCCGGGAGCGGAGCTGGTCAGCGATGAGATCGACTTTGCCTTCGCCGCCGGCGAAAGCCTGGCGGTCAGCCTGTATTTCGGTAACTTTACCAAAATGAGCACCGCCTTTGGTATCTCCGATACCTTTATCTTCAATTGGGTCTCCGCAGGGGATCAGACCCACGCCGCCGCCTTCCCCGTAACGGAAAATATGACGGCGGATGCCTTCCCCTTCCTGCACACCGTAGACGCCCTGTGTGATGAAAAGTGTTACAGCATCGTTGCCTTTGGCGACTCCATCACCGCCCAGACCTGGCCCGATCGCCTTGCCCGCCGTCTCAGCGAGCTGGGCAGAGATGACGTGGCCGTGGTGCGTAAGGCCATCGGCGGCAGCCGTATTCTGCGGGACTATCCCTGTACCGCACTGCAGGCCTATGGCCTCAACGGTGTCGAGCGTTTCCGTCGTGAGGTCTTGCAGGCCGGTGTGAAGAAGGTCTTTATCCTTCACGGCATCAATGATATCATCCATCCCGACGGCAGTTATTTCCGTCCTTGGAGCCATCAGCCCACCGCCGAGGAGATGATCGCAGGTCTGCAGACCTATATTGATTTTGCTCACGAGCACGGCATAGAGGTCTATTTGTCCGCCATCCTGCCCTTTAAGGGCTGGCGCACCTACAGCGAGGAAAAGGACGCCCTCCGTATGGCCGTCAATGATTGGATCTACCACCACGCCGAGGTGGAGGGCATTCTGCCCTTTGAGCAGACGGTTATGGATCCCGCCGATCCTCTGCAGATGCAACAGCAGTATGACAGCGGCGACCATCTGCATCCCCGTTCTTTGGGCGCCCAGGCCATGGCCGACAGCATCCCCGAGGAAATGCTGTAATGGATTACGCCGTATTACACCGCCAACTGCAATCTCTGCTTTCGGGGCATAAAATTGCCGATCTTGCAAATGCGGCGGCCTTGCTGTATCACAATCTGCCGCAGATCAACTGGGCCGGCTTTTATCTTCTGGAAGGGGAGACCTTGATTCTGGGCCCCTTCCAGGGCAAGGTGGCCTGTATCCGTATTCCCCTCGGTAAAGGGGTCTGCGGCACCTCCGCCCTGCGGGATGAGACCCAACGGGTACCGGACGTGCACGCCTTCCCGGGGCATATCGCCTGCGACAACGCTTCGGCGTCCGAACTTGTCATTCCGTTGCACCGTGACGGCAGGGTAGTGGGGGTACTGGATATCGATAGCCCCATTGTAGACCGCTTCTCGTCCGAGGATCAAATCGGGTTGGAGCAATTTGCTCGCCTGCTGGAGGCCGTTTTGTGATGAAGCGAGTTATGACCGTCGGGGCGATCCTGTTTACCTTGCTTACCGTAGTTTTTGCTCTGCTTTGCCGCAAGAGCGGCGGCGTTATGCTGTCGCTGGCGATCACGATGGGTACCTTTGCCTATCATTTTGTGATGCGCCTGCTGGTGGGCGGCGCGGTAAACGCCGTTTTCCGCAATCGGATGGATGCCTCCCGCCCTTGGTTTCGTGTTTCCGCCGCCGAGCAAAAACTGTATAAAAAACTGCGCCTTTCCCGCTGGAAGGGGCGCCTGCCCACCTACGACCCCGCCGCTTTTTCCTTAGAACAACACACTCCGGAGGAAATTCTGGGCGCCACCTGCCAGGCTGAGGTGGTGCACGAGCTGATCATGTTGCTCAGCTTTCTGCCGCTGCTGGCGGCCATTCCCTTTGGTTCCTTCGGCGTGTTTCTCATGACTTCATTAGCGGCCGCCGTCTTTGACGGCCTGTTCGTTATGCTTCAGCGTTATAACCGTCCCCGCCTGCAACGCGCTCTCCCTCGCCTGAAAAGAAAATAGCTTACCCCCCGTGTCCCACGGCAGGGGAAAAATGAACGGCGGCAAGTGATCCTTGCCGCCGTTCTATTTAGTGACAGTTATGTCCGCAACCGTGGTCGCCGCAGGTGTGACCTTCGCCGTGATGGTCGTGGTGGTCGCATTTTACGTTGGGATCAAATCCAAGTGTGCCACCGAGTAGTGCATTGACTGCGGCATCACAGCAACCGCTGACACCGCCGTAAAGTTTAATGCCTGCCTCAGCAAGCGCTATCTGTGCGCCACCACCGATACCGCCGCAAATAAGAGCGTCAACACCGAGCGCAGAAAGTAGTCTTGCAAGCGCTCCGTGACCGCTGCCGTTGGTATCAACCACTTCGCAGTTGATTATTTTTCCGTCCTCTGCGGTATAAATCTTAAACTGTTCGGTATGACCGAAGTGCCCAAAGATCTGTCCGTTTTCGTAAGTTACTGCAATTTTTATTGTGCTGTCTCCTTTGAATTTTCTATTGTTAAAGATTTCAGAGCCTTTTTAAACTGAACGGCAAACAGGATAGCGGTAAAAGTTACGGCTATCACGTCGGCAACAGGCTCTGCCGTATAAACGCCCATCGTTTTATTTGTTATCAGCTCGGGCATAATGTAGATCAGCGGCAAGAGCAAAACAAATTTGCGAACGATGGCAACGATAATGGAACAAGGTGCATTACCGATGGAAACAAAGGTCATCTGGCAAGCGATCTGAATACCGAAGATGCACATCACTCCGCAATAAATACGAAGTGCCGTCGCAGTGAACTCAATGAGTGCTGTATCGGGCGTGAATATTCCTGCAAATATTTGCGGGAACAGCATAATAGCGCCCCAAATGATAAAGGAATACGTAAGACAGGATATAAGCAACAACCGATAGGTTTTCTTGACACGCCCTACGTTTTTAGCGCCGAAGTTGTAACTGAGTATCGGCTGTGCGCCCTGCGCAATGCCTTGCATCGGGAGCATGGCAAACTGCATCACACTTGTAAGAATGGTCATGGCGCCCACGGCGATATCACCGCCGTGTTTAAGGAGTGAAGAATTAAAGCAGACTGAAATCACACTTTCACTGCTCTGCATAATAAAGGTCGCCGTTCCCAGTGCGATACAAGGAAAAATGAGTTTTCCGTCTATGCGGAGATTCTGTTTTTTAAGTTTCAGATAGGTTTTCTTTCCGCAAAGGAACCAAAGCACCCAAACGCAAGAAATTGCTTGGGAAAGGATGGTGGCAAGCGCCGCGCCTTTCACACCCATCTTAAATCCGAAAATGAATAACGGATCAAGAATGATATTGCTGACAGCACCGATCAGCACCGTGATCATACTGATTTTGGTATAGCCCTGCGCCGTGATAAACGCACCCATACCAAGCGTTAGTTGCACGAATACCGTACCAATGGCGTAGATGTTCATATAATCGTTTGCGTATCCGATGGTGTTTTCGCTTGCGCCGAACATCAAAAGCAGATCTTTATTCCAAATCAACAAAACGGCGGTCAGAACGGCGGAGATAATAATCTGCAGAGAAAAGCAACCGCCCATGATTTTTTCGGCAGAAGCATTGTCGCCTTTACCCATCGAAATGGACGCCTTTGGCGCACCGCCCGAGGCAATCAGCGCCGCAAAAGCCGAAATAATCATAATAATCGGCATACATACGCCAACACCTGTGAGCGCAAGGCTTCCGTCTCCCGGCATATGACCGATATAGATGCGGTCAACGATGTTGTATAGCATATTGATAAGCTGGGCCACCACCGTCGGAACCGCCAATTTAAACAGCAGCTTACCGATCGGCGCCGTGCCGAGCATTTCTTTGTTATCGCTCATGATTTTGCTCCGTAAAATTAAATTTCATAGCGTATATTATATAACATTCTTCCGCAAAATTCAAGCCGATTGAATTTTTGAAAACGGAGGTCTTTTTCTGTTTGTGGGCTACAAAAAAGACATTTTCAGCATTTTGCGTATGGATTCGAACTCTTACACAAATCACGGCGAAGCCGTGCATGTAATCCGTCGTAAGACGGAATGTAAGCAGCACGAAGTGTTGTATGTCATCAAGCTGCAGGAGGGTTTATGCACGGCTATGCCGTGATGATATACCATCGCAAAGCGATGGATGATATACAGCCCCGTTGGGGCTGATGATATGCCAAGCTTGCAGCTTGGATAAAAAAATCCAAGTCTTGCGACTTGGATTTTTTGGCGGAGACGGCGAGATTCGAACTCGCGGGGGATTGCTCCCTAACTGATTTCGAGCAAAAGGCAATATCTACCGCACCGCCCCTCTCCGTCCCTTAAAACTGCAATATTTCCATCTGTTCTGCGAGAAAATGAAAAACTAATGATTTTTTGCGAGAAATTTGCGAGATAGATGCGAGAAAACAATAAAAACTCCTTTGGCTATTCTCGGGCAAAGAAAACACAAGGAGAATTAAAATGAACCAAGAAAAACAAAGAGAAGCATATCAAAAGATGCTTAAAAAATGCCCCGATATCTTAACACCTATGAAAGCAGCAAGGTGGTCGCCCGTCGGCAAAAACACAATCTATGCTGCCCTCAAAAACGGCGAAATAGAATCCTATACCTACAAAGGCGGTTACATCTTCACCAAAGACGCGCTCATCGATTACCTCGTCAAAACCTCAAATGATAAGGGAAAACGATATAGCATACGAGGTGATAAGAAATGTTGAGCAGCTTACCGCAAACCTTGTCGGGCGAGCAGGTACGTTGCGTCCTGCATATCAGCAAAAGAAAGTGTGCATGGATGCTCAATAACGGCTTCATAAAATGCCAAAACACCGGCAAGAGAACAAGAAAATATACCGTGCTCAAGGAAGACCTGCTCACCTACATAGAGGACTCGCAAAAACACCCCGAAAAATATGTAACACCCTACGCCGAGTTCTCAACGGCAAAGTATGGAAACACACGAAAACCCCGACCACGCAAAACAGGATTTCCTTCCTCTCTGCCCGTCAGCTTCCGCCCATGGCTCGAACAGGAATTCGAAACCGTCCCCGATGCACTCACCGTACCGCAGGTTATTGCCACCACAGGATACACTGATAACACCGTCAATCGCTGGCTCCGCCAAGGCCACCTCAAGTCCGTCCAAACCCAAACTACAAAGATAATCCCCAAACTCTGGCTCATTGACTTCTACTGCACCCACGCCTACACCGTCTCAAATATGTCCGATAAGCACATCAAACTTCTGCAAAAATTCTTTAGAGAAAACAAGTGATAACAGCTAAACGAACTATTCGGATTCTTCGGATGGTTCGTTTTTTAGCATATTAAAGTGAATTTTCGCTGAATTTTCACTTTTTTCACTCTCAAGAGTGAAAATCCACTTTATATGCATTGATTTTATTGCTGGACTTTCGGCGAAAGCTGTAGTATGTTGTTCGATAATAAACATTAAGGAGGAAAAGTATGAGTAAGATTTTTTGGAACGATGCAAAGAAAAAGATACCAACAAAAAGAGGGAGATATATGTGTGTCTGCGAACCGATAGTTGATGACGACTACGATGTAGAATGTATATATTTCACTATGGATCTCAGTGGATTAGCTCCCGGCGAATTTAAAAACGAAAAAAGACCAGGTTGGGTTGAATGGAATTGCGAGTATGGATATGCAGAAATAAAAGATGTCATGTACTGGTTGCCTTTACCTTCAAAGCCGGATTGATTTAGAGAAAATTATCAAGTCAAACATTCCAAAGTGCAACACGCAAAGTCTAAATTGCACTTTGGTGACACTTTGAATGTCACTTTGGGAGGACTTTTGATAAAAATAGTGTATATAATTTTTATCAAAATGTATTTATACTGGAACAGCATATGATTCAAAACCTCGGCTAAAATGAGTAATTCTCACATTTTAGCCGAGGTTTATTTTTTATATTTGGTATGAAATCTTATAAATAGATTTGAGAACTCAATTAAAACTACTGAAATCTCAATAGGATTTATTGCAAATTCCGTCGAAGTGTGTTATCATGTATCATGAGTAAGTTTAATTAATTATTGAGAGGTGCTCATATAATGGTTGATTACAAAAAATTATGGATTGTTTTAATACAAAAAAATATGAGTAAGCCACAGCTTCGCAAGATGGCAGATATATCTCCCTCCACCTTTACAAAGCTCAACAAAAATGAACTGGTATCTATGGATGTTCTGGTTCGTATATGCCGAGTCCTTGATTGCGATTTCGGAGATATTGTTGTGATTGTAAAATAAGTGTTTGTGAGGGGTTATTATGTTTTCGGTAATTAAGGATTCTCGAATTAAGGATAAGTGTCAAATTTTTACTCCAAAAGAACAGGTAGCAAAAATGTTGGATTTGGCGCTGTATACAAAAAATCTATACGGGAAAAGATTTTTAGAAAATTCATGCGGTGACGGTGAAATTCTCATCCAAGCTGTCATTAGGTATATTGAGGATTGCAAAAAGCGAAGGTTTTCTAAGAAAAAAATCAAATTGGGTTTAGAAAAAGACTTTATTGCCTACGAAGTTGATAATAAAAGGGTTGAAGAATGTAAGAATAGATTAGATGCAGTAGCCAAACAGTATAAAATTACTGAGGTTGTTTGGGACATTAGATGCGAAGATTATCTCGCCTCAAAAAGCGATACATCCTACGATTTTATTGTGGGAAACCCCCCTTATATTGCATATCCCGATTTACCGACAAATGTCCAGACATATGTCAAAGAGAATTTTGCGTCATGTAAAAAAGGAAAATTCGATTATAGCTATGCTTTTATTGAAAAATCGTATTCACAGCTAAGCCCAAAAGGTTCCTTAGTTTATATAATTCCAAGTAATATTTTTAAGAATGTTTTTGCAGAGGAATTGAGAAATATAATTAAGGATGATTTATATTCGATTGATGATTTTCCAAGCGAAAAGATTTTTGAAAAGGTATTAGTATCTCCAGCAATAATTTGCATAGTTAAGGGTAACAACTCCTCTAAATTGATTTATCGTGTGTCAGGAACCGAAAAATCAATTGATAAAGTACAGTTGAAAAGAAAATGGATTTTTGATGATGCCAATATTTCTACCGGCAAACGCGTCGGCGATTATTTCAAGGTTTCAAGCTCTGTGGCTACATTGTTAAATGAAGCCTTCATTTTAAAAAATGGAGATATCAAAGACGGTTTTTATGAATTTGATAATCATAAGATTGAAACTTCATTAATTCGAAAAGCGGCCAGTCCCAAAAATAAGAAATATAATAAATCAACGGAATACATTATTTTTCCTTATTTTTATGACGATCAGGGAAAACTACAACATTATTCAGAAGAAGAAATGTATACAAGTTTTCCGCATGCCATGAAGTTCTTGGAAACACACAAGGGAAAACTTCAAAAGCGAGATGCTGATAGCAATGCAAAGTGGTTTGAGTATGGTCGTTCTCAGGCTTTACAAAATATTAATCAAAGATTGATATTAATTTCATCGGTTATTTCCGATTGTACAGAACCGTATGTGCTGGATGTCGATGAAGTTCCGTATTCTGGTTTATACATAGTACCTATTAGTAATATGTCTTTAGATTCTTTATTGCCTATTTTAAAATCGTCAGAATTCAAAAACCATATTAAAAGTACAGGTGTATGTGTAAGTGGTACATCAAAAAGAATTTCTCCAAAAGATATAGAGAATTTCTGTTACTAATAATTCTCAGAAAAATTTAACGAGGTGATTCTGTGAACAAAATACAATTTGCTGTTAGCGCAAAAACTGCTCGCTTAATTGGTCGAGAGAACATTACCGATGTTGATGGAGCAATGGTTGAGCTAATTAA
>JAZQDW010000067.1:0-68950 GCA_045546995.1 Eubacteriales bacterium
CACCCGCCGACCAAAACAGACTTTACCGCAATCAAAAAAGGGCTGTTCATCCCTTTTACCTTTTGTGTTGATATAGGCCCATAATCAGACCCTCTTCGTCGAAATGACGGAACTCCAAGCACAAGAAAAGGCTCCACAGGACTTTGAAGTCCCGTGGAGCCTCGTTCATTTTGGGAATGTCCATAGGCAAATGAAAAGGAGCAAGGTATATTTCAACCTTGCTCCTATCGGTCAGTATTCAGTTCAGCAAGTTGGAATTTGTCAATACCTATTACCATAAAAAGCTTTTGCTTTTTCCGTATATTTCTTTACGAACTCGGTCTTTGCGTTTGTATAAGCATCTCGATTATGCTCGTATTCTTTCCATAAAGAAATCTTTAATTTTTCATACTCTTTTGCTATATCGGGAAACTCGATAAGATAATCCCTAAAATACAATTCATCGTTATCCCCTGCATATCTTAAATGCAAATGAAATACTTTCTCGGAAAATCCATTTTCGGTATATCCTTTATTAAAAGAAATTCTATCTTCGCTTTGCGACATACAAATATAGCCGTTGTTTGTAATCAAATCTTTATAATCAAACAAGTTGCTTTCTTTGAGAACTTCCACGAGAATATCAACAACAGGCTTTGCCCAAATGGAAGAAATCGCGGTACTTCCTATATTACTTATCCTTTGGACTTTTGGAAGAACTTTCTTTAACAGGGTTTCTTCTTCCAAATACCATTCTTTCCAACACTCTTGATGTTCTGTTAAAATGATAGGAAACAACTGCCACAGTTCTTCTAAACTCATTTCGGTTAATTTTTTGCTCATTATACACTCCGTCAAATTCTTATTTATCGGTCAGTTGTATTATAGCATAACTCGACTAACAAATAAAGAGAATATTAAAAACACCCACAGTTTTAAAAACTATGGGTGTTTTCGCATCTTGTTATACTGTCCTTAATTGTACGGCTCCTATCCTCTTTCGGTTTTTTATTTTTGTAATGCCTGCAGCTTGCTCTGTCCCAAACGGTGATACGGCAACAATTCATACGGCAGGTCACGCGCAGCACAATATCGGCAGATATTTTCCAACTCTGCCCCTTCGTTAAAGTCCGGTATGACCGGCACACGAATAAGAAGATTACATCCTTTTTGCCGCAAGCGTTCAAGATTATCAAGAATACGCGCGTTATCCCGTCCCGTTCCTCTGCGATGCAGGGCGGCATCCAACGCCTTGATGTCATACAAAAACAGATCCGTCCACGGCAACACCGCCTCAAAACGTTCAAAAGGAACGTCCCCGGCGGTATCCACCGCTACCGAAATGCCCTCCTGTTGGCAGGCGACGGCAAGACTGGCAATGAAAGAGGGATACAACAAACATTCCCCACCCGAAAAGGTCACTCCGCCGCCAGTCGCCTTATAATAGGGCAAATCGGCGCGAATGATCGCCATCAACTCCTCCACGGTATAAACCGTTCCGTAGGTTTTTCGGGCGCCGTAGGGACAGGGCGCGTCTGTTTGGGCGCAACCGCCACACTCCTGACATTTTTCGGCAAAAAAGGCCTGCTGTACACCGGCATCCTTTCCTTCCGGGTTATGGCACCAGAAGCAATCCAGATTGCATCCCTTAAAAAACACCACCGTACGAAGGCCCGGGCCGTCGGTGACGGAGGAGCGCTTGATATCAAAAACCAGCGGTGTTTTACACACGGTTCATCAGCTCCAGCTCCTCATCGGTGAGCGTCAGATCCAAACCGCGAAGATTTTCAAGCATCTGCGCCGGTGTGGCGGAAAACAGCGGAATCACGGTGGGGAAGCCATCGCAACGGTGCAGATTGGTCATCCAGGCAATGACCAATGCGCTAGGGTTGACACCTTTTTCCGCCGCCATTTTACGAATGAAATCCAGTCGCTCGCCGCCGATATATTCTGCCGGCAGGCGCTCGGGATACTCATAGCCACCCTTACACAGACAAGCGTAAGAAACCAGCGGCATATTTTTATCGCACAGATAACGCAAGCGTTCTCTGTTGCAGATCTCATTAAAGGCATAGGTGGGCGCCACGGGATAGTTGGGGTGCAGATAGGTCAGACGCTGTTGCATCACGGTGAATTCCGTTTGTCCGTGGTCGGCGGCAATGGTATTGGCCTGCGCCAGCCGCCAGGTATCGTAATTGCTGGCGCCGAGCGTGCGCACCTTCCCCTTTTCTACCAAACGGTGGAAGGCCTCCATCGTTTCGTCTTGCGGGGTATTCATATCATCAGTATGGGCGTAGTACAGATCTATATAGTCGGTCTGCAGCTTCCGCAGGCTTTCATCCACCCAGTACTCGATCTGCTCTTTTTTAAGTCCCTGCCCCTTTCCGTGGCGATCAAAGCCGACCTTGGTGGCCAAAACCACCTGATCACGGCATTTACGGGAAGCAAAGTATTTACCCAGCACCGTTTCGCTTTCATCGCCGGTGCCGGCCCAATGAGCGTAGTTATTGGAGGTATCAATAAAATTACCGCCTTGCTCAAGATACAGGTCCAGCACCTCAAAGGCCTCTGCCTCGGAGGTGGTGGTACCGAAATTCATCGCACCCAATGCAATCTGGGAAACGTTAAGTCCGTTGGGAAGAATGATCTTTTTCATATTATTTAAGCCCTTTCTTTATTTAAAACGATCGATCACGTCGTCCTGCAATCGCTTGCAAAGATCGACAAACACGCCACTGTAGCCCGTGACCCGCACCCGCAGATCACGATGCTCGTAAGGTGATTCTTGCGCGGACAGCAATTCGTCCAGTCCTGCGGCGGAAACCTGCGCGTGCAGGCCGCCACGGTTAAAGTACGTGCCCAGCATTGCCGCAAATACAGCCTTTCCCTGCTCGCCTTTATAATCAGCAGGATCCACGTCCAGATTCAGCGCCCCGGAAAGCAAAGCATCATGGGGCAAGGAGGCTACCGCCTCCAGCATTGCAACCACACCGTTTTCACAGGCGCCGCACGATGGGCGGAGATTTTGAGAAAACGAGGTATGGGCACGCCGTCCGTCCGGTGTGGCGCCATATAATTGACCGGTCTTGAGATGCCAGGTATCACTCTGCAGGGTGGGAGAAAGAAACAGCCCCATTTCTTTTAAATACGGGCGACTTTTCTCCATCAAGAGATCGGAGTAGCTCCGCGCCAAACGATAGGCCCAATGATTAGATAAGACTGAACCGGAACCGTATTTTTCAACACTTCGGCACAAGGCAAGGATCTCAGGATATCCTTCAAAATCGGCTTCTACCGCTTGTAAAAGTTCAGCAAGGGTCAGCCGCTTTTGACGAAATACAAGCTCGTCCACCGTGGTAAAGCAGTCTACCACCGTACCAAACATATGGAAGGATTGCAAGCCCAAATAATATTTGGCCGAAGCCGTAAAGCTTTCGGCATTTTGCAAGGCATGTTCCGTAAAGCAATCCGTATAATTCAGCAATGCCGACGGGCGTCGTTTACAAACACGTATATCGGTGGAAAAGCGGAGCAGTTTTGCATCCGCAAACTCCGCCATACAGGAAAGAAAACCATCAAAGACATCATCTATCGTGGCGTTGGCGCCCAATTCCTGTAACACGTTCATAAAATCGTTGGGCCAGCTGTACTCGGCGTGCATACGGCGCAGTGGCTGGGAAAGCAACGCGGTTTCCTCCGGCGTGGCCGTACCGAACTGCAGGGCTCTGGGACTGCTCTGCATCCAGGCGCAGTGATCCCCCAAGGTCGGCCAGTTACAGCCAAAATGCTCGTAGCGCACCGCATCCTCCCACGGGATGCCCATACGCTGATAGGCTGCAAGAATGGTAGTATCGTTATAATACATCATCGCCGCGCTTTGCAACGATTTTTCCGTCAGTACAGACCACAGTTCCGGATACAGCGTATCCATATCCTTAAAATATCGAACCACGATCACGGGATTTTTAAATTCGGGGCGGATGCAACGGGCAAATATTTCGGTCAGCTCGTTGACCGCCGGTCTGCCCTCGTTGTCCGTACCGGCAAGCAGTAAATACTGCGGCGCATCAAAATTTAAGATTCGAGAGAAGGTGGTGGAGTTGGTCTCATCCCCCAACTGATGCTCGCCTCTGCCCATGATCAGATTGTGCTTGCAATAATAATCGGTAATGAGCGCTGCCGCTTGTTCCCGGGTCAGGCGACCCTCGGCAATATCACGGCAATACAGCGGATACAAAATCTGATCCAGCCGTCCCACCGTCAACGTAGGATTTTCGGTAATATAGGCGCAATCGATCAACGTGATGATCCACAATAGCTGCAAAGCCGCATAAAAGCTTTGCGGGGTGGCCGTTGCCGCCTCCTCCAAGGCCTGCGCCAGTGAGAGATTTCCCAGTGCTTTTGCCTGCTCGGCATAGCGAAGCATATACGAAGATATGGCATCATAGATCTCTACAATGCTCTCCAAAAAGATCCGTTTATCCTCATCCTGCTCACTGTCCAGACGTTCCAGCGCCAACTGACGCATTCCCCCAAGACCGTGCTGTACAACAAAATCCCAGGAATAGGTGCAATGACCTGACGGATACAGCACGCAACGGGAGGGATAATCCGGATGATGAATAAAGGCTTGAAATGCCGCCTCCTCCGTTTCGGTCAGTTCACGGTTGATGCAACGCCCCGCGATCAAGTCGTGAGGTTCCAACGGCACCGATACCCGTTGCAACAGGATCGATAAAAATTTTGCCGCCCGCTTGGGCTGCGGCAGGTTGGCATATTCACTTTTAATCTCGTTAAAAATCAAAAAACGTTCAGCCGTGGTGGCAAACAACGGCTGTTCGGTCAGCGCGATGATCGCCTCGTTGATATTACGGGTCAAATCCATAGTATTCACCTTATAATACGTTGATCAGTATGATGCCGCCAAATGCTACGATCATACCCAATATACTTCTCTTTGTGATCTTTTCACCAAAAAACACCATACCGGTCGCGCTGTTGATGATCAGGGCGCCGCCCTTCACGATCGGATAGAGTATCTGAGAGGGCATCCCCATCACACCCGTCGCCAAGGTTTGCAAAAAGTTGGTAGCAAACAAAAAGCTGGCCATAATACCGATGTGGATCCAGGTCGGACGCAAAGAAGCGCCAATGTTTTTACAGTACTCACGTCTATACGGCGCCGGTCGTTTCAACAAAAGCACCACCAGTATCATCAATACCGCAAGGAAACAACAAACGAAGGAATAAAAATGAAATACCGACATCGGATATACCGTTTCCCCTGCGAAGGCGCCACCCTCTTGGTAAAACTTGGTATAAAGTTGCTGTGAAAAGGAGATCATTCCGTCACCAAGCAACGCCATAATCAACCAAAGGATGCCGCCAAAGGTCTTTTTGGGTCCGGTTTTATTAAACTTTGAAAGAATGGCGGATGCGATTACGATCAGCGCAAAGCCTGCCATCTTGGGAAGTTTGATCGGCTCGGCAAAAAAGAATGCGCACAACACCGCCGGAATGATCGATCCCAATGTGAGCGTCACGTCCACCGTGACCAAAGCGTTATGTTGCACGGCAAGCATCCAGCCAATCAAAAATGCCAAATTTGCCAGACCCGATAGCAGACAAACGGCAAGCATACCGCCGCTCACGGGTATAGCGCCACCGTCAAACAGCATCAGCACAAAGCCAATGGCCATACATATAGCCATACGGATGGTGCTGAATAGATATGCATCCTCCGTATGCGTTGCCTGAATGCTGACTTTTTTTCCACTGTATCCCTTTGCGGCGTTGAAAAACAGAGCCAGCAGAACCACCAGGTATACCACGACAATTTCCTCCAAAATGTGATATTCTGTCCTAATTGTAAATAAAACGCGGAAGCAGTTCCATATATTTTTGTATAAAATATGGATTTTTCTATACAAATATAGTATAATGAAAGAGAGGTGAGCAGGATGCGTTACGTAGATATCAAAAAACTCTGTCAAGAAGATCTGAACGTGCAAGGAGTGGAGATATTTCCCGAAATGTGGGCCCGACACAGGCAGTTTAACCAATATCAGACACGCCCCCGTCCCACGTCGGCCCTGTTTTTGATCTGTACGGAGATTACGGTAACCTTTTTTCCCCGGGGCGAAGCGCCGATTACGGGAAAAATAGGAGACGTGATCTATATTCCCAAGGGCATCTGTTATCACGTCCACACATCCGATACACAAGATCAAGTGGCTACCTATACCGTCAATTTCGTTTTAAGCGCTGAAAAAGAGATCCTGCTTCAATCCAAAATCACCAAGCTCGCCACCTGTACCGACGGGCGTTTGGCGGCAAGCGCAGAACGATTACATCGGGCGATCTACGGACAGCCGGGACCCCAAAACCTTGTAAAAATAAAATCTGCATTTTTCTCGCTGCTGGAGCTAATCTGCGAAGTGGCAAACGCCGATCGAGACAGCTATTATCCCATCCGTGCGGGCGTCAAAGCCCTGCAGACGGAATGGAACCAAAACCGAAAAGTGGAAGAATATGCTATTCTGTGCGGTATCTCTCCTGCTTATTTTTATCGTTGTTTTAAAAATTGGTGCGGTCAAAGTCCGGTGGAATACCGAAACAGCCTGCGAATGCGCTATGCCGCCGACCTGTTGTCACACACCGATATGCAGATCGGTGAAATCGCCGCAATGGTGGGATTTGAAGACCCGTTTTATTTCAGTCGGATTTTCACGGCACAATTCGGTCGTTCTCCCAGACAGTACCGCCGCAATCGGGAACGGTAGCTCGCTATATCTTCTTTTGCTGCTTCAGCCAAATATAAGTCACCAAGGGCTCGGGCAGCAATTTCACACCCAATACCTGCAGACGAATACGAACATCGTGAATAGACAGTTTTTTACGCTTACGCAGATCCTTGAGGGCAGTCTTAACAATCTGATCCGGAGTAAAAACAATATTATAGTAGGTTACCGCATCCACCTCTTTGGTTTTTGCGCGGTCAAAAAAGGGTGTTTGTACCCAGCCGGGACAAATGGCCATAACATGAATCCCACGGGGCTTCAGCTCGGCATACAAGCCTCTGCTGTAGCTGAGTACAAAGGCCTTCGTCGCGGCGTAGGTGTTCAGATACGGCACGCTTTGAAAAGCGGAGAGCGAATCGAGATTTAAAATGGTACTCCCCTTTCTCATATGCGGTAAACAAAGGCGGGTCATTCGCACCAGAGCGCGAACGTTTAGATCAATCATTCCCAGATCGTCCTCCAGCGGCACACTTTCTACGCCACCGAATTTTCCGTAGCCACTGCAATTAAGCAGCAATGAAACGTCGGGCCGGACGTCCTTTAAAAGTGTTTCCAAACGCGCAAAACCGGCCTCCTCCGTAAGATCCATCGGCAACGGACGTACCTTTGCGCGGGTCAATGCATCCAGTGTCTCCAATTTGTCCGCACTGCGGGCGATGGCCCATATTTCGTCATATTCGTATTCCCGATCCAGCGCCAGTAAAAATTCACGTCCCATTCCGGTGCTGGCACCGGTGATCACAGCGATTTTCATTTGAGTAATTCCCCCTGAAAAAAGGCAGTCTTTTATAACAAAAGACTGCCTTTCTTATTTATTTGAGCATACCGAGATAGGCAGCGCCGATGATGCCGGCGTCATTGCCCAGAGTTGCCGTACGCAATTGGGTACGCTTTGCAAAGTTGCGGGCAAAATCGTTTTTATCCAAAAATGCCTCGATAGGATCGGTCAGCACCTTACCCTGACCGCAAATACCACCGCCGATGGACAGGATATCCGGCTGGAAGATATTGATCAGGTCGGTAATACCTTCGGCAATATAGGTGATATACCGATTGACCACCGCCTTGGCAGTGGAATCACCGTCGTGCATGGCGTCGAATACCATTTTGCCGTCTACGTTGTCAATGTTACCGTTGCACATCAGCCACAGCTTACTGCCCTCGTCACTCTTCATGGCCTTTTTGGCCTGACGAATCAGCGCGGAAGCGGAAGCATAAGCCTCCCAACAGCCGTGTCTGCCACAGGAACACTTCTCGCCGCCCTCACGAATGGCGATATGGCCCAGTTCGGCGCCGGCATAGTTACAGCCGACCAGCATTCTGTTATCCATAATCACGCCGCCACCGACACCGGTACCCAGTGTGATCATTACAAAGCTTTCCGCATCCTTACCGGAACCGGCCAGATACTCACCGTATGCAGCCGCATTGGCATCGTTGCCCACAAAACAATCGATACCCAACTGCTCTTTGATCATTGCAGCCACCGGAACATCGAAAAAGTCCAGATTAAAGGCCTGCACAACAATACCCTCTTTGGAATTGATGGCACCGGGAGAACCAACGCCCACACCGTCAACCTGATCGGCGGTGATGCCTGCGTCTTCCATCGCCATTTTGGCGGCCTTAACCATATCAGCCACGATCTCCTCCGCAGGGCGGGGACAATTGGTCTTAACCTGACCGCGGCCGATGATATTATAGTTTTCATCTACGACACCAACGGCAATGTTGGTACCGCCAAGATCAATACCTATTTTATACATAGATTACTCCTAAATATTTTCTTTGATCAGGATGCCTTCTTTTGCAGAACGGAAGGCAGCCTCCATAACCTTTGTGGATCGGCGAACGTGATCGGGCTGTACGACAACCTTGCTGTAATCGCCGCTCTCAATGGCATCCGCCAGACGGATATGCAGTTCATGATTGCTGGTATGCTCGTCAATATCAATATGAGATTCTTCGGTACTGTCAGCAGGACGGGCGGCCATGGTACGGGTGGGGCCGGCAGCGGTATAAATTACGCTGGCCTTCCAATCCATGGTGGTATCCAGTTCTCTGACAATATCCACGCCACTGCCCCAATCGGCAATCTTCATGGAGCCGGCATCACAATGCACCAACCAACGGGGAGAGGTCAGGAAATGGAAAGTGCCGATCTCAATGGTAACGCAGGTGCCGTTTTCAAACTTCATAAAAAGTTTGAAGTTGTCGTCAACCTCGGCGTATTTGAGATTGAACATCTGACAATACAACTCGGTAATGGGACAAGGGAACAGTTGAAGGATCTGATCGATCAAATGCACACCCCAATCAAACATCATACCGCCGCCCGCTTCTTTAGCGCAACGCCAGTCACCGGGAATACCTCTGGCGCCGTTCACACGGCTCTCAATAAAGAAAGGCTTACCAATGGTGCCTTCTTCCAGCACACGCTTGATGAGCAGATAATCTCTGTCCCAACGGCGGTTTTGATGAACGGTAAAGATCTTACCCGTCTCCTTGGAAACCGCCAATACCTCCTCCAGATCCTCGGAGGACAGCATGCAGGGCTTTTCGCACAGAACGTGCTTACCCGCTTTCATAGAACGAATGGCATAGTCCTTATGGAAATTGTTGGGAGTAGAAATGAGAACCAGATCGATCTCGGGATCCTGCAACAGACTCTCTGCATCAGGATATACGATCAAGCCCATTTCCTTGATATTTTCATTCTTTTCGGGGTTGATGTCATAGGCACCCTTAACGGTGATCTGCGGCACTTTTTTATTAATAAGCTTTGTGTGCCAATTACCCATACCGCCAAAGCCGAAAATACCCATTGTGATACTCATAATAAATTACCTCGCTATTTTTAACTACCTTTTATATTATGCCCAGAAAACGTCGGTCTGGATGGGATCCTTCATAACAACTTCCTTGAGCACGTCTACAGCCTTCTCCAGACCTTCCTCGGTGCTCATCATAGCATCCTCGTGCTCGATAGAGATGGCGCCGTCATAACCGATCAGTCGCAGGGCACTCATCATATCCTTCCAATCCTTCATATCGTGACCATAGCCCAAAGAACGGAAGTACCAACGGCGCTCGGCCAGATTAGCAAAATCGCCGGTATCCAGCACGCCGTTTTTCTTAATTTCTTCCTCATCCAGGTAAACGTCCTTGGCATGGAAGTGATAAATAGCGCCCTTCAGCTCCTTAATGGCGTAAACGGGATCGATGCCCTGCCAATACAGATGAGAGGGGTCGAAGTTGGCACCGATGATGTCGCCGACTGCGGCACGCAGCTTAAGCAGGGTCTGGGGATTGTAAACACAAAAGCCGGGATGCATCTCAAAGGCGATCTTCTTAATACCGTGCGCCTTGGCAAATTCGGCCATTTCTTTCCAGTAGGCAATAACGATTTCCCACTGATAGTCCAGAATCTTAACAAAGTCGTTGGGCCAACGGCAGGTTACCCAGTTGGGATACTTGCTTCCTTCGCTGTCACCGGGGCAACCGGAAAAGCCGATAACGGTATCAACACCCATCGCCTCTGCAAACAGAATGGCACCCTTGAAATCCTCATGATACTCACTTGCAATTTTGGCATCGGGATGCACGGGGTTGCCGTGGCAGGAAACGGCGCTGATGGACAGGTTGTACTTGGCCAAAGTGTCCTTCATTGCCTGAATCTTCTCGGGCTGATCCATAATGGTCAAAGGATCGGTATGATGCTTACCGGTGGTGCCACCACAGGCAAGCTCAACCGCATCAACGCCCAGAGAATTGAGATACTTACACATCTCCTCAAAACTACGGTCACGGAATAATGCTGTAAAAACGCCGATCTTCATATTGGAAGTTCCTCCTAAATTTAACATATTATAATTTTATTATATTAAACAACAACGCGGATTGCAAGACAAAAACCGAAAAAAAGCAGACCTTTTTTGGCTTTTCCCTTATAATCGTCACATTTATTTGGACAATAAATAAAAATGTGACCAAAAATGTAAAACAGGCCGCATCAATCGACGCAGCCTGTTTTTTTAAAAATCAGTTTCCTTTTACCAGACGCTCGGTATCCAAAGCGATGGCCAGTTCCTCGTTGGTAGGAATAACGAAAGCGGCAACACGGCTGGCATCGGTGGTGATCTTCACGGCCTTGCCACGGCAATTGTTGGCCTCACTGTCCACCTCAACGCCCAAAAATGCAACCTGATTGAGGATATCGGCGCGCATAATGGGGTTGTTTTCGCCGACGCCGGCGGTAAATACTACGGCATCCAGACCACCCATAACGGCAGCGTAGGAACCGATATATTTTACGATCTGATAATTGAACATATCCAGTGCCAACTGAGCGCGGTCATTGCCCTCATCGGCGGCCTTATCCAAATCGCGGAAGTCGCTGGAGACGCCGCTGACACCCAGAACGCCGCACTTTTTATTGAGGAAATCGCCGATCTCATCCACGGAGATGTTAAATTTCTTCATAATGAACGGCAGGATGGCCGGGTCGATATCACCGCAACGGGTGCCCATCAGCAGACCGGCAAGAGGCGTAAAGCCCATGGAGGTATCCACGCACTTACCGCCGTCAACGGCAGTAATGGAAGAGCCGTTACCCAGATGGCAGGTGACGATCTTCAGCTCTTTGGGATCTTTGCCCATCATTTCGGCGCATTTGGCGGCAACGTATTTATGAGAGGTGCCGTGAGCGCCGAAGCGGCGGATCCCGTGATCGGTATAATATTCATAAGGCAGCGCGTAAACACTGGCGACCTTGGGCATAGTTTGATGGAAGGAGGTGTCGAAAACGCAGATCTGCGGAATGCCCTCACCCATAACCTCAATACAGGCGCGGATGCCGGTAACAGCAGGCGGATTGTGAAGCGGTGCAAACTCGGTCAGCGTTTCCAGCGTTTTGATCTTTTCCTCGTCCATAATGCAGCTTTCGGGGAAGATCTCACCGCCGTTAACTACGCGGTGACCAACAGCAGAAATGTCGGAAACGTTTTCAATAACACCGTATTCGGCGTCGGTAAGATACTTCAGCACCAATTCGATGGCAACCTTATGGTTGGGCAAAGCGATCTCCATTTTGATCTCTTTATCGCCGGCCACGTGTTTGAAAGCGCCGTCAACGTTGATACGCTCGCACTGACCCTTGGCCAGAACAGCGTGATCCTCCATATTGATCAGCTGGTACTTCAAAGAAGAACTGCCGGCATTGATAACCAGAATTTTCATTTTTATTATCCTCCGTAAAAAATTTTACTTTAAAAACATCAATATGTATTATATAATAGAAATATCAGAGTTTCAAGTATCACAGGAGAAAAAAATTGGTCAATTTTATTATTTGTGAATTTAATCCCTTCCACAACGGGCACGCCCATCTGTTAAAAGAGGTCCGCCCCCATCCCACCGTATGCATTATGAGTTCCCACGTGACCCAGCGCGGCGATATCGCCGTCACGGACAAATGGACCCGCGCCCACATGGCGTTGGAATGCGGCGCTGATCTTGTGCTGGAATTATCCGCCCCCTTTGCCATGGGCAACGCCCATACCTTCGCAGCAGGAGCCGCCGCCCTTGCGCGGGCCACGGGACTGCAAGGCCGTTTTTGCTACGGCACCGAAGGAGAGGTCCTGCCAACACTGCAACGCTTGGCCGCCATTGATGACAACCGATTGGATCCGACGGTGAAGGCCTTGCAGAAGCAGGGGTATTCCTACGCCAAGGCGTTGGCCACCGCCTACGAGCAGATCGATCCACAGGCGGCGACCGTCCTATCCACGCCCAACAACGTTTTGGCTCTTGAATATTTGCGGGCCGCCCCTGACTTTGCGCATTTTTCCATTTCGAGAATAGGCGCCGCCCACGATTCGCCGGACGGGCAAGACGGCTTTTGCTCTGCTTCCCTGCTACGTGAAAATATGAGTCAATACGCCGCCTTCACGCCGTCTGCCATACACGTTCTTTATCAAAAGATTTTAGACGAAGGATGCTTTCCCGATGTCAAAAAGAAAGATTTATTGTGGTTGCACGCCTTACGTGGGTTAACGGTGGAGCAATGGGACGAGATCGCCCCCGACGGTATCGGCCGACGGTTTGCGCGAGCCGTACAAACCGCCGAAAGCGTCGAGCAATTATTAAGCGAAGTTAAAACCAAATGCTGTACCCACGCCTCCCTGCGCCGCCTGGCCATGAAAGCGTTTTTGGGTCTGCCACCCACCGACTCGCCCCAATACATCCGTGTATTGGGCGCCAACGCCGTCGGGAGAAAAATATTGTCCTCCATGCGCCCCACTCTGCCCGTTTTGACCAAGCCTGCCGCCGTGCGAGAATTATCCGCCGAAGCCTGCGCACTGATGGAGTACGAAAGCAGACTGACAGATCATTTTATGTTTATGTTTCCCGCCCCCCGTGGCAAGGGAGCAGAATTTTTGACCTCACCCGTAATGGTGGATTAATCGTCAAGACCGTGGTACCAAGCCAGTACGTCTGCAAGGTGCTTTTCATCCACAAAGTCGCCGCCGGCTCGGATGAGCTGTAGCATTGCGGCTTCCTTCTCATCCGCATTCTTTTTGGCGGACAGCATTTTGATCAGCATCCGGATCATCCACTTATGGAGGCCCCGCAATTTAGCGTGATCCATACCACCCTGCAAAGTAAACAGCGGCATAGCGTCCGGTAGTTTTTCCGCCGTACGGATCTCACTTAACAATTCGCCTGTCGGACACAGACCGACGGCACACAGAGCGGCAATGCTACAATGCTTTGCCGCTTTTTTGTATTCTTTAATATGAGAAGCAAACAACCACCCCATATAAATCGCAGGTTGCGTTTTATCCCCGGATTTGATATATTGAGACAGAGATACACATGGCAAATCAAGCTTTTGTGACAGTAGCGCGGCATATCGGGCGGTATGTCCGGTTTCGGACGTGTATACGATGATTGCGGGTTTCATTTTATTCCTCTTTTCATTTATAAATATATGTCGTATCCTGCTCCGGTACACCCAGATGCCGGGACGGAAGCTGACCGATGTATTTTTTGTATACGTTTGAAAAATACGAAAAATTTTCAAAGCCGCACATCACGGCGACCTGCTTGACAGAATATTTGCCGCTGCGCAGTAATCGCTCGGCATAGCCACAACGCACCGCTTGGATATACTGCAACGGCGTCAAACCAAGATATTGCTTAAAGGCCCGCGCAAAATAGTATTTACTGAAGCCTGCACACGCAGCCATTTCCTCCAACGTCAGTTTTTTACCAACGTTGTTTTTAACGTATTCCATCGCCTGGTGCATACATTTTGCCCGTTGATCGTGATGCGCGTGAGTAGTGCGCGGGCTGCTGTACTGCCGGCACAGCGCCAGCAACAGCTCCAGCACCGCACTCTTAATGGCGGTTTGCCGAAAAGGTCCGTTTTCCATATATTCGGTAACAACACGCTGATACAACACATTGATCTGCTTTTCACGCACGATGGGCTGAAAGTGAAGCGTCTGCTCGTTTATACCATTACTGCGGCAAAAACTGCTATCAATAATAAGACAATGATATTCCAATTGTTGTTGTACCGTGACCTGATGCACGGCAAAGGAGTCAATGACCGCAACATCACCGGCAGAAACAGGATAAGACGTGCCGTTGATATACACCGCGCCACTGCCCCGGATAAAATATAAGATTTCCGGATTTTCGTGAAAGTTACCCACCGCCGTCGTCGTTAGCCGATCCGTGTGAAAAATAAAGGGCAGTTGATGACCGAGCAAATGCGGCTCAAATTTAAAATCACGGGATGAGAGCAATATTTTGTTATCCATAAGCAATATTCTCCATTTTCATTTACAAAATTATTATATATAATCGTATTAAAGAAATCAATAGAAATTAGGAGGTTTTCCAAATGATCCATCTGATTCCGTCCGTAAAAGAATTGCAGTTTTTTAACGACGTCGTAGAAAAGAAAGCAATATTTTACAAATCCGATACCATAGATGCACGCATTGCAAAAGCGTTGCAAGCATTGCCCTTTGCCGAGGGCGGATTGCCCGTCAGCATAGTGTGCGGCGAGCAAGGCGAGGCCTATGAACTGAATGTTTCCAATCAAGGTGTTTCCATAAAAGCCGCCGGTCCCGCCGGTGCCTTTTATGCCGTACAGACCTTGCGGCAATTGTTTGAACAGGACCAACTTCCCTGCGTGAAAATCAAGGACGAGCCCGATTTCCCCTACCGCGGTTTTTATCACGACGTGACCCGCGGCAAGATCCCTACAATGGAAACGATGAAAAAGCTCATCGACGACATGGCCTACTACAAGATGAACGCCCTGCAATTGTACGTAGAGCATACCTACGAGTTTGAGGAATATAAAGACGTACACGCCAAGACGGGTTGTCTGACAGCCGCGCAGCTCAAAGAGCTGGACGCCTACTGTGCCGAGCGTTTTATCAGCTTTGAGCCGTCGCTGTCCACCTTCGGTCATCTCTTTGAGTTGCTCAATCAGGACAAATACGCGCACCTGCGTGTCAACAAGGGCGAATTGGCAAAAAATGCCTGGCATCACCGTATGGCCCATCACACCATTGATCCCCTCCATCCTGAAAGCATCGAGATCATCAAAAGTCTGATCGACCAGTACGAGCCTAATTTTACCACCGATATCTTCAACATTTGCTGTGACGAGACCTTCGATTTGAAACACTACGGCAAAGAAGGCGAGGAGGTCGACACCGGCAAGCTGTACATTGATTTTGTCAAAAAGATCATTGCCCATCTGAAGGCGAAGGGCAAAACAGTTATGATGTGGGCCGATATTTTGCTGGAGCATCCCGAAGTGATCGAAGAATTACCCGAGGATACCATTTTTCTCAGTTGGCAATACGGCGCCGTCCCCAACGAGCAGAAGATCATCAAATTTAAGGATCTGGGGCGCACGCAGATCGTTTGCCCCGGCACCACCACCTGGAGCCGTCTGTGTGAGAACCCCAGTATTTCTCAACGCAACATCGCCAAAATGGCAGAATACGGCAAAAAGCACGGCGCTTTGGGTGTGCTGAATACCAACTGGGGTGATTATGCCAACCCCTGTTCCCTGGAGCTGGCCATGTTCGGTATGATCTGGGGCGCAGAGAAGTCCTGGTCGGTCAACACACCTGCGGATGAAAAGTTCAATGATGCCATCAACCATCTGTGCTATCACAACGATCATTTCACCGATTTGCTGTTTGAGCTGAACACCCTGCACAGTCTGGTCAACTGGAATGCATTTACACTGTGCTATCACGAAAAGCAAAACGGTCTGCCCACCGATCATCGCGGCATTGCCACCGTTAATATGGTTACCCTGCAGGACGGTTATCTGGCGCTGAAGAAAAAGCTGGACAAGGAGCCGGAAAGCCCGTTTATCACCGAAATGAAGGTGGCCGCCGAAGGTTTGTGCGTATTGACCGAGTTGACTGCCAAAATGATTGGCTACAATCTGGAACGCGTAACCGACACCAAAGAATGGCTGGCAAAATACAGCAAGCTGTGGCTGGAGAAAAATCAACCCAACGAGCTGTACCGCATCGAAGAAATGATCAATGATTGCGAAAATTACTGATTCTTAAAAACAATTTTTACTAATTGATAATAATTACTATTGACAACAAGCCTCTGCTGTGATACAATGAAACCATCAAGCAGAGGCTTGTTTCATTAACAAGCACATCAAACGAAAAGAGAGGTGACCAAATGCGTCAAATCAGAAACACCCCCCAACGTGACATCGTTCGGGAAGCGATGCACGAAAACTACAACCATCCCACCGCTGAAGAGATTTTTGAAAAGATCCATCAAGAGCACCCCTCCATCAGCTTTGCCACCGTTTATCGCAACCTGAATCTTTTGGCAGAGCAAGGGGAAATTTTACGGTTGCACATGCCGGAGGGTCCGGATCACTATGACTGCACCACTTCCCCACACTATCATTTCTTATGCAGAAAATGCAATCGCATTCAGGACACAGACATCCCCTTTACGGAGGATTTTGATCACATTTGTCCCGAAGGATGCACAGCAGAGACTCACGTTTTGACCTTAATCGGTCTATGCCAACATTGTAATTAATAATTTTTTTAAAGGAGCGTTTATTATGAATTTGAAAGGTAGCAAAACCGAAAGAAACTTAATGGAGGCATTTGCCGGCGAAAGCATGGCCAGAAACAAATACACCTATTTTGCCTCCAAAGCAAAAAAAGATGGATACGAGCAGATCGCCGCGATCTTCCAGTCCACTGCCGACAACGAAAAGGAGCACGCCAAGCTGTGGTTTAAACTGCTCAATGACGGTATCGGCTCTACCCTGGACAATCTGAGAGCTGCCGCCGCCGGCGAAAACGAAGAGTGGACCGATATGTATGCCAGAATGGCAAAAGAGGCCCACGAAGAAGGCTTTGAGGATATTGCCCGCCTGTTCGAGGGCGTAGCCGCCATTGAAAAAGAGCACGAAGAAAGATACCTGAAACTGGTTGAAAACATCGAAAACGGCAGTGTATTTAAGAAAGACAGCAAGGTCGTATGGATCTGCCGCAACTGCGGTCACATTGTTGACAGCATCGAAGCTCCCGAATCCTGCCCCGTCTGCGCCCATCCCCAGGCATACTTTGAGTTGCGCGTCATCAATTACTAAAGACTTCTCCCCTCTTCCGGCCCCGTGCGTAAAAAGCACGGGGCTTTCCTTTTATAAAAAACTGCCCCCGTTTATGCGTACAGCACAAACGGGGGCAGTTTTCAACTTTAAAAAATATCATCACAAAATATAGGTAAAAACCATCTTCAAAATACAACCGGCCACAAACAACCACAAACTGATACTGCTCCAAGGAGAAGCCTTGGAACGGCGTTTGACGTAACGAAGTTTTCCGTGATTTCCACGCTCCGCAATCACCTTTTCCAGCATTTTCAGCACACCGATCAAAATCAAAAAGAGGATCGCAATGATGAAAATGACAAACAACGTATCTTCCAAAATATAAGTGATATAGTCCTGATGATAAGAGATCATCAACGCCACAAGATTGTTGAGGATATGGGCGATCAACGCCGGCCAGACTGAATCAAACAGCAAGGTCAGCACGCCAAAGCACATACCGGCCACAAACAGCGACAGCATCGTGATGGGATTGGCGTGAAACAGCGCAAAAATCAACGAGGTGATGACCACGGCGCGCACGCTACCGTACTGCTCATACTCGCTCAGCGCCACGCCGCGCAATAACAGTTCCTCCGTCACGGCGGGCAAAAGCACCATCGTCAGCAATAAAACCAACGGATTCTGGGAGGAAAAACCAACCAACGCCGTGGGCTGCACGGTGGAATTGACCGAGGTGAATACCACGGCGCCCAGCACGTTGAGCAAGCCGCAAATCAAACAGATCGCCACACCCATTAACAGTGTAAAAGGGATATATTTTACAGGCAACGAATGCAGGCGCATAATGCTTTTGGCTTTTTTGCCGCTTTTCTTGATATAAATCAACATCGGAATGATAAAGATAAAAGCATAAACGAGCATTACGCCCCAATTACGCAGTTTCAGCCAACCGAAATGCTGCAATGCGCTGAGCGCCAGCAAAAGCGCTAATATAATCAGGCAGAGAAGGGATATTTTATTTTTTCGTGGTGCTGCTGCCATATTATACCTCACAAGCAAGCTCTTGTTTTAAAGCTTCCATTCTTTCTTTACCGCAAAGCGTCTCCACCAGTACCAGAGAAAATTCCATTGCCGTGGCCGCTGAGCGGGAGGTGATGATCTTCCCGGACTTGCAGACTGCCTTTTTACTGAGTTTGGCGCCAAGCAGTCCATCCTCCATACCGGGATAACAGGTTGCTTCCCGATCCATCAACAGAAACATACGTCCCAAAATGGTAGGGGCGGCACAAATGGCGGCAATCCACGCATCCTGCTTCTCCGCGCGACGAATCATATCCCGAACGAAATGCGATTCTTCCAATCTTTGATAACCGGGATAGCCACCGGGCAGGATGAGCATTTCCATATCACGCAAATCATCTGTCACACGCTCCTCGGTGCAATCAGCGACCACCGTAACACCGCGGGCACCCGTGACCTCCCGATTTCTGATACTGACCGTCTTTACCGGCACGTCACAGCGGCGCAACAAATCTACAGGCGTCAGCGCCTCCACCTCTTCAAAGCCGTCGGCAAGTAAAACGTAAACCATTATTTCTTCTCCATTTCAACCTCGTATTTATGAACGATCAGCGCCGGCGCATAAGACATCTTGGCCTTCCGCAGGCCCTTCTCCCCTGAATCGTCCTCACGATTGATATATTCATATCCGTTACAATAAGCACGGACGAATTCACGATTGATCATCGGATAGGCGCCGCGAACGTAATGAAGCGCCTTTTCCACGTGTACGCAATAGGTCTGCGCCGTGATCGGCTCGCCGTAGGAATAGGCAACGATATCGCCGCCCGCATACAGCACCAGTCCGTCCAGACCCATTTGCAAAAACTGCTGCAGTTCGAGTTCTGCCGCATCCAGCTCATCCTGTAAATTTTCGTCCAATTCCCGTTCGGCCGCCCACATTTGATGAAAGCGCACCACGTCGGACAGGTTATCCGCTGTGATGGGGGCGACATACCAATCAGGATAATCCCGAACAAAGGCATTGATATGATTCCGCTTTGCCGCCAATTTTTTCCCGGTCAACTCCGCCAACGGCTCCCGCCGGTAGAGATAATCCGACCATCGGCGATCGTAAAAAGCGCGAATATGGGTAAAATACTGCTCCAAAAACGAAAAATCTTCGTTTTCGACGGCAAACATTGCCACCTTTTCCGTCGGATAAAGCTCGATCACCTTTTGCAGAGCCGCCGCGCGGTTTTTACCGATGGGCAACGAATACCGATCCCCCAACCGACAGACCAGGGTGTCCATCACGTTGGCCACCTCAATACCAAAGGTATTACCCCAGGTATAAAGGTTTGCAAAGCTTTCCTCACAACTCTTATGTTTGGTTTCCGCCATGACGGCACGGATCCATTCACGGTCGGCAAGGGTCACCTTGTGAAAATCCATCTTACAAAACCTCTTGTTTTACAATACTGTAGATCCGCTCGGCGTTTTCTTCGATGGAAAAGGCGTGAGTATCATCACACAGGCGTACCACGCGCCAATCCCAATACTCACCGGCATACAACGCACTTTTTCTGCAAAAACGCAAATACTCGATATCCTTTTCGTGGATATCCTTTTTCCCCTCGTCTCCGTGATAGCGGCCGGTCATCAGCCGTTGGGAGATGTCGGGATCCATATCCAGATACAACGTGATATCCGGGCGAGGCAATCCCAGCAGGGTGTATTCATATTCCTCCAGCCACCGCAAAAAGGCATCCCATTCGTCGGCGGGCAGTTTGCCCATCTGATGGGTGGCGTTACTGGTGGTATAGCGATCGGCGATGATGATGCCGCCGTTATTATAAAAATCCTGCCAGTATTTCTTATAGCTTGCAAACCGATCCACCGCATAAAACGAGGAGGCGGCATAAGCGTTGACGTCCTCCGGTCGGGTGCCGAATTCGCCGCCAAGATACATCTTAACCAATTCACTGGAACGCTCGTTATAATCGGGGAAGGTGATTTTTTTCACCTGCAACCCTTCCTCGGTCAGCCGTTGCGCCAGACGTGCGGCGTGTGTCCCCTTGCCACTACCGTCCAGACCCTCCAGCACGATCAATTTTCCCATATTACTCACCCAAAAACTTTTCTTTCATTTCCTGCATTTTGCCGCAGGTCATCTTCCCCTCCGGACAACGGCCCTTCAGGCAGGGCGGACCGGCATAACGGAAGATCGTAGGCGCCACCTCTTTTACCAGCGCGCACATCTGTGTGGCCAGTTCTCTGATCTCCCACTGCGCGCGGTTACAGCACCGCAGGCGGAAGAAGTTGAGCAGGCTACGGGCGTTCATCGTCATAATCATTTTGGTGGCGCAGGCGTTGGGCAAAACGAAACGGGCATCCTCGATCGCCTTTTTCTCTGCCGCCTTGGCATCCATCTGTCCGATATATTTTTGCTCCAGCGTAGCCGCCAGATCCTGATAAGCCGCAAAAATATCCTGCATAGTCTTTTCATATTTGGCCAGCGCCACGGCATCCTCGGCAATAGCGGGCGGCGTTACAAAGCTGAAAATATTTTCCTTAACGTATCGTTGGCTCTGCACGCTGAAGGAGGCGATACGGTGCCGTGTAATCTGCGCCAGCAACGCGCGGCTGACCCCCTCGATACCGAAGGTGAAGGTGATATGCTCAATGGGGCTTTCGTGACCCAAAGAGGCAAGCATCTCCAAAAACTTTTCCGTTTTTTCCGGCGTCAGACCCTCCATAACCGTATCAATATCTGCGCTGGCATAGCACAACTTGGCCGCCGCGGCAACGGTTTTTTCCCCGTCGGGGGTATAATTAAGCAGGGTTACCTTCATTTTGCCTGCCTCCTTTGCTTTTTATATTTGTAAACGCTTACAAAAAACTTGGGCAGTTTCATCATTCGTTTGGCGCGCCAAGGTTCCTTAAGCAAGCGGTACAGCCATTCCAGACCCAGTTTAATAAAAATCTTGGGCGCCCGTTTTACCGTGCCGGCAAATACATCCAGACTACCGCCCAGACCCATCATCAGGCTGATATTAAGTTCCGCCTTATGCTGCATCATCCACTGCTCCTGCTTAGGTACGCCCAGGCAAACGAACAGCGCATCGGTATCGGCGGCGTTGATGGCATCTACCACCGGACCGTCCTCTTTGAAATAACCGTCCTGCACGCCGCAGATGATCAGATTGGGATGCGCCTGCTTCATCTTTTCAGCGGCGGCGGCGGCCACACCGGGCTTGGCCCCCAGCAAAAACAGGCGTTTTCCCTTACGTTCCATTTCAGCCAGCAGGTTCCACGCCAGATCGCAACCGGCCACCTTCTGCTTCAGCGGGGTGCCCAAAATCTGCGCGCCCTTGACCACACCGATTCCGTCCGGAATGATATAGTCGGCGCTGCCGATGATCTTGTGCACGCCCTCGTCCTCAACGCACAGTTGTAAAATTTCTGCATTGGGGGTGACGATCACCCGTTTATCTTTGGTGTCCAAAAAGGCGCTGACATCCTGCACCGCCTGTTCCATCGTAACGTTTTGAATGGGAATTCCCACAACATCAACTGTCATCAAAAATACACTCCTTTATGGGTGGACATACTTGTATTTATTATAACAAAATATCAAATATATTGCAATAAATATAAAGAAAAATATAGGATATTCTTTTCTCTTTACAAAAGAACAAAGTTGTGCTATACTGTTTGGAGAGAAAAAACTTACAAAGGAGTTTGATATACTATGGCAGCCGCAAAACAAAAATCCGAATTTTTCACCTATAAGGGTCTGCCCTTCGTTCGCAGCAAAAACTTTATTTACTACGGCAATCCCGGCGACAAGCACATTATTTTCATCAACATTCTGGAAACGGACGGCAGCGCCGAGGATCTGCCCACCCGCGTCAGCGTTGAATTATTGCTGACCGACGAGACGTTACTTCCCAACGAGCGTTCGCTGAAGAAAAAGGAAAAAAGCTCGCTGTACGAAGCATTTGATCTGGGCCAGATCTGGTTGCAGAGAGCAAACAAGGCAAAATAATTAAAAAGGTGACGGGTTTCCGTCACCTTTTTTCTTGCAAAAGCACCGAAGATCAGAGTACAATATATATAAGATTTCAAGAGAGGGCGTACAGTATGGCAACATATATTTTTATTATGGAGCTGATCGGTAGCGTGGCCTTTGCCATTTCGGGAGCCGTGCAGGCCATTCAGCACAAAATGGACGTATTCGGCGTAATGGTATTGGGGCTGGTCACCGCTGTGGGCGGCGGGATCGTACGTGACGTGATCATCGGTGACGTGCCGCCAAAAATGTTCCGCGATCCCACCTGCGCCATCGTAGCGCTGGTTACGTCGCTGATCGTCTTTTTCGTATTTCACCGCATCCAGTATGCAAAATGGGCGGAAAAACTGTTGTACGTCGCTGACAGTGTAGGGCTGGCGGTATTTACCGTAGTCGGTGTGGAGTGCGCCTATGTCATGGGACACAAATCGCTGACGCTGATGATCTTCGTCGGTGTAATCACCGGTGTGGGTGGCGGCCTCCTGCGGGACGTTTTTACCGGTACCATTCCCTATGTTTTCCGCAAACACGTCTACGCCACAGCTTCGCTGGCTGGAGTGCTGTCCATTTGGCTCTGCTCCTTCGTCACCGATTTCACCGTTGCTATGGGTGTTGGTGCCGGAGTGATCGTCATCATCCGCTTGTTGGCCATCCTCCTCCACCTTAATCTCCCCACCAGTCAAGAATAAAAAAGCCACTCTGTATAAAGTGTACCCTAAAGGGCAGTAATTCAAAAGGCAGAAACGATTAAATTCGTTTCTGCCTTTTATCGTAAGGTTCAGCGTTTTATAATGTTTCTAATTGAAATCAAATGAAATTACAGGGATTTTTTTATGATTGCCCCAGTTATCAACGGGGATTAAAATAAGCTTATCAAATGTTTGATGAACGTTTATATGATAGGAGCGTTTTCGGTTATTTAAAATATGCAAAAGTTCATATTGACAACCATTTAATTCACCTATCAGTTTAAATTCCTTGCACAATGTTTTTGGCATACACATTTGTGGGCTGTCCAAACGATGATTGGCACGGGTTGAGTGTATGCGTTCGCAAACAGTTCCGGGAAGAGTATCACGATTTAAATCACTGCAAAACACAATATGTACAGCAGCTATGTTCGTTTGGCTGAAACTGTAACAGATTTGCTCGCCAGCATTTGCTATATATGAACAATTATTCTCGTCGGTATTATAAATACGATGTGCTCTATCCTGGCCATTCCTTATAACTTCGCTATTAATGTTAAGCTTGGCATTCAAACATAATGAAGATATCTCTCTTGTTTTGGAAGGAAGAAAACAATCTTCATTCATAAGTAAATTCTGTAACAAATCAATTTTATTACAATATACATCGTGAGGGGTAAACCGATTTTTAACAGCAATAGATGCAGCTTTTCCTACGGCTTCTCCCAACAAAGCACACGTTGCCATAACACGGATACTACTCATCGCCGTATGTGTCATACTGATGTTTCTTCCTGCAAAAAACAGATTTTCAACATTCTTTGAATACAAGGCCCGATAAGGTATTGAATAAGGTGCGGGTGTTGCATAATGAGTATTAGGAATCCCCTTATGGTAAAATCCCCCGGGGAAATGATCATCAAGGGGCCAACCTCCAAATGCAATTTCATCAGTAAAAATTTTTTCGTTACTGATGTCCTTCTGCGTAATCATATATTCACCGCACATTCTGCGAGATTCTCTTTTACCCGGTAAAAATCCCAAAAAGTCCAAATCCCATTTCGATGCATTATATTTTCCCGAGTTTTTTATATAATCCCATGTTCCTGTAGCAAGAGCAATAAGTTCATCTCTCAATTCTTCTGTATCATCAATGGTGTTTTTGTTGCCGCCTAACTCAAGATACCAGAAGTTTTCGGAGTCATTATATATATCCGGCCTTCTGTTTGTAAAGTCCTCCTCTGTCAGGGGTGTACTCCATAAAGGAGGAATAAATTCTATATTTTGAGTGGTTTCACGCCCTTGAATCAAACAAGACATACCCATTGTCATCTCATCGGCAACTTTTGTTTCTGTACATTCTCCAAATTCACTGTCTGCCTCGCGTCCTATGCGAAACTGGGCATCGCAAAGAGGGGCAAGAATACTGTCGCCTGAACTATCACAAAAAAAGTGAGCCTTAACTTCATAAAAACATTGTGTTGTCATCTGATATCCAATAACCGTATTTATTTTAGTATCACGATTATATTTAAATTCGCCTTTTTCAACTGTTGCATCCATACAGGTGCAATTTAAAAGCAAGGTGATATTTTCTTCGCGCCGAACGAAATCATACAATACTGTATCCCATATTGCATAGCTTTTTGTCGGGTTTCGATATAGATTTTCCAAAGCGATTTCTTCCAATATACCCGTTTCACGATTATCTCTGCCTTTTGCTCCACATATCCACATTCGTATTTCAGATGAAGCATTACCACCTAAAATGGGGCGTTCATGCATAAGTACCACCTTTAGACCCTCTCTCGAAGCTGAAATTGCGGCAGCTATACCTGACATACCACCACCCACAACACACAAATCACAATCGATTAATCTCTTTTTCAGCAAAGCAATATTCCTCCTCTGATTGACAAAATTGTTATTTGTAGTATAATTGTATTATATTTCTGATGAATTTTCTATGAATAAAACGCCAAAAAATATAAAGAAAATGCAAACTATATGAATAATCTTATTAAAAATATCGCTTCATACCTCAATTATCTGAACAAGGAATGCGGATTAATTGTTTCCGTACACTTTAGGAAAGATGTGTTTAACCATATACACGATAGTTTGGCATCAATCATTTTGCCTTACAACCGCCACACAAACTCATATTGTGTAATGGTAAAAAACGCAAATCACAACAAATGTTTACTGAATCAGAAAACAATTTTAACAAAATGCCAAAAAGGAGAAGCTTTTTGCCATATTTGTCACGCAGAAGTGCATGAATACATATATCCCATTTGCAAAAATGATAATACGGTAGGGTTTATTGCTGTCAGCGGATACAGAAGGAATGATCCAACTGAATGTAATATTTTAAATTACAATTTATGGAAAAGTGCCCTTGGCACAGAAATTCCTTTAAAAATATGTAATTCGGTTATTCCACCGCTTAGCACTATGCTTGAATGTGCGTTGCATACATATTGGGTAGAAAATGGTGATGAATATAATCAAATATTGCAATTATTATATGAATATCACTCAAATATTACCCTTTCTGATTTAACGCAACATTTTCACAGAAGTAAATCGAATATCAGCCATCTGTTTAAGAAAGAAAACGGTATGACCATTCGTGCCTACTGCAACAAGCTAAAGCTGGAAGATGCAAAAAAACTTCTTTTAGAAACAGATATCCCTATTACGGAAGTTGCACTGAATGTTGGGTTTAATGATACAAGCTATTTTATTCATCTTTTCAAAAACAAGTATGGAATATCACCGCTTCAATATCGAAAAGCAAATAAATATACAAAATAACGAGAGGTTTAGTGGCAATATTAAAAATAAATATTCATATATAGTAAAACGTGAATGCGAAACACCGCATTCACGTTTTATTATTATTTAGAGTCCCCTCATACAGAGTAGCTTTTTTATGGATTTTCTTTACGAAGGATGTCCATAGGACTCAGAGGTATACTGCAGGGCATATACAACAGTTGTTGCGAATGAGGGGCATCGGGTACGCTCTCCCCCTCCTCCGTCACAAGACTTTCCACCCGTAAGGCAAAATCGTCCCGATGGGGGGAAAGCACCTCCAGCATATCCCCCACGGCAAATTTATTTTTCTGTCGGATCAGCGCCACGCCGTCCTTCCACGATTCCACCGTTGCCACCACGTCGTAGGGACGGATATAACCGCCGTCCAGCGGGTTAAAGCCGTCCTCTCCCATCGGAGCGTAATAAAAGCCGGTGGAAAAATCCCGATGCGAGGCCTTTCCGGCCTGTATCAGATAACGTTCTCCGTTTTCAAGCATACCGCGGGCGCAATATTCGTCAATGGCCTGCCGATACGCCTTGACGGTGGTGGCAACGTAATAAAAGGTTTTCATCCGTCCTTCGATCTTAAAGCTGTCCACGCCGGCCTCGATCAGCTCGTCCACGTGCTGTACCATACAAAGATCCTTGGAGTTGAAAATATACGTTCCTTTACCGTCCTGCTCCACGGGAAAATACTGGCCCTCCCGTTTGGCCTCGGTCATCGTATATTCCCAGCGGCAGGGTTGGGCGCAGGCGCCCCGATTGGCATCCCGCCCCGTCAAAAAGGCGGACAAATGGCACCGTCCCGATACCGACATACACATAGCGCCGTGGACAAAGCACTCGATCTCCAGTTTGTCCCCCACGGCGGCGCGGATGGCGCGAATCTGCTCCAACGACACCTCCCTAGCCAACACCACACGGGTGGCCCCCAGCGCGGCATATTGCAGCGCCGTGACAGCGTTGGTGATATTGGCCTGGGTCGAAACGTGGATCGCCACGTTGGGAGCATACTGTTTTGCCAGCGCCATCACACCGATATCCGCAATGATAAACGCATCCGGGCCGATGGCGGCCATCGTTTTGAAAAATTCCGGCAGACGCGCGGTTTCCTGTTCGGTGGGATAGGTGTTGACCGTGACGTACACCTTGACTCCTTGACCGTGGCACAGCGTAATTGCCTGCCGCAACTCGTCCAGATCAAAATTGCCAGCCGCGGCACGCATACCGAATTCACGGTACGCCAAGTATACCGCGTCAGCGCCGTAAGCAAGAGCGTATTCCAATCGGGTCATATCCCCTACCGGCGCCAAAAGTTCAGGTCGTTTCATATTCTTCCTCACAATCAAAGCACTCCGATGAAACGCCATCGGAGTGCCTTTGTTTTATTTTACGATACGGTACTGGTTCCGCCGGTGCCGTTGCCCGCTTTTTTAACATTGGAGAGATGCTCGCTGTAGGTTTTGGAGAAGAGCGTGCCCTCGGATGAGGCAACGAAGAAATAATAATCCGTATCTGCCGGATCCAGCGCCGCCTTAATGGCATCCAGACCGGGACAGGAAATGGGACCGGGCGGCAAGCCTTTGTTGATATAAGTATTATAAGGATTGTTCATTTCGGTATCGGCGTAGGACAATACCGGTTTCCGTTCGGGCAGAACGTACTGCACTGTGGCGCAGGACTCAAGATAAGGATAGGTCTCCGAATCAAGACGGTTATAGAATACACTGGCCACCTTGGGGAATTCCTTACTGTTGGCGCCCTCCCGTTCAACGATGGAGGCCATGGTAATGATCTCGTCCAAGGTATACTTACTCTTACTGAGCAGTTTTGCGATCTCGTCCTTCTCGATCTTCTTTTTGAAGTTATCGAGCATAGTGGTGATCATACCGACCTCATCCCCCAGATATACCTCGTAGGTATCGGGGAACAAATAGCCCTCCAGGCGGTTGTTCCGCTTGGGAAGTCCCTCCAAAAAGGCATAATCAAACTTGTGATCGGCCAAAACCTTTTCCAGCACCGCACGATCTGCCTGCGCCTCGCTGACCAGCAGATCCACGATCTCCCGTTGTTCCATACCCTCGGTAATGGTGATCTTGACCACATCCCGCTTTTCACTGTTTTTCTTCAAAGCGGTAATGATCTCTTTATAACACATATTGGAATTCAACTCGTACTCACCGTACTGAAAGCCGGTGGTCTTTTTGAATTTACAATATCCCTGAAAGGCAAGAGACGAGTCGATAACGCCGTTGTTTTTCAGTACCTCACCGATCTGCTTGGCAGAGGCACCCTTGGGCACGGTGACCACGATCACCTCATCCTCTTTGACAAAGGCGTTGATATCGTTGGCGGCCACGACGATGCACCAGGTGATCAGTACCGAAATGGTAACCAATACAACATAAAAAATGATATGCTTTGTAAATTTAATCATATTCTTTTTTGAAAATAACTCCGCAAAGTCAAAACGTTCTTTTTCCGCATTATGCGCCACCGTTTCGGGCACTGCCCGTGTATGGCGACGAATCCGTTCCCGATCCCCCAGGCGCACAGGCCGTGTTTCGGACGAGGTATGACCGCTGCGGCGATAACTGCCGGCCGGCTGATCGCCGTTATTGCGTCGCCCCGTGTAGGAACCGGTGGATGCCCTGCGCGGTGTTTGATTATTTTGATCGCTCACGACATTGACCTCCTTTGCACGATTACAATTATTATATAATATATTTTTGAATTTGTCCACACTTTTGCCAATTCTTTCACCAATCCTTTACTTTCTCATACACTGAAAAGTGAAGGAGTGATCGTTTATGCATACATTTCTCGCCGCCAACACGGCAAACGGCTTTTACAGTCTGTTTGACGAGTTGTGCAGGCAGACAGACCATAATATATTGCTGATCAAAGGAGGGCCGGGTACCGGCAAAAGTACCCTGATGCGTACCATCGCTGACGCCGCCGAGCAGAAAGGGTATCGGGTGGAGCGCATTCACTGCTCCTCCGACCATAACTCGCTGGACGGTGTGGTGGTGACGGAAAAACGGCTGATCCTGTTGGACGCCACCCCACCCCACTGCGTAGATCCGAAATATCCCGGAGCAGTGGAGCAAATCCTGCCGCTGGGAGAATATTGGGATCGAAGCAAGTTGATCCCCCACCGTCGAAAAATCATCCGACTGACGGAAGAGATCCATCACTTGTTTACCCGCATTTATCGGTTATTACACGGCGTGGGAACGTTGCAACAATACAGCGACGGTTTACTGGAGCCGACGTTTGATACACTGCGGGGCGAAAAAGCCGTACAGAAGATCCTGTCCCGACAAGCGGCCACCGATCAACATCGAACGGCCACCGTCACGAAACGCTTTCTTTCCGCCATTACCGCAGAGGGGCACGTTTTGTTCGAGGATGCCTTTGCAAATTGCCGCAACGTTGTGATGATCGAGGACAGTTTTGACGACGGACATCGGCTGACTGCCCTGTTTGATGCACGATTGCTCGCCTTAGGGTATGACCGGACGGTGTTTTGTGATCCGTTGTTACCGCAAAGGATCGACCACATTTACGTCCCTGCGCTGGATCTGGGCATTCTGCGGCAAAACAGCCGCCTGCAATGGAAACAACCCCTTTCGGTCGAGCGTACCATTCATATGCGACAGCTGAGCGATCACGAACAACTCTCCGAAATCAAAAACAAACTGCAATTTGCCAAAAAACTGTGCCGAAGTATCTATGATGAGGTAGCAGAGTTGATGGCAAGCGAAAAAGCTTTACACGATGAATTAGAACAATGTTATATAGAGGCAATGGACTTTGACGCCTTACAAGAGAAAGCGGATGAATTGCGGTCGACGTTGCTGTAAAAAAGACAAGGGAATGTTTTTCCCTTGTCTTTTATTCTTCTTCCAGTTCCAGCCATTCATCGGTCAGATCTGAAATTTTTTGCTTATTTTCTGCCAAAGCATCACAGAACTGTTGCAGTTTTTGATAGTCGTTTTCGCCGGCGGACAGTTTCGCCTCCAGTTCGGCGTTTTCCTGCTCCAGCGCCTCCATTTCCCGCTCAATGGCCGCAAGACGGGCACGGCGTTTGGCCAAACGGGCGCGTTCCTTTTTATCCTTATGATAGGAGGTATTGTCTGTCGACTTTTTCTCTGTCGGTTCCTTCGACGGAGCGATGAAGGTATTTTGATATTCCTCCAAACTTGCAAACCGTTGCAGGCCGGCAGGTGTCATACAATAGATGGCCGTGGGTACACGGGAAAGCAGATATCGGTCATGAGAGATCATCAACAGCGTTCCCTCATAGGCCGCCAGCGCATCCTCCAGATTTTCACGGCTGGCCAGGTCCAGATGGTTGGTCGGCTCGTCCAGCATCAAAACGTTATCTCCATCCCGCATCAGGCGGGCAAAGCTGACGCCGGCCTTCTGTCCGCCGCTAAGGGTGGAAATGGGCGCAAAAACCGCCTCCCCCTTCAGTTGAACGGCTGCCAGCAGATCACGGATCACGCCGTCGGCATCGCCCACGTGATCTTCTCTTATTTGCTCCAGCGGCGTAAGAGACGGGTCAAGAGCAGCACCGTGCTGATCGAAATAACCGATCTCAACACCTTTGCCCCAACAGATCTCTTTACCTTCCGATTGCAAAAGACGGTTAAAAAGCGTGGTCTTTCCGACGCCGTTTTGTCCCACCAAAGCAATTTTTTCACCTCGTTTAATTTCTATTTCGATTTTTTTACACAGTTCCCGCTCGCCGATGGTCAGCGACATCGGTTGCACTGAAAGCACGTCAAAGCCGCTTTTCCGTGTGACGGAAAAAGAAAACCGCATTCCACGGTGCGCCGGCGGCGGAAGTTGTGGAATTTCCAGCTTTTCCAACTGTTTGCGGCGGCTCTTGGCCATAGCAGAGGTGGAGGCGCGTACCAGATTGCGCGCCACGTAATCCTCCAGTTGCGCCTTTTGCAGCATTGCCTTATCATATTCACGCCGCAGGGTCAGGCACCGCTCTTCCCGCAGCGTCTTATATTTGGAATAATTTCCGGGGTAGCAGACCAGATGGGGCTGTTCCACTTCCCAGATTTGACTGACGGTGCGGTCGAGAAAATAGCGATCATGGGAGACCATCAGCACCGCGCCCTTATATTCCGCCAAAAAGTCCTCCAAAAAATGCAAGGTGGCAAAATCCAAATGGTTGGTCGGCTCGTCCAGCATCAACAGCTCCGGGGCGCTGAGAAGTAATTTACCCAAAGACAAGCGAACACGCTCACCGCCCGAAAGGTGATCCACCACCCGATCCCACCACGAGGCATCAAAGCCAAGACCGGTCAGTACACGGGCGATACGCACGTCGATATTATAGCCGTCGGCGGCCTCAAACTGCTGTGTCAGGCTCTGCAAACGGTGTAACAGCACGGCGTCCTCCGCCTCTCCCGCGCCAAGCTGACGGCGGCACTGCTCCATCTGTTCCTCAATGGTCAGAGTGTCGGCAAAGACGCTACGCATTTCGGCGATCACAGTATTGCCGCTGGAAAGGGGCGTGTTTTGCCGCAAATAGCCCACCCGCACGTTTTTACCCAAGATCACCTCACCGCCGTCAGCAGGCAATAATCCGGCGATCACATTGAGCAGGGTGGATTTACCGGCGCCGTTGATACCGATCATACCGATGCGGTCCCCTTCCTCGATCTTGGCATTGATGGAGGAAAGGACGGTATGCTCACCGTAGCTTTTTTCAATTTCCTTAAGTGTTAATATCATAAAGGGTACTCCAAAACATAGGTGGTGATTTGGTGATATTCGGCCGTAGCCTTAATAACAAAACCGCGGGAAAGATACATCTGCAGATGCTGATCACCGAAGATCTCGGTCAGCGGGGTCAGCCTCTCCCGTCTGCAATAGGCAATAAAATGATCGATCATTTTACCCGCCCAGCCCTGACCGCGATGGTCGGGAGCCACCGCCATAATGTCAAGCACCGCAAAATCTCGGTAATAATATTGATCCAAAATCTGAAAACGATTCAGTTCCTCCAGCGCGGGCGGACAGTCAAAATCCTCCTCCGGCGGGCTATCCCAGCGATACAGGCATAGCACACCCTCCAATGCATCGGATGGCGTGTAAAGCAATAGCTCTTTACAGTTCGAAAGATAGCCGTAAAAGAACTGATACAGCCATTGCCGTCCGTCGGAATGGCCGCGCAGGCAATGAGCAAAAGCAGGGTCGCCAAAAAAGCCATCGGCAAACAGCTTTGCCGCCGTTTCGATTTGTTGCTCCTGCAATAATTGCATCCAAACGCCCTCCTTTTTTCATAATAAACTCATTATAACACATTCTGCGTCGGTATAAAACAGTTTTTTTGAGAAAAACTAACAGAAATCGAAGGAGGGATCGAATGAAATATACGATTGCAAAAATCAATGCACAAATGATCTTAGACAGCCGAGGGATGCCGACCGTGCAGGCACGGGTAGAAACGAGTGACGGCGCCCTGGGTGTGGCGGCCGTTCCCAGCGGCGCCTCCACCGGAAAATATGAAGCGGTGGAAAAGCGAGACAAGCGGGAGGCATTCGGCGGCAAAGGGGTAAGCGATGCCATCGGAGGGATTTATGAAGAGATCGCTCCGGCGCTGGAAGGCAAAAACATTTTTGCCCAATGGGAGCTGGACCGTGCCATGATCGAGCTGGACGGAACCCCCGGCAAGGAGCGACTGGGAGCCAATGCCATACTGGCCGTTTCGCTGGCCTGCGCCCGCGCGGCGGCCGCCGCCAAGCAAAGTCCCCTGTTCCGTTATCTGGGAGGCCTGGATGCCTGCATTATGCCGGTACCGATGATGAACATTCTCAACGGCGGCGCGCACGCTTCCAATGCCTTGGACTTTCAGGAATTTATGATTATGCCGGTAGGCGCGGACAGCTTTAGCGACGGACTGCAGATGGGGGTTGGCGTTTATCACGCCTTACGGCGATTATTAAAGGAAAAAGGGCTTTCCACCGCCGTGGGCGACGAGGGTGGCTTTGCCCCCGAGATTGACAGCGAATATACCGCCCTGGAGCTGCTTTGCGATGCGGTCACAGCCGCCGGATACCGCCCCGGAGAGGACGTGGTGTTTGCGCTGGACGCCGCCGCCTCGGAATGGATCAAGGGAGATCACTACCATCTGCCCAAGGCGGATCGGGAAATACAGGAGGCAGAACTTATGGAGCAGTATCGCCGTCTGTGCAGCGCTTTTCCCATTCGTTCTATTGAAGATCCCTTTGGGGAGGAATCCTTTGACGGATTTCGGCAGTTGACCCATCATTTTGCCGGTCAGGTGCAGATCGTGGGAGATGATCTATTCGTCACCAACCCCAACCGTCTGCTACACGGCATTCAAAGCAGAAGCGCCAATGCCATTCTGATCAAACCCAATCAGGTGGGCACACTGAGCGAAACGATGGAAACAGTGCGGCTGGCCAAACGGCACGGATATCGCTGCATTATGTCCCATCGCAGCGGCGAAACGGAGGACACCACCATTGCTGACCTTGCCGTAGCGTTGGGATGCGGTCAGATCAAGACCGGCGCCCCCGCCAGAAGCGAGCGTGTCTGCAAATACAACCGTCTGCTGCGCATCGAGCAAATGTTGGGAAGCAGCGCCTACTATCCCGGACGGAGTGTGATGAACTGATGTGTGAAATGGATACGCCGGAAGAGGCGCCCCTTTCCCCTGCGGAGGACAATGGAATCATTACCACGGCCGGCGGGATTCAGGCGTTGACCATCATCGGCCAAATCGAAGGGCATTATATTTTGCCCGGACAAAACAAAACCACCAAATACGAGCACGTATTGCCCGCGCTGGTGGAGATGGAGGAAAACGAAGCCGTCAAGGGTCTGTTGATCTTGCTGAACACGGTGGGCGGCGACGTGGAGGCGGGGCTGGCCATTGCAGAGATGATCGCCTCCATGACCAAGCCCACCGTTTCCCTGGTGCTTGGCGGTGGCCACTCCATCGGCGTACCGCTGGCGGTGGCGGCAAAGCGCTCCTTTATCGTCCCCAGCGCCACCATGACCATGCATCCGGTACGCACTACAGGGCTGGTCATCGGTGTGCCGCAGACCTTCCGTTTTTTTGACAAGATGCAGGACCGCATCTCCGATTTTATCTGCGCCCATTCCAATATTTCCCGTTCCGTCTTACAGCAAATGATCCGCAACGTAGGAGAGCTTGTCAACGACATGGGAACGGTTTTGGACGGTCGGCAGGCGGTGGAATACGGTCTGATCGATGCCGCCGGCGGATTGGGCGAGGCATTGGATGCACTGTACGAAATGATCGGTACGGCGGATGAGCAGAAAAGCTGACGGAGCAATAACCGCCTATCTTACCTTGTAATTATGCACAATTTTAAAATGCTTTTCTTGTACACTTTTTCATATTGTATAGGTTGGTAAAATATGGTAAAATAAAATTACAGAAATCTATGAAAGAGGTGAGCCCCATGGTAATAGACTGTTCCGTGATCGGTTGCAGTTCCTTTCGTGCGGCTCATTTTTCTTTCCACCGGTAGAACCAAACAAGCCAAAGCGCAAGGGGGCTGTAGCCACCCTTGCGCTTTTTACATATTCATTATTGCTTAGAAAGGAGCAAAAAAATGAAAACAAAGTTATGGCTACGCAGTATTTCTTGGCTTGTTTGTTTACTGCTGATCACTCAATGCTGTACTTTTGCGGTTTCTGCCGAAACGGAAACTGTAGCCACTGAAGCAACAGAAGAGCCTGTGCAGATCGAAGGCGAGTTGATCCAAAAGCGCACGGCGAATGAAAAATACTTTATGCGCAGTGACCAAAGTATTCTGGCGGCGGTTTATCCGAATGCCGTTCATTATAAGGACGTGGATGGCACCTGGAAAGAGATCGACAACCGCTTAACTGAATCCACCGATGGTGCAGAGACGGTATTTTCCAACACCGTCAATGCGCTGAACGTCAAATTTGCCAAAAAAGCAAAAGATGGTAAGTTGGTGAAGCTTCATTATGAAGATACCAAAATTGCTTGGTACTTAAATGGCGCCGCCAAAACCACCGCCACCCCATTGGAAAACGACTGGCCGGAGCAAACGGATCCTACGGCAGTGATTGGCAATCAATCCGCCGTCTTATATGAAAATATTTTACCGAAAGTAGATCTGGAATATCTGCTCATCGGTGATGAACTGAAGGAAAATATTGTCTTAAAAGACCGCACGGCCATAGGTACCTACACCTTTACCTATGAAACGGGCGCGCTTACAATGACCCTTTCCGACAATATGATCACTCTTTGGCAAGGGGATAAGGCGGTTCTGTTTTTGAACGCGCCTCTGATGACCGATGCCGCCGGCAACACAAGTGATGCCATTACGCTTTCTTTGCGGCCGGAAAAGGAAAACGAAAATAATCACGTTTATACGGTTTCCGTCACCCCCGATGCCGAATGGCTGAACGCCGCCAGGCGTGTATATCCCGTCAAGGTGGATCCTTCCCTGACCACCGAGCAGACCTATGAAAACATAATGGACACCTACGTCAGCAAGTTGGCTCCCGGGTCTAATTATACAGATGAGATCACGTTCCGTGTTGGCAAGGATGCATCCACCAATGATGTCTATCGGGCGTTTCTAAAGTTTGATCTTCCCACGGATATCGGCGAAAGCGATCGTGTGGTAAATGCTACCCTAAATCTGTATCCCGATCCACGATTGACCCATCTGGATACCCTGAATGCCATGGCATCACAGCGTCCCGTGTTGCAGGCGCACGCCGTCCAAGAGACGTGGGCTACAAACGAGATCACGTGGGGCAATCAACCCGAGACGGACAGCGATATGCTGGATTATGAGATCGTTGAGGCCAAAAACGGCTCAGAAGATGCCACCCGTTGGTACGGATGGAATATTACCTCCTTGGTGGATGATTGGTATACCTCCGGTGTCAATAACGGTGTGATGCTGAAACTGGATAATGAATCCGGTTATACCGGCAATACGGTTGCCAAATTCTGTTCTTCGGAATTTAATTTGCTGGAAGATGATAATTCAATCGTATTCCCCTTGGTCAGTATTACCTATCTTAATATGCTGGGTCTGGAGGACTATTGGACGTATCATTCTTTGGATGCCGGCGTGGGCGGTACTGCCTACGTCAATGATTTTACCGGTGGCCTGACGATCGTGACTCCTGTGGCATCGGTAGACAGCGCTCACACGCCGCTGAACGTGTCGCTGGTCTATTCTCCCGGCTCTAACGATGCAAGCATCAATGCGCTGAACGTGGGCAATCATTTTATGCTCAATCTGCAGTGCTACGTAAAGCCGGTCACGATCGGCGACGTTCAAAAATATAAATACGTCGATGGGGACGGCACCACCCACTATTTTGCACAAAAAAATAATAAATGGACGGATGAAAGCGGCCAGGACCTGACCCTATCAATGGGCGACGGATATTATACCATACGGGATAAAAAAGATAATCTCCTGCGCTTTTATGCAGATACCGGCCGCCTGTGTAATATTAAAGACAGCGTGGGCAATAATACCCAATTGTATTATACGGTGGTGAACGGAAAATACTATCTCTCCTCCGTCACCAACGGTACCCACACCATCACCTTTACCCGTGACAGTAACAACCGTTTGTCGCGCGTGTATTATCCCGATGCCGACGGAACCAACGATCAGCGCTTTGCACAGATCACCTATACGGCATCTAAAAATGGCATTTACCATTTGACACAATATATTCAGCAGGGCACCACATTGACCCCGACCCACATCGTCAGCTTCCCCTGTGATCATAACGTGGTCAGTCGGATCATCAGTTGTCCGTATGATGCAGATCGGGCAGATGGTGCCGCATTAAGCGGAACGGCATTGATCTTCGGTTATACCAACGAAGGGAATCTGTCTGAGCACCGTCGACGTATCACCTCTTATAAGATGGTGCCTTACGTAAACGGCACCCTGCAATCCAATCAACCGGAATACCATTATGCGGTCACTTATCATCGCAATGCTACGCGTTTTACCTCTCAAATTGCAGGAGATAGCGGTGTATTTAGTAATGAACTCTACACCTTTGATGCATTGGGCAGAACACGCTCGGCCCAGGATCAGGACGGCTATGCCACCTATCAGGAGCACGGCATCAGCGGTGGCGCCAAGAATAAGGTCACCTTTACCTCCGATACACGCCGCCACGTTGCAAATCTTCTGAAAAATCACAGCTTTGAAAAGGGCGATGCCACCACCCTGACCCAATGGGCAAAAATCGGCAACAGCGGCGATAATGCAGCCATTAAAGGGACTGCCGATAACGAGCCGGTCTTTGTCGGCACAAAGGCAATGAAGGTATATAAAAATGATGCCGCCCAAACCGTCAATTCCTCGGTGCGGCAGGCCATTACGCTGACAAAGGGCAAAAAATATACCCTCTCCGCCTATGTCTACACCGATTTGACCACCCTTTCCACTTCCGGCTATACCGGCGCATTTTTGTGCGTAGAAACGGCGGATTATTCACCCCAGAGCTATTGTCACAATATTATCAGTGACGGCGCTTGGTCACGCCATTTTGTCACCATCGACCTGACCGGGAACGTGGATATGGCAACCAGTGAAACGTTTTACGTTTATCTTGGTATTGAGCGAGCAAAGGGTGCGGTATATTTTGACGGTGTCCAACTGGAAGAGGGCGGCTCGGTCAATTCCTATAACCTGATCGAAAACGCCGGCTTTGAGGACAGCACGGACACCGCCTGGATCGGTACCGAGCTGCAAAGCGGCGATGGCCGCACCACCGATTCCTCCCGTGTGGGATACTTCTATAAAATGGTCGGCAACAGTAAAACGTCCAAAAAGCTGGCCCGGACCGTCACCGTCAGCGGTAAACAGGGCGATGGCATAACGGCAGGTGCCTTTATTCGCAACTTCGGCCTGCCCAATAAGGATACCTATCATAACGGCACCAAACAGGATTGTGCCATCACGTTGGAAATTTGCCATTCCGACGGTTCCTCCCAATTTGTCACCCAAAGTGCGGAAAATGAGGTCGATCATTGGCAATACGTTTGCCTGGGAGCTGTTGCCGAGGAGAATTATACACAGCTTAAACTGTATCTAAAGTTCATTTATAACGGCAATACCGCATATTTTGATGACGTCGGTCTGTATCGGGACACCTTCGGGCAAAGCCTGACCTACGATGAAAAGGGCAACGTTACCACCGTGGTAGATATGGCCAATAATACCAAAAACATCATCACCGACGGTAATAACGATATGACCTCCTATACGGACGGCGAGGGCAACGAGTATACCTTCGAGTATGACGGTGGAAACAGTGCGACGAAAAAGCATCTGCTGACCAAGGTGACCGATCCTTTGGACGATCAAACGGCATATACGTATGATGCAAAGGGCAACGTTACCAAGACCACCTTAACGGATGCGGCGGGTAATATGACGATGTCCGCCTCCACCGCCTATACGGCAGATGGACATTACGTTGCAAGTCAGACGGATGCGGCAGGTATGTCCATTCGTTATAATCGTTCAACCGTGGACGGACGGGTAAATGACGTTCGTGCACCGTTGCCCGACGGTTATGATCTTAAAACTAGTTATACCTACGATCCGCTTACCAAGGAGACGGTGGGCGTTGAAGTGGCAACCGATATTCCCTACGGTGGCGAACACCGTTCTTTGCCCGCCAACGTAACCTATGCTTATGACCGTGGCAATTTGACGGATATCGTCCGTAAGGCTGACACAACCAAGCAGATGGGCTATCATATGACCTACGATAACGTTGGCAAACGCACCGGCGTGTATTGGTCGGGCAAAACCAACACCCAATCGCTGTTGCAATCCGCCACTTATAAAGATTTTGGTGCAGTGGATACCGTTACCTACGGCAATGGCCAAACCTTGTCTTATACCTACAACAACGCAGGCTTGGTCACTGAAAAGGCATATAATAATACGCCGGTGGTAAAATACGACTACAATGCAAACTATGCCCTCGGTGCCGCCGCCTATTATCGCCCGGTCAGCAACACCTGGGAGCGTACCAACTACTTTTATGACCTGGCAGGCCGGATCTCCGAAACTAAGGATACCCGCGGTCTCAGCACCGGCGCCTATTCGTATGATAAAAACAATCGTCTGCTCTCCTATCGGTCGGTCTTGGAGGATGCCCACGTAGATCTTGGGTATACTACGCGCTATACCTATTTGGCCGATAACACGCTCAAATCCATCTGTCTGGATCCCGATGGCGGATATGAAAGCGGTACGATGCGGTACGGCTATGATGGGATCGGGCGACTGTATATCAAGAGATTATCGCTGGATAGTATGGACAATTCTTTCAGAATAGACTATACTTATAAGCAGAATGAGGACGGTTCCCGTACCACCCGACCTTCCACTACCTCTTACAAGGGTATATACAATGGTACCACCGTGGAGGGTTCGTACTACAGCACCTATTATGACGACGGCAAAATTGCCTCTCATCGGGTCATCGATAACAACGGTACAAAAACCACGGCATTTGAATATGATGCATTGGGGCAACTTACTTCCACCGATGACGGCACCGACGAATACACCTATTCCTACGATGCCGGTGGCAACCTCACCGCAAAAACCTTCACCACTTCGGCAGATGACAGCGATTATACTGCCACCTATACCTACGACAGCAACTTTTCCGACCTGTTGACCGGATATGCCAAAACCGAGGACGGTGTCACCACCACCCGCACCTATAATTATACTGCGAGCAATGGTACCAAATTTGTCAATCCCGTTTCCATTACCGAAACCAACGGCACCACCAGCAGTGTGATGCAGCTTGGTTGGCGGCAGGGCCGGACGTTGGAAAGCATTACCACCGATGCCGGTACCGTTCGCTATGAGTACAATGAAAACGGTCAGCGTATTTTGCGACAACTGGTCAACGGCGCCAAACGGGAATACTATTACAACGGCACGCAGTTGGAGTATATCAAGATCCTTACGGCGGCGGGTAACCTGACAAGCACGATGCGTTATATTTATAATGCAAACGGTCAGGCGGAATATATTCTGTACATTACCAAAGGCAATGCAAAAACTCCCGCGGCCTACAACCTGTACTACATTCTGCGAGATAACACGGGCGTGATCCAAAAGCTCATCAAGGTGCGCGCGGCAAGTTCTACCTCTGTCACCCCCACCTTGTCCGTGGCAGTGGAATATAAGTACGACCCCTACGGTAAGCTTCTGTCTATCACCAAGGCCAGCGGCGAGAGCGTTGGCACCTACAACCCCCTCGTTTATAAGGACTATATCTGGGACAGCGAGACTGATTGGTACTACTGCAACAGCCGTTATTACGATCCCGAAACGGGCAGATGGATCAATGCGGATGCATATTTAACTACGGAACAAAGTATTACCGATACCAATATGTTTTTGTATTGCGGAAATAATCCTGTTCTTTTTGAAGATGCTAGTGGAAATAGGTACGCTGTTTCCGCTTCGCAAATAGAAGACGAAACATGGGAGGAGAGAGGCTATTCATGTGATCATATGAATAAGCAAAGTGGTCGTGGGCTCAATCCATCCCACAGAGAAGAACTTCCGACAGGAGAACGACTCATATATTATACAGTTGGAAACAGCAAGGTTGTTACACCGAAATCTTTAGGAAAAAATACAATTATTATCAAGGATGTGAGAAATAATAGCCTTGACCCAGGAAATGCAAATATGCAAATTGTAGATTCGTACAAATACACTCGTCGTCAAAATGAATTAAGGATTAATATTCTTAATAGTATGCTACATTATTGCCAAAGAGTTCCAAATTCCGGTAATGGATGGATTAGAAGTGTTCCATCGATGCTGTGGGAGTGGGATTTGCACAATTTGGCACACGACTTGTATCTTAAGCGATCAAGTAGCGGAAGCGTTGATCTTGATAATAAATCAGAAGATTGGGGGATCATTCAACATATATGGTACGCAATTTCTTGAAAACCGCGTTTTCGGCGGTCAACATTATTTTGTATATAGTACTGATGCTTCCATTGATAGCATTTCCGATCCTTTTGTTCTTTCCCTATATATTTGAAGCAAACCTGTACTTTTCAACCATCTATTACTATCTGCTATCAGGACAGATCGAACTCTTTTTGCTTTTGGTTATTTTACTGCTGTTCTTTTTTATAAAAATCATTCGTCGGGAAAAAGTTTATTATTTATTCTCATCGCTGTTGCTGATAGCAAATTGCATTTTTGACGTTTTGACTTGGAACAAACCATTGCACGCGGTTGGAATTATCGTCAAACTGTTGATTGCGATCTCATTTTTTGTTGAAGGATGGAGGGCGCGCGGAGATTATTTCTCAAAGCACAGGAAAAACTTGCGTTTTTCTGTTTGTTGGGGTAGTGTGTTGTTTTTTGCCGGCTTTTTGCAATATATGTTGCTGAAATTTGAGCAAGGTCCCATTCTCATTTTTGCGGTCGCCATCTTATTTGTTGTCGGACAAGCAATTTGGTTCATCTGTCAGCACATGTCCGCAAGGGATGTTGGTTACATTTGGCTTGGCTCGACATTTGTATGGGGGCTCCTTTCTTCTTGGTTATCGTTGCTGCTGTATAAGCCGTTTCCATATTGGTTTGATGTTTCCGAAGATTATATGAATGAAAAATTTTGGCCGTTTTTTGTTTTCCAAATCCTTCATTTGGTAACAATGGGCATTGTGTGGTGCATCAAGGCAAGAGGCGGTTCTAAGAAAACAGAAAGAAATAACACAGGGGACGATTCTCTTGTCTCCTGACCTGTTGACCGGCTATGCTAAAACCGAGGGCGGTGTCACCCCCACCTTGTCCGTGGCAAATTGCAAGGGAACACAGGGGACGGTTCTGTGTGTTGACGGGCGTGATCCAAAAGCTCATCAAGGTGCGGGCGGCAAGCTCTACCTCGGTCACCCCCACCTTGTCCGTGGCGGTGGAATATAAGTACGACCCCTACGGTAAGCTTCTGTCTATCACCAAGGCCAGCGGCGAGAGTGTGGGCACCTACAACCCCCTCGGGGGGGACAAGGGGACGGTTCTCTTGTCCCCCGGCTCCTTAACAAACGGAAATACAACAAATAGCTTTGGTGTAAAATTGCAACACAGGGGACCAACACAGGGGACGGTTCTATGTGTTGACGATTTTAGTTTGCTATGTTACAATCAAATTGGTGATGCGATATGCCAAGACAGGCGAGACAGAAAAGCGAAAGCAGAATCTACCATGTAATGCTTCGCGGAATCAATCAACAACAAATTTTTGAGGATTCAGAAGATTATGATAAGTTCCTCAATATTATGAAAGACTGTAAGGCAATATGCGAATTTAAGCTATTTGCATATTGCCTTATGAGAAATCATATTCATTTACTTATTAAAGAGTGCAAAGAGCCGTTGGAACAAATATTTAAACGAATCTGCGGACGATTTGTATACTGGTATAATATCAAGTACCGACGTACAGGCCACTTGTTTCAGGATCGTTTTAAAAGCGAGCCGGTGGATTCGGAGAAGTATTTCTTCACCGTACTGCGCTATATCCACCAAAACCCTACCAAGGCAGGTATTTGTAAGTGTGTTGAGGACTATGCCTACAGCAGTTATTCGGAATATACTGGTATAAGCAGACTTGTTGACACAGAATATGTTTGGGCACTGACTACGCTTGAAGATTTTGTTGGCCTTAATCATGAAACAGTTGACACGCCCTGTTTGGATGTTTCCGAGAAAGTCATTGCGCGCGTAACGGACGAACAAGCAAGAGCAATCATCAAAAAGATCGCGCGGTGTGACAACGTTTCGGATTTCCAAAACTTAGATCTTGTGACCAGGGATAAATGTTTGAAAAAGTTTAGAGACAAAGGAATTTCAATCAGACAGCTAAGCAGATTAACGGGCATCAGTTTTAGTATTGTGAGAAAATTCTAATCACACACAGAACCGTCCCCTGTGTTCTATCACACACAGAACCGTCCCCTGTGTTCTAATATTAACTGTTCTGTTAATCCAAGGTATCATCTGTATAATTCGGTTTTTCAAAAAGTAAATAATAGGTAGGATACAGAGGATGGCTTCCAGATTGGCAACTCGTAATCTCAACAACAAAAATAGGGACGATTCTCCATTAAAAAGGAACTTTTATGTGACAATCAAGGAACGGACAATCAAGGGACAGTTCTTTGCCTCGGAAAAACTTAAACAGGGGGACAAGGGGACGGTTTTCTTGTCTCGAACAAAGGAGATGTTGCTATGATAAAAAAACGAATGGTCTGCATATGTGCTATTATGTTGCTGTTGTTTTCTTCTTGTGGAAGCACAAATATAGTAGATCGTTTTGCCGAAACGGAACTGACAAAAGAAATCGCACAAACCATTGTGCATTCTTTTAATTCTGCTCAGATTGATCAACCTTTTTCAACATCAGATGTTGTTCCCTATGAAATGGCATTTAAGTATTTTCGTTATTTTGGATTTTATAATGAAAAGGGTGAAATGCGCCCACAAGTGGTTTCATATCAAGATGGCTTGAAATACAAGGTGCCACGCAAAGTGGTGGATACGTATTTGAGTTCAAAGTTTAATACGACTCCAAGCGCCAAAAGCATTTCATGCTATGATGCACAGAGCGACTCTTATGTGATCGCACCCGTAGACAGTTATGCCGGAAAAATAACGATTGATTCCATTGATAAGCTGGATAACAACCAATATCAAATCCACGCAACTGTGCAAGATGAACCGACAGAAACTCTTTTTTCTTTTGAGCAAACGTTTACAATTGAGTATAACGGGTCATTTAAGTTTTTATCCTTTGAAGAAAAAGAGAAGGCATTTCAAGAGTTGACGGCAGAGGAACAAAAACTTTTATCGTATATTAATGATTATTATTTCTTTGATACACGTCAGTATTATGATGAAGATCACAAGATTCCTTATGACGTTGCTTTTAAGTGTTTTGCCATCTACGGTTTTTGGGATAACAATGGGGCTCTGCGCAAGGAATTAAAGCAGTATGCCACCGGAAATGAATACGAAGATCCATATAATATTCCTGCGAAAATAGTAGATGACTTTGTCGCTTCAAGGTTTGACGTAGAGATAGATCGATCCAATATTGAAAATTACAATAAAGAAAGCGACTCATATCTCATTCTACCGAACGCTGCAGATGGGCACGATTTTGCAGAATTGATAAGTTATGAACGTTCCGGAAACATCTATAGGATTATTGTAAATCAGCGGAATTGGTTAGATCCGAATTTGGTTGAAAAGCAAATGTTTCGTCTTGAAATAAATGACGAGAACTGCAAATATCTTGCTTTTACCAAGATTTGAAAGAGACAATGGGACAGTTCTTTGCCTCGGGAAAACTTAAACAGGGCGGGAGATTTTCTCCCGCCCTGTTTTTATTTATAGCTGACAAGTTCGTCCAGGGATTTGCGCTTTTTGGGGCGAAGCTTGTCTCCCTCGGCGGCGTAGCCTAACGTGATGACCAACCGCACCGGCGTGTTCAGATCGCAGGCCGTGCGGATCTTTTGATCGTCAAACCAGCCGAGGATACAGGTGGACAAGCCCTGCGCCGTTGCCTCGGCGGTAAGATAGGCACTGAGAATGCCGATATCAATGGAACGGTAATCGTTCCCCTTGAGTTTGGCCCCAACGGCGGCTGTGCGCACGTAGGGGCGTTCGCTGATAACGATCAGTACGGGGGCTTTGGCGGCAAATTTATTCATTCCCATACCCATAGTAGCGCCGGCCACGGTACGGGCAGTATCACCGGTACATACTGTTATATGATAGGGCTGACCGTTGCAGGCAGAGGGAGCAAGGCGCGCCGCCTGCAGCACCGCCTCCAGCTTGTCCTGTTCCACCGACCGATCGGCATCATAAGCGCGGCAGGACTGCCGCAGACGTGCGATCTCTGAAAAATTCATAGTTCTTTCTCCTTTCGGGCGGCGATAAATGCCGTAATTTCTTCGAGTCGGCGTTTGCCTTCCGCCACACCCTCGTCATACACGCGCTGCAGGACGGCCGGGTCGTGCTCGATATGCCCGATCTGCAGGGGCGCAGACGGACGAATGACCAAAGCCTTCCCTGCCCTCTCCAGCGTTTCGATATAAGCAAGAGTTTCGTTATACACCGTATGGCGCTGTTGCATCGCCCGAACAATGCCGGGATGCTTTCGCAACAGCAGGCGCATCAACGGCACCAGCTTGTTGGGTTTTTTACGGTATCCGTCGGGTCGGGTCAAGATGATGATATTATGCCCATATCCCCGCTCCTCCAAAAACCGAATGGGAATAGAATCGGCAATACCGCCGTCCAGATACGTCCTTCCTTCCAGTTTGACCGGCGTGGATACCAACGGCATCGAGGCAGAAGCACGCATCCATTCCAGCCCTTCCCGATCGCTACGCTCCAGCTTACGGTAGGTCGGCGCACCGCTGATCGTTTCGGTGCAGACCACGTAAAATTCGGTGGGATCGGCGGCAAAGGCATCGTTATCAAAGGGATCCAGCGTTTCGGGCAGCTCCCGATAGCAAAAATCTGCGCCGTACAAGTCCCCTGTTTTGATCAACGAGCGAAAGCTGCAAAACCGTGGGTCCTTACAATATTTTTTATTATAACGCAGTACCCGACCGATCTGTCGAGATTTATAATTACATCCAAAGGCCGCCCCTGCCGAAACGCCCACAATGGCATCCACCGACAGGCCTGCCGTCAGCATTACGTCCAGCACACCGGCCGTAAACAGACCGCGCATGGCGCCGCCTTCCAAAACCATACCTGTTTTCATCATTCTTCTGCGATCAGATCATTATCACGGAATTGCAGAGCGTATAGATCCTTATACGTTCCGCCGGCTGCCATCAATTCCTCGTGGGTGCCCCGTTGGGTGATCTTTCCGTCAACTACCACGGCGATCTCGTCCGCATTGCGGATGGTGGACAGACGATGGGCGACCACCAGAGTGGTACGGCCCTTACACAACTCATCGAGCGCCTGCTGGATCAATACCTCGGTGGTATTATCCAGCGCGCTGGTGGCCTCGTCCAAAATCAAAATGGCCGGATCCTTCAAAAACACGCGAGCGATGCTCAACCGTTGCTTTTGACCGCCGGAAAGCTTTACGCCACGTTCACCGATCTCGGTATCATAGCCGTTTTCCAGCGTCATCACGTAATCGTGAATTTTGGCCTGTTTGGCGGCGGTGATCATCTCCTCCTCGGTGGCGTCGGGGCGACCGTACATAATGTTCTCCCGAATGGTGCCCACAAACAAAAATACGTCCTGCTGTACGATGCCGATATTCCGCCGCACCGAATCCAGCGTCAGTTTGCGCAGGTCGGTGCCGTCAATGCAGATACTGCCGCCATCCTCCCCGAGCTGATAAAAGTTGGGCAAAAGATGGCACAGGGTGGTTTTACCGCCGCCCGAGGGGCCGACCAACGCCAGCTTACGGCCGGGGGCCAGATGCAGATCAATATGATGCAGTACCTCATTTTCCTCTTCATAGGCGTAGCAAACGTCCTTGAATTCGATCTCACCACGGACGTTTTCCAACGGTATCGCATCGGGAGCATCCTGCTCGGCCGGCTCCTCCATGACCTCCACAAAGCGTTTAAAGCCGCTGACACCGTTTTGAAATTGCTCCATGAAGCCGATAAGGGTAGTCACGGGGTTGATAAACAAATTGACCGATACGATAAAGGTGGAATAATCACCGAAGGAGATCCGTCCGGCGTAGAGAAACAGGCCGCCGGCAATCAGAATAAACACGTTAAATACGTCGGTCACAAAGGTGGTGGAGGAATGAAACTTCGCCATGGCGTGATACGCCCGACGGGAGGAATCCACAAATTCCTCATCCCCCACCCCGAATTTTTCGATTTCACGCTCGGCATTGGTATAGGCCTTCGTCACGCGGATGCCGGTGACACTGCTTTCCACCGCCGCATTGATGGTGGCATTGCTTTTGCGCCGATCATCAAAGGCCAGGCGCATTGCCTTGCGATAATGCATAGTCACCGCCATCAAAATGGGCACGCAGGTGAAGATGATCAGCGTCAATATCCAATCAATGGACATCAGATAGGCAAAGGACAGCACGATCATCACCGTACAGATCAGCAGATTTTCCGGGCCGTGATGCGCCAGTTCGCACACCTCGAACAGATCGCTGGTGATACGGGTCATAATTCGTCCCGTTTCGTTTTGATCGTAAAAGCGGAACGGCAGTCTTTCCAGATGGGCAAACAGATCCTTCCGCATCTGCGACTGCATCCGTACGCCGATGACGTGGCCATAATATTGCACAAAATACCGCAAAAACATCCGCACCACGTACAGCGCCAGCACGATAACGCCGGCAATAACGATAGTGGTATACATCTTTTGCGGGATATATTCATTGAGCATCTTATTGGTGACGATGGGATAGACCATACCGATCACCGAGATCATCAGCGCCGCCAGCATATCGAATATCAGCATTTTAATATGCGGTTTATAGTAGGCGATAAAACGTTTAAGCATCTGATTCCTCCTGTCTTGTTCATTGATCACGTCGATTTATTCTTATAAGTTAATTATAAAAAAATTATAACATATTGCGCAAAAGTTTTGCAATAAAAAGTAGGCAAAGCGCACTTAAAAAAAGAAAGCCAACAGCCGTCGTATCTCATCAAGGTGCAAGAGGGTTTATGCACGGCTATGCCGTGATGATATGCGGGGCCTGCGGCTTGGATAAAAAAAGAACAGCTAAACGGTGCGTAAAGCATGATAAGAAAAGCGATTAGGTGCGTAAATCCTATCTTTGATTGAATGTAGATAACTCCTCACACTTGGGATATCTTTTCAGATAGCCATCTATGATAGCCTTATCCCTACTAATAATGAGAGTCCACGAACTGTCACAAGGGACAATTTCTACAGAGGAAAGCGGATGTTGGAGAGATACTGGATTTTGATAATACCCATTATAATCTTCGGCAGACGGCAATGGATATTTTAAGACTTCTTCAACTGTGATATTTTTAGGAAAACCGCAAAAACATCCCCAAATCCATTGAAAATCCTCTTGTTCAATTATAGCAGATAATTCATCACCCGAAAACCAACAATACTCTTGATCAAGCAGTTTTTTGATATCCTTATTCCGTGGATAACATACACCATCCGTAATAAGCCAATTATATTGCAGTTGTGCATTGTTAATTGCCTGAAAAACCTTGCTCATATAAGTGTAGTATTTATGATTTCTCCTATCAACAATGCCATATGTCATCTTACATTCTCCTTTGCAGTTCGGCAGGATGCGATCAGCATTGCTCTTAACGAAGTACACTTTGCAGAAAGTGTTTTATAAGTTTGTTCGTCAATGTATTTTGTTCTGTACAAAAGTTCAAGCCAGTAACCTGTTTCGCTTGCTTCTTTTAAGGCGATTTCAAGCTTGGAAATAAAATCCTTCTTGCCTTGTGCATACTGTGTTTCGTGGATGTTGGCACCAATGCTTGTACCACTTCTGCCGATTTGATTGGAAACGATAGATTCCTTGACAGATTTTAATTTTTTTACCAATTCAATTATATCAACTGAGAATTCCATAGAAAGTTCCCTAAGTTTTGATTCTGACATAATATACACCTCGCTTTTCAATATTATATCGCATAATTGGATTGTTTGTAAATAAGTGATAAGTGATGCAGCTACGCTGTGATAGGTGATGCGATGCGTTCCATTCACGCGCCGCAGGCGTGCATCACGGGCGACGCCTGCATCACGCACGCAGTGCGCATCACGTTCCGAAGGAACGCATCACGCAAAGAAACCTGATTTGTCTGGTAGACAAATCAGGTTTCTTTGTTGGTGGGAGTAACAGGACTCGAACCTGTGACCCCTTGCACGTCAAGCAAGTGCTCTACCAGCTGAGCTATACTTCCATTTTGTACTATGTTATTATATCACACTTTTTTGAAAATGCAATACCTTTTTTAAAAAAGTGATCGAAAGTCGCTGTATCGCCTGCGGCGAGACAGCTCTGCGCGAACTGCAGACTGCGACCAAAAGAAAAAGCATCCCGATAGGGATGCTTTTTCTTTTGGTGGAAGTTACAGGGCTCGAACCTGTGACCCTCTGCTTGTAAGGCAGATGCTCTCCCAGCTGAGCTAAACTTCCGTGGGATATGGTGACCCGGACGGGAATCGAACCCGTGTTACCGCCGTGAAAGGGCGGTGTCTTAACCGCTTGACCACCGGGCCAAAATGGTAGCGGCAGCGGGATTCGAACCTGCGACCAATCGGGTATGAACCGAGTACTCTAGCCAACTGAGCTATGCCGCCATATATTCGGCCGCTTGATTTCTCAACGGCGCTCGTATATCTTACTACAACTCGGCAACTTTGTCAACAGTTTTTTAAAAAAAAATTGATTTTTTTCATTTATATGGTATAATGTTAGCGCAATCAACAGGAAATGGTATGGATATATGACGTTTAAACAACAACCGATCTTTTTAGGCCCGATGGCGGGCAACGGCGATTACGCCTTTCGGCGGATCTGCAAGGAGGCGGGCGCCGATTTTGTAGTCACCGAAATGATCAGCGCAAAGGCCGTATTTTACCACGACAAAAAAACAAAGTTATTGGCTAACATACGGGCGGATGAGCGACCCTGTTTTTTACAGTTGTTCGGCTCGGAGGAACAATGTCTGGACTACGCCGTTAAGGAGCTGGAGGAGGAATTTTCTCCCGAAGGCTTTGACATCAATATGGGTTGCCCTGCCCCCAAGATCTTCAACAACGGTGAGGGCAGTGCCCTATTGCAGGATCTGCGCAAGGCAGAACGAGTGCTGGGCGCCGTGCGGCGCGCCACAAAGTTGCCCGTAAGCGTCAAAATGCGGCTGGGCGTGGCAACGGGAGATTACGTTGCCGTGGAGGCAGCAAAGTGCTTTGAGGCGGCCGGCGCGGATTTTTTGGCCGTACACGGCCGTTACAGAGAGCAATATTACAGCGGCAAAGCGGATTGGAACAAAATCGCCCCCGTCAAGGCCGCCGTCAACATCCCCGTCATTGCCAACGGCGATATTACCACGGTGCAAGACTATCGGGACGTTTTGAAGGTCACCGGTGCCGACGGCATTATGGTGGCAAGAGGCGCGTTGGGCGACCCCCATTTATTCACCCGTCTTGCCGCCTGGAGAGACAGCGGCGCCGTGCTTGCCCCCCAACCCCTTGCCCAACGGCTGGAGACCGCCCTGCAGCAGTTGGATCTGGCCATTGCCGACAAGGGCGAAAAGGCGGCTGTTTTGGAAATGCGTAAGCATCTTTTATGGTACGTTAAAGGCGTCCGCGGCGCCGCCGCTTATAAAAACCGATGCTGTAAGGTCACCACGCGGGCTGAATGCGTGGCGTTATTGACCCAAATTGCAGAGAACAACAAATAAAGCAGGCTGTCAAAGTGGTGAAACGACTTTTTGACAGCCCGCTTTTTATTTACATAGAGCGACGATCTGCGCCTTTTGCTCCTCGGTAAGATCCACAATGGGAGAATTGGACAGGCCCGTTTCAATATTTTCTACCACCACGACGGCGGTGCCGGGCTCCAGAATATGGGTGTGCCACACGCCTTTTTTGACGTTGTAATATTGCAATGGCTCCATAGACACGCCGTGGATCTCCCCCGGAGCATCCCCGTCCCCTGCTTCAATCAACGTACATTTGCCCTGCAGCAGAATAAATACCTCGTCGGTCAGCGTATGCTTTTGCAGGTAGGAAACGCCGTCCGGGGAAGTTTTGTAGCTATCCTTTAAGATGGCGGCGGTCCAGCCACCGAATTCCACCAAACGCTTGTACCCCTCTCCCGGATGGGAAACGATCTCGATCATTGCCATATTAAACCCTCCTTTTTTAATATTATACACAACGGAGGGAAGATTGACAAGTACCGCGGGATATGATATCATATTAAAGTTTTTAAAGGAGAGTGTAAAATGAGCATTTTTGAGATACTGGTACTGGGCGTCGCCTTTTCCATGGACGCCTTTGCCGTAGCCATCTGCAAGGGTTTGTCCGTGCAAAAGATGAAACTGCAGCACGCACTGACCGTCGGCGCATACTTTGGTATTTTTCAGGGTGTGATGCCCGCCCTTGGCTATTTGATGGCATTTAAATTTGAAAGAATGATCAATTCCTTTTCCCACTGGATCGCCTTTGTTCTATTGGCGTTAATCGGCGCCAATATGATCAAGGAGGCGCTGGACAAGGAGGAGGAGTGCTGTAACGCCTCCTTTGGCTTCCGCACCATGCTGCCGCTGGCCGTTGCCACCAGCATCGATGCATTGGTGGGCGGCGTTAGCTTCGCCTTTGCCGGGATGACCCCCGCTTTTTTATTGGTGGCCGTATCCACCATTGCGGTCATGACCTTCACCTTCTCCGCCATTGGTGTAAAGGTGGGCAATATGTTTGGCGCAAAATACAAAAACAAGGCCGAGCTGGCCGGCGGCATTGCGTTGATCGTTATCGGCATCAACGTGGTGCTCAACCGTTACGGCATCGGCAGTGATGCGCTGATTGAATGGATTAAAGGATTGTTTTAAGATGGAGCATTTTATTTGTCCGGTTTGCGGAGAAAACTTAACAGAGAGCGCACACGAGTTTCGTTGCGGCAACAACCATTGCTTTGACCGGGCTAAAAGCGGATACGTAAATCTCCTGCGCAGTCAGGTCTCGGGCAAAAAGCGGCACGGCGACGACAAGCTGATGATTCGCGCCCGCACCGATTTTTTGGAAAAAGGATACTATCAACCGCTGTTGGACGGCATTTTGGAAATTTGTGACCGTCTACAGGACAGAAAGGTACATATCTGTGACATTGGTTGCGGTGAAGGATGGTACACCGACGGTGTTTTCCGTCATCTGCGGACGCAGGACAAGGTGGTACAGATGGAGGGCATCGACATTTCCAAGGATGCGCTGACCGCCGCCGCCAAACGCAACGAAAAGATCGGCTTTGCCGTGGCCAGCATTTCCGCCCTGCCCATTGCCGACGAAAGCGTAGATCTGCTGCTGAATTTATTTGCGCCCTTTGACGAGGGCGAATATGCCCGTGTGCTGAAAAAGGGCGGCATCTGGCTGAAAGCCATTCCGTTGGAGCGACATCTGTTCGGTCTGAAGGCCGCCATCTATGAAAGGCCATATGAAAACGAGGTCAAAACAGAGGAGCATCCCGGCTTTACGTTAACAGAAACCAAGAAGATCCGCTATAGCATCACCTTGAGCGGCGAGGACAAGGGTAATTTATTCCGTATGACCCCCTATTACTACAAAACCGGCAAAGAGGATCAGCAGAAACTGGAAAATGCGGAAAGTATTACCACAGAGATCGAGTTTGCCCTGTTGTGCTATCAAAAGCAGTGAGGATATGCCGATAACAGAAGATACCACTTCCCCCTTATTCAAAATAAGGGGGCTCTTTTTTGCTCAAAAACAGGGCGGGAGAAAATCTCCCGCCCCGTTTAAGTTTTTCTAAGTCAGAGAACCGTCCCCTGATTGCCCTTGATCAACTGTTGAATTATAGTTTCCTCTTGTGATCCCATAGATAACTGCGTAATATCTTTTATACTAATATAACTCTTGCCGTCTTCGTTTCCATCAACATCAAATTGTTTTATAACACAGATATCATGTAGTACAGAATCGACTTTACCAATAACATCCCATTCGCCACTGCTAAGCAATTCCAAAGATACAAGTTGTTTTTTATTTTGAGCAAAATTCAACAACGACATTAAAGCATTTTCTTGAAATTCTATATCAATCTCAGGCAAAGCTTTTGTTTGCATCAATTTCTGCATTCGTTGATTGTAACAACTATCAAGTTCTATACGAAAAACATCTCCAACACTTTTGAGCATAATGCCATCATAATTTCCGTCCGGTAGCAGAAGATACATAACAAACCACTCTGCATCTACATACAGCACTTTGCCAAATAAAAATTTGGAGGTGTTATACCCGTTTGTGTATACCGAAGCAAAAATGTTTTTATCACGAATCTCTTTTAAAGTAATCAACATATCTTATTCTCCTTATGTAGTAATAATTTTCTGCGCAAGGGACAAGGGAGGGACAAGAGGACAGAGGGACAAGGGGACGGTTCTCTTGTCCCCCTGGCCAAAATTACTTTACACGGTTAAGTTTATACAATATCCTTTTCCCCAAGTTCCTATCAAAAGTTTGGTATCATGATCATAAAACTCGGCAAAACAGCCGTGATCTATCTCGGGGAGACAAGGGGACGGTTCTCTTGTCTCCTTTTTTTAAATGTTTGATTCTACAATTTTCTTAGAAATACCAGTTAATCGAGCAATTTGCCTTATCGATAAACCTTTGTTATGCAATTTGCTAATATAGAAATTACGTTTTTCTTTATCAAGTTTTTGAAAATCTGCTGCTGTCTTACATTTTGTGCTTTTCAATATAATCGTTTTTGCTTCAGCATCTGTCAAGCGATAATGTTCATCCATTTCTAAACAATTATCCGCATTTTCTTCTCTGTGATACTCAATAAATTGATCCTTCGTAATCATCGAAAGAGCAAAACTTGTATCAACAAAAACCGGAGTTCCTAAATATTCTTTTATGCTACTGTTGGCGTATTCCTCTGCCTTTATGCATATCCCTGCCTTCACAGGATTCTGATGAATATACCGCAACACCGTGAGAAAATAGCTATCATCCTCAACAGGTTCACTCTTGAATCGATCCTGAAACAAATGTCCACAGCGGTGATATTTCCAGTTATACCAATAAACATAACTCCCGGCAATTCGTTTAAATATGGCGCTTAATTCTTCTGCGCCTTCTCGCAACAGAATATGTATATGATTCCCCATCAAGCAATACGCATATACTGTATATCCGCATAATTCCTTATATAGGGCAAGTGTTTCAACAAATCTTTGACAATCTTCTCCATCCTCAAATATCTGTTGACGATTGATTCCTCTCAATATTATGTGGTATATTCCACTATCGCTCTTTTTTCGTGCTTGACGTGGCATAACTATCACCCAATTTGATAATACATCATCATCTATTTTTTGTCAAGAAAAAGGGGACAAGAGAACCGTCCCCTTGTCTCCCAGAGAACCGTCCCCTTGTCTCCCGAGAAAAAGGGGACAAGAGAACCGTCCCCTTGTCTCCTAAATATAATAGTCCCCTTGCGTTGTTTTGACAATCAATCGGGAATCTGTTGTGAATTTAGCAACGCTCGGTTGCACCATATCGGAGAAACGCGAAACGTGCTCTCCCGTTTTTTTGTCATATAAATTCGCGCTGCCGCCGCAACAACAAAAATATTTCTCATTATGCGCGATGTGATATGATTTCTTGAAAGTAAATAGAATCTCTTTTTTATCAATCACTTTCATTCCCTCCTTACCATAATCCGCCCATTTGTATATCCCATTTTACAAATCATGGGACGGTTCCCTGATTGACTCCTGCTATGTCTTTTCGTTTTGACTTGACCATCCGCATTGATCACAACAAATCACATTGTTTCGCATGGTGACAGTACCAAATAAAATGCGCGTCGTTCCCAAAGTAACACGTTCCTTTTGTGGGTCAGCCAAATGTTTGTGCCATACTTTATGCGTTTTGGCACCGCAATTCGGACAAACTTTAAATCGACGTTCAAAAAGTATATGTTGAACAAAGATCGTAATTGCAATCATCACAAATAAAACTCCAGCCGCAATGATGGATGCTTTAAGTCCGAAAACTTGTTTAATAATGCCCAAAATCACGAACATAAATAATGGAAATAGTAGTTTGTTGTTCTTCATTGGAAACTATCACTCCTCAGATTCTATGTTCTTCTTTTGCCAGCGTATAAGTGCATAACTCATAGAAAGAAAGCAGAAATATGTTGTAATCATGAATACGATGGGCATCTCCGGAAATCGGTGATTTAAAATTGCATGTACGATTATTGCGGGAATCATATGTAAAAAAGTATAACCAATAGATCCCCACCATAGTTTAAAACTTTTATGGGGATAATATATATAATTGTACAGCCAAACAAAAAGACTAAAAATATGAATAATTGGTATCCACATAATTTTCTTTTGCGTACTAATCGAAATTTTCATTTCTTTTCTCCTCAGAGACAAGGGGACGGTTCTCTTGTCCCATAATAAAAACAATATGTAAAAAGCGCAAGGGTGGCTACAGCCCCTTGCGCTTTGGCTTGTTTGGTTCTACCGGTGGAAAGAAAAATGAGCCGCACGAAAGGAACTGCAACCGATCACGGAACAGTCTATTGCCATGAGACCCACCTCTTTCATAGATTTCTGTAATTTTATTTTACCATATTTCACCAACCTATACAATATGAAAAAGTATACAAAAAAGACATTTTGAAATTGTGCACTATTGCACGGTTGTTTTGGCACAGAACAACGAAAAATGATGACGTTGCGCCAGATGTATATCCTCGCCGTTTTTGCGCAAACTAACTTACGGGGTGAAAAAATGAAAGCTATCAACGATGAAGCAATGCTGCAATATATCAACAAGGCCGGCGAAACCGGTGTGCGCAGTATCCGCAACGTGTTGAATATTGCCAAGGGAGAGGGGTTGCGGCGACAGCTCAAAGAGCAACAAATCGAGTACGGCGAGATCTACGCCCAAAGCCGGCAAATGCTCCGACGAAAAGGACGGGAGCCGAGTCATCTGAGCCGACGGGCAAAGTTGAATCTGAAAATGGGCGTTGCCATGGGCACGATGACCAACCGTTCCCCTTCCAAAATTGCCGAAATGATGATCCGGGGCAACACGATGGGGCTGACCAAAAGCATTCAGACCCTGAATCATTATAATGGCAACAGCGAGAGCGTGCGAGCATTGGCCGTCAAGCTGTTGCGCACCGAGCAGGCCAACATTGATGCACTGAAATCCTTTTTGTGATTGACGGCAACCGCCTTTTAAGCTATAATAAATACTGCGGGCGACCGCAGTATTTATTTTTTGAGGTGGCAAGACATGGCGCATCCGTTAAAGCATTTTGCCGTCATCACCCGACATCGGCACAAGGTGATGGCGCATTGTTGGAAGGCAGGCATTTTCTGGCAAGGGCTGGGACACGATCTGTCCAAATACGCACCGGTGGAGTTTATTCCCGGCGCCAGATATTATCAGGGCAGCCGTTCGCCCAACGAAAAAGAACGGGAACTGTTTGGCTACAGCCGCGCCTGGATGCACCACAAGGGCCGCAACCGCCATCATTTTGAATACTGGACCGACTATAATCCCAAAACACGCACCATGGAGCCGGTGGAAATGCCCGACCGTTTTATCATCGAAATGTTTTGTGATCGGGTGGCCGCCAGCAAGATCTACGGCGGCAAAAAATATACCGACGATTACGCCCTGAACTATTATCTGCGGGGCTGTGATACCCGCCGCATCCATCCAAACACCGCCACAAAGCTGGAATTTTTATTGCGGCATCTGGCAGAAAAGGGAGAAAAGGCCACCTTTGCTCTGATCCGAAAAGCAAGAAAAACGGGCCTGCCCCAAAAATGATAGAACAACGCCCCTGCTGTTGCAGGGGCGTTTGATATTATAAGGTGATTTTTTTGAAGGTCTTTTTGCCGCGTTTGACGACCAGACCGTCAGCAAAGGCATCCTTGGGGAAGGTGGCGCGGAAATCGGTGACCTTTGCACCGTCTACGCTGACACCGCCCTGCTCGACAGCGCGTCTGCCCTCGCTACGGGTAGAGACCAAACCGCCCTTAACCAGCACGGAAATGATATCGATCACACCGTCGGTAAAGTCCTCGTCGCTCAAAGCGGCGGAAGGCATATTGGCGGCGTCGCCTGCGCTGAAGATGGCGCGGGCAGCGGTTTGCGCCTTGACAGCCTCTTCCTCGCCGTGCACCAGCTTGGTCAGCTCGTAGGCCAAGATCTCTTTAGCGGTATTCAACTGACTGCCCTCCCAGGCATCCATCTTGACGATTTCCTCCAGAGGCAGGAAGGTGAGCATACGAATACATTTGAGAACGTCGTCATCCCCAACGTTTCTCCAATACTGATAGAAATCGTAGGGAGAGGTCTTATTGGGATCCAGCCACACGGCGCCGCCGGCAGTCTTACCCATCTTTTTACCCTCGGAATTGAGCAGCAGGGTGATGGTCATGGCATCAGCCTCACCGCCCAGCTTACGGCGGATCAGTTCTCTGCCGCCCAGCATATTGCTCCACTGATCGTCGCCACCGAACTGCAGATTACAACCCAGCGTCTGATACATATGATAAAAGTCATAGCTCTGCATGATCATATAGTTGAACTCAAGGAAGGACAAGCCTTTCTCCATCCGCTGCTTATAGCACTCGGCGCGCAGCATATTGTTGACCGAGAAGCAAGCGCCGACCTCACGCAGCAGATCCACGTATTTCAGTTCCAACAGCCAATCGGCGTTATTGACCATAATGGCCTTACCCTCGCCAAATTCAATAAAGCGCTCCATCTGCTTTTTAAAGCAATCGCAGTTGTGCTGAATGGTCTCCGCCGTCATCATAGAACGCATATCGGTACGGCCGCTGGGGTCACCGATATGACCGGTGCCGCCGCCGATGAGGGCAATGGGGCGGTTGCCTGCCTGCTGCAATCTTTTCATCAGGCACAGCGCCATAAAGTGGCCCACGTGCAAGCTGTCCGCCGTGGGATCAAAACCAATATAAAATACAGCCTTACCGCTGTTGACAAGTTCTCTTACCTTTTCTTCGTCAGTCACCTGGGCGATGAGGCCGCGGGCGACCAATTCTTCATAAATCTGCATCTGTCTTCTCCTTATTACATCATTAAATTATATTATAAGAATTATCATTTCTTTTGTCAACTCTTTTTATGGTTGATTTCCGGGAGCAAATGGGCTATAATACTTTGGTAAAGATTTGAAAGGAGCAAATGAATGAAACGTTGGTCGCTTATACGAAAACTGTTTTGGATCTTTTTTAAGATCGGCGCCTTTACCTTCGGCGGCGGATACGCCATGATCCCGCTGATCCAGAAGGAAGTGGTGGAAAACAACCAATGGATCACCGATGACGACATTTTGGACATCATCGCCATTGCCGAATCCACCCCCGGACCCATCGCCATCAATTCGGCCACCTTTGTAGGCTATAAGATAGCCGGCTTTTGGGGGGCGGCGGCCGCCACAACGGGCGTGGTGCTCCCCTCTTTTGTGATCATTTTGGCCATTTCCTTTGTACTGAATCAATTTCAGAATCTAAAGGCGGTCAAATACGCCTTTTTCGGCATCCGCGCCGGTGTGCTGGCCCTGTTGATCAAGGCGCTGTGGAGCATGTATACCAAGTGCCCCAAAGGGATCCTTACCTACTGCCTGATGGCCGCCGCATTTATTGCCGTAGCCGTATTTGATATCGGCGTACTGTGGGTGATCCTGGGTTGCGCCGTCGCCGGTATCATCGTCGCTCTCATCACGGAAAGGAGGGCGAAAGCATGATCTTTTTAGAGTTGTTTCTGACCTTCTTTATGATCGGCGCCTTTACGGTGGGCGGCGGATACGCCATGCTCCCCTTCATTCAATCCGAGGTATTGGCCAAGGGTTGGATGGAGAATGAGGTTCTGACCAACTTTATTGCCGTCAGTGAGTCCACCCCCGGCCCCTTCGCCATCAACATTTCCACCTACATCGGCGCCGTTAAGGGAGGCGAGGCATTGGGCATCGGCGGCAGCTTTTTAGGCTCCTTTTGCGCCACCATGGGCGTAGTGCTCCCCTCGTTTATCATCATTTTAATCGTTGCCCGTATCTTTGAGGCGTTTAAGACCAACAAATACGTCAAGGGCGCCATGACCGGTCTGCGGCCCGCAGTAGTGGGACTGATCGGCGCGGCTATCATTTCGGTAGCGTTGACCGTGTTTTTCCCCGATGGGCTGAATCTAACCGTTTTCAAGGAGGTCACCACCTATATTTCCTTGGCCGTCTTTGCCGTGATGACGGTACTGGCCTTCAAAAAGGTACATCCCATTATCATTATCTGCATTTCCGCCGTGATCGGCATCGCGGCAGGCTATGCCCTGCAATTACCTATGTAAAATTTTAAAGGACACACCGCAGAGAGACACTTCGTAAAGAAGTCGTCTCTCTGTTTTTATATAAAAATGACACTTTACGCAAAAGCGAAAGTGTCATAGTGGGTTACGTATTTTAAAGCATATATAAAAGTTACTTGCCGAAAACAAGAAATTTATTTTTCGGCAGGTTTAAGTGATATTGCAAACTACCGTTTGCAGTGATATTTTGCCTTGCGGCAAAGTGAGATAAAAGCCTGCGGCTTTTGTGATATTATATTCGCTCCACAACTCGGCGAAGCCGAATATCACACGGCATAACCGTATATCACTGCGAAGCAATATCACTCGCCTTTAGGCGAATATAACTGCGGCACCTTCCTTACGGAGGGTGCCGCCAGTGTGTCCTTTTTATTTATTGCATCATAGTGTCCAACAGGGACGAAGCGAAAAGATAATTCATCTCCCGCTTGGGATGATTGATGTAATTGGCCAGCAGATCGGTGGTGTCCACCCCCAGGGCGGCCAACCGTTTCCATTTGGCATAGACGTCGCAAACAGGCACGTCATACTCTGCCGCCACGGCCTTCGCCGCATCAATATAGCGATCCAGCACCCCTGCATTTTGCCGCTCGGCCACCTTACCTGCAAACTCACGCAGGTTTTCCCACGGGATATGACAGCTGACCTCGGTGTTTTGCATATTGGGGGTCATAAAGATCACCTCACCGCCGTCGGCCTTGAGCTTTTCAAAAATGCCGGCAAGGGCGGTGGTGTAACGATCTAATTTATCAAGGCCCTGGGCGTTGTCATTCAGACCGAAGCAAACCACCGTAAGGTCCGGATGATGAGACAGCACGTCCCGTTCCAGCCGTTCCAACGCTCTGGGGGCATTATCGCCACTGATGCCCGCATTGATGATATTCACCGGGCTTTCGGGGAACAGCAGCGTCAACATATCATAAAGATACTTATGATATGCACTGGATTTATCAAATACGGTCTCAAGATTTCCATCGTTTTTGTAGTAGACCTCAAAGCAACCCTGAGTCACACTGTCCCCCAAAAAGGCAATGGTGGGCGTAGGTCTACCCTGGCGATCGCGCCCCTTGGCAGCCAGTTTTTCCATTATTTTCATAAAAAACTCCTTATTCGGGTTTGGTTTCCAATTGCAGAGGAAAATCGCCCAATTTGTTGACCTTAAATCCGTTTTGCTTGTACGTCTCGTAATCAAAGGCTTCCAGCTCGTCAATGGCCAATTTGTGGAACTCATAAAAATTATGCCACCATTCATAGCCACTGCCAAGTTCTGCATTGAGATAGGCGTCTGCAATATCACAGCCCATGGCAGGCGCCACATAAAAGGCTCCCATGGCCAATACGTTAACACCGTTGCCCGTGATGGCGCGCAACGCTGCCGGCACACTTTCTACTACGCCGGCATGGACGTGAGGGCATTTGCTGGCCGCAATATGGATACCCATACCGGTACCGCAAAACAGCAACGCTCTTTCAAACTCCCCTTCACTGATCATCGCGCCCGCCCGCAGGCCTACACGATGAAACATCAAGTCGGTATCGTCCGGATCGCTATCGGCGCGAACGCCCACGTCCGTCACCTTCCATCCCTTTGCCTGCAGATGGGCGACCACCGCCTCCTTCAGCGGAAATCCGGCAAAATCAGCGCCAACCAAAATATATTTATCCTTTACTGTCTTCATAAAACGTTCTCCTTTCCAAGTACTGACTCAATTATAAAATGAATTGCCTGTAAAATCAAGCATATTCTTTTACTTTGCTCCCTTGCAATCACAATCGCTCTATGGTACAATAATGACAATTTGCCAAAGAAGAGAGGGTGTTTGTATGGCCGGTCGTTTTTTCGGTGATCGACAGTTTTATAAAAAGATCATCTATCTGATGATTCCCATCATGATCCAGAACGGAATTACCAACTTCGTCAATATGCTGGATAATATCATGGTTGGCCGTGTGGGCACAGCAGAAATGACGGGTGTTGCCGTCAGTAACCAATTGTTGTTCGTATTTAATTTGTGCATTTTCGGCGCCATCAGCGGCGCCGGCATTTTCGGCGCTCAATTTTTCGGTAAGGGCGACCAAAAAGGTGTGCGGCACACCTTCCGCTTTAAACTGATTTTTTGCACTCTCATCACCGTCGGCGCTATCGCTTTGCTGTTTTTCGGTGCGGATGCGCTGATCGGTCTGTACCTCAAAGGAGAGGGCAACGCCGCCGATATTGCCGCCACGCTGGCCTACGCCAAAGAGTATTTATTCATTATGCTGATCGGTTTGTTCCCCTACAGCATCGCGCAGTGTTATTCCGGTACCCTGCGTGAATCGGGCGAGACCGTATTGCCCATGGTGGCAGGCGTAACCGCCGTTTTGGTCAATCTCGTTTTAAATTACGTATTGATCTTCGGTAATTTCGGCGCTCCGAAATTGGGTGTGGCGGGCGCCGCCATCGCCACGGCAATCTCCCGTTTTGTCGAATGCGGCATCGTAATGATATGGACCCGTATGCAGGCAAAGCGATTTCCGTTTATCCTTGGGACCTATCGCAGTATGTACGTACCGATGGCTCTGGTCAAACAAATTTTCGCCAAAGGTTTGCCACTGATGGCAAACGAGGTAATGTGGGCGGCCGGTATCGCGCTGATCAATCAATGCTATTCGGTACGGGGACTGGACGTGGTAACCGCCACCAACATCTCGCAGACCTTTTGGAACGTGTTTTCCGTCGCCTTTATGGCGGTGGGCGTTGCTATCGGCATCGTCGTCGGTCAAATGCTGGGCGCCGGCGAAACGGAGGAGGCAAAGCTGGCCGCCTCCCGTATGATTACCTTTTCCATTCTGCTTTCTGCGGCAATGGGGCTGTGCTATTGCGTTGCCGCCATTTGGATCCCCGCCGCATACAACACCACCGACGATATTCGTCAAATGGCCACCCGCATTATGCAGATCAGCGCCCTGGCCATGCCGCTGGATGCCTGCGCCCATGCCAGTTATTTCACCCTGCGCTCGGGAGGAAAGACCTTTATCACCTTTATCTTTGACAGCGGATACGTTTGGCTGTTTCATTTACCGGTAGCCGCGCTGTTGGTGTATTGCACCGACCTGCCCATTTTACCACTGTATCTGATCTGTCAGCTGTTGTTGATTTTCAAAAGTATTCTCGGCCTTGTGTTCGTTGCCAAAGGCAACTGGGCCAACCGTATCGTTGCATAAAATAAAAGGAGCAAGTTTTTGCTCCTTTTATTTTATTCAGGATAATTCATACGGTCCACGTTCCAGTTTGCTAAAACCATTTTCATTTCAGCGGCAATGTCCTTGGCTCCGGGTAGATCGTGCTCCTTATAATTGCCACACTCCTCTTTTTTACTGCCGGGAATCGCGCCCACAAAGCCGCTGATAAAATCCACCGATGCCTGCACCAAAGCAAGAGCATCTGCGTAACTGACCGTGTCCCGCAGCAGAAGATAAAACCCGGTACGACAGCCCATGGGCCCGACGTAGATCACCTGCTCACCCAGTGTGCTGTTGCGGGCGTAGGTGGCAAATAAATGCTCGAAAGTGTGCATGGCGCCGTTGGAAAGATAATCACCGCCGTTGGGCAGTTTCATCCGAATATCATAGGTCACCACGTCCCCGTCCACACGGGAGATATACATTCCACGGGTCAGGGTATCGTGATTGATGGTAAAGCTGGCAATTTTTTTCATACTTCATTCTCCTTTGTATATTTTATTGTAGCACGGTTGTCTGTCCGTGTCAATCTTCCCCCTTGCAATACGAGTGCAGATATAGTAAAATAAGGCAAAGGAGAACGGGATATGTATTATTTATTTGATTTGGACGGCACGCTGACCAAGCCGGAAACGGGCATCACCAATTCCATCAAGTATGCCCTGCAAAAATTTGATATTACCGAAGAGGATATGGATAAATTGCGGTTGTGCATCGGACCGCCGCTGATCGACTCGTTTGAAACGTTCTGGCACTTTCCCCGTCCCAAGGCCGAGCAGGCCGTGGCGTATTATCGGGAGTATTTTGCCGTAAAAGGATTGTTTGAAAACGAGGTATACGAGGGCATCCCCACGCTGCTGCAACGGCTGTCCGCCAAGGGTGGAAAGCTGATTTTGGCCACCTCCAAGCCGGAGGAATACGCCGCGCAGATCTTAGATCATTTCGGTCTGCTGTCCTATTTTACGGCGGTCGTGGGCAACACCTTAAAAGAAGAGCGTCCCAAGAAAGAGGACGTGCTGGCCCACATTTTAACGTTGTTTCCCGACATCAGCAAGGAAAACGCCATTATGATCGGCGACCGAAAATACGATATCATCGGCGCCGCCCGTATGGGTCTGCCCTCGGTGGGTGTGCTGTACGGCTATGGCGACAGAGCAGAAATGAAAGCGGCAGGCGCCACCGATATATGTGAAACCGTGGCTGACCTGCAGGAATTTTTACTGGAAAGGACCAAATTATGAGAGCAGTTGTAACCCGTGTCAAAGAGGCATCCGTCACCATTGACGGTACGGTAAACGGCGCCATTGGCAAAGGATATTTGATTTTGTTGGGCATTGCCCCCACCGATACGGAGGCGCAGGCTGATTGGCTGGCCGATCGGATCGTGGGATGCCGTGTATTTGAGGACGAAAACGGAAAAATGAATTTATCCCTGGGTCAGATAGAAGGCGCGCTGTTGGTGGTATCCCAGTTCACCCTGTACGCCGATCTGAAAAGCCGCCGTCCCGGCTTTACCGGCGCCGCCCGACCCGACATTGCCGAGCCGCTGTACCGTTATTTTTTGAAAGCGTTGGCCGCAAAGGGCTTTACCGTGGCGCACGGTGAATTTGGCGCAGATATGCAGGTCTACTCCATCAACGATGGGCCGGTGACCCTGCTGTTTGACAGTGAAAACAAATAAACAGAAGCCGCTTGTCACAAAACAAGCGGCTTCTGTTTACAGATCGTCATAAGGGTGCTCGGGCAAAATGTTTTCAAAAATATAGGTGCTTACGTATTGTTTAGCCAAGCGCAGCTGTTCTTCCGTACGGATGGTCCAGCCGGCGGTGGCCGCACCCAGCATTTTACAAACGCCGAAGGCCAGCGCATTGGTGTCCATCACGTCATAGCTGATAAAATCGGGGCGTGCCAGAAAATTAAAAAGCAACCAGCCCGAGAGGATATTTAAAAATTTGCGGTCCTTTTTTTCGTGTACCAGAAAATTACGCGAAAGCTGTCCGCGACAGATGGAGGCATGATGCAGGCGGTACCACCACAGCACCGGCGGATAAAAGGACTGAATGATATATTTTCCGTGGTATTCCCGCAGAATCCGATCTGCCGCCGCGCAGAGGGCGGCGCTGTTTCCGCGGACACATTTAAATTCCAACAAAAGGGGCACGTCGCCATCCACCAGTTTCAGCACCTGCTGCAACGTAGGAATGGTCTGATCGGTACCGTCCAGATGCAGCGCCTGCAATTCGGCCAAAGTGGATCCTTCTATCGACAGATCCTGCTCACACAAGCGACCGGTGGTATCATCGTGAAAGACTACCACGTGACCATCCTTGGTCAAATGGATATCCGTTTCAATGCAAAACCCCAGCTTTTTTGCAAGCAAAAAGGCATTGATCGAGTTTTCGGGGGCGCCCATTTCCCGATTATGAAGTCCACGGTGCGCCACGTACATTCCGCGCATCAACACCCTGTCCCCATGGCGACGCAGGGCGGGAAAAATCAAAAACAAATACAGCAAAAAAACTGCGACGATCACAATGACCGCAACTGTCATAGCCATCACCTACCTTATTATGTATTGTATCAGTTTATGCGGAAATATGCAAGTCGGCATTGTATTTTTACGCAAATTATGATACACTTTGAAAAAGACCGATATACACGGCCGACCACAGCCGAGAAAGGAGGCACGCCATGCGTTTAAGCGGCATCACCATCCCCGTCGACCAACATCAGGACATCATTGCCGCCGCAACCAAAAAATGCGGCAGAAAGCCCACGAGCGTCCGCATTCTGAAGCGGTCCGTTGATGCGCGAAAAGCGCCCGTACGCTTTGTTTACAACCTGGAAGCCACGTTTGACGGCGTTCCGTTGCCACCCATCGAGCGTCTGCAGGTACCGCAAAAGAAAGCGGAGAGACGACCGGTGGTCATCGGCTTCGGCCCGTGCGGAATGTTTGCCGCATTAATATTGGCGCAGGCAGGATTACGCCCCATTGTACTGGAACGGGGCAAAAGCGTTAATCAGCGGCAAAAGGATATCGATGCGTTTTGGAAGGGCGGTCCCCTACTGCCTCACAGTAACGTGCAGTTTGGCGAAGGCGGCGCCGGAACCTTTTCCGACGGCAAGCTGACCACCCTCATCGGCAGTCCTCTTTGCGCCGAAGTGTTGGAAACCTTTATTGAGTGCGGTGCGCCCGAGGAGATCCGATGGCTGTCCAAGCCACATATCGGCACGGACGTTTTGCGACAGGTAGTGACAAATCTGCGGCAGAAAATCATTGCTCTGGGCGGGGAGATCCGCTTTGAAACGCAGGTTACCGAACTCATTACCCAAAACGGCATTCTGCAGGGTGTGGTGGCCGGTGAGGTCATCCCGGCCAAACAGGTCGTTTTGGCCATCGGCCACAGCGCGCGGGATACGCTGGAGATGCTGTACGCCCGTCACATCGATATGGTGCCAAAGGCATTTTCGGTAGGTGTTCGTATCGAGCATCCGCAGGCATTGATCGACACCACACAGTACGGGAAATACGCCCGTTATCTGGGCGCCGCCGACTATAAATTATCCTATCACACACCGGAAGGGCGTGGCGTGTACACCTTTTGTATGTGTCCGGGCGGACAGGTAGTAGCCGCCGCCAGTGAGATGGAGGGTGTTGTCACCAACGGTATGAGCTATCACGCCCGTGACGGGCACAATGCCAACGCTGCATTACTGGTGGGAATCGAGCCTGCCGATTATGGCGACGGCCATCCCCTGAGCGGTGTACGGTTTCAACGGCAGTTGGAGCACGCCGCATTTGTGGCCGGGGGCAGTAATTATTTTGCGCCCTGTCAACGGTTGGAAGATTTTATGAAGCGGCAACCCAGCACATCGATCGGAAGCGTACATTCCACCTATCGTCCCGGTGTTGTCCCTACCGATTTAGGATTGGTTCTGCCCGACTATATTTACAGCGCGATGCGGCAGGCGTTGCCCGTATTCGGAAAGAAAATACGCGGCTATGATATGCCGGATGCGCTGCTGACCGGTGTGGAAAGCCGCACCTCTTCCCCCGTGCGAATCCAACGAAACGAGTTGATGCAGGCCAATCTGCAAGGGTTGTATCCGGCCGGCGAAGGCGCCGGTTTTGCCGGTGGTATTATGTCCGCCGCCGTAGACGGCATTAAAGTGGCAATGAAAATTTTAGAACAAATTTAAAAGGCACCCTTAGAGGCACCCTCTGTAAGGAAGGTGCCTCAGTTATATTCGCCTTACGGCGAGTTATATTGCTTCGCAGTTATATGATGCTACGCATCGTGACATTGTCCTTCGGACAGTTTTAAAGGCGAATATAATAAAACTAAAACCAAAGGTTTTAATATCACTTTGCCAATAGGCAAAATATAACTGTGAGACCTGTCTCACAATACCACTTATAATTCTTATTTTTGAGATAGGTTAATTTTAGAGGTATATAACCACGTTACGCACCTTTTGAAAGTGCGTAACCCACTATGACACTTTCAGTCTGAAAGTGTCAATTTTTATATAAAAAGAAAGTAGGGAGAACACTTCTTTACGAAGCGTCTCCCTACAGGTGCCTTTTTTATTTACTTTTTATCATGCTTTCCGACACAGCTTGCAGAGCAGACCAGTGCCGAATACAGCAATCCCAAACCGCCGCTGAGCAACAAACTACCTACGATATCGGTAAACCAATGCACGCCACTGCAGAGTCTGCCAACCGCCGTCACCACGATGATCAGCACACACACCGTCACAGCAGCAATACGAATACTGCTTTTCCCGATGCGACGGGCGCATTGGGTGGCCGCCGCCCACATAGTGCAGGTCACCAGCAAGGTATGTGAGGACGGGAAGGACGCGGCCAGTTCCCCCTCCTCCAACACGGGACGGTAATTGATCACAACTACCTCAAACAGCACGTACAGCATCGCCATCACCAGTAAAAAGGCGGCGGTATACCACAGATCTGCATCCAGTTTCAGCAGGCTTTTACGACGGATCCATTGTACCAACGCCAGCACGGCGATACCACCCACGGCGGCAAAGGCGACCAGCCCCAGCATTTCGGTAATTTCATACCACAAGGCGCTTTCACCCAGATGGACAAAAAACCAGCTGTTAATACCGGCGCACCCCACGATGGAGGACATCGGCCCGATGGCCTGCCGATCAAAGGTGTACAGCAGTACGATCAATGCGGTAAACAGCGCCAGACAGACCGTACCGCCCCATAATAATACTTTTTTATTTTTCATTTTGAAATTCCTTTCATTTTAACAAAATCTATTTATATTTTGCATAGGCCACCACCGGACGGTGATCACTCATTTCCACGCGATCCCCTGCCGCATCCGTATAGGCGGAGGACAAATACAGATGGCGGGTACACTGCATAGACAAGGTATTCAAATACACGAAATCGATGGTACTGCTTCCTTCCAGGCTTTCAGCCACCAAAGAGGAGGGCTGAAAAACCGAGGTCTGCAGTTCGAGCAGATGGGGATCGTCATATTCATAGCTGTTATAATCCCCCGTGGCAAATAACGGCGTGGCCCGTACCGTTCCTTCCCAAAATTCGGCCAGTTCTTTTGCTTCGTCGGTACGCATAATGTTACCGTACTCCGGATTCCAGTTGGGATCAATGGAAAAATGGGTATTGGTCACAAACAGTTCCCGTTGCGCCTTCCGATCCCACAGCTTGACCCACTGATAATAGCGATTTACATCCTCAAAATACTCGAAGCAACCGCTGTCCCGCAGTTCAAAGCGATCCTTACGGTACAATATCATCAAACCCGCCGCAATGCCCATACGGGTGTAGGCGCTGTCCTCTTCCTGCGTGAGCATACGAAAATGATAGCGTTGTCCCACGCCTTCCGCAATGGCCTTGACCCAGTTATACCCATCGCTCTCACTGACCTCCTGCAGGCCAACGATATCGCAATTTTGCTCCATTATAAAGGCGGTCACCAAGGGGGAACGTTCTGCCGGCTCGGCAAAATTTTCATCGTTGGTATCATAGGACAGCACGTTAAAACTCATACAACTGATCTCCACGCCGGTACCCGTACCGCCTGCGGTAAATTCAGATGCAAAATCAGGCGCTTTTTGAGTCGATGTCTCGTTTTGTTCCGGCGCCTCGGGCTGCAGGGCAGGCTCAGTTTGTGGGTCGGGAGCGGGCTGTGTGGTTTGTTCTGTCTGTCCATTCTGCACAGACTGCTCTGACTGATCGGACGGCACCGTCAAGGGAAGGTCGTTCTCCTGTGGGGCGGCGCATCCACCCAAAAGCAACAAACAACAAAGTAAACTTATTGTTCTTTTCATAACATTTCCTCTGCTTAAGCAGCGGAGGAGTATCCGAACCCGATTTTGACGGGCCGATTTTCACCTCAGCTGTGTTAAAATACTCGCCAATACACAAAGTATTGGCTGCGTTTTATGCCTTGCCGATGCAAAAATCGGCTCCGGCAAAATTCT
>JAZQDW010000068.1:0-21384 GCA_045546995.1 Eubacteriales bacterium
GGTTTTCGTGATATTATATTCGCCCTAAAAACTGCCCGAAGGGCAATATAACTATGCGCAGCATAATATAACTGCAAAGCAATATAACTCGCCGTCAGGCGAATATAACTGAGGCGCACTTCCTTACGGAGTGCGCCTCGACGGCGTCCTTTTTTTATTTGAACTCATCGTAACAAACGACCTCTTCCAGGGGGCGTTTGTTGTGGTGCAGGGCAAGGGGCGCGGCATCCTCTGCCGGGTATCCCATCACCAGTAGGGCCAACGGCTCCACGTTTGCGGGGATGCGGAAAGTCTGCCGCATGGCTTCGGGGTCAAAATGCATTACCCAACACGTGCCGATGCCCAGCTCCCACGCCGCCAGCATAATATGGGTGGTCACAATGGCGGCATCCACCGGGGAGGAGAGAGCACCGTCATATTTCCGAACCCAGCTTTCCTCCTTGTTATGGCAAATGAGCATGGCGGTCGGCGCATTGAAATGACACTTGGTACAATTTTTGAGTTTGGCTATGGATTCGTCGGTGTTCAGCACCAAAATCCGTTGTGGCTGATAGTTGCAACTCGTGGGCGCCGCGTGCCCGGCGGCCAACAGCTTGTCAATATATTCCTGCGGTAAATGCTCGTCAAGAAAGCTTCTGACCGAATAACGCTCGTTGATCAATTGACTGAATTCCATACGATTACACCTCTGTTTTGCATAGTATATTATTAATTATATCATAAACAGTCCTTCTTTGCAACGGCAAAGCGCCGCCACGTAGCCGGTATTGTCTGTGCGATGATGTCCTTGGAGATGAGGCCTTATGCGGCAATGATATACACGCTGACGCGTGATGATATACCAAGCCTGCGGCTCGCCCTCCTAAAAAACAGTCCACCGGACTGTTTTTCTTGACGGAGGTCGCCCTCTTAGGGTTCAAGTCCCTCTGATTTAAAAGCAAAAACAAAAGCACCCCACAGGGTGCTTTTGTTTTTGGTCGAGGTGACGGGACGGAGCTTTGCGATGCAAATCTCCCCGGCTTGTCGACCGCTCCGTAATACTCGCGGTACCCGCCTGCGCCCCGCCCTCCTAAAAAACAGTCCACCGGACTGTTTTTCTTGACGGAGGTCGCCCTCTTAGGGTTCAAGTCCCTCCGATTTAAAAGCAAAAACAAAAGCACCCCACAGGGTGCTTTTGTTTTTGGTCGAGGTGACGGGACTTGAACCCACGGCCTCCGCGTCCCGAACGCGGCGCTCTACCAAACTGAGCCACACCTCGAAATATTAAATTATACTGCTTGCGTGAGCCTGCGGCACCCGCAAAAGGGGAGCGACTCCGAAACTGAGCCACACCTCGAAATGTTTTGTACTATATAATTATACACAATTTTGCGGATTTGGCAAGTGATTTTTTGAAATTATAAGGAATTTGTGAATTTTTTGTATGTTGGAAGGATTGTTTGTGGACAAAAGCAACAAATTATGGTATAGTATAATTAAACTTTAACGTGGGAGTGGTATGTTTTGAAAAGATGGATCTGCGGCATACTGGCGGCAATGCTGCTGGTAATGATGGTGCCGATGTGCTATGCCGTGCCGGAAACGGAAGAAACGGCGATCGAGGCGGTGCCGGAAACGGCGGCGCAAAATATAATGTTGATGAATGTGGACACCGGTGCCGTATTGCACGAAAAGGCAGCGGATGAACGGATCCATCCGGCCTCCACCACTAAAATCATGACGCTGATCGTCGTTTTGGAAAACTGCTCCAATCTGCAGGAAGAGATCACGGCCAGCAGCACCTTTAAAAGCGATCTGGCACCCGGTAGCTCGAGCATCAGCATCAAAGAAGGGGAGATCTTCACGGTCGAACAACTGCTGTATGCAGTGGCGGTTGCCAGCGCCAACGATGCGGCCAACGTCCTAGCCGAGCGTTTTGGCGGCAGTCTGGAAGGATTTGCGGCCAAAATGAACGAAAAGGCAAAACAGCTGGGACTGAAAAACACCAACTTTAAAAATGCTCACGGTCTGACAGCGGATGATCATTATTCCTCTGCCAGAGATATGGCAATCATGATGGAATACGGCTTGAGCCTGGATCTGTTCCGGACGTTGATGTCCACCTTCTCCCGTTCCATTCCCGCCACCAATAAATCCGAGCGGCGCGTGCTCAGTACCACCAATTTTCTGCTCTCGTCCACCTCTTCCAATTATTACAGATATGCCCGCGGCGGCAAGACCGGCACCACCACTCCCGCCGGATATAATCTGGTCAGCTGGGCAGAACGCAATAATCGGGAATACATTTGCGTTGCAATGCACGCCCCCAAGGAAAACGCCACCAGAAACCCCATTTTTGCAGACAGCAAGGCCTTGTATGAATGGGTGTTTAACAACTATGCCACCCGTCAGATCGTCAACACCAACGATCCTCAAAAGGAAATTCCCGTCGAGCTGTCGGCCGAGCGGGATTACGTGGTGCTGACAGCCAAGGAAGAATTGTTGGCAGTATTGCGCAAGGACGTTACCAATGAAGATCTGGTCTTTACGGCAGAGGTGCCCGAGCAGGTGCTGGCACCCATCCATAAAGGAGACGTGATCGGCACTCTGACCGTCAGTCAGGATGGCGTTATACTGGGTAGCACCGATCTTGTGGCCGGCGAGGATATCAGCCGTTCCACCGTGCTGTATTATCTGTACTGTATTCGTCAGTTTATCAGCAATCCCTGGGTGATGATCATCGGCGGCATTTTGCTGTTGGCGCTGATCATCTATATCATCGTAATGATCCGGCACAACCGTGCCCGCCGTCGCCGCGCTGTGCGACTGAAAACCAGATTGCGTTATTAAGACTCATAATTGCCCGTGTACTTTTTTTGTACACGGGCATATATTTTTGTACAAAAATGGTATTGAAATTTCACGGCGCACCTATTAAAATGAAAGTAACGAAAAAGCGTAGGAGGGCCTTATGAGCGTGAAGGTATACCCCGTGGTGCAAACGGCAGACGTATGCGCCGATTATCAGGTGAAGATCAACGGCAATGCAGTTCCGTTACAGACTGCCAGAGTTTCTGCGGTGCCCTTAAACCGTCGGTGGCCCGGCCACCAACGTGAAATCGAGCAGACCGAATTGATCAATTTTGCGCTGTTGCAGGCTGACGAGCCTCTTGTGTTTGAAATCACGGCGCCGAAGCCCTTTGAACGGGTAGAGATTCGTCCCCGCACGTTGGGCATCACTCCCGAAGTGGATGGAAAGGTAATTCGCTTTACACTTGAAAGCCCCGCCTATTTTACGGTTGAGCCCTATGGTCGTCATCAGGCACTGCATATTTTTGCCGATGACGTCACCCCGTATACGGTGGATTTGGACGACCCGGACGTGCTGTATTTCGGCCCCGGGGAGCACGACGTGGGACAGATTGACCTTAAAAGCGGACAGACCCTGTTTTTGGATGAGGGGGCGGTGGTGTATTCCTGTATCACCGCGCACGGGGCGGAGAATATCCGCATTCTCGGTCACGGCATTTTGGATAACAGCCGCAATAAAGAGAAGATTTTGTACGAGTGCAATGCGGTAGACAATTTTGCCGCTGTGGAAAATGCCGAACGGCAACACTGCGTACAACTGGATTATTGCACCAACGTGTTGATCGACGGTATCACCATCCGTGACTCGCTGGTGTATAATATCCGTCCGGTTTGCTGTGACGATCTGGTGATCCAAAACGTCAAGATCATCGGTTGCTGGCGATACAATTCCGACGGCATCGATTCCCATAACTGCCGCCGTATGGTGATCCGCCACTGCTTTTTGCGTACCTATGACGATTCGATTTGCGTAAAGGGGCTGGATTGCTGGCAAAAGCCGGAGGACGCATATTATAACGGTGAGTACCACGGTACCGCCCGGGATATTTTGATCGAAAATTGCATCATTTGGAACGATTGGGCCAATTCGCTGGAGATCGGGGCAGAGACCCGCGCCGATGAGATCAAAAACATCACCTACCGGAATTGCAACATCATTCACGTCAACGGACCTGCTATGGGCTGCTATAACGTGGATCGGGCAGAGGTGTACAACGTATTGTATGAAAACATTACGGTGGAATATGACGAGGAAATGCAAAAAGGCGTGATTCAAAAGCAGGACGGAGAGCAGTATGTCAACCCCGATCCGACCTACGTGCCCCGCCTGATCTACGTCAATACCGATTACCACGCTGAGTATTCCGAGGATGCCGAGCGGCGTGGCAAAAACCATCATTTTACCTATCGCAACATTCGTGTTTACGGCAAACAACAGCTGTGGATCCACATGGATGGTTATGATGAGACCCATCTGACGCGGGATATGTTGATCGACGGCCTGTATCACAATGACAAACAAATTATCGACGTAGACGAGCTGAAGTTGCAGTTGGGCGTGTATACGGACAATATTGTATTGAAATAGGAGGTACCTTATGGATCAGATCGATAAGAACACCGTTAAAGGTGAAGGACAACTGAAAAGCAATAACTACGTCGCCTTTTTTAATACGGAGGGCAAGGGGAAACGCATTTTGTTTGTGGGCAATTCCATCACCCGTCACGGCATTTTGCCCTCCATCGGTTGGCATTGGGATTGGGGGATGGCCGCCTCGGACAAATCCAAGGACTACGTTCATTTGCTGGCCGATAAGATGGGCGCAGTCGTACCGGACCCTGTGTGCTGTATCTGCCAGGTGGCCTATTGGGAATGCAACTATAAAGAGTTGACCGACCTTTCCCCCTGGGAGCCTGCCCACGATTTCTGCGCCGATATCATTTTTCTGCGGTTGATCGAAAACAGCCGTAAAAAGGAATTTGATCCCGTAAAATTTAAGGAACAACTGCACGTCCTGCGTCAATATCTGGATCCCAACGGCACGGCGCAGATCGTCATCGGCACGGCCTTCTGGAAGCACGTGGGGGACCCCGTGCTGATGGAATACGCCAAGGAGCAAAATATACCGCTTGTATATATGGGCGATCTGGGCGAGGAGGATGAAAACAAGGCTATCGGTTTGTTTGAACACGACGGTGTGGCCAGCCATCCGGGCGATCTGGGGATGCAGCGTATTGCCGACCGCTTCTTTGAATGTTATCAGGAAAATTACAAATAAAAAATGCACGATGACCATCGGTCATCGTGCTTTTTTATTTCTTATGTAAAAATTCTTTGGAAAGGCCGGGCCACAGCTCGTCCGCCGTGGCGTGGCAATCCAGCGCAATGGTATACAGCCCTGCTTCCGCCGCTTTGGCCAGCAGGCTGATATCGTCGGAAAGCAGCGCCGTTTCCGACGCGTTGCCGCCCAATGCCGTCGCCGTGGCAGACAGGTCGGTACCCTCCTGCGGCAAACGGACGAAGGGGTTGTTGATCTCGGGCGTCGTGCGGGCCGTGCGGGCCATACGGACGCCGATGTTATCCAGCGCTCGCCACAGCAACGTTTGCTCGTCAGTGGGGGTAAAATGGGTGACGTCGATGATCAACTGGTGGAAGGGGAATACGTCCTTTTCATCGGTGTACGCCTCCAGATGGCGGAAGGTGGCGGCGGTGGGACGTACCCACATAGATTTGATGGGGGTGCCCAGCTGGGAAAAGCGGGTCTCGTACTCGGTCATCACGTTGGGAACGTCCTCTTTGTGGAGGTCGTAGGTTAAAAACAGCTCTTCCATTTCCAACGCGCGCCATTCTTCGACTGTAAAGTCAAACAACTTGTCATTATCGCTCTTAAATCGCAGCTCGCCGTCCTCTTTTAAAAGGGGCAAAAAGTGGCGCAGCAGGTTGCGATGGGTCAATCGCCGCTTGGCATATTTCTTTTTGGGCCACGGATCGCTGAAATTCAGATACAGCGTGGCAAAGCTTTTGTGGGGGAGCATCAGCCCCAATTCCTTGGCATCCACGGCGATGAAACGCAAATTGTCAATGCCGGCGGCCTTGGCCTTTTCCATGGCCATAACGATGCAATCCACCTCTTTTTCCACCGCTACGTATCGGACGGATGGGTTTTGGGCGGCCAATTTGGTGATAAAGCCACCCTTGCCGCTGCCGATCTCCAGGGCAAGATGAGGATGGTCACACCAGGCGGCGATGTTTTCCTTGGTCAACAGCCAGTCCCGACAAGCGTCATAGCGGGAGGCCGCATTTTTCTTTTTTCTCAGTCGCATATAGTTTTACTCCTCTCGGGGGATGCTATTATTGTAATAAAAAAAGGGACAAATGTCAAACGTTGTCCCTTTGAAAATGTTATAACCGTAACAGTTTTTGCGCATTGCCGCCCAAAATGGCGGCCTTATCTGCCTCCGCAACGGGCAGGGCGCGAATGGCGGCCAGACTTTCGCTTTGATCGCTCCAGGGGGAGTCGGTGCCAAACAGCACTCGTTCTGCGCCGAAAATACGTACCAACCGGCAAAACTCATCGATGCTCAACAATGCCCGTTGCTCGGTGGTATAATAGCCGTCCTCCAGACAGGGGATCTTTCCCAAAGAGAAGGAGGTGTCGATATAGACGCCCGTCTCGGCCAGCTGGGCCACCCGATCCCAGTTCCGCCAGCCACCCATATGGGCCAGTACCATCTGTAGCGGCCCCACCTGTCGCAGGGCATCGGCGGTCATTTCGGGAGAACAACGCACCACTCCGGGAAAGCCGATGTCATCACCGGCGTGGGTCAGCACGATCAGCCCCAGCGCGCCCGCCCGATCTAAAATCCGCAGAAAACGGACGTCATTGATATCGGTACCTTGATAGACGGGATGGATTTTGATGCCCTTAATGCCGGCGGCGGCGATTCGCCCCAACTCGTCATACCAATCGGGCGCGTCGGGGTGAACACAACCGAAATAGATCATTCCGTCACGGTCGGTCAACTGAATGGATAGATCGTTGATGTGGGCGATTTTGGCAGGGTTGGTGGCCACGGGCAATACCACCGAATGGTGGATGCCTGCTTGCGCCATTGATCGTTGCAGTCCACTGCGTGTGCCGTCGGAAAAGGTGCGGCTGTGGCTGTCGCCCTGCATTTTTGCCAGGGCGGCGGCTGCGATTTTATCGGGGAAGGTGTGGGTGTGAAAATCAATGATCATAATTTGGTTACCTTTCGTGCGTATGCGAGTGTTTGCTTGAGTGCTTCTGTCTTGCCGACCCGGGCCAGCCGCAGCTTGTGGGCGTATTGCAGAACGTCGGAAAAACGTTTGTCCGGCGTCAGCCCCGCTTCAATCAGGTCCTGCCCCGTTACGTACGGTTCGGCCATGGTCCGGCGATAGTCCTGTAGCCGCTGCTCCAAAAAAGGCCTTGGGTCGGTGGGGTATTGGGTAATCCGCCCGGCGTTGTCTGCCAACGCCAACAGCATCAGGTCCTCCGGACAACGGCTGCGGTCGAACATCCGATTGGTGGTTTTGACCGAATTGTTGCGCGCGGCCATAGCGCAGGGTTGCATATGCAGCGCGCACAGATTCAGCACGTGGTCGGTCAGCTCTTTGTTGTTGGTCAGACGGGAAAGAAAACGGCGCACGGCGGGCAGACCGGCGTTTTCGTGATCGTAGGCGTGTAAAATGCCGTCTTTTTCTGTTGTGGTGGTCGCTTTGCCGAAATCGTGGACCAATGCCCCCAACATCAGATAATACGGATATGTTGCCTCACGGCGCAGTGCGGCGGCGTGGTCAAGTACCATCATGGTGTGATTCCATACGTCCCCCTCACCGTGATAGACGGGAGATTGGGGGATGCCAATGAGGGCGGCGGCCTCGATAAACCAAGGCTTCAACTGATCCATCTGCCGCAAGGAGTTAAAAAACAAAGAGGGTCGCTGTGCATCCATCAGGGCGCCGCGCAATTCATCGGCCACCCGTTGACCGGATAGGGTGGAAAGTTCCATACCCGAGCACAATCTGACCGTTTCCGGCGCAATGGCAAAGCCGAAACGGGCGGCAAACCGCGCTGCTCGCAATACCCGCAACGGGTCCTCGGGAAAACTGCTCTCATCTACGTGGCGCAGGATGCCCGCCGCAAGATCCTGCCGACCGCCGAAATGGTCGATGAGCTCGTCGGTCAATACGTCCTGCATCAAAGCGCCGATGGTAAAGTCCCGCCGTTTGGCGGCGGCAAGGGTGCCGATCCACGGATCCACATCCACCGCAAAATCCTTATGTCCGTGGCCGGTAGCCGTTTCTTTCCGGGGCATAGCAACGTCCAGTGTATAGCCATGGACGTTATACACGCCAAAGCTTTTGCCCACGGTGATGGGCGTGCCGAATTCGGACAGAATGGATACAAGCGTCTCTGCCGAAATGCCGTGGACCTCGATATCAACGTCTTTGCTGACCGTGCCCAGCAGTCTGTCCCGTACAAATCCGCCTACAAAGTAGACCCGACCGCCCTTTTGCGCCACGGCGGCGGCTATTTTTTTGGCAAGTCGGATGTCCTGCTTCATATTATTATCCTTTACAATTTATTTGATTTTATTATAAGAATTGCCCCGGGGGATGTCAAGAAAAACACGTTTTCGGACAAGAAAAAACCGCCCGTACGGGCGGGTTTAATATTGCTTTTTACAGTACGGACTGGGTGCACAGAGCAACCAGATATGTAAGCACGCCGGCCATCAGTGGGGAGCTGACCCAGGCGATGGCGATGTTTTTAAATACGCCGTAGTTAACGCACTTAAAGCTCTTGGTGATACCCGCACCGACCACGGCGCCGACAACGGCCTGAGAGGTAGAAACGGGAATGTGCATGATGTTACCCAGCAGTACGATGGTGGTGGCCATGGCGATGATGACCAAAAAGCCCTCGATCTGTGTCAACGGAGCGATGCTGGAGCCAACGGTCATCATAACCTTTTTGGAGTAGGTCAGTACACCCACAGCAATGGCGATACCACCGATGGTACAGGTCAGTCTGGCATCGGTCAGCAGATTGGTGGGGGTGCCGTTGACGATCTCACCGTAGTACAGGGAGGTGACGTTGGCAGAGGAGTTCATACCGATACTGAAGGAGGCGTAGGCGCCTGCGATCAGATAACCGATCTTGACGATCATATCATAATGCGACAGTTTGGACAGATAGGGAATGATCAGCTTGTTGGCCACCTTGATGATAATAAAGGAAATGACGGCGGCGCCTAACGGGCACAAGAGCCACGTGGAGGCAAATTTTCCAAGCTGTCCCAAATTGGACGCCCGCAGTACGGGGTCACTGTAATCTGCGTAAAACAGACCCCAGCCGATGATAGCGCCGGTGATGGACTGGTTGGCAGAAACGGGGAACTTCAGATAGGACATCAAAAATACGGTGGCGCCTGCGCAGGCAAAAATGATAAATGCCTTGATGGCGGACAGCAACGCAAGATTGTCGCCCTTTCCTTCGGCGATCAGACCTTCGGCGGCTTCGGCAGAAGGAATGACCTCGTTGGAAATGGCCAGGTCATTTACACTTTCCATATTACCGGCACCCATTAAGAAAGCACCGATGATGACGAAAATAGAAATAATGGTGATGGCAGTCCGGTATTTGACAACGCCGGTGGAAACGGCGGTGCCGAATGCGTTGGCCGCGTCATTGGTGCCTAATGACCAACCCATAAAAACACCGGCAATCAGTAATAAATAAATCATGACGTCGCTTATGCCTCTCTCTCGATCAGGATCACGGAGATCTGATCGGCAATATCTTCAATCAGGTCAGAGATCTGGCAGATGCTTTCGATCAGATCTCTGTAGTAGATCTTTTCGGTCAGGGAAATATCCATATCAAAGATGCGCTCGTGCAGTAATTCTTCAATGTTGTCAACGGCGCTTTCCTTTTCACGGATATCGTGCAGGATCTTGCGATCCTTGGAGATCTTTTTGAAATCGTTGAGCAGCATATCAATGGCGCTGTACATCAGGCTCAACTGTTGCTCGGTCACCTCGTAGATCTCTTTGATATCGTGACGCAACGCCTTGGGGATCACAATGTCCTCCAAAAAGATCTGACGGGCGATATCTTCGCAGGTGTTTGCAATTTCATCGGTGCTCTGCACCAGGCCGATCATATTCTTGCGGGTAATGGGCAGGAAGGAATCCTTCATGACCATGATGACGTGACGCAGATCTTTATCAGCGGCGCCCTCTGCATTGGAGATGGCTACCTTTGCAGACTCCAGCAGATGCAGGTCGGGATTTTCGCTAAAGAGGATGTCGAAAAACTTTTCAAGACCCTCAAATGCCTCTGCCACTTTTTCGTGATGATCGTAAAATGCGTTTGAAATCTTATCGTTCTTTTTGCTGTAAACTAACATAGACCCTCCGTAAACTTTATTTTAATATTGTGTAAACTGTTAATGACATTATATATAAAATGTCCCCAAAAGTCAACAAAATATGTATAATAATTATACGTTCTCTTCCTTCATATAGTTAATTATATGAAGGGCGGAATGAAAATGGACGGTTTACTCAGTATTATGATTTTGGCAGTCGGTATGGCAGTTATATTTGCCGTAGGGCCGAGCTGGCGGTATCTCGGTTACGGCCTGCGATATATGCTGCGCACCGATGACGACGGTGACGGTCTGTCTGCCTTTGGCGCATTGTGCACCACTCTGGCGGCAACGTTGGGGACGGGAAATATCGTGGGGGTAGGATTGGCCATTGTGACGGGCGGCGCCGGCGCACTGTTTTGGATGCTGGCGGCAAGCGTTCCGTGTATGGTGCTTAAATATGCCGAATGTGCGCTGGCCGTTCGTTTTGGCGGCCCGTTTCAATATATTGAGACGGCCATCGGTCGGCCGATGGCAAAGCTGTATGCATTGTGCGGCGCGGCTGCCGGCGCCCTTGGTATCGGAACACTGACACAAGTGGATGGAATCGTGGCGGTGGCGGCACAGTTTTCGCCGCAGTTGGCGCCTTTGTCTGCTGTGGCGGTGGCATTCCTGGCGGCAGTGGTGTTGTGCGGTGGAGGCAAACGCATTGAAGGTGTGTGCAGGACGGTGGTGCCGGTGATGGCCGTTGCATACGTCGTTTGCTGTCTTTGCGTGCTGGTGCGTTTCGCGCCGCTGTTGCCGCGGGCAGTTCTGTCTGTTTTCCGACAGGCCTTCAGTCTGCGGGCGGGCTGGGGCGGATTGCTGGGTTGTATGGTGATCGGCATCAGTCGCGGCGTCTTTTCCAATGAAGCAGGGCTGGGCAGTGGCGGTATCACGGCGGCGGCCGTGACAGGCGCGGATGCGGCAAGTCAGGGATTGGTGGGGCAGGCCGGTGTGTGCATCGACACTACGGTAATGTGTACTCTCAGCGGCTTATGCGTGGTGGTCAGCGGTGCGGCGGAACAAAATATTCCCGGCGCGTTGGTGACGAGCGCGGCATTTTCCCGGGCGTTGGGTGTATGGGCCGGCAGGGCGGTGGAGCTGTTTTTGTGTTTTTTTGCCTTCACCACGGTGATCGGGTGGTATTTTTGCGCAGAGCGCTGTTTTGTATATTTGTCCGACGGCAGATGGCAGAGGATGTACCGTTGGTTTTACGTGTTAATGATCTTGCTGACGCCGTTTGTTAACAGCCGCCGTATCTGGATGTTGGCGGGAGTGTTGAACTGCGCCATGGTGGTGCCCAATCTTGCGGCAGTGTTCTGCTTGCGGCGACAAATTCCATTGTTCAAACCGCACAACTAAACGTGGTTTGGTTTGTGAAACATTGACAAAAATCCGGCAAAACTCTTGCAATCCCTAAAGAAAGATTTATAATATATTAATTCTTATAAGAAAGGAAGAGGAACGTTGGGTGAATACTTGCAACAACTGAATCTGTGGTCATTGCTCATTCGCCTGACCCTGGCGGGCGCGCTGGGGGGATGCATTGGCATCGAACGGGGACAAAAGCATCGCCCGGCCGGTTGCAGAACCTATTTTATCGTATGTATCGGTGCGGCGCTTGCCATGATATTGGGACAGTACGAGTCGGCCATGCTGACCACCTTCTGGAAGGACGTGGCCGCCCTGGTGGGCATCAAGAGTGACGTGTCCCGCTTCGGCGCGCAGGTCATCAACGGCATCGGCTTTTTGGGGGCAGGCACCATCATCATTACCGGTCGACAGGAGGTCAAGGGTGTGACCACGGCGGCGGGTCTGTGGGCCAGCGCCTGTATGGGTCTGGCCATCGGCGCCGGATTTTACGAGTGTGCGCTGGTCGGTTTTCTGTATATCATTCTGACCTTTTTCGTTTTCAACCGTTTGGGGGCTTGGGTCATTGCCCACACCCGCAACATGGATTTTTATCTGGAATACGATCATACCGATTCCATTCCGCAGATTTTGGCCACCATCAAGGGCATGAACATTCAGGTGTTCAGCGTGGATATCAGCAAGGTAAAAAACGGCGAGTTGGTTACCCGCAGCGCTGTTTTTTCGGTAAAGTTACCCAAGAAAATGCACCATACCGAGTTGATTGCCACACTGGCCAAAAGTAAACAAGTACTGACCATTGAGGAGATATAGATTATGCTGAGTATTTTAGATCCGTTACGCGCGCTGGATGCCGGCGGCCTGAATTTATGGTCGGTACTGCTGCGGATGAGCGTTGCCATCATTTGCGGCGGTGTGATCGGCGTGGAGCGTGAGCACAAGCGGCGTCCTGCCGGTTTCCGTACCCATATCCTGATCTGTCTGGGTGCGGCCGCTACCACAATGACGGGACAATTTTTATATTTAAATATGAAGATGTATACCGATATGGCGCGTCTGGGGGCGCAGGTCATTGCCGGTATGGGCTTTATCGGCGCGGGTACGATTATCGTTACCAAACAACGACAGGTCAAGGGCCTGACCACGGCGGCAGGTCTGTGGACCTGCGCCATCATCGGACTTGCATCCGGCGCCGGATATTACGAAGCGGCGGTGCTTGCCACGGTACTGATCTTGTTGGCCGAGATCATCTTTTCTAAACTGGAATATCACATTCTGGCCACAGCGCGAACGATGAACGTGTTTATGGAGTACACCGAAACGGATGCGCTGGACGGCGTGCTCAAGCTGATCAAGGGGACGGATATTATTATATTGGATCTGGAGATCACCAAGGGCACAGCCCACAGCGGGAACTGTACGGCCATCCTTTCCCTGCAGACGACCCGCCGCACCAATCACGAGGAATTGCTTACCGAGATCGCCCGTAGCGAGGGCATATTGTCGGTAGAAGAATTATAGGTATCAGACCACCCGTCACAAACCGTCACGGGTGGTCTTACTTTTGCAAAAAGCGACCAAAATTATAAATAATGTGACTGATTTTATATGGAAGAGATATGGTTTCTTTGATATACTTTTTTTGAAAGGATGATCAATATGCGTATATTTAAATGTAGAAATTATGCTGAAGTCAGTGCAAAGGCGGCCTCTATCATTGCCGCGCAGGTCATTACCAAGCCTGATGCCGTATTGGGCCTGGCGACCGGCTCCACCCCCGTGGGCGCCTACAAACTGCTGATCGAAAAAAATAAGGCCGGTGAGCTGGATTTTTCCGAGATCACCACGGTCAATCTGGATGAGTATTGCGGTCTGACCCCCGACAATGACCAGAGCTATCGTTATTTTATGAACACCAATCTCTTTGATCACGTCAACGTGCGTAAGGAGTGTACCTTTGTTCCCGACGGTCTGGCGGAGGATGCCGCGGCCGAAAGCGAGGCCTATGATGCCCGCATTGTGGCGCTGGGCGGCATTGATCTGCAGCTGTTGGGTATCGGCGGCAACGGTCATATCGGCTTTAACGAGCCGGCAGATGCCTTTGATATGGCCACCCATACGGTGGAACTGAAGGAATCCACCCGTCAGGCCAACGCCCGCTTCTTTGCCAGCATTGACGACGTGCCCACCCACGCCATCACCATGGGTATGCGTTCCATTATGCAGGCCAAAAAGGTGCTGTTGGTTGCCAACGGCAGTAAGAAGGCTGAGATCGTTGAGAAGGCTTTGTATGGCCCGGTTACGCCGCAGGTGCCTGCCTCTATTTTGCAGTTGCATCCCGATCTCACCGTCGTTTATACCGAAAACGACGACTAAATTTGTTTTTCCATTTTCCTTAAAAAGACAGAAATCGCTTTTGGCTTCGGCTGAGGGCGGTTTCTGTCTTTTTATGTAGAAAATCGCTGCTCTTTTGATTGACACTTGACAGCTTTTGTGTTACAATGCGTGTTGCAGAAATGTGGTGTTTTGACCGCAAAAATTGAAATGGAGGAACAGACGTGAAACAACAGAATTGTGATGTGTTGATCGTTGGTGCCGGTCCTGCGGGATTGAGCGCGGCTTGCGCCGCCAAAGATGCAGGGGCATCGCGGGTGATCGTACTGGAACGTGACAAACGGCCGGGCGGTATTTTGCAGCAATGCATCCATCCCGGCTTTGGATTGAAATATTTTGGTGAAGAGCTCACCGGCCCCGAATATGCCGAGCGTTTTATCGTACAGGCAAAGGAGAAGGGCGTTGAATTTATGATGGGCACCATGGCCATCGATTTTAGAGAAAACGTATGCGTGGCGGTCAACGGTGACGGCGTGCACGCCATTACCTTCGGCGCGGCCGTGCTGGCCATGGGGTGTAGAGAGCGCACCCGTGCCAATCTTGTTATTCCGGGCAGTCGCCCCGCCGGTATTTATACCGCCGGCAGCGCCCAGAGACTGATCAATATCTACGGCAGAAACGTGGGTAAAAAGGTGGTCATTTTGGGTAGCGGCGACATCGGTATGATCATGGCAAGACGTATGAGTCTGGAGGGCGCCAAGGTGGAGGCCGTGGTGGAGCTAATGCCCTATCTGGCCGGTCTGACTCGTAACAGAGTACAATGTCTGGACGATTTCGGCATCCCGCTGTTGCTGTCTCACACCATCACCGAAATCCGGGGTGTGGACCGTGTGGAGGGCGTAACCGTTGCGCCCGTGGATGAAAACAAGTGTCCCATTGCCGATCAGGCCTTTGATATTGAATGTGATACCGTTCTGCTGTCGGTGGGTCTGATTCCCGAAAACGAACTTAGTAAAAAGGCGGGCGTGGCGTTGTCCGGTATCACCAAGGGCGCCAACGTCGACAGCTTTATGCAGACCGAGACTCCCGGCATCTTTGCCTGCGGTAACGTGCTACACGTAAACGATCTGGTGGACAACGTTTCCAGAGAAAGCGAATTGGCCGGTCGCAACGCCGCCCTGTATGCCGCAGGTAAACTGGAAATGAAGGATACGCTGAAGGTCGTAGCATCGGACGGTATCCGCTATGTTTGTCCTCAGACGGCCCGTTGCGGACAAAAGGACGTCAAGCTCTTTTTCCGTGTCACCGCCCCCATGGGTGTGACCGAATTGACGGCAACGTGCAACGGCGTGCAGTTGGCCCGTCGGAAGATTCAGCGTGGTAACCCCGGTGAGATGGAATTTTTGCTGATTCCCGAGGTGCCGGCCGCCGGCGAGATCATTGTGACGGCCACAGAGAAATAGGAGGGGAGTACTATGACAAAAGAAATTATCTGTACCGTATGCCCCACCGGCTGTCGTATCACGGTGGAAGGGGAAGGTACCCAAATTACAAGCATTACCGGTAATGGTTGTAAGCGTGGCATCCGGTATGCTACTGACGAGTTTATCCTGCCCAAAAGAATTTTGACCTGCTCTGTAAAGCTGGAGGGCGCCGATCGGGGAATGTTGCCCGTTCGTTCTGCTCACCCCGTGCCCTTTGATAAGGTGTTTGACTGTATGAAGGTCATCAAGGCCACTACGGTTAGCGCTCCCGTCGCTGTGGGTGACGTGATCGTTGGGGATATTCTGGGCCTGGGTGTGGATATGGTTTCCGCTATGAGCATTGAGAAAGCAGGTGAGTGATATGATCAAAACCGACGTATTGATTATCGGCGCCGGCGCCGTAGGCGTGGGCATCGCCAGAGAATTGTCCAAGTTTGAGCTGGACGTTTTGGTCGTGGAGAAAAAGGACGACGTGGGCGGCGACGCCACCAAATCATGCTCTGCCATGATCTCCACGGAGTTTTCCGTGCCGCCCTTTACGCTGGAAAGCAAAATTTGTCAGTCCAGCCGTCCGATGTACGATCTGTTGTGTCGGGATCTGGACATTCCGTTGGTCTACCGTGGTTCGCTGACCGTTGCCTTTAACGAGGAACAGGAGGAGAGAATCCCCGCCATTCTGAAAAAGGCCTTTGATAACGGCGTGTATGACGTGGAATATCTGCGTCCCGAAGAGATCATCGAAATGGAGCCCAACATCAACCCCAATATCCGCGGCGGTGTATGGTCGCCCCGCGATACGCAGATCAACCCCTTTGAGTTTATCATTGCACAGGCGGAAAATGCTGCCGAAAACGGTGTGCAGTTCCTTTTTGATTGTCCTGTAACGGGGATGGAATTGGCTGCTGACGGCAGTATTGGCAAGGTCATCACACCCAAAGGTGAGATCGAGGCCAAATATGTCATCAATGCCGCCGGTCTGTACTGCGACGATATCGCCAAGATGGTGGGTGAATGTGACTTTAAGGTCAACCCCAGACGCGGTCAGTTCTATTTGCTGGACAGTGAGACCTCCGTTAAGGTCAATCATATTTTGATGCCCGTTGCCACCCCCACCTCCCGTGGTACGTTGGTCATTCCCACCATTGATAACAATATTCTGGTCGGTCCCACTGCCGAGGATTATGAGGATAAAACGGACAAACGCACCACCAAGGCAGGTTTGGATATGGTAGCCGAGCAGGCCAAACTGCTGGTGCCCAATCTGCAGATGCAGGATACGATCACCCAGTTTGTCGGTCTGCGTCCCGCTCGGAACCCCGAGGGATATAACATCCTGATCTCCGAAAAGGTGAGGGGTTACGTCGGTATTTCCGGCATCCGTTCCTCCGGTCTGACCGGCTCGTTGGGTATCGCCAAATATACCATTCAGATGATGCGTGAGCAGTTGGGGCTGGAGACCCGCCGTAAGGCCGGCTTTATCAAGACCCGCCGTGGCATTGCCAAGTTCTCCACCGTTTCCGATGCCGAAAAAGAGGCGCTGATCGCCAAGGATCCGCTGTATGGCCACATCGTCTGCCGCTGTGAGCAGATCACCGAGGCCGAGATCCTGCAGGCCATCCGCCGTCCCGTAGGCGCCCGCACCGTGGATGCGGTCAAGCGTCGTGTGCGTGCCGGTATGGGCCGTTGTCAGGGCGGTTTCTGCGCTCCTTACGTTATTGATATTCTGGCCCGTGAGCTGGGCGTTCCGGCCGAGGAGATCCGCAAACGCGACGGTGATTCCTTTATGCTGGCCAAGGATTGATTGAAATAAAAAAGACCGCTTGCGGTCTTTTTTATTTGCTGTGTCTTGACATTGCATTGAAATGATTTATAATTTAAATAAACGGAGGGATCGCTATGAACGTTTGGACAGAAAGTAAAGATAATATTTGGGTCGCTGCCCATCGGGGCAGTTCTGCCACCCATCCCGAAAATACGATGGAGGCCTTTGCCGCCGCCGTGGCGGCGGGAGTAGATCAGTTGGAAACCGACGTGCGTATCACCAAGGATGGGGAACTGGTGCTCATTCACGATGCCACACTGGATCGCACTACCAACGGAAGCGGCGATGTAAAGGATTATACCTTGACAGAACTTAAGGCGTTGGATGCAGGTGTTTACAAGGGTGAGGCCTTTGCCGGTTGCCGCATACCCACGTTGATTGAGTTTATGGATTACGTGGCGCAGTTTGATCGGCTGACACTGGACATCGAATTGAAGGAATATCCCGAGGTCGTGGGGGAGGAAATCGCTTTTTCCGTCTGCGACAGAGTGATGGAGATCATCGATCGTTACGGATATACCGACCGGGTGGTCATCAATACCTTTTCGGCCGGCCTGCACGAGTATATCTATAAAAAATACGGTAAAAAATACCGTCAGCACGTCTATTTTCCGCTGGAGCATATGAAGGGTGAGGTCACCATTGACCCCTACTCCTACGGCTATTGCGTGTGTATGTTTAATGAGAAGGGACATCCTGTCAAAATCGCCGATCGGGTGCATTTTGATGCGATGATCGACTGTGGCGTCGAGCCTTGGGCGGGCGCCTTTGTCAAGGATGAGGAAACGGTACAGCTGGCCATCGATCGCGGCGCATGGCTGATTACCTGCAACAATCCGGCAGAGGTGCTGGCCATCCTGCGGGAAAAGGGTTATCATCAATAATTTAAAAATCGCCCCGGCAATCAAAAAATTGCCGGGGCGGCTTTTATTGCGGGCATCAGGGATGCTCGTTTTCTTTCTTCTTTACGACGTAGTTGTAGATGAGTAGGCCGATGAGGCTGACCAGGGCGGTAACGACCAGCACGATGGCGGCAAACAGATATTGCTGTTCGGCGATCAGATTACCTCCCACCACCGAGGAAAGCACCGAGGGGATGCGGGCAATGACAGAGATGACCATCCATTCCCGCAGGCGGATCCCGGTCAGCCCCACGAAATAGGTCAGCAGATCTTTCGGAGTACCCGGGATCATCATCAATAAAAAAACGAGGGTGTTTCGTTTGCGGGCACTTTGCAGAAAATTGACCGAACGGATCTGCGCAGGGGTGAAAAATACCTCCAGCAGTTTCGGCCCCCATCGCCGCACCGGCAAAAAGACGGCAATGCTGCCCAGCAGAATGCCGCCCAGACAGATCAGCGTGCCACCCACGTTGCCAAAGGCAAAGCCGGCGCACAGCTCAAAGGGCTCGCCGGGAATAATGGCGACGATGACCTGCAGGGTCACCATCAGCAGATACACCAGCGGCGCCAGCACGCCTTGCTTTGCCCGCCAGGTCTGAAAGGCGGCAGGATCTTTTACAAAATCCACCATCGGCCGCCCGATGAGGAAAAAGGCGGCCGTCATCACACTGATAAACAGTATCAGTCCCGCGATCACGATGATCTTTTTCGTTTTTTCCTTCACACGCCGCCCTCCTTTTTTGTCGCATTTTGGAAAATTATATCATAGCCCGCTTCAAATGGCAATAGGGGGTGACCTCTCTTCTCGGTCCGAGTCCTTCGAATTTATTGACCAAACAAAAATGCACCCAATGGGTGCGTTTTTGTTTGTATAAAGGCTACGAAAAAGATATTTTGCTGTTTTTGCGTATGAATTCGAACTCTCACATCTTTTAGTGAAATCGTTCGCTTTCGCTCACGGTGAAATAATTTACTCCGTAAATTGTGAAATTTGATGCTATCGCATCAAGTGAAATTAAATCCACCCACTCGCTGCTCACAGCGAATTTCACACGCCGTAGGCGTATTTCACATTGCGAAGCAATATTTCACCCACCCGAAGGGGTGGATTTAGTTGAAAAAAGAACCGACAAAGTCGGTGCTTTTTTCTGGTTGGGATAGAAGGACTCGAACCTTCGGAATCACGGAGTCAGAATCCGTTGCCTTACCAACTTGGCTATATCCCAATATTCAATTTTGTGGCGAACCTTCGGAATCACGGAGCAGAATCCGCCTGCCACCAACTTGGGCTTATCCCAAAATTTAGTGCTTATATAGTATATCACGCAAAATACAAAAAGTAAAGAAATTTTTTGGTTTTTTTGAAAGTTTTTTACAGCGATTGCATTCATTATCCTTTTGTGATATGATGAAACACAGAATGAATGGGGGGTGTTCCTTTGAATCAGCAAAGTATTGAAAGAGCCTATGCAAGGGTTGCAAGCAAAAATCCCAACATCATCGATCAACGTCATCTGGAATTGCTGACGCGCAAATACATTATGCGGCGCAAGCAGATCACCTGCGGCGTTCTCGTCCTTGTCGGTACGCTGCTCATCGCCATCATATCGCTCATCGCACCGCAAGAGCTGTCGGAAACGGAATTTTCACTGACAGCACTTTTGACGGCATTGGGCGGCCTCATCGGCGGCGTCCTGGTGATCCTCGGAGCCTGTCTGTTTGCAAAAGCCATGCACGATCCGCTGACGCCTGATGAGATAAAAGAACTTGCCGCTTTTGACTCGATCGAAAAAGGCGGCAAAACCGACGTGGATCTTTCTGAATTTGACAATACGGCGTATCTGCAACATGAACAGAAAAAATACGAAAAAGCCGGCGCAGCACAGCGCTTTTGGCTTCTTCTTCGTCGCATTCCCCTGCTGATCTGGCTGATCGTTGCGCTGCTCGGAGGCGGCGGCCTGTTCAGTACGATCAGCGGCGCGCACAGCCTGATGACCTATGAAGAACGCAGCGCCCATGCCGTCAGCGTCACCGCAAAGCTCATCAAAGTAAGCGAGTCGTACGACAGTACGGCAGACGAAAAAAAGTATCTCTACACGTACGAATATACCTATAACGGAAAAACGTATCACACGAAGGACAGCTCGTTTACCGCATACGAGATCGGCAGCACCAAAAGCATCCAAATCGACACGCGCAACCCCCAAGACGTTATTATAGACGATGGCAAAACCACGTTGATCACCGGCGTCGTTTTGCTGTTGATCAGCATCGTAGTTTTAATATATTCTCTCTTTAGTGTGCGGGATCCGAACAACTCGTTTTCACTGCTCAGTCTGGTCTGGCTGGCGTTCGTCGCCGCCGCCATCGGTTTTGCCATTTGGGGTATTGCCACGCTCATCGGCGGCAGTTGGGCAGGACTGTTGATCATTTTGATCGGCTGTCCGATGTGCCTTTTGGGCGCCTTTTTGTTCAGATCTGTCAGCAGGTAACTCCTGATAACCTTTATAAACCATCTGTCCGTTCGGTCAGATGGTTTTTGCTTTCAACGATGATCCCCATAACGGGTTTCCGCAGAAAATCATTGTAATCCTTTCGATACTTTGTTATAGTTTAAGTAAGAGAAAATTATATTTACACAAAGGGGGAACTGCAATGAGAAAAGACATTAAAAACGCAGTCGGAGCACCCGACAACTCGGCATTTATCAAAAGTTGTATCATCTACGGTGTCATTTTGGCGCTGATGCTGTTTGCGGCACCGTCCATTTTCTCGAAAATCATGGTTCCTATGGCAGCAAAGGGTATGACCACGGCGTGGTATACTATATAAGCACTAAATTTAATATCACCAAACATAATTTATACTGGGTTAAGCCCAAGTTGGTGACGGGCGGATTCTGACTCCGTGATTCCGAAGATTCGAGTCCTTCTATCCCAACCAAAAAATTCGACAAGTTTCAACTTGTCGAATTTTTTGGCTATGGACGATAAAAAAGATATTTTTCGTTGTTTGAGTATGGACTTGAACCCGTGTGTTTTTTAGTGATATGTCTCACATTGCTCGACGTGATATTACTTACTACGCTCACAGTGATATAATATTCGCCTTGTAATCTTCAACGCGCGAAGCGTATATCACTTGCGAAGCAAATATCACGCGTTTACGCATATCACTAAGTCGG
>JAZQDW010000069.1:0-1900 GCA_045546995.1 Eubacteriales bacterium
CGCATAGTTATATTGCCCTTCGGGCAGTTTTTAGGGCGAATATAATATCACGAAAACCGAAAGGTTTTCATATCACTTTTGCCTTTTGGCAAAAATATCACTGCAAACGACAGTTTGCAATATAACTTAACCAACCGAAAAGGAAATTTTGTTTTTTCGGCAAGTGTTTACCTTTCTCAAAGTATGTAACCCACTATGACACTTTCACATTCAATGTGCAAAGTGTCTTTTGTTTTGTGTAGATAAAAACCGAGAGAGACAACTTCTTTACGAAGTGTCTCTCTCAGCGTCCTTTTTTATTTGTAATGAAAGAACTTTATCCTTTTTTAAAAAATGCCACGGCAACGGCGCCGGGGCCGGCGTGGGTACCGATCACACTGCCGATGGTGGTAAAGCGAACCTCCGTAAGACCTTGATCCCACAGCGGTTTGCTGTCTGTAATATATTTTTGCAGCAGCGCATCCGACAGACCGGAATAGCCCAACAACACCGGTCGTGAAAAGTCTACGCCGCCCGCCTTTTCGATCTCCTGCACCAGCAGGTTGTTGCCCATTTTGGAGCCGCGCGCCTTGTATTCCGGCATTAGATCGGCGGTGGAATCGACAATAATCTGTACACCCATTTTTATTTCTATCTTTCTTCAAACTGCAGGCAGCAGGCAAACATAATATCCCCGTCTGCATTTTGCCCCTTGACCAAACGAACTGTTTCCTCCGACCGACAATAAATCTGCAGTGGCGTGCCCTGCATCACCTCTTTGCGGTAATCAATTTGAAACTCCCGCAGTATCAGCTGTTCCGACGGATCGATGGCATCCAAAACAAAGCCGGCGTATTTGGTGTTATTGACGTGATCGTTAAGATCCAGATCACCAAAACCGGGCGTGACAATATAGGGCGTGCCCGCCTCTTCAAAATCCGCCACACGGCGCAGTTTTTCATCGATCATCTGCTCGGTATAAAAACCGTCGGCAAAGGGATAGAGATCCGGCACGGAAAGAAACCGCCGCTTTTCGCTGTGGATGACCACCCACTCCGAACTGCCGACGATCAGGGGCGCGCCCTGCGTGTCCTCGATACAATATTCCCTGCGATAATTCAGCCGATTGGGGGCAAGCGGCCAAGTTTTGACCACCACGTCCTGATAGCGTCGCGGGGCTGCCAGCACACGGAATTTGATGCGGGTCAGCACCCATAAGTAAGAGCGCTCCAGCATCGCCGCAAAGCCGACGCCCAGCTCCTCTGCGTGTTGCCCTGCCGCATCCTGAAACAGCTCCAGCACCGCCGACGGCTTGATATGATCGTATTTATCAAAATCTCCTGCGCGCAGGGAATAATTCTTTTTCCATAATTTTCTCATAGTTCTTCTCCCTCCGATTGCTTTGCCAGTATATCCAGTTGTTGACTGATCACGGAAAGACAGCGATAAAACTCCACCCGTTCCGCCTCACTCAGCTCCGTGCTGACACGTTGCAGTACACCCTCGACCTTTTGGGCAATCTTTTTGCCCGCCTGCGCCCCTTTTTCTGTCAACAGCAAGGGAAATTTGTACCGCTTTGCGCCGCCCGGCGTCCCCACCAGATACCCGTTGGTCTCCAGATAATCCAACGCCCGGGATACCGTCGCCTTATCCTCCTCGCAACGCTCGCACAGGTCGGTGGCGGTCAGACCGCCGTGTATATACAAATAATACAGACAGGAAATATGGGCGCTACGCAGATCATAGGCGGCCATTTCCTGATTTTTGATCTTACGGATGTTGCGGTTGATCCGATTGATCAGCACCGTAAACGTCTCAAAACGATCGAGCATATCATCACTTCTTTGTTTGTTGATTTTTCAACAAGTATAGCATAAAAATGTTGTAATGTCAACAAATTATAAAAAGCGCCGCTTTGCTG
>JAZQDW010000070.1:0-9510 GCA_045546995.1 Eubacteriales bacterium
GGCTACGATCCGACTTCCGGTACCTCTACGCCCGGCACTTCTAATCCCGGCAATGATCCCACTGCCGGCGCCACCGGCGCTGTTGTCAGCAATCCTTTGGTGGCCGCAAACAAGACATACAACCACTCCGCCGCGCTTTCCTACGATCTGGATGCCATCGGCTTTACCAAAGGCACGCTGGCCGATCTGAAGGGCAAGACCCTGACCATGTACACCGGTTCGGATGCCGCCCGTTTTTCCTATTACGATGCATCCAAAAAATCCATAGATGAATATGCCTGGGCCAAGGAGCTCAAGCGGCTGTACGGTCTGACCATCAAATACGTGCGTTGCTCCACCGGTGGTGCCAACGTACTCAAGCCCTTCCAGGCGATGAGCGCCGGCAAGGATATCGATCTGGTCGGCATCCACGGCTCGTCCATCCCCTATATCTGCAACACGCTGGCGCCTCTGGAACCCTATTGCAATTTTGACAAGTTTGAGAACAATCCCGGTTTGGATCCCCTGATCACCAAGTACACTACCTGGAAGGGGAAAAAGATCATCCTCGGCCCCAACGGTCACAGCGACGTGCTCAACTACAACCGCACGCTCATCAAAAATGCCGGGCTGGACGATCCCTACGAACTCTTCAAGAAAGGCAAGTGGAACTGGTCTGCCTTCAAAAGCTTAATGACCGGTCTGCCCAAAAACGATGCTTCCGGCAAAAAAGTATACGGCTACGTCACCAGCGGTTGCTGGTGGGTATGGCCCAATACCAACGGTCTGTCCGCCTTTGAGATCGACAACAACAATCCCAACGGCAATATCATCAACAACTTTGACACCGCTGAGGTAAAGGAAGCCTTTATCTGGTTGGAAGGCGTTGCCGATGCCGGCGGCCAATTCTACAACGGCAACGGTTATGATATGCTCTACGGCACCAACAAAACGGCGGTCTGCGCCATGTTTTCCAGCAACGGCGGTCTGGATCTGGATGCCGCCGGCGGCGCTACCCTCAACAACGAGTATTTCTGGGTACCCTTCCCCAAAAACGAAAAGAACAGCAAGGGTATCAACCAGGTCGAGGTGCCCGGTGACGGTATCGGTATCCCCCGCAAAACCAACAACGAACCCAACCGCACCGCCGCCGTCGTCTTTATGAACCTGTGGGTCAACCGCTTTACCGAAGCGGAATTTGACAATCTGCGTCACGTCTCCAAATGGACGCACGAGCAGGTAGTTGAATACTACAACTACGGCCAGGTTTACGGCAGAATGGGTATCGGCGCAGGCCTTGGCGAACTGCAAAAGAAGGGCGGCACGACTACCCGATTCTTCGAATCCATCTATTCTGCCTCCCACAGCACCGCCACCTGCATGGCAAAGTTGTCCAACTATGCCAAATCCGAGGTTGAAAACGTACTCAAATTCGGTATCCAGTAAGGGGCCTTACCGGCCGATCTCGGGCAAAGAGAGACCTAACGGTCATCTCTTTGAAGCTGCAGGAAACGGAAGCAGCCACCCGAAGATAGTAAGGGGCCTTACCGGCCGATCTTGGACGGAGCATGACCTGTCGGTCAAATCTCCGAACAAGCAAAAACGCAAAAGAATACAAAAAAGCGAGCAAAGATTGTTCTTTGCTCGCTTTTTTTGATAACGTTCAATTTCAGCGAATGGCCTTGAGGATCTTTTTCAGCAGCTCGTCCTTATTCAGCCCCGCGGCGTTGATAGTGATATCCGCATATCGCTCGTACAACGCCTTACGCTCCAGATAGATCTTGGCAAAATGCTTATGGCTGAGGCCCGCGATCCCGCGGGAATGGAGATTTTCGATCCGCTGATAGACCTCCTCCAACGGAAGCTCCAGATAGATCACCGTGGCGTTTTTACACACGTTTTCCATCCCCTTTTCGCTGTACACGGCGCTGCCGCCGGTAGAGATGACCGTTTCCTCAACGTCAACGGCGCACAACGCCGCCTCCTCCACCTGATAAAAGGCTTCCAGCCCGTCCTCATCCAGCATTTTCTGGATCATTTTCTTTTCTCTGCGCTGCAGCAGAATATCCGTGTCCAAAAAGTCATAACAGATCTCCTTGGCCAGCATAACGCCCACTGTGGATTTGCCGCTGGTGGGCATTCCGATCAATACATAATTCATATCTCTTCCCCCATATTGATTATCGTAACGTTTTTCTTTTTGGCGTAATCCACGGTCATTTTGGTGCCGCCGCCCGAACGCAGATAGGCAATGCACAGATCACTGCCCTCCACCATGGCGCGGTTGCGCACGAACATACAGCCGCGATAATAGTGGTCACTGAGGATCTTTACCTCGTCTGCCTGCTCCAGAATTGCAGCATACCGCGCTTTATTTTCCGTAGTCCAGTATTTTTCCTGCTCCCTGCAGGGCAGATACAACACCAACCGTACCTGCGGATACTTCTTTTTCAGTTCCAGCACCACCATAGCCGCCAGCGTATCAAAGCCGAGGGCGCCGCCGGCGCGAAACTCGTCATACCCCTGCGCGATACAGTTCTCCACCGCATCGTACGTTCGCCGATAGATCTCTCGGGCCTTGCCGTCAAGATCCCTATGTCCTGTAAAACAACAGATCGACACCCGATCACCTACCTTCTTTTTTTATTTTAACACAGCCCCCGCGCACTTGCAAGACAGAAAATATGGGATTTTTGTTGTAACCGACTGATTTTTATGCTAATATATACTCATAATCTCTGTTGATTGGAGGAATTTATATGAAAAACGTTGCAAGAGCGATCTTGCTTATCATGATCTTATGTTTATGCTGTGGCTGTGTTGCCGCCCCCGGTGGTGAGACGCCCACGCCGCCGGCCACCGAAAATCCCCCGGCCAGCCAACAGCCCGATCTGCCGGTGACCACCGCAGAAAACGCGCTGCTGGACAAACAGGCCAAGGCAAATGAGCAACTGTTGCCCCGCGGCGTTGACAAAAACCACGAATGGGTAAAAACCGCCGCCGGCAATACCATTACGGTATATTATCCCTCGATGGATGATTCCTTCACCTACGATGCCGGCAAAAACGCTATGGGAGAAAGCGCATGGCTGTCCGCCCTGAAAAACGAATATGATATCACGATTCACGCCGTACGCAAATCCCCTTCCGCCGCCCTGTCGGCGCAACGGTTGGCCTTGCTCAGTGGCCTGTCGCTGGATCTGCTGGCCTTCACGCCCTCCCAACTGCCCTACGCCGTCAATATGACCGCCGATGCCACCGATCTTTTGAAAAAACAAGACTCCCTTGACTTTCTCAATCCCACCCTACTGACCTACGGCAACAGCGGCAGTCGCTTTTTCACCCCTGCCGGCGTAGCGCGCAATCTGTGGTATCTTTCCGACAATACCAAGCCCAATTCCCCCCTGGCGTTATCCGAGAGCAACCTGTGGGATCTTTCTGCCTTCACCAATTTTGTGGCCTCCGCCACCAAAACCGTGGACGGCAACGTGACGGTTTACGGTATCGAGGCCCAGGATTATACCGATTTTCTTTACGGTCTGGACACCCCCCTCATCGGCTTTGACACCGCCTTTACCGACGGTACTGCCGACGCTCTGCCCCAGCTGAAGCAGTTGCAGACCATCCACGCCGTGGAGGGTCGCTATTACAACGGCAAGAGCACCGACAAAAACGCCCCTGCCATGGCAAAGAGCACCCTGGCCATGCGGTACGGCCGCACCCCCTTTGTGGGCAATCACGACAAATACCCTTCCTTCTCCTGGGCGCCCTTGCCCACCAAGGATCGTAACGTCAGCCGCGGCACTTTGTCTGCCTGCGCCCCCGTTTTGGCCCTGCCCGCCGGCGGCAGCAAAAACCAGATCGCCCTGGCGGTAGCCCTGCTGTGGTCCGCCCGTTCCGCCGATGCCAATCACGATCTACTCCGCTTTACCTATGGTATGTCCTATGAGTTATGGGAAAAATACTACGACGCCACTCGCCAGTTGATCCGTGTGGTGCCCGCCGGCACGCAGGAGGACTGCGACGCCCTGCTGGCGCTGATCACCGCCAAGCAATGGGAGGATGACAAATACGCCGAGCTATGCGCGGGTGTGGCCGCCACCGTTGCCACCAACAACGAAAGGCTGCCGAAATGACCGACCGTGAATATATGATGCTGGCCTTGGAGCAGGCAGAGCAGGCCTATCAGCTGGGAGAAGTTCCCGTGGGGGCCGTCATCGTGCAAAAGGACCGCATCATCGCCACCGGCTATAACCGACGGGAGATCGACAAAAACGCCCTCTCCCACGCCGAACACACCGCCATTGACAACGCCTGCAAGGCGCTGGGCGGCTGGCGGCTGCCCGAGTGCACGCTGTACGTAACGTTGGAGCCCTGTCTGATGTGCGCCGGCGCCATCGTACACGCCCGCATCGATCGGGTGGTCTTTGGCACCACCGACCCCAAGACCGGCGCTTTCGGCTCGCTGACCGATATCAATACGCTGCCCCTCAACCATCATCCGCTGGTGGAGGGCGGCGTATGTGAGGCGGAATGCAAGGCGCTGCTGCAACGCTTTTTTGCCGAACTGCGCAAACGAAAAAAGAAAAACTGCGAGTCAGAATGACTCGCAGTTTTTTATTTCTGATATTGTTTAACCACTCGGGCGATGCGGTGATAGTCGTTGGTGAGAATGGTGTCGATGCCCATCTCCAAAAACCGCTGACATTCCTCTGCGTCGTCCGACAAAAAAACGTTACACAGGATGCCGTGGGCATGGGCCCTGTCGATCATTTCCTGATTGAAATAGGGCTTGAAGAGCTGCACCTTTTGGCAACCGTAACGGATGGCGCGCTCCACGATCTCCCATTTGCCGTCGCCGGCGCCGCAACAGCGGGCAATGTGGGGGAACTCCCGTTGCAGTCGCTCCAGCACCTCATCCTGTCCACTCATAAAGTACACGTATTTTTCGCAGTCGTATTGATGGATCAGGTCTACCACCTTTTGCAGGTATTCCGGCTTGTCGCCCTCAGTTTTCAGATGGATGTTCATCACACAATGGCAGGCAAATTTTTGCAAGATTTCCTCCAAGGTGGGAATCTGCATTCCCGCAAACTCCGCGCCCCGTTTACTACCGAAATCAAACTGCCGCAATTCTTCCAAAGTATACTCCCAAACCTTCCCCGTACCGTCGGAGACCCGATCCAGCGTGCTGTCGTGAATGGAGACCACCTGTCCGTCCTTGGTAAACCACAGATCAAACTCGATCTCCTCCGCCCCCATAGCCACGGCGGCGCCGAAGGCGGGCAGGCTGTTTTCGGGCAACACGGTATTAAACCCACGATGGGCGCAGGTGCGGGGATAGGGCATCACCTCGTCGTGGCGCGCGATGGCGCTGCCGGCGGGACGGTATTTCCAGGGACGGCGCCCTTTTTCGATATACTCGTAATGGGCGGCCGGCGGATTGCCAAAGCCTGCGGGCTTGTAATATTTAGCGGCGGGATCGATCTCCACGGTGGCCAGTCCCACCTTGCTGTACAGATTGGTCAATATCTCCCCGTCGGGGGCCACCACCATAGAGCCGCCGCCGATATCGGAGGTCTCGTCCATAGATACCGAAGCGCGGACGACGTAGGCGTTGGTGTTGTAGGCCAGAAACTGACTCATAATGGCCAACGCGCGGTGCGTATCACTGCGCTGATGGGAGCAACCGATCACAAAATCAAGATTCTCTCTGGCCAGATTTGCAAAATTCTCATAAAAATAAAAGTCATAGCAGGTCAAAAAGCCAAAACGCAGACCCTCGATCTCCACCACCGTGGGGGAAGAAAACTCATAGGTATAGTCGCTGTCCAGCCGCACCTTCGTCACCTCGCCGGGCGTGAGGTGCTGTTTGTGATACTGCCCCACCATTCTGCCCTCACGGTCAAAGGCGTAGGTGGTGTTGCGCATACCGCCTTCCGAAAAAGAGCGGGCATTGGCAAAAAGCAATGCACCACACCGCTTGGCGGTGGCGGCGGCCGCCTCCAGCAGACGGGCGTGATACTTTTCCACCGATTGGGCCCGTTGCTGCGCCGTGCTTGCAAGACAGGGGATGTCGCAGGACTCGGGCAGAACGATGAGATCCATACTCTCGTCACAGGCGGCCATCAGCTCCAATTGTTTGTCAAAACACGCATCAGACAGGCTGTGATCGATGGAGTACGGCGGCTGAATTACACAGACTTTCATATTTTCTCCTTATTTTGAATAATAATGCTCCCGGCCGGTGACCAGGGCGAAATAATCCGTTTCCACCATCTGGGCGCTGACCTTAAATTTGTTGCGCACCTCGGTTTTGATCTGCTCGATATAGCTTTCGTCGGCGCTTTGCCCCGGGAAGGGGGTAAAGGTGTCGCTGTCGGCATCATATTTTCCCTTTTCGGTGATCCAGCTGCGATTGAGAAAGGGCACCAGCGGCGCGGCATCGGACAAAATATCCTTGCCCATCAGCAGACGGCTGTCGTAGGAAAAGCCGAAAAGATTGTTCAGCGTGGGGATAATATCCAGCGTACTGCAATATTTATCCACCGTTACCGGCGCACGCATCGTCGGTGACCAGATGAGCAGACAGCTTTTATACAGCTCGAAGGTGGGATCGATGGCGTGGCCGGCGATCTCGTCAAAATAGTGATAGGCGTTTTCCTGCGTTTTATCCTCCAGACCGTAGGGATAATGGTCGGGAGTGATAACGAAAACGGTCTTGTCCAGCGTGCCGGCGGCCGCCAGCTCACCGATCAGCGCCTCCATCGCCCGATCCAGTTCCAGATTACAGGCGTAATAGGCCCGCACCGCCTCGCTGTAGGGCAAATGAGATACCAGCTCCCGATTTTTATAGGCCATGGCGTTGCCGTCGAAATTGTACTCCAAATGGCCGCTGACCGTCATATAATAGGTCATAAACCGTTCGTCTGCCGCATATTCCGCCGCCGTGGCGTGGATCATTTCCAGATCGCTTTCCGGCCAGGCGTCCGGATGGGCCAGCTCCAGCCCGTTGCCCACGCCCTTGTAAATATATCCCAGATTGGGATGGGAAATGTCCCGATGATAATAGGCGTAATTATGGTTATGATAGGCGCGTACCGTTGTCAGCCCGCTACGCAAAAACTGCTGGGGCATCGTATAGGGGAACAGCACCTGCTTCTTGCCCGCCTGATGATAGGTCCATACGCCGCTTTTGGGGATCATGCCCGTGGTGGCGGCATACTCGCCGTCAAAGGTGCTGACCTCCCAGATGGGGGTATAGAAATTGGTGAAATCAAAGCCCTCCGTTTTCATCCTGTACAACGTGGGCGTCAATTGCTCGTCAATGGCGTAGGGTGAAAAGCCCTCTGCCGTGATCTGAACGAGATTCATTCCGGCAAACATACCCGTATACTCGTTTTGACCGGTGGGCGTCTGCAAAGAAAAATAGCGGTGCAGTTCCGCAAGGGTCTCGTCCTGCTCGGAAGCGGCCAACGCGGCAAAATCAATATCGCTTACGTTGTATTGCTCCACAGGCTTACTCACCGCCGGTACGCTTGGCTCTTCAGGCAACTCGATCTCCCCGGTGCCGCCCCAGCCCAACACGTTACAGCGAATGTCCAACAACTCACTGCGCAGCAGACCGAAGGCCTTGACCGATTGCTCTTTATTAAATGCGTCCGTCTGGATCTCCCGCAGGGAGGGCACCAGCATTCCAACACCCAGCAACAGCGGATAGGCCACCACCGTCGCCCCCAGCAAAATGGCGGCGCGGGCCGGCTGCAACCGGGGGAAGGAGAAATATTTACGGTAAATAATGATGCCGACGATGGGCAGGGCGTACAGCAAAAAGGCCCACCAACAGCCAAGGATCGCCCCCACGGTGTTTTCCACCAGTCCCGAGGCAATGACCTGATCGGCGCCGCCGGCAAAAACAGAATACAGGATCATAAATTTTCCGAAAAAGGAATGGTAGACGATCTGTACCACGTACCAAACCGACAAACCGATCTGTACCCCCAGCACGGCGCGGCCGTTGGCGCGGGGGGTGCCCAGATGACACAACGCCGTCAGCAGGGCGCCGAATACGGCGCTGTAGCCCAGCACCGCCAGCAGCTCCGTCTCAAAAAACCGACCGCCGGCCAAGATCCGGATGATCAGCTCCATATATAAAATACACGCCGGCAATAAGATAAACCGATGCCACCCTGCCTTCTCCGGCAGGGGCTTTTTTTCTCTGCTCATCTGCACACCTCCAATCCTCGTGATCGCAGTTCTTTTGTAAGGTCATTCATGACCCGCTTTTTATCGGCGCTCCAAAGGGGCGCCACCAAGATTCGTTTATCCCCGTCCCCCGTCATCCGATGGATCACCTTGCCCTCCGGCAGGGCGGTCAGAATATCCGCCACCAACGCATAATACGCTTCCGCCGTCAGCGGCGCCACCTCACCCCGAAGGTACGTTTCCGCCAGCGGCGTATTCCGCAGGATATGCAACAGCTGCAGCTTCAATCCGTCGCTGTACCGCGCCGCCGTCTGCGCCGAATGGAGCATCTGCGCTCTGTCCTCACCGGGCAATCCCAAAATGATATGCGTAATGATATGGACGGGCAGGCTACGCAGCCGTTCCACCCCCTGCAGATAGGTTTCCAAGGGGTATCCCCGCCCGATCCGTCGGGCGGTATCGTCGTTGTCCGTTTGCAATCCCAGTTCGACCCACAGCGGCTTGATCTCGGAGATCTCCCGCAACAACTGCATTGCCTCCGGTCCCAGACAATCCGGCCGTGTGGCAATGCTGACGGCCGCGATCTCCTCCCGCGCGGCGACGGACAGATAGATCTCCCGCAGGCGGTTAATATCGCCGTAGGTGCCGGTATAGCTTTGAAAATAGGCGACAAAGCGATCGCCCTTATATTTTCCCTGCAGTCGCGCTTTTGCCTGCTCGAGCTGTTGCTCCGGAGGCAGATGGGCGGGCGCGGCAAACTCCCCCGAACCGCCGGCCGAGCAAAAAACGCATCCGCCCTTACCCCCTTGTCGGTTGGGGCAGGAGGTGGCGGCAGAAAGGGTCAGCTTATACAGCTTTTGACCAAACGTTGCCTTACAATATGCGCTTGTAGTAATCACTTTTTTCATACTGCCTATCATATCACTTTTTTCGTCAAAAAGCAACATTCCCCTCATAAAATTAACAGTATCTTTATATTGAAAAAGGGCGCCTTGTCAAAACTTGCAGAACGTCTTTTCTTGACAAATCGCCCCGGGATGATTATAATAGTTAAGCAGTGGAGGAGCATCCGAACACGCCTGAAAGTGCATAATTTCGGTGCTTTTTGGATTATCGTCGTCGGCAGGCGTCAGCCTTGCCTCCTCCTCTGCACCAAAAATCTCTTAAAATTCTGCGCTTTCAGGCCGCAGAATTTTGCCGGAGCCGATTTTTGCATCGGCAAGGCATAAAACGCAGCCAATACTTTGTGTATTGGCGAGTATTTTAACACAGCTGAGGTGAAAATCGGCCCGTCAAAATCGGGTTCGGATACTCCTCCGCTGCTTA
>JAZQDW010000071.1:0-90953 GCA_045546995.1 Eubacteriales bacterium
TGAGAAGTTGGCGTGATACTCTTAACGGAGTATCACGCCAGTTCTATTCGCCTGCGGCGAGTTCTATTGCTACGCAGTGTTATTCGGCTTACGCCGAGTGATATTTGCTTCGCAAGTTTATGGGCGAATAGAATATCACTGTAGCCGCAAAGCTTCAATATCACTTTCTTTTGGAAATATCTCGCCACAGGCGAGGGTTTTTCAAAAGAAAATATCACGCTGACTTTAGTCAGCATATCACTTAACAGACAAAAAGAAAGAGAAGACTCGTTAATATACGAATCTTCTCTTTTTTGTTGCTCTGTGGGTTTGGGCTACTGCCCAACTGAATTTGTGCATACAAATACAATGCTGGTTCTTAACAGAAACAGGTATGATTACAAATTTTCCGATAAGAACAACACCTATTTTCTTGTTTGTTTTTTCTTTTTGTAAAACGAAAACTATGCGAATGTCGCTTGGTTTTTAAAAAGTTTGATCGATGAATCGTAACTACCGGCCGTTATGATTTTGTTCGCAGTTTGCTGGGGGAAAGACCCGTTTCTTTTTTAATAAAATTTGAAAAATAGTAAACGTTGGCAAAACCGCAGGCCTCGGCTACCTGTTCGATGGTGTAGTATTCCGTCTGTAACAGCGCCTTTGCCAGGCGTAAGCGACTGTTTTGAATATATCGAATAGGGGAGATGCCGAGGCGTGCTGAAAACAGCCGCCGCAGATAGGCACCGGACATACCGTTGCGGCGGGCGATCTCCTCCAGGGACAGGTCGCGGTCGGTAAAGTGATCGGAAATATAGTCCATAATTTCCCGCAGGGGATCTTCCTCGCCGGTGGCGGCCTCCTGCTCGATCTTAAACATGATCCGCTCGAAGATGGAGGCGCATTCGTATTGATAACCGGGCCCCCGCTTGTTCCAGGCGGACAACAGGTCACGGAATTTCCCTTCGTAATAAGCGGCGTCTTTGGGGGCGAATTTTATAATTTTCGGCGGCAAGGGTGTATCACAGGAAAAATGGATAACGATCAGTTCCTCACCACCGGAGATCTGATGATACGGGTAATCGGCAGGGACCAGCAGAATATCTCCCGTTTCCGCCGTTACCTGCTGGGTGTCGGTAATCAAACGGCTGTCGCCATGGATGCGAAACGACAGGGCGTGAAAGGGGCGGTCGCCGGATTGCAGATTCTGTTGCGCCCAGGAAAGTTCCAGTACGCTGATGATGCTGGCGCGTATGGCTTTATCACTGAAAAACATGTCTACACCTCCTGCTTTCAGTATATCCGGCTGTGGGCGGCGTGTCAATTGATTTGTTGCGAAAATTATAAATTTTGTACCGAAAATTGTATGGTCAGCGTTGGGCCGTGGTGCTATACTGAAATTAATAATTATAAATTATAAGGAGAGTTTTGCAATGATCAAGCATACCGCCATCAGCTATTACGGCTTTAATTACGTTGAGCACGCTGAAAAGGATTTTATCGAGATGAAGGAGCACGGTTGTGACACCGTCATTTTGGCCATTACCGAGTTTGATATGGATTTCTGGTTTCCCAATATCAACGAGATTGTAAAGACTGCGCACAAATTGGGCCTGCGTGTCCTGGCGGACACTTGGGGTGTCGGCAAATACTTTGGCGGCGAGCAGGTTTCTCTGTTCCTGCAAAACAACATCCATCACCGTCAGGTAAGCGCTTATACCGGTGAGGTGCTCAATCACGCCTGCTTTAACACCAATGCCTTCCGCGACTATTTTACCGGTCTGTGTATGAAACTGGCCAGAAATACCGAGGTGGACGGCTTTTTCTGGGACGAGCCTCATTACGGTTATCCCAAGGCTTACGCTTCCATTACCGGCGGCGCCGGCGACGATTGGTCCTGCCGTTGCCCCGAATGTATGAAAAAATTTGAAGAGTACTATGGCTATGAGATGCCCAAGTTTATGAACGATGACGTGAAAAACTTCCGTTGGAGAGAGGCGCTCAAAACGCTGGAGATCACCTCCAAGGCGCTTAAGGAGTACAATCCGGAGCTGGAGATCACCTGCTGTGTACACGCCACGATGAATTCCTATTACGTTACCGAATTGCGTGGCTATGACAATTGGGATATGGTTGCCGCTTGCCCTTACTTTGACGTTTTCTCCACCACCATCTGCGCCTGGAATCTGCCCCGTAGCTTTGTGGAGGATATTACCAAGCGTACCGTTGCTGTTGCCAAAAAATACGGCAAGGAGAGCGAAAGATGGTTGATGGGTTACAATAAGGATCCCGAGAGATGGGAACAGGTGGACGAGTACGTAGATATGTACGTTGCAGAGGGAGTCGACCGTTTGGGCACCTGGACCTATCGTGGCGGCTACGGTACCGTTGTTGCTGCCCCCAATGCCATCAAGCTGTGGGATAAGATCGGTGAAAACTATAACAGAGTTTTGAATAAAGAGGATAAATAAATGAACGATTTCGGTTATTATAAGGCAATAGTTGAAAATCTGGAGAAGGTCAACGCCACCCAGGAGGAAAATATCAAGGCGGCGGCCAAACTGATGGCGGATGCCATCGAGCAGGATCGTTTGATCCACGTTTACGGCGGCGGCGGTCATACCACCCTGCCGGTAGGTGAGATGTTTTTCCGCGCCGGCGGCCTGGCCTGTATCAATCCGTGTATGGAAACGGGACTCAGCGTGTTCAATCAGGCGTTGAAATATCTGGAGTTGGAGCGTACCGTAAATTACGGCGCCTCCATCATCAAATATTATGATCTCAAGCAGGACGACGTGTTGATCATCTTCCACAATATCGGTATCAATCCCGCTACCATCGACGCCTGTATGGAGGCCAAAAAGCGGGGAGTGAAGATCATCGCCGTTTCCTCTGCCGCCTGGCAGGAGGAAATGCCCGCCGATCACTTTATCCGTCATCCTAACAAGACCAATCTGTATGATTATGCCGACGTTAAGATCGAGGATTTCAATCCCGTAGGGGATGCGGTGGTCAACGTGCCCGGTCTGGATACCCCCATTGCGCCGGTTTCCAATATCGTTGATTTTTACATTGCGCATCTTCTGGAAATCGAAACGGTGCGTCAGTGCATCGAACGGGGCCTGACCCCGCCGGTATGGTCCTCGGCCAATACCCCCGGCGGTGATGAAAAGAATGCAAAATATCTTGAAAAATACAGACCGCGCATTAAAATGCTGTAAGGAGGAAAGAAACAATGCTTCAATTGCAGAAAAAACTGGAGCTGTTGCTGGATAAATACGCCGTCAACAGATCCGTTGAATTGTTGGATGCTACTCACGCCTCCATCGACGGTACGGTGGTGCCGCTGATGCCTTGGAGAGCAGAGAGAAGATTTACAGAGCTAAAGCTGTGCGTGACCAACGGCACACTGGGGAGCCCCAGTGTCATTCGTGTGGCCAACACCGCCGCCAAAGGCACTGACCTGATGGCTCTGCTTGCCAGAGAGGCGGATATTTGCAGATTTGTGATGGATTGCGAGATCGTGTCGGTGATGGTATTTGCCGGTGCGGATTGTATGAATGCGGTACTCAAACTGGAAAATGACGTTGTTTGCACCATCGAGCTGGCGGCCACACTGCCGGCAGGGGAGCGCCCCGTGGATAAACATGAAATCGCCTCCACCCGCGGCGCCGCTTGCGATAAGGTGGTGGACACCCAGTATATGCAAAGTTCCATTTATTTGTTGGGCGAGCGCCACGAGGAATATACTGACGTGGACTTTGAACTCTATGGCCTTTCTATGGATGAGATCGCGATCGTACGTGCCGCATTCGAGGCTGCAAAGCAGAATGACTTTACATCTGCTTTGGCGGCGGAGCAAACGCTGGAGCACTTTGTTGCCTGCGCCCGGAAGTCTATGAATAACTGCGAAAGGGTGGATGTATAAATGAAACCGATCAAAATTGCAATGATGTCCATGACTCATGGTCATACCCGTAAATATTATCAGGTTTTGCGGGACAATCCCAAATTGGAGTGGATCGCCGTTTCCACCGAAAACGACACGGTTAAAGAGGTCTTTCAGCGGCAGGTGGAGGGCATCCCTTGCTATGATAGTGACGAGGCAATGCTGGACGCCCATCCCGAGATCGAGGCGGTGGTGATCGCCTCTGCCAATGCCAAGCACCTTGAGCAGATGAAGCTGTGCGCCCGTCGCGGTATTCATATCCTGTCCATGAAGATTCCTTCCTTTGATATGGAGGAGTATGATGAAATGATCCGTTTGACCGAGGAGGCGGATATCACCTGCCAGGTCGAGTTGGAACTGCACTACAATCCCGTTGTCGTTCGCACCAAAGAACTGCTCGCGGGCGACAAGCTGGGCGAAATTGCCGCTTTTAACGCCACCAACGTGACCCTTTCGCCGGTGTGGGCCTTTCCTTGGCAGGGCGTGCCGGAGGAAAGCTATGGTAAGCGCGTTCCCATTGCCGAGGGTGATCACCGTTTCCGCGGCGGCGCCTTGTGTGACCATCCCCATATTTTTGATCTGATCCGTGAGATCACCGGTTCGGAATTTGATACCATTTTTGCGCAGGTCGCCCCCAATATCCGTGAGGAACTGGAAGTGGAGGATATGATGGCGGTCATCGGTAAAATGAAAAACGGCGTCATCTTTTCACTGGATCCCTCCTGGGCCAAAACGGAGGAAAAATTGCCCGTACCCGGCCCCGGCTGGGAAATCTTCCCCAAGCGTATGGAGGTCAATCTCACCGTGCACGGCGAGAAAGGTACCTTGCTCACCGATTGCTTTGGTCCCAACGTATATCACAACGGCGCCCCCAATGACCGTTACACCGTACAGTATACCTATTTTGACGAGTGGGTGGGACTGATCGACGAGTTTGTGGATAATATCCGTCTGCATCGCACACCCAAGATCAATCTTCGTTGGCATCAGAATACGATCAAGGCTATGAATGCCGTATACGAGAGTATGGCCACCGGTCAGCCGGTCAAACTGTAAACCACACGCATGGAGGTTGTTATGAAACGTTATTATATCGAGCCGGAAACGACGGCGATCTGCTCTGCCGAGCTGTGCAGCGACGTACTGCGGGAGCTGTGGCAAGGATTTACCTATACGAAAAGTTTTGTGACCCTTTTACCTGCCGCTGATACTGCGTTCGTCATTGGCGCGGCTTGTCCCGTGGAAATCCCGGAGGGTAAACAATACGCTGTCTACGTAGGGGAGGACGGCATCGCTGTATCTGCTCATACCGATGGTGACTTGATGCAAGGTATCTTTGCGCTGATGCGGCGGATCAAATGTGATTCGCCCGAGGCGGCCGCGCCGTATCTTGAAACAGGCGTCTTTTTTGACACGGAGGATATCAGCGTGCGTATGGCTCATTTTTGTATCTTCCCTGAAACCACCTTTGACTTTATGCAAAAGATGATCCGCCTGTGCGGCGCTTTGCACTACACTCATATTATTCTTGAGTTTTGGGGAATGTTGCAATATGATTGTATGAAGGAGCTTGGCTGGCCCATGGCCTTTACCAAAGAGCAGGCAAAAGAACTTGTTTCTTTGATTCGTCTGCTCGGAATGGAGCCGGTCCCTATGTTTAATCATCTGGGCCACGCCTCCGGCGTCCGTATGATTAGTGGTAAACACGTGGTATTGGATCAAAATCCTGCTCTGGCCCCCTATTTCGGCGAGGACGGTTGGAACTGGAATATCCAAAGCGAGACTGTTCTGCAGCTGTTAAAAAATATCAGAGCCGAACTGTACGAGGTGTTTGGCGATTGCGAGTATTTCCATCTGGGTGTGGATGAGTGCTATCTTTACGGCACCGATTATGCCCTGGCCGATTCCCTGACCGCCTTTTTGTGCCGTATCACCGGCGAGGTTCTTGCCGAGGGACGCCGCCCGATCATTTGGGGTGATATGTTTATCAGCCACGAAACACTGGGCACCACGAAGGCGGAATACTCTTGCAACTGTCACGATCAGCGCATTGCCGACAAGGTGCTTTCAGCTCTTGACAAACGGACGATCATTGCTGATTGGCAGTATCATAAGAAAGAGGGAACCCTTGTTACCACGCCTTACTTTATGGAACGTGGTTTTGACGTGCTGTGTTGCCCCTGGGAGCGCTGCGAAAACGTCAAGGTCAATATTGATACCGTTCGTAAACACAATGCGCTGGGTGTGATGGAAACCACCTGGCACACCCTGTCCAAGGGTGGAGCGTTCCTTTTTGATTGCGCCGAACTGTGTAAGCCGGAGAATCGGGACGTAATCTTTAAGGGCGTGTTTGCCTCACCTGCCGCCGCTACGTTGTTGCGGAAGGTTTGGCCCCGTTTTGACGGATACGAAACCGCCGGCTGGGCCACTTGCCAAATCGAACTTGGTAATCATTGATTTTATCAATCGTTTTATATGTATGATCTTAGATGAAAGCGGTCGGCTGTACCTTTGGTACGGTCGATCGCTTTGCTTTTGATATTTTTTATCAATAAGGGTTGCAATTTGAAAAAGAATCGTTTATAATATACTCGAAAAGTGTCCCAAATGGGACAGTTTGCGGAGGTGAGATGAGATTGGAATGTTTTTTGCTTGCAAACCTTACGGCGCAAGAGCGTGAGGCGCTGATTGCCGAATTTTCTCCTGCAGAGACTTTTAGCAGGGGAGAAGAATTATATCGTGTCGGTAGTCTCGGCCTGCTGGAGCGTGGGGCGGCTCGCATTACTCGCTTGACGGAAAGCGGCATCAGTGTTACGGTGCGCGCGCTTTCTTCGGGGGAGATTTTTGGGGCGGCCGGTGTCTTCGGCGATTGGAAAGGCCGTAGCAGTGTACTTGCTACCGCAACGTGTACGGTACGGTATTTAAGTGAAGAAACGTTGCAAGCGGTGATGCGCGTCCATCCGCAGGTGGCCATCAACTACATTACCTATCTATCCGATCGGATTCGCTTTTTAAACCGCCGTATGGACGCTTTTGCGGCGGGAGATACGGTGCACAAACTCTACGAGTTTTTATGCTCCCAAAGCGATGAGGAGGGCGTCCTGCAGCTGAACTACGGCATGGCGGAGCTGGCGCGACGGCTGAAAATGAGCCGCAGCAGCCTGTACCGCAGTCTGGACAGCTTAGAACAGGGTGGTTTGATCCACCGCAAAAAGAATCAATTTACCATTGTATAAAGGAGACAAAACAATGAAAAAAGTAATCAAGATCGTCAGTATTTTACTTGTACTCGTGCTGGGCCTCAGCCTGTGCGCCTGTGAAAAACAGCCTGCCGCCCCGACAGAAAAAGAGCCGGAATATGTGGCTGTGGATATGAGTGTTGCCTGTATGGCCGGTCCCACCGGCATCGGTATGGCCAAATTGATGAGCGATGCGGCTGACGGTACGACGGCAAACCGTTATACCTTCACCGTTGGCGAGACGGCAGATGCCTTTTTGGGTAAGGTTATCTCCGGTGATATCAATATTGCCGCCGTTCCCACCAACGTGGCTGTAAAGGCGTACAACAAGACCGAGGGCAAGATCAGAATGCTGGCGGTCAATACCTTTGGCGCGCTGACCCTGCTGGAAAACGGTGAAACCGTAAAATCTATTGCCGATTTGAAGGGTAAGACCGTATACGCCACCGGTAAGGGACAAAACCCCGAATATATCGTAAACTATATCCTGAATAAAAACGGCCTCGATCCTGCCAAGGACGTAACCGTCGTATTCACGACGCCCGATGAGGTCACCACTGCTTTGGTCGGCGGCAAAACGGACTTTGCCATCCTGCCCGAGCCCAAGGCGACCGCCGCCGTCACCCAGAAAAACACTTTGCGCCGCGCCATCAATCTGACCGACGAGTGGGATAAGGTTTCGGACAGCAAGCTGATGATGGGGTGCGTGATCGCACGGGACAGCTACGTTCAGGAAAACCCCGACGCGGTTGAAAAATTCCTGGAGGAATACAAGGCCAGCATTGAATACGCCAACGCCAATCCCGAGGAGGCAGGCGTAATGTGCGAGGAGGGCAAGATCATTCCCAAGGCGAAAATTGCCACCGCCTGCATTCCCAACGCTCGCCTGACCTATGTGGCAGGTAAGGAAATGAAGGAAGATATCGCCGGATATTTTGAGGTATTGTTTGATGCCGATCCCACCTCCATCGGCGGTAAATTGCCCGGTGACGATTTCTATTATGGTGTATAAGCAAGCGATACTGAAAATTTTAAAATTTTTGGGGGTCCTGCTGTTTTGGCTGTTGATCTGGAAAGCGGCCAGCCTGCTGGTGGGCGACAGCCTGCAGATCTTTTTGCCGGGGCCGGAACGGGTGCTGGCAAAATGGGTCACACTGGTCGGAGACGCCGAATTCGGCGCGGCGGTATGGCGCACCCTGCTGCGGATCTTTGAAGGCTTTGCGTGGGGCGTGCTGTGCGGCGCTCTGTTGGGCGTGCTGACGGCTTATTCCCGCGTTTGCTATGCGTTGCTTTCGCCACTTATGAAAATGATCCGTGCGGTGCCGGTAGTATCGTTTATCATTTTGGTATTTGTGTTTCTGCACGTGGATCGTATTCCGGTGTTTATTTGCCTGCTGATGGTGATGCCGACGGTGTGGCAAAGTATGCACGACGGTCTGCTGGGCACGGATAAAAAACTGCTGGAGCTGGGCAAGGTGTACGCCGTAGGTAAGGGTAAGGAACTACTGTTGATCCGCCTCCCTTCGGCGATGCCGGGATTGATCACCACCTGCGTTAATGCGTTGGGTCTGGGATGGAAGGCGGGCGTTGCGGCGGAAGTTATCAGCGCCCCCGACCTCTCTCTCGGCTTTCAGATGCAACAGGCCAAAAGCAGTTTGGAGTATGACCAGCTGTTTGCCATCACGCTGACGGTGGTACTGCTCAGTTTGATATTTGAGGTTTTATTGCGGCTGCTGTGTGACCGCCTGATGGGAAAGGAGGCGGCCGGATGATCAAACTGGAAAACGTTACCTTCTCTTACGGACAACAGCCGGTGTTGCAGGACTTTTCTCTGCAACTCTCCGAGGGCTGTATCTGTCTTGCGGGGCCGTCGGGCTGTGGTAAGACCACGGTACTGCGTCTGTTGTTGGGGCTGGAAACGGCCGATACGGGCAAGGTGACCCGTCCCGAGCGCCTTTCAGTGGTGTTTCAGGAGGATCGCCTGCTGCCGTGGATGAGCGTTCGCCGTAACGTGCGTTTGGCGCTGGAAAAGGAGCGGTATCCGCTGGCGGACGAACTGCTGACGGCGGTGGGCTTGGCCGAGGTGGCCGATCGTCGACCCGCCTCTTTGAGTGGCGGTATGTGCCGTCGTGTAGCGCTGGTGCGCGCCATTGCCTACGGTGGAGATGCCCTGCTGTTGGACGAGCCGTTCAACGGTCTGGATGCGGAAAATAAACAACTGCTGGCAGATTTGATTCGCCGTGAGTATATTGGCCGCGGTAAACCGGTGCTCCTCATCTCTCACGTGCCGGAGGACGCCCGTTTGCTCGGCGCCAAAACCGTATATATGAACGGCATAGAACGGTAAAAATCCTTCTTTTTTTGTAGATACCATCCATTTTTGTTGGTTATGATTAAAAGCCGCCCCACAGCATTGCTGTGGGGCGGCTTTTTCTATGTAATGTAAAATAGCTTTACACACTAAACGCTTTGGGAATCGAGGCTTTTAAGGAACTCTGTAATGGTTTTGCCAAAATGCGCCTTAAAGGCCCAGCGGAAGTATTTGACCTCTTTATAGCCGCATTTTTCGGCAATTTCGGCGTGCGTATAATAGTTTGATTGTAGCAGTGCGGCTGCTTGCCGCAGGCGGTGGCGGCATAAATATTCCTTGGGGGCGCATCCGTAGGCGGCGGCAAACCGTCGGCGCAGATAAGTTTCACTGTAGCCGAATCGTTTGGCCAGCGCGGCGATGGTCAGGTCTGTGTCTCCGTAATGTGCCTCGATGTAGGACTTGCATTCCGCCATCAGTGGATCTCGCTGTACTTGATGTAGAAATCCATCTCGCTCCATCAGCGCCAAAATGCGGTAAAAGATGGCTTGCGCTTTGTATAGATACCCCGTCTCCTTTTGCTCCCAAATCGCCAGCGCCTCCGTAAACAACGCCTGATAGGCGTCTGCGTCGGCAGGGGTGTAGACACGCAGATCCGAAAACGGTTTGTCGTATATATTAAAATGAAAGACGATGATGTCCTCGTCTTTGGCGGCGTGCTCGTAGGATAACCCTCTTGGAAATAATGCCAGATCCTTTTCCTTTGCCGTTACCGTTTGGATGGCTGTCGTCAGCCGCCCTTGGCCGGACAGACGAAAGGACAGGGCATAAAAGGTACGTCCGTGGGTGAAGGCCGTTTTGTTTTTAGGGGTATAACGCATCACTTCCAACAGTTCTGTTTGCATTCTCAATACTCACCTCAAGGCCATTGTATCAAAACTGTGCCGAAAATCAAGTCTTTTCGGTTGTTTTATTGGTTTATTTGTTTCGAAAATCGGTGTAAAATGAAAATAAAGGAGGTCTTTTTATGAGTGAACGCAGAAAACTTCTTGAAAAATTCAGGCAATATTTTGCTGTGGAGGGCAATCGTGTAGAGGAGGGCATTCGTCAGCACCGTCGAGGAAACGGACGCATCAGCGTGGTGGATGCGCAAGGAAAACCGATTCCCGGCGCCCGCTTGCAACTGCGGCAAAAGAGCCATGAATTTCGCTTCGGTTGTAATCTGTTTATGCTTGATGAATTTGAGACGGAGGAGAAAAATCGGATCTATAAAGAGAAGTTTGCCCGTCTGTTCAATATGGCGACGTTGCCCTTTTATTGGGACTCCACCGAGCCGGAAAAGGGGAAACACCGCTATGATCGGGATGCGCCGAGACTGTATCGCCGTCCGTCCATCGACTTGTGTATGGAGTACTGTGAGCAAAACGGTATCGAACCCCGTGAGCACGCCCTGGCCTATGATCATTTCTTTCCCGATTGGCTGGCAGAGGCGGACGTTGAAACCTGCAAGCGGGAGCTGGAGCGCCGCTATCGGGAGATCTCAGAGCGGTATGCCCACCGAATTCCCTGCATCGAAGTGACCAACGAAATGCAATGGGCGGCAGGAAAAACGGCCTTTTACCGCTCAGACGACTTTATGGATTGGTGCTTTGCCAAGGCGGAGGAATACTTCCCCGATAACCATCTGTCCATCAATGAGGGCACCCGTCAAGTTTATGGCGACTTTTTTGAGAATATGTCGCTGTATTATCTGCAGATCGAACGGTTACTTGGTAACGGTCGCCGTATTGATGCCGTGGGTATTCAGTGTCATCTGCCCTCCCAGCGGCAGATGGAGGCAGAACGGTCTGTCTATCTGTATAATCCCGATCGGCTGTTCCGTGTGCTGGATCGCTACAGCGATTTCGGATTACCTCTGCAGGTGACCGAGATCACCATTCCTGCTTACAGCACCGATGCAGAGGATGAGGCGATCCAGGCGGATCTTGTGGAGTATATGTATTCGCTGTGGTTTTCGCATCCCGGTGTGGAGCAGATCATTTATTGGAATTTGCCCGACGGTTATGCCTTTGGCACGGCGCAGGGGGATATGACCGCCGGAGAAAACGTACGCTATGGCGGCCTGCTACGCTTTGATATGAGCAAAAAGCCTGCTTTTGAACGGTTGGAGGAACTGATTCACCGTCGCTGGCATACCGACGTGGATGTCATCACCGATGAGACGGGTGCGGCAGACTTTTGCGGCTTTTACGGTGATTATGAGGTAATGATCGACGGCAATGTCTATTCGTTGCAGCTTGGCAAGGAAAAAGACAATCAGTTTGTCATTTCCGTGCCGTAAACCTCGCATACGATTGTGTAAAGGTGATGCCTTACGGCCGTTTTTTGACAAAACAAGACAAATACTTTACAGGCGCATCCCTTGTGCTACAAGGGATGCGCCATTTTTTACCAATTTGTTACAATTTTTGAAAAAAGCAGGATTTGGGGGGTGTAAAGGTGATGCAAGCATTTTTACTTTTCAAAAATTGTAATATTTTGTAACCATTTTGAAATCGATTTTTTTGTAACCTTTTATGTTAAATGCACTATATTTGTTCCAAAATATCAAGCAAAATTGTACAAAATAAACAAAGTTGTGGGAAACGGGGTTGCAATTTGCGTATATGCGTGTTATAATCTGTAACAGATTTGTAACCTTTTGCAATTCGCTGTAAATATTTTCTTGCAAATCTGAATATACTATGTAATATATGCGCCCGTTGTGTGCGCCTGATATTTAAGGAGATTTATTATGTTTAAGAAAAAGCTTGCAACCCGTTTCGGCCGTGTGTTTGCCACACGCCTGGGTAAAGTGTTGACCGCCGTATGCGCGGCTGTCACCCTGCTGTGCTTGCTGACCAGCTTTGTTGTATTGCAACTTAACTTCGTTACGATTGTAGAGGACGGTAAGGAAATTGCTTCCTTTACTACTATTAAGAACGAACGTGATGCTTTGCTGGAGGCTGCAGGTGTTACCGTTTCTGCCGACGATAAGGTGGCAATGACCGTTAACAAGCAGGAAATTGCTTTGCAGATCGACCGTGCTTTTCCCGTTACCGTGAAGGCCGACGATCACATCATCACCGTGATGACCACCAAGGGCGCCACGGTTGGCGACGTGCTCAAGACCGCCGGTGTTTCTTATACAAAGGAAGATAAGTTGTCTGCCGGCGCCAATGCTGTCGTCAGCGCTGATACGGTCGTTACCGTTACCCGCCGCGAGACCAAGACCGAGACCAAGACCGAAACCATCGCCTTTGATAAAAAGACTGAAAAGACCAACACTCTGTATGAGGGTGAGAAAAAGATCAAGCAGAAGGGTATTAACGGCGTCAAGACCCTGACCTACAGCGTGGTATACGAGGACGGCGAGATCGTTTCCCGCACGCTGACCGATACCGTGATCACCAAAGAGGCCCAGACCGAGATTACCCTTATCGGTACCAAGAAAAAAGAGGTGAAAAAGCCGGCGGCTACCACCTCCAATAAAACCACTTCTAATAAAAATTCTTCCAAGAATAATACAAAGGTCGATCTCAGCGGCGCCCGCCGCCTGACCGTTACCGCAACCGCCTATCACGCCAGTGAGGACGGCGGCTCGATCACTGCATTGGGCAAGGTACCCTGCTACGGTACCGTAGCGGTCGACCCCAGAGTTATTCCGCTGGGCAGTAAGCTGTATATCTGCTCTCCCGACGGCTCGTACGTATACGGCTATTGCTGGGCCGGTGACACCGGCGGCGCCATTAAGGGCAACCGTGTTGACCTGTTCCTCAACAGTGCCGGCGCCTGCACCCAGTTCGGCAGACGTACCATGTACGTATACATTCTGGACTAAATAAAATAAAAAATCCCACAGAACCGCGGTTCTGTGGGATTTTTTTATGCGAATAAGGCTTGCCGTAACGTATCTACGTCGGTAAACAGATGGCTGTGAATTCCCAGCTCCTCTGCTATTTGCACGTTGATGGGGGCATCGTCGGCGAAAAAGCAGGCCTCGGGGCGCAGCTGATATTTTTCCAGTAACGCCGTAAACAGACCACGGTCTGCCTTTCGATGTCCCACTTCGTAGGAGATCACTCTGCCATCGAAAAGGGAGAAAATGTCGGGATAACGATTCCATAACGTTTCAAAGCAATCAGGGAAGTCGCTCAGCAGATACAGCCGACATCCCGCATTCTTTAGCTGCTGCAGCAGTTCCGGTATGCCGTCAATGACGGTGTAGGTCTCCATCCATTGGCGTAAATAGGTTTTGGCGATCGCTTGTTCTTCTTCATTCAGCATGGGCAGTACCCGTGTCTCCAGCGTGTCAAAATCAATGTAACCCCGGTCATAATCGTGCCAGGCAGGGGAGGTGAAGATGCGGTAATGCAGCTCTTCTCCGTATTGGCGGTCACCGCCGCACAGACGGGCCATCAGATCAATGGACCCTAACCGCAGTAAGGTGTCCGAGCAATCAAAAATAATATCCTTATATTTCATCCTTTTCTCCTTTTTGTTTTTTGCGGACGTTGATGACCAGCCCCAATAGGGAGATGATCAACGCGCCGATTCCGTCGATGATAATGTCCTTCATGGTGTCACTCAATGCTTCGTGTCCCACCAGCTGTACGCCGTCGGCCAGACGGTATTTTTGCATATTCAGACCCAGCAAGGCATCCCCCATAAATTCGTAGATCTCCCAAAGGGCGCCCACCGTCAGTGCAAAGCAAAAGGCAAAGAGGGACAGAAAAACGGGGGACAGTCGTACCCGGATATTTTCATTTTGATTTAGCAGTTCTACCAACCAAAAACCGAATACGCCCAGCATACCGGCGCTGAAACCGTGCAGAATACTGTCCCAGAAGGGGATGAGATAATAAAAACTGCGTACCTCCCCCAAATAAATGGCACAGTATAAAAAGATGTAATACAATACGGTCAGGATACCGGGAAGCTGACAAGAAAAGCGGTGCTGGATCAAATCGGGCACGAACAACACCACGATGCCCAATACACATTGCACCAGCATCAGGGAATGGTCGCTGTGCTCGGTCTCGTTTTGCGGGGTAAACAGCATCCGCGCCACGATAAAACCGATAGAAAAAATCAGCGTGATCAGCACCGTAAACCAAATAATGCGTTTTACGTCATATTTTCGTTTTGTTTTCATAATCTCACCTATAAAGAGTATAGCAGAAAGCCTTTTTCTTTTCAACCGAAAAGGGAATTTTTAACAAATGATTCACTTTTTAGAAAAAACTGCAAACAAAGGTTGACAAATAACGGTAGAATCTTTATAATAATTATATATACGTGTACACGTGCCACGAAAGGAGACATTTCCATGGAGTGTTTAAGATGCGGCGCAAAACTGAAAGACAATGCAGTCGTTTGTAAAAAATGCGGTTTTATCGTAAAAGGCGCTAAAAAACTGGAGACTTTTGAACCCACAATTTCTTTTGAGGAGCGTATTCAGAACGCCTCTGAGGAAGAAATGCGTGCAATGTTGTTGGCTATCAAGGCCAAGCGGGATGGTGCGGCCAACCCCGATAAGAACGCTTTGCCTCCCGAGGTCCTTGCGGCACGTAGTGGTAAGAGATGGGCAACCACTGCCTTCGTGGCCGGTCTGCTCTCCTTGATTTTTGTAATCGTACCCGGTGTCAACGTTGTCGTCAGCTTGCTGTTGTTCGTGCTGGCCTTCATCGGCTTTGGTAAATCCAACGGTTATCGCACCAATCTGGCCATGGTCGGCGTGATCCTGACCATCGTTTCGATTGCTGCCTCCTGGATCTACAATGCATACGCCTCTGCAATGGTTGGCGAAATGCTGGGAATTACACCTGCGGCAGAAGGCGCCGGCACCGTTGCCGATCCCAATGTCGGTACCGATCCCAATGCCGTTGGTACCGTTGCCGATCCTACCGTATCCGCCTAAGCGTAGCTTTTTTATAAACCGACAGAGCAACCTCTGTCGGTTTTCTTTTTTGGAGGAATTATGAAAAAACTAAGATTGACAGCTTTGTTGCTGTGCTTGCTTATGTGCTTTTGCGCCTGCGCACCCGAGGAGGCGGAGGCACCGCCCGCCCCCGAGGCGGAGACGCCGCTGTTGCGTCTGCACGCTATCGACGTGGGACAGGGGGACGCCACCTTTGTCGAATTTCCCGACGGACAATGTATGCTCATTGATGCAGGGGAACGGGATTACGGCGCAGTGGTGTGTGAATATATCAAGGCGCTCAACTATACAAAAATTGATTATTTGATCGGCTCCCATCCCCACAGTGATCATATCGGCGGCCTTGCCGAGGTGCTGGAAAATTTTGAGGTGGGACAGGTTTGGATGCCCAAAAAGGCCAGCACCACCGCCACCTTTGAAAAACTGCTGAAAACCGTTAAGGCAAAGGGATTAACCATTCAAACGGCGCTGGCCGGGAAACAGATTGTGTCCTCGGCAGATTGGAAGGTACAACTGCTTTCCCCCGTAGAGGAGGATTACGGGGACGAAATGAATCTTTATTCCGCCGTGGTCAAGATCACCTACGGTACACAACGGTTTTTGATTATGGGGGATGCCGAGACGGAAAACGAGGAGCAAATGCAGGATGTGGCGGCGGAATATATCCGCGTGGGACATCACGGCTCAAAAACCTCCTCCTCTGTCGCCTTTGTCAAACGGGTGGGCGCCCGTTATGCCGTCGTATCGGTGGGGAAGGATAATTCTTACGGTCTGCCCAAGGACGAAATTCTCGAGCGTTGGACCAACGCAGGAGCAAGCGTTTACCGTACGGATGAGTTGGGCAGTATCGTTGCCCGCAGTGACGGCAAGAGCATCGAAATGGAAAACGCCCCTGCCGCACCGTCACCGCAGACCAAGCCGTCGGCACAACCCCAATGGGTGCTCAACGTTTCTTCCAAAAAGATCCATTGCCACGATTGCTCGGCGGTGAAAAAGATCAAGGATAAAAATAAACAATACAGTAAAAAAACCGCAGAGCAACTGTTGGCAGAGGGATATACGCCGTGCGGCACCTGCGATCCGCTGGCGGGATAGGAGGAAGAGGATATGAAAGTGATTATTGATCGCCTGGAGGGTGAGTTTGCCGTGGTGGAACTGTCGGACGGTAGGATGGCGCAGCTGCCCCGTGTACTCGTACCGGAGGGGCGCGAGGGTGACGTGGTCAACATTACCATCGACCCCGCCGAACGGCAAAAAAGAGAGGCGACCGTGCAGGCGCTGATGAATGATCTTTTTGCCGATTGAATTGTAAGCAAAGCGTATAAAATAAAGGAGCAAAAACATGGATGCCGAAAGGTGTAAACTAAATTTAATACAAAACGGACGGCCCGTGCTTTTGTAGACGTTTAAAATGGCCGCCCGCAGAAAGGACGGTCATTTTTATGAAAAATAAAGAAATGGTTTTTACCGCTATGCCCTTCCGCGAGGAATGCTTTGGTCAGTACGTGACGCAAAGCTATATTCGCCTGGAACACCATCTTTCCGTAAAGCAGGCGATGCGACGGCTGATCGATGGCGCCGGGACGTGCGATAATATCGATATGCTCTTCGTCACCGATGAGAAGGGCTGTTATCTGGGCGCGATGGAGATGAAACGGCTGATCACCGCCCGGGATGGTACGGCTATAGAGACGTTGCTGGATGCAGATTATCCCTTCGTATTGGAAGATCGCCCCATTGATGAGAATATTGAACAGCTCAAATGCTTTGCCGGCGGTACCTTGCCTGTGCTGGATGAAGGGCATCGCTTGTTGGGTGTCATCAGCGTGGAGGATATGCTGGATATTTTGGAGGATGAGCTGGAGGAGGACTATGCTCGCTTGGGCGGTCTGACCGAAGGTGAGGAATTGCAGGAACGTTTGGGCCACAGCCTGCAAAAACGCCTGCCGTGGCTGGCAGTATTGCTGGTGCTGGGATTGGGTGTCTCTACGCTGATCGACGCGTTTTCGCCGGTTTTTGAACGGCTGTCGGCGGTGGTGTGCTTTCAGTCGCTGATATTGGGTATGGCCGGTAACGGCGGCACCCAGTCTCTGGCAGTAACGGTGCGCCTGCTGTCGGATAAAAATCTGCAACGCCGTCAACGATTGGCGCTGTTGCTTAAGGAGATTCGCGTCGGCTTTGTGGGCGGTCTGTTGCTGGGGCTCTTTTCCTGTGGGATCGTGACACTGTATGCCGTATGGTTGCAGGGCGCGCCGTGGCAGTTTGCCCTCTCTTTGGGTGGCTGCGTGGGATTGGCACTGTGGTGCGCCATGACCCTGTCGGCGGCGGCCGGCACGTGGATCCCGTTGCTGTTTAAAGGCATTGGAGTGGATCCCGCCGTGGCCAGCGGACCGCTGATCACCACCCTCAACGATCTGTCCGCTGTGATGATCTATTACGGCCTGACCTGGATCCTGCTGATCCGCCTTGCAGGCTTTGGAGGATAAATAAAGAGGTTTTTGCCGATCGGCAAAAACCTCTTTTCTTTATTTAAAGCCTTTGGATTTCAAGAATTCATAGCTGCGGCGCAGACAGTCAAAGGGGTCGTCGTCGTAACAATAGTCCTGCTCCACGAACATATATTTGGTGCCGGCATCCTGGGCGGCGGCAAAAATGCCGTCCCAGTTCAGATTGCCTTCGCCGATGGGCGCCATTTTTTTGTCGCCGTCAAAGGCGTAATCCTTGAGATGGATGCAGGGGACACGGCCGCTGAGCTGCCGCAACCACCAGGCGGGATCACCGCCGCCTGTCTGTACCCAATAGGTATCCAGGGTAAAGCCTAATTCGTCGGCAGGAAAATCCTCGGCAATTTTGGCCAGGATCAGCTTGCCGTCCTCTTTGGCAAATTCAAGGGCGTGGTTGTGATACATAAAGTATTTGCCGAGGTCTTTCAGCTTTTTGGCGGCAGGACGGTACTTTTCCAAAAAGTCGGCATAGCTGAAGCCATCCTCCGGCTTGTTGAATTTGTACATTCCCAGACCTACGTAGTCAGCGCCGTACACGGTGTGCTCTGCGGCAACCGTTTCGGTCTCATTCAAAATGCGGTCAGCTGCGGTGTGGGACAGGGGACAGATCAACCCATTTTTGTCCAGTTCTTGCTTCAGCCATTCCGCATCTACGGCACAGGTGCCGGATAACTGTACGGCAGTGTAACCGATGTCGGCAATTCTTTTCAGTGTTTCCGCCAGTGCTGCCGGATCTTTGCAGGCATCCCGGACGGTGTAAAGTTGTGCACCGATAATCATAACGTTATTCTCCTTTATTAAATACTCTTTTTAAATTAGGCAACGCCATACGGATCGTTTCGGCAAAATCATCGCCGAATTTTCCCTCCAGACTGATGCGTCCGTCGTAATTGCACGCGCGCAATGCCGCCGCCCATTTTTGACAGAGGGCGATCCCTTCTTCGTTTACGGGCATTTTGCGGTCTGTGACCGCCAGATGTACGTGGGCAAGTTGCGCTCCCGCATTTTCGATCGCTTCCAACGTTTCGCCGCTGGATAAAACGTGGTAGAAGTCAGCCTGTACCTTGACGTTCGGATGATCTACCTTGCGGCATAGGGCAATGCCCTCGGCTACGGTATTGATCAGGTTAGTCTCTTTCACCCGCAACGGCTCCAGCGCCACGGTGATACCGTATTGCTTCGCACTCTCACCGCACAGCCGCAGGATCTCTGCCAGCTGTTGCTCCGCTGTCGCACGGTCAAAGCCGTCGGGGACGTTGCGGGCGCCACCGTTGCCCATCACGCATACCTTGATGCCAAGGGCGGCGGCGCGGGGAAACGCTCGTTGGAGGTATTCCCGAATCTGCTGTAGGTCGACCTGCGGCCCTACCAGCGGTATGTCTAAGGAAAAGAAAACGTTGGTGCTTTCCGCTTTGACGGGGGAGGCATCCAGTCGCGCTTTCAGCTCCTTAAACTCCTCGTCTGTACATTCTGCGATATTCCGCAGCGCCAGTTCAATATAGTCATAGCCGGCGTCGATCACGGCTTGCAGATTTTCCGGTTTTGTACAAACACCGAATTTCATTATGCTTTACCGTTCCATCTTTCGTTATAAGTGCCGGACAGATCTTCGATCACGGACGGAGCCGTGGCGGTTTTGTGCTTGGAAGTCTTGATGCGTTTTTGCAGTTCTTCGTAAAACAGATCTTCATCTATGGGCAGGCTGATCTCTTTGCCGGTCCAGTCCGCCAAGAAGGCGGCGTTGGAAATGGTCAGGCCGTTGATACCTTCATATCCGGCGGAAATCAACTCTTCACCGTACAAAATGTGATTGGTAAAGTTTTGCAAAATACCCACGTGGGCTGTGCCGGTATCTTCCACTGTCGTTTCTTCCACAGTGAAGGGGATTTTGTCAAAGCCTTTTTGGGAAGTAAAGCAAACCTCGCGTTCCGGCGTTTCCAGCTTGTAGAAGGTAAGCGTCTTGCCTTCAATAACGATTTTGCCGCGGTCACCGGAGATCTCCAGACGGTTGGTACCGGGAAATTCGCCGGTGGTAGTGATGAAGCAGGCGGAGGCGCCGTTTTCATATTCGGCGGTGATGGTTACGTCATCCTCAACCTCGATATCGTGGTATTTACCAACGGTACATTTGGCATTGATGCTCTTGGGCATACCGAAGATCCACTGCCACAGGTCCAGATTGTGGGGGCACTGATTCAGCAGTACGCCGCCGCCTTCGCCGGCCCAGGTGGCGCGCCATGCGCCACTGTCATAATAGGTTTGGGTGCGGTACCAGTTGGTGATGATCCAAACAAGACGTTTGGGCTGACCGATGGTGCCGTCCTGCACCATCTTTCTTGCTTTTTGGTACAGCGGATTGGTGCGCTGATTAAACATCAGGGCAAAGGTTTTGCCGCTTTTGGCGGCGACTTCGTTCATTTCTCTTACCTTTTTGGTGTATACACCGGCCGGCTTCTCGCTTAAAACGTGATAGCCTTTCTCAAAGCCCTCAATGGCGATCACGGGATGATCGTAATGGGGCGTGGCAATGATGATGGCATCGCAAATGTGATCGTCCAGTAAAACGTGATGGTCGGCATACTGCGCCACGCCGGGCAGATTTTCACTTGCCCATTCCAATTTGGCAGGATCGGTGTCACAAACGGCCACCAGTTCCATATCCTTGACTTTGCCTTCCAGAATGTGTTTGGCATGGGCGGAACCCATATTGCCGATACCAATGATGGCGACTTTTAACTTATTCATAGCTTAAACCTCTTTCTTCTAAAATGCTCTTTAATGCGGCTACTGCCACGTCAAAGGATTCGTTGTTGTCCTTGTAAATGTTGGTGGGCATTTCTTTCATGCTGGTGTGATCCTTCAAACCGGCAAAACTTTTCAGATGGGGCTCCACCGTCAGCATTACACTCTCGTGATCCTTGGCAAAATCCTCCAGAATGGGGCCGATGCTTCCGTTGCCCGCACCGGCCGGAACCACTTCGCCGCTTTCGGCCAGGGCGTCCTTGATGTGAAAATAGCCGATCTCCTCCCGCAGCTTGGGGAAGGCATCGGCGGGCGCAACGCCGCACTGAATGAAGTTGGCCGGATCGAAAATAAATTCCATTCGTCCCGCAAACTCGTCCACCAGATTCAGTACCCGCTCGTCAGTATCACCGTAAATACCTTTCTCGTTTTCGTGATACAGGGTGATGCCGGTGCCTTCGGCAATGTCCAGCATTTCCTCCAGCGTTGCAAATATGGCTTCCTCATCCGCTTCCGGCGTGTCGGTAAACAGCGAAAACATACGGATTCGCCGGGCGCCCAGAATACGGGCGACCGCCAGTGTGTGTAAAAACTTGGCAATATGTGCGTTCAGATCATCCTGCAGTCCCACCTTGCCGATGGGGGAACCGATGGTCATTACCTGGATGCCGGCGGCATCCAATGCTTGTTTGTATTCCGCTACGGTTTTCAGCGGCGTGTCGGAGATGTTGACGCCGTTGACCGAACGGATCTCCATATATTTGATGTTGTTTCTCTGCAGAGCGGCAATTTGCTCCTCCAGAGTAGTGCCCGCCTCGTCGGCAAAGGCACTTAAAATATATTTGGACATATTGATTCCTCCTTTATGTGTAGTATAACAAACAATTTTGAGTATGTAAATCCACAAAATTGCTTGAACTATTGCGAAAATTGTTCTATAATGATTTGTATTAAAGGAGGTGCGTCCGTGCATAAACATTCCTATGTCAACGACTGCCATTTTTCGTTGAGCTATAACGTGACCAAGAAGAACTCTACGTTCAACTTTCACGCTCATGATAAATATGAGATCTATTATTTTAAAGGCGGCGAGATACAATACTATATCGAAGATGCCGACTATACGATGGTGGCGGGCGATCTGCTGATCATTCCGCCGGGGCAGATGCACCGTGTGGTCACGCTGGATGAGGCTGCCCCTTACGAGCGCTTTGTAATGAGTCTTTCGGTGCCTTATTGTCGCCGCCTGCTGCAACGGGTGCCCGAGCATTTTGTGTTTCATGAGATGGGCAGCTGTCAGCTGCCGCTGGGGGAATCCCGGCCGCTGTTTGAAAAAATGATGATTGCTCTGTTGGAATTGCCCTCCGATCAGGCGGGGCTGTTGCAGCGGGATGCGTTGGTGACGGTGCTGTTGCTGGAGCTGGCGCAAATGATCGAGCGTGGACAGATCAATCAGCAAAGTGACCATCGTATGAGCGAGATCATACGGTATATCAACGCCAATTTCACCCGTGATCTGACGCTGGAAGAGATCGCCGACCGTTTTTTTATCAGCAAATACTATTTGTTACGCCGTTTTAAGGCGTTGACCAATTCCACGGTGCACGCCTATATTCTGACCAAACGGATCCTGCTGGCCAGGGCGCTGTTGCAGGAGGGGGTCAGCCCGGCTGATGTCGGTGAGCAATGCGGCTTTGCCTCTTATGCCGGATTTTTCAGAGCGTTTGTCAGCCAGACGGGTGTCAGCCCCACGACGTATATTAAAAAGTAAATTTTGCGCGCCAAGTTGCCGTATTTGCAAAAAACGCCCGAGGGGAAAGTCCCTCGGGCAAGGGCGCCGCTCCGCAGAGATAAATCCGCTCAAAAATGGCTGTCTTGCCCTATACTACGTCAAAACACCGCAATATGCGTCTGCATTATTGCGGTGTTTTTTCTTGTCTACGACAAAAAGTATCTCATTTTTAAGTGCCAAAGGCAGTTTTTGGATAGGAAATTTTGTTTGCGGTGAAGTCAAAAACGTAGGAATACCGGCGTATTCCGAGGCTTTTGACGAGATGGCGTGCAAAATTTATATGCAAAAACCGGTTGATCTCTGCGGAGTGCCGCCCGGTTTATGCTTTTTTCTTTTTTAGGGCAAAGACGAGGATGAGCGCAACCAGCGCCACCGCGCCGCCCACAATGCCGATCCACAGCCACGGTGCCTGCGGAGCATCATCTTCCGGATCAACCGTGTCACCAACGTCTTTACCGGCATCGCCTTCCGTAACGGTGGTCGCCGTGTTCTTCGGAGGAGTGGGCGCCTTCTCTGTTTCGGGTGCCATCTCCGGTTCAGGCGCTTTCTCTGTTTCGGGCGCCGTCTCCGTTTGCGGCTCAATTACAGTGTTGTCATCGCTTTCATTCGCGGTACTTCCCGCAGCGCTACCAATACTTCCGGGCGGAGAAAGCTCCGGCGTTTCTTCAAGGTATTTCTCCAATGCATCAAGAAAGGACAAAGACTCTTCCATCGTCCAAGCGGTTTTTTGAAACAATGCCGCCTGTTGCTTTTCAAACGCTTCATAACGTTCGATCTCTTTGCTGGCCTGAGTAATTTCCGTCGGAATGCTGACAAGATAACGTTGTCCATCTTTTTCTGACAATACAAAATACCAATAATCGCACTTAATCAATAAAAGCGGTCTGTATTCTTCCGCCCCGATCTTCTTCATTGTGGCAAGCAAGAAATTCTTATCCATCCTCAGTCTATTCCAATTTTTTGGATTTATTACCGGGGTAGGCTTTTCGGTCTTTAGATTTATCGTCCAGAAAAAGTTCTCCGCCGGCTTGCCATCGTAATAACAGCGAAAATAAAATTGAGCTTTTTTTTCATCTAATTCCTTGGCAATGTCCGACGACTGCAACACCGTTCTGATTTTTTCTATTTCCAACGCGTAAAATACCGAAATGTGTTCAGTATCTATAAAAAGTTTGCTTTTATCCAGTGTTTCTCCGGGAGGCAAAATATAATTTTCCATCATGTCAGGAAATTGCTTAAGCAAAATGCTGTAAACGAACGGTTCCAGATCCTTGACAACGTCGTATATTGGCGAGCCCTCAGGCGGAGAAAAATAATCTTCGCCTGTTGTCGTTGCCAAGCAAGGAAAGATTGCAGAACCAATTAACAACACGCAAAGCAACATACAAAGCATCTTTTTCATAACAAAGCTCCTTTCTACACCACAATAGTTTGATTCGAATATGAAGTCTTGTATACCACCGAATCAATCCACCGCATTTCATTATCAAAAAGCAAATTCCATCCCACAAAATCATCATACGCCAGCGGGAGATTACTCATATTATATTCGTCAGGATCAGCAAAATAGTAATAATAAAATCCGGGAGAGTTTGCCATTCCTTGCGCATCTGACCATGCATATCCTTTCAACACAATTGCGTGTCCCTCGCTCGTGTTTCTTCTTTGCAGACTTACGATGATCGGTTTGTTCCACTTAATAAACCTTCGTATCAAGGCTTCAGAATATATTTGACCTCCATAACCTTCAAAATGGGTGCTATTTATATTTCCATCTACGAAATAATTGGCTGCTTTTCTCATTCCTTCCAGATCACCGAGCACATTTTCGGTATGTCCCTTAACCGCAGAAACAGCCAAGCTTTGTGAAACCAAATTTGAGGGAACACTTACGCTTGCCACCATTTTAGCAGATGCTACCCAATACCAATTGCTTTTGTCTTGATGATAGAAATTGATATTTGATTGTACGTTTGTGTATGATAAAAACCACATATCAGCATTGCCTTCATCAGCGGTTTTTGTAGTATAGTATTGATTTACGTAACCGCTGCGTGCGAAAGCTATTCTGCCGAAGGTTCACTCTTCACGGAGCTCACCATCTTTTCTCTTGATTTCATTATAGCATACCGTACGTGGCGCTGCAATATAGCAACATTCACAAGCCGCAAAGCGGAAATTTGTGGAAAGTGACAGCGCACAAAAAACGCCCGAGGGGAAAGTCCCTCGGGCAGTTTTTATGCTTTTTTCTTTTTTAGGACAAAGACGAGGATGAGCGTAACCAGCGCCACCGCGCCGCCCACAATGCCGATCCACAGCCACGGTGCCTGCGGAGCATCGTCTTCCGGATCAACCGTGTCACCAACGTCTTTACCGGCATCGCCTTCCGTAACGGTGGTCGCCGTGTTCTCTGCTCCATCTCCACCGCCCGGATTGATCGGTTTATTTTTGTTTGCTTCAATCACTTTTTTTATTTCCGCATCGTACGCCGACATGGCTTTAACAAATTGTTCCTTATCAAAGGTGCGTTGTTCGCAGAAACGGGCATCGTAATCTTTATGGTAGGTGTTCATATAGGTATCAGAAAGATAAACTGCTATGGTTTCCTCGCCTTTTGTACACAAAACAAAGGTAGTATAGGTTGTTGCCATAGAAAATATATGTTGCGGTGTCCAATCGGAAAGACCGCATTCTTGCAACGTTGCCAGCAACCGATCTTCCAAAATGATATCACAATCTTTATCATACATATTGGGACTCGTGATTGCGTACTCATTCTTTGTTGCAGTATAAGTTATTTCATGCGCATACGAATAAAATTTTCCTTTGTAGTAGATAGGGGCGTAAAAAACCTGCCTTTGTTTTGCATCTAACGTCTGATGCAAAAACGAAAGTTTGTCTTTCGCGTCAAATAACTGTGCAACCTGCTCAACCGTCCAATCCTCTGACCACCATACAGGTTTTGTAAGATCGACCTTCAGTTCGTCCATTTCAAACTGCGTAACGTCAAAATCTATCTCTTTGTTATTTACAATCTCTTTGTTCAGTTTTGCCCAAAGTTTGAACTGTTCCTTGACATATTCTTCAGAAACGTTGCTTGCAACAAATTGCCGATACCCTTCTTCGCTTCCGTCATAATAAAAAGCCGAGCCAACCTTTGCAAAAGCAGAAACCGACAACGCCGCTATGATTATCACCATACAAATTACCGCAAACAGTTTTTTGACAAATTTCATAAAAGCGCCTCCTTTCAAGCAATCGGAGCAATAATATCATCATAATAGGTTTCGTGCTTATACACGATCACCTGTTCCCAACGAGCGCCCTTAACCGAGCAAATTGAATTATACGAACGGAGCACACTATAATCCGTCCATCTCATCTGCTCGTGTGGGTCTGCCGGATCATAATAACAAAAGTCATATTTTCTGGTATTTTCGTTCCAAGCAAAGCCAATAATATTTAGGGCGTGCGCCAAAGTAGTATTTCGAACGATAATAGAAATCGAGTGATCGTCCACTATAAATTTTCGAAGTGTTGCCTCTGAATAGTTTGACAAAATAGGAAAACCATAAAAATCATTACTGTTAATATTCCCAGTTTTAATATAATTTGCAACCTGAGCCATTTTAGTTTCGTTTTGACCTGTATTCGGAGCATCATTTACTACTGCAATAATCGCGTTTGTTAATGTGGCGGAGAAATTTTGAGGATCTTCACTGCTCGCCAACATTTTTGCCGATGCCGCCCAGCACCAGTTTTTCCCTTCTTGCGAAACCCAAGCGGTAGAGGTGAATTTCATGGTATCTTCTAATTTCCAAATATCGATTCTATCCGTTGCGGCGCTTTGCGAGGTATAGTATTGATTTACGTAACCGCTGCGTGCGGAAAGCGCCATGGTTCCGTAGGAAGAACGGGGGACGAATTTATAATAACCGTTTGACATTTTGATGACCCAAAACTGTTGCCGCAGCACTACGCCCGACGATTTTAAATACAGTTGTCGGTTTTCGTGTTCTATGCCGCTGTCCCACTGGATCTCCACCCGTCGGTCGGTATTATATCCGACGGCCGGCTGGATATAAAAATATTTGCCGGTGCTGTTATATATGAATTTATAGATCTGTCCGGTGTTGCCGGTAAAATCCTGCAGCTGAATTCGTGTATTTTCCGCCGAAGAATTGCTTACTGTGCCCCAATATTTTGCCGTGTTGCCACGCCGAATGTAAAACGTTTGACCGTCAAGCTCTGCATTTTGCGCCGTCAAGTTTGCCCAACTGCCCGTAATGTTGGAATAGTGCAAAAAACCGCGCTTGATTTTTCCGGTCGACGTGACTGTATACTGAATGAAATTATAATTCCCTTCGGTTCGGATCAATTTAACCGTTTCCTGCCCAACCGTTCCAACGGTGGCATAGGTGGTACCGGGACCTGCATATACCGTTCCGGCAACAGAGGTATACTCTTTGCTGTAGGCAGGCCTGTATTCATCCACTACGTCGGCAGGCATATAGCGACTGCCGTTACGGTAAACGTTATCCGAACTGAAATAGCCGCGATGAGAAGCGCCGTTATAGGTAAAACCACAATAATAATAGTACATATTGTTATCCGGACACTTTGCCTTTTCAACCACCCAAACGTCTGTATTGATCGGAATGGCGCCTAATGTATGACCCAAATTCGGATTGGGCGCCAAATAGCAATTGGTATTTACAACCAAATACGCTTTTACAGGTTGCGCGATACTCATCACCGACATTTCGTCCGAACCGAATTCGGCAAACTCCTCGGTCGTAACAGAAACATCGGGAGGCTGTGTATCTTCGTTGTGTGCACTGATGGGGATCAGTGTACACAACATTGAAAGGATCAGCATCCAACCCACAATATAAAATTGCTTCCGCTTCATATTTACCTCCTTAAACTATATGATCTTTGACATACGAACAGGAAGGCAAAACAGTCGATCTTTATGAAATTGGCTTGCCCGCAAAGCCGCGGGCAGAAAGCTGTTCTGCCGAAGGTTCACTCTTCACGGGACTCACCATCCTTTCTCTTGATTTCATTATAGCATACCGTACGTGGCGCTGCAATATAGCAACATTCACAAGCCGCAAAGCGGAAATTTGTGGAAAGTGACAGCGCATTTGCACAAATCCTTTTATTTTTCTGAAAACGGGAAAACCTAACAAACGAGGTGTTATATAATAATGAAACGTTTCGTTTGTGATTTTCATTTAAACAGCGAGTGGCTGACCCGACAGTTTCAGGGGGATGCCACCTTTCAGGCGCGGCGGGTGATCAATGCGCACAATCCGGCTTTGCCCATTATGGTGTTTTATTACGACAGTATGATCAACGGCGATCGATTGAATCGGGATGTGATCACCGCCCTGCGGCGGGAAAAACTGCAGGGAACGGGGAAAGAACTTGCCGAAGCGGTGGGCGGTATTTTATATGCGGGCACCCAGATGCTCAGCGACGATGCGCTCCTTGCGGCGGTACAGATCGCCTCGGGGGATTGCGTGGTAATGGTGGGGGATTGCGACAGAGTGATCATACTGGATCTCAAGGGTTTTGCCTCCCGTTCCATCAGCCAGCCGGACGGAGAGATCAGCGTGGCCGGCCCCCACGAGGGCTTTAATGAGAATATCATCAATTCGTTGGGACTGATCAAAAAACGTCTGTCCAGCCCCGCCCTGCGTTCGGAATTTATCAAATTGGGGCAACAATCCAATACGGCCGTGGGTATTTTATATTTGCAGGGCGTGGTGAAGGAGGAAACGGTAACGGCTGTCCGACAACGACTGCAGGAAATTTCCGTGGACGGCGTGTGGGATGCAAATTATATTTCAGAAATGATGTGCGGTCGCGAGACCATGCTGTTTCCCTCCGTGGGCAAGACCCAACGGCCGGACGTGGCGGCAGCGAAGCTGTGCGAGGGGAGAGTGGTGCTGCTGATCAATGGCTCGCCCACGGCGCTGACGTTGCCGTACGTATTTACCGAGGCCTTTCAGGTGGCGGATGACTACTATATGGCCCGCCCGTATGCCAACGTAGGCAGAGTGTTGCGGATGATCGGCTTTTTCCTTTCTTTTTTGGTGCCGGGTATTTTTATTGCGTTGGTACTGCATCATCCGCAGATGTTGCCGGCAGAAATGATGTACAGTGTGGCCGCCGCTGGCCGTGGGGTACCGATGGGCTCTTTGCCGGAAATATTGCTGTTGACCGTGGTGTTTGAGATCTTGCGGGAAACGGGGGCGCGCCTGCCCTCCGCTATCGGTCTGGCGCTCAACGTGGTGGGAGCGTTGATACTGGGACAGGCGGCGGTGGAGGCCGGCTTTGCCAGCGCGCCGATGGTAATCGTGGTGGCTTTCTCCGGCACGGTTGGATTGATGGTGGGCGATCTGCGCGGCACGGTGTTCTTTTTGCGGCTGGGATTTATCGTTGCCGGGGCAATGCTGGGATGGTTCGGCCTGCTGGCGCTTGGCTGTTGTCTGTGGGCATATCTTCATTCACGGCATCATTTCGGCGTGGAATATATGTACACCTTTTCTCCTTTGTATCCCTTGGTCGGACAGGACGTGTTTTGTCGCGCGAAAATACCATTTATGAATTTCAGACCGAAAAAGTTTTCCAAAAATAAAAAAAGGCAGGGACGTGTATGAAGATCAATAAAAGATGGTTGGTTTTATTGTCCGTGGCGGTTATGGCGCTTTGTTTACTGCTTCGCTCCAACGTGCAGGAAATCAGCGCTGTCAGTGACGTTGCGGGTATTGCCGTCGATCCTGCCGAAAACGGAACGTATCGGTTTTCCTTCTTGGTGACGACGGTTGACAAGGAGAGTGCCTTTACAGTAAAGACCAAACTGCTGCAGGTGCAAGCCGCCGATCTACGCAAAGCCTTGCGTCGTGCCGGTTTGCAGAGTGAATTTACCCTTACGCTTACCCACGGGAGTATGGTGGTCATCAACGGACGATTGCTGGGGGAGGATATGAATAAGATTTCTAAAATGTTGTTTACCCAATGGCAAGGGCGGATGGATACGGTACTGGCCCTGACGGAGAACTGCGCGGCACAGTCGATTCTGCAAACCATGGAGGGGGAAAATCTGCGAGCTGGCTTACTGGGGGAACCGTTGCGGCGCGCGTGTCGCAACGGTGATCTGGAATGTGTGGACGCCTTTGTGCTGAGCAGTCGTATATTGTCCGACAGCGGCGCGCCGCTTCCGTTGATCACGCTGTTGGAGGACGGATACCGTATCTGCGGCAGTGTTCTGGTACAAGGGGGTGACAGACGGTGAATCGGTTTGCATACGGGTTGTTGCTTTCCCTTTGTGTCATCGTCTGGTCGTTGGTCTGTCCGCCGACGGCGGCAAACCTAATGCTGACGGTGTTTGTGGGCGGTATTGCATTATTGTTGCCCGGCGGTCGGTTGCGGCGGTTGCAAGAGGTTTGGATCGTGGCCTCCGGCGTGCTATGTCTGGTGGGCGGTCTGTTTGCGGCGACCCGAACGGCTCCACAGATACCCTTGTGGCAATGGATGGTCGGTTGGTTGGTGCTGATATTGTTGTTATATCGCTGTGGATCGGTACCGATGCAACGGTCGGTGCTGCCGATCGGCGTTGCGGCAGGGAGCTTGTTTGCAGTGACGTTCTTCTTTTCCGTTGCGCTTTGGCAAAACGTACCCACTCCGAGCATTGTGCTGTCGTGGTATGACGTTGCCGGGGCGGTGACGCTGTCAGGCTGTATCCTGCTGGCAAAGAAAACCTGCGGCAACTGCCGGCAGACGGTTAGCGGCTGTGTTACGGGGATGGTGCTCTACGTTCTGCACGGTCTGTTACCGTATATTCTATGGAGCGGCGCGGCGGTTACAGCGGCGGATCAACCGTTGTTGCTGGCGTGGACGCGTCTGGGCTGGGGCTCGCCCGAGGTGATTCTGTCTGCAACGGGCGCCACGCTGTGCCTGTGGCAAAACGTAACGGTGCTGACACAAACGCATATGATCGTAAATTTCCGTGGAAAAGAACTGTAAGGTATTGAATTTTTATTTGTGATGTATTAAAATAAATAAAAACATGTCGAAAGTTTTTGCTTTTTTCCTAAGGAGGAATATGATATGAAATGTTTAAACTGCGGAAGCGAAATACCGAAGGGTAATGCGTTCTGCGGCAAATGCGGCTGGCAGGTCGAGGCTGAATACGTCAATCCCAAGCCACGGCCGCAGGATGATTCTGCGGCAGACCTGTCGGAGCAACCTCCGACAGCCGGTGACACGTCGTACGGCGGCCCGTACGACGGCGGTTACGGCGGCCCGTACGACGGCGGCTATGACAGCCCGTATGACGGCGCTAATAACCCACCTGCCAAATCATATAATAAGATCATTGCGATCGCCATCATTGCGGTGGCTGCCGTTGTGGCTGTCGTGGCGTTGGTGTTCGGCGCCGTTTCTCTGGCATCCTTTATCAAAAGCAGTATGCCGCTTTCCGATGAGGAGGCGGCGCCGCTGATCACGGAGGTCGCCGACAAACTGGAGGATCATGATTATGATGCGGCCGAGCAGGTGCTCGACGGACTCAAACTGAAGGAAGGATCCAAATATGCGGCTACGGTGGAGGAATTCCGTGAGATTGCCGATATGAAACCGGAGGTCGTCAGCACCAATACGGATAGCTATCCCAGCATCGAGATCGTGATGGAAACGGACAATTCCGATATCGAATACACGCAGGAGGATTTCAAACTGCTGGATCGGTATGATGAAGAGGTTACCATCGACAGCTTTAAGGTTGACGGCAACAAATACACCATTACATACACGACGGCTGAAAATGACGACGGCGAAGATATTGAGGAATCGTTGTCCTTCCTGCGCTACGTTACGATCGATTTTTATCTGCCGGTTACCTACGTTTCCAAGCATATCACGCAGGTCGATATTTCCTATATCACTTCCAACGTTGAGGATTATCCCGAAATGTCGCTGTATCTGCGCGTGGTGGACGAAAACGGCGAGCCGGTGGAAGGTCTGGATGAGAATTCCTTTGTGATCAAGGAAAGCCTTGATATTGACGATTTCATCGAAAGAGACGTAATTTATGCCGCCAAGATCGACGGCCAAGACGCCCTTAACGTCAGCCTGGCCATCGACAGAAGCCACAGCATCGATGACAGCGATATGTATAAGATCAAAAATGCGACCAACACGTTTTTGTCAAAGCTGCAGTTTGATGCCGGTGATAAGGCGGAGATCGTTTCCTTTGATACCAACGTTATGCAGATGTGTCTGTTTACCAACAATAAGGCCAATTTGATGAACGGTGTCAACAGTATGTTCCCCTACGGCACCACCGCCTGCTATGACGCCATTGTCAGATCTATCCAGAATGCCAGCGTGCAAAGCGGCGCCAGATGCGTAATTGTATTTACTGACGGTCTGGACAATGAAAGTGTCAATACGGTGGACAGCGTGATTCGTCTCGCCAGAAGCAAGAGCGTACCGGTATATACCATCGGTGTCGGCAACAGTCTGGACGTTACCGCCCTGCGTCGAATCGCCGAAAGTACGGGCGGCACTTATCATCATATTGATGACGTTTCGGCAATGAGCCGCGTATACGAAGAGATCTACAGAGAGCAGAAGAGCCTGTACCATATCAAGTGCATCAGCGATAAAGCCATTGCAAAGGATGCGGAGAGAAGGATTGTCATCAACGTATCGGGCAATTGCTGTATCGGCGAATACGAAACCGTTTATACTCCCATCGTTCCCATTAAGGTCACCACACACAGTTCGAGATATGAGGTGATCAAGGCAGACGTTTCCTGGGAGGAGGCCAATCGACTGTGCATCAATAAGGGCGGCCACCTTGCAACCATTACCAGCCGGGCAGAGGAACAGAAAATCATTGCACTGGCGGAAAAGGTGGGGATTGATAACGTTTGGATCGGCGGCTATACGACCAACGACCGATACGGTGATTCCGTCGGGCACTGGGTAATGGGCGAACCGTTCATCTATCAAAACTGGTACCCCGGCGAACCTTCGAGATTTGACAGTAGCGATAATGAACAGGAATTTTATCTGATGCTTTGGAAGATCAAAAACGTTTGGTCGTGGAACGACGAGCGTAATGACCTGATCAACAGTCAGTTTGCAGGCGCCTATAAGGGCAAGATGGGATACGTGATCGAATATGAGTATTAAAAAAATAAAGCCGGTTATCATTGCGATCCTGATTATTTGCGTGATTACTTTTACAGTGATGTGGCTGATCAAAAACACCCCGTCCGAAGAGGGGGAGAGTGGCTTCTTCTCTTTCGGTGATACGAACGCAGATTCAAACGGCTCTGCCGATGACCCGCAGGCAGAGGATGACCGTATTACCAAAAAAGCAAATAAAATGCTCAAAAAGATGTCCTTGCGGGAAAAACTGTACCAGATGTTTATCGTCACCCCGGATATGCTTTCGGGGGAGACGGGGATCAAAAGCACCACGCCTGCCCTGGAAGAAGGGATCAAAACCTTCCCGGTAGGCGGTCTGATCTTCTTTAAAGATAATATCGAGTCTGCCGAGCAGATCAAGGATATGATTCAGCAGGCGGACCGTCAATCCGAGATCCCCATGTTTTTCTCTGTCGATCAGGAGGGCGGTATGGTCGCCCGACTGAAGGAAAACGTTGGCTTCCCCATATTTGAAAATATGTATCATTATAAAGATATGGGCGAGCAAACGGCCTATGATAACGCCAAAACGATCGCCGACAAACTGGCCGAACTGCGCTTTAATCTGGATTTTGCCCCCGTCGCCGACGTGTGGAGCAATAAAGAAAACACGGTGATCGGTCAGCGGGCGTACGGCGATGATTATCAGCAGACGGCAACGCTCGTTCAGAATGCGGTCAAGGGCTTTAAGGACGGTAACGTCATCTGCACGCTCAAGCATTTTCCGGGTCACGGCGATACACTGGTGGACACCCATCAAAATCTGGCCTATGTCTCCAAGACAAAGGAACAACTGAAAAGCGAGGAACTGTTGCCCTTTATGGCCGGTATCGAGGCCGGCGCGGAGGTCGTGATGGTCGGCCATCTGGTGGTTAGTGAAATTGATAAAGAGGATCCGGCAACGCTTTCCAAGGCCGTTATTACCGATTTCTTGAAAGAAGAGATGGGCTATGAGGGCATTGTGATCACGGATGCGCTGAATATGGGCGCAGTGGCTAATATGTATACCTCGGGTGATATGTGCGCCAAGGCGGTCAAAGCGGGTGTGGACGTCCTGCTGATGCCCACCCAGCTGCGAGCAGGCGCCGCAGGTATTGAAAAGGCGGTCCTTTCCGGCGAGATCAGCGAGGACAGAATTGACGAAAGCGTCCGTAAGATCCTGAAACTGAAAATCAAATACGGAATCATTCAATAATAAAAACGGCACGTGAAATTTCACGTGCCGTTTTTTGGAAAATTTGGGGCATCCTACGTAGGGGGATCATGGCAAATTGTGAATAATAAAAAGTCACCTTTACAAATGACAGTGTTTGTAATATAATATATTATGTATGATTTGTTGAAAGGAGCGGCCTATGAAAAAGCAGGGAAAAGGTGCAACTTATATTATCATTCTGGCGTGCATTTTGTTGACCAAGGTACTGGGCTTGGCGAGAAATGTTTTGCTGTCTGCTTTTTACGGCACCGGCGCGGAGGCGGAGGTGTTTCAGGCGGTCAGTAAATTGCCGTTGACCCTCTATGACGTTACGCTGGGGACCGCCATCGTCAGTGCCTTTATTCCCGTGTTTAACGAGCGGCTGACCAAGGACGGTAAGGTCGAGGCCGAGCGGTTTGCCGGTAACTTTATGTGCCTTGCCGGCACCTTCAGTGTGGTGGTCTGCCTGTTGGGTATGATCTTTCCCAACGTGTTTGTCAGCATCGTTGCCGCCGGCTTTGAAGGGGAGCAGCTTATGCTGGCGCTGGAGATGATGCGCTATATCCTGCCCGTCATTTTGTTTGCGACCGTCACCTATATTTTTATCGGTATTTTGCAGTCCTATGGGGAGTTTACCGCACCCGGACTTGTCAGCCTGTTTACCAATCTTGCGCTGATCGTTTATTTTGTATTTTTCAATCGCTATTTCGGCATTCGCGGTCTGGCGGTGGCCTTTACCGTGGGTTGGGCGTTGCAGCTTTTGTATCTGTTGCCCTTTGTGATCAAAAAGAAATTCCGTTTTTATTTCTCGCTGAAGCTGTCGGGGGATATGCGGCGGGTGTTGCTGTTGACCCTTCCGCTGTTCGTCTCCTCGCTGGCACAGCCGATTAACACCATTATTTCTACCAATATGTCTTCCTCGATGGATGCGGGCGCTCTCAGCGTGCTCAGCTATGCTTACGAGGCGTACTTTATTCTGGCGGCGGTATTTGCCAGCGCCATGACCAACCTGTATTTTCCCGAACTCAGCCGTCGGTTTGCCGCTGACGATCGGGCGGGCGCGGCGGAGATCGGCAGCAAAATGATCCGTACGGTCAGTGCCATCGTATTGCCCATTACGGCGTTTATGGCGGTGTGCGGCACGCCCATCATCCGCGTGCTGTATCAGCGGGGCGAATTTACGGCGGCGGATACGGCGGCCGTAGCCGCTTGTCTGGCCATTTATTGTCTGGGTATGCTGGCGCTTTCCCTGCAGGAGATCCTTAATAAATTTTTCTATTCGATGCAAAAACCGATTTATCCCATGATCGCCGCTATCGGCGGTATTTTGCTGAATCTGGGACTGAGCTTTTGGTTTGTCTATTCCTTCGGAAAGTATCAGTTGTTGGCGTGGGCAACGGTGTTCAGCGGTTGGTTTATGGCCTTGTTGCTGATGGTTTTTGTCGCCAAAAAAGTGCCGCAGCTGGTCACGAAAGGTCTGTTTTTGTCCCTGGGCAAAACCTTGCTTGCCTCGCTGGCGCTGGGCGGCGCTGCGTGGGGCGTTTGCCGTCTGGCAGACGGTGAGGGCCTGGTGCGCTCCGTTTTGTGCGTTGCGGCTGCGCTGTTGGTTGGCGCCGTTGTGTATTTTTTGGTTTTGTGGCTCACCCGTTCGGAAGAATTGAGTGAGATTTTGTCTATGCTGAAACGTAAAAAGAGAAAGGGGGCGGCTTCGTGCGACAATACGTAAAGGACTGGCTGCAGGCCAGCGCCGTATGCCGCGGTCTGTCCAAAGCAAGCCACCGTTTTTTTGAGTTCCTGTGCAGCGGTGCCATCTGGGGCTGGCTGAGCGGGGAAAAGCAGCCGGACGGAAACAGCCGTGCCGACCGCTGGTTTGCCGCTTTTATCGACAGTAAATTTTGCGACTTTTTGCGTTCCTCAACGCTGCTTGGTCTGCTGATGCGTATTCCCAATCTGCCGTGGGTGTTTTTAATGATCACCCTCATTGCGGCTATGGCGTTGCCTACGTTGGGCGTGATGTGCCTGTCATTGCTGACCTTACTTTTTACCCTGCTGTCTTTGATTTTTCGTAAGACGGAGTTGCCGGCTGTCTCCGGCGGCATTCGCGTATGGTTTTTATATGCGCTGATCACGCTGGTTTACACCTTTGTCAATTACGGAGGACTGAAGGGTATGTTGGCCGGCGGTATCCGTTTTTGTATGCTGCCGCTGTTGCCCTGCGCCTGGGTCATATTGCAGGGGAGCAAACAGGTGTGGCGGACGGTCTATACCTTTACCGGCGCCTCGCTGGCTGTGGGACTGTACGGAATGTACCAGTATTTCAGCGGCTCGTTGAGTACCAAATGGACGGACGTGGATCTGTTTTCCGAATCCTTCGGACGGCTGGTCTCCACCTTTGAAAACCCTAACGTATACGGCACCTTCCTGCTGATCGCCCTGCCGGTAGTCGGCATAGCGTCCATTTTCGTCAAAGGTTGGCGCAGTAAAGTGTTTTTCTGGTTTACGGCGGCACTGCTGACCGTCAATATGTTTCTGACCTATTCTCGCGGATGTTATCTGGCGTTGGTGATCAGCCTGCTGGTATTGTTGATCGTCAAGGGGCGCAATTGGATTTGGGGCGGCATCGGCGCCATAGCGCTGTGCCCGCTGTACCTGCCGGAAAGCGTGCTCAGCCGTATCGCCAGTATCGGCAATATGGCAGACAGTTCGATTGCCTACCGTGTCAATATCTGGATCGGCAGTCTTGATATGTTGAAGGAATATTGGTGGATGGGTGTCGGCATCGGCGACGGCGCTTTTCGCAGTATTTACGAAAATCACGCATTGATCGCTGTGGAGGATGCCCCTCACGCCCATAATCTGCTGTTGCAGACTATGGCGGAAAGCGGTATTCTGGGCTTGCTGATTTTGGCGTTGTTGTTTGCATTTTTGTTCCGCAGTGCCATTTCTGCGGTTATGCGCAGCAGCGGCGCGGCGAAATGGCTGCGTCTGGCGCTGATCGTTGCCTGGTGTGGACTGTTGTTCCAAGGACTGACGGATTACATATTTTATAATAACAACCTTTTTGCCATTATGATGGTCTCCCTCGGGATGATGATCGGCAATATTCAACGAAAGGATGGAACGGAAAATGAAGGGTAAATATCGTTTGTTCGGCAAAATTCCGGTGGCGGATATACTGGTGGTCGCGGTGTTGATCGCCGCCCTGGCCGCCGCCGTTTGGGTACTGACCCGTCAGGAGGTCAGCGAGCAGACCGGCGCGGAATCGCAGGTCGAACAGAGTTATCCGTTTAAGGCCGTTTTGATGGTCAAGGACGTAAACGAAGAGTATACGACGTTGCCTGCCGTGGGGGACGAGCTGTATTTGCGCGGCGGCAGTCGCTTTGGTAAGATCACCAAGATCGAGCAAACTCCTTACGGTGAATACCGTTACCGTGAAACGGACGGTAAGCAGATTTTTACCGAGCTGGAGGGGAAAAGCACCTTGTACTTTACCGTAGAAGGGGAGGCAAGTGCTAACTCCGGTCTCGGTATGTTCATCGATAAAAACCGTCTGGCATATGGTCAAGCATTGCTGGTGGGTACCGAAAAATATTATTGGGGCACTACGTTGGTACAGATCGAGGAGGTAGCAAAATGATGAAAAACGGAAAACTTTTTTCAAAATTGTCGCTGATCGATCTGTTGGTGATTTTGCTGATCGTGCTGATCCTGGTCGTTGCAGTGGTTCGTTTGGGCCTGTTTTCCACGCCGGAGGAGGCGCAGGAGCAAGTCCAGCCGGTGACCTACGAAACGGTGGAGTGTAATTTGCAGGCGCGTTATACCATTTCTGCCACTATGCAGGGCGAGCCGTTTACCGTTGGTGAAAAGGTGTATATCGCCACCAAGCAGCTTGGTGTGATCGAGAAGATCGAACGGGAGCCGGCAACCACCCGTGTTACGCTGGAGGATGGGTCGATTGTAACCACCGAGCGGCAGGATGCGTATAATTATATTGTAACCATCAAAACCAAGCTGACCAAAAAAGACGGTATGCTGTATTTTTATAAGGTACCGGTCAACGTTGGCTCCGGTCTGACCTTGATCTCCCATTATTATTCAGGTAAGGCCTACGTGATCGGTGTGGAAAAAATCCAATAAATGACCTTTTTCGGGCCGAAATATTGGTTACATATTACAAAACTGCACACTTTTTATTGACTTGAAGAATGATTTGTATTATTATATGACTATATTTTTACAAATTTCTTGAAATGGAGGAACTTACTTTGTATTCCAGAGAAGTTACTGTTAAAAACGAAGTGGGCCTGCACGCCAGACCCGTTACCTTTTTTATTCAAAAAGCCAATGAGTATAAGAGCTCCATTTGGGTGGAGAAGGATACTCGTCGCGCTAACGCAAAAAGTCTGTTGGGTGTGCTCAGCTTGGGCATCATTCAGGACAGCGCCATTACGGTCATTGCTGACGGCGTTGATGAAGAAAAGGCTGTGGATGCCTTGGTCGAACTGATCGAGAACAACCTGGCGTAAGCTGAAAAAACAAAAAGCGGTAATACCGGGTGTATTACCGCTTTTTTACTTTGGAGAGTATATGAGCCGTAAAGAATGCCTTGAAAAAATCAAGCAATTGCCCATGTCCCCCGGGGTTTATATTATGAAGGACCGCGCGGGTAAGATCATCTACGTGGGCAAGGCGAAAAAACTGTATAACCGTGTGGGGCAGTATTTTGTGGGCAATCACGCGCCCAAGGTGCAACGGATGGCCGATCAGATCTGGGATTTTGACTATATCGTCACGCCCAGCGAGACGCAAGCGTTGATTTTGGAAAATACGCTGATCAAATTGCATCGCCCCAAATATAATATTTTGCTTAAGGATGATAAGAGTTATCCTTATCTGGCGCTGGATAAAACCCTGCCTTGGCCCCGTCTCGAGCTGTGCCGTAAACGGGAGCGGGATGGTAAGGTGTATTTCGGCCCCTTTGCCTCGGGCAAAACGGTACGGGATATCAAACGGCAGACCGAACAGTTGTTCGGTCTGGTAACCTGCGCCCCCAAACCGGGGACAAAGCCCTGTCTGTCCGCCGACCTGGGACATTGTTGCGCACCGTGCAGTGGGAAGGTGACCCGAGAGGAATATGCCAAACGTGTGGAGCAGGCGCTGGACTTTCTGAAAGGGGATTATAAAAAGACGCTGGGCGTTCTGCGTACCGAAATGATGCAGGCGGCGGAAGATCTGGCCTTTGAAAAGGCCGCCTCCCTGCGGGATCGCATTCGCAGTATTGAAAAACTGGGAGAACAGCAAATTATGGTGCTGGCGCCCGACGTAGACGAGGACGTGTTCGGCTCGGCCGAGCTGGAGGATAAGCAAGGCGTTTGCGTGTTGCAGATCCGTTCCGGTCGACTGTGCAGACAGAATCGCTTTTTCTTTGATACGCCCGAGGATGGGCTAATGTCCTTTATACAACAGTATTATGAGGAGGGCGCCGAGATTCCCTCCCGCATCGTCTGTCAAAGACCGTTGCCGGAGGTGTTGCAAGCCTGGTTACAGGATAAACGGGGCGGCAGTATTCGGATGATCTGCCCTCAACGGGGAGAACAACTCAAATTGCTCGCATTGGCTGAAAAAAATGCAATGGAAGGGCTGCAACTGCGTCGCTCGGTACAGCATAAAATTCATCGTACCGGCGTGGCGTTGGGTGAATTTTTGGGGCTGAAGCACTCGCCGTTGCGAATTGAAATGTACGATATCTCCAACTTTGGCGAGGATGCTATGGTCGGTGGTATGATCGTCTGGGAAAACGGCAGTCTGAAGAAAAATCAGTACCGTCGCTTTGTTATTAAGGAGCAGGGTCAGGTGGACGACTATGCTGCCACCCGTCAGATGCTCTCCCGCCGCTTGGCAGATTACCGTGACGGAAAGGACGGTTTTGAAAAGGCGCCGGATCTGATCGTTATGGACGGCGGATTGGGACATATCGGCGCCGTGGCCGATCTGGTGACGGAGAACTTGCCGGATTGCGCTCTGTTCGGCGCCGTAAAGGACGGCCATCACCGTACCCGTGCTCTGGTTAATCCTCGGGGGGAGGAGATCGGGCTGGCCGGCAATGCCACCTGGTTTAAATTTTTTGCCGATCTGCAGGAGGAAGTACACCGCTACACCATTGCTTTTATGCACCGCAAAAAAACCAAGCAGATGACCGCCTCACCGCTGTTGTCCATCCCCGGTGTGGGGCCTAAACGGATGAAACTGTTGTTCGATCATTTTAAAACGGTGGCGGCAATGCGCAGCGCCGACTTTGACGAACTGTGTGCATTGCCCGGTATGCCGCAAAATGCGGCGGCGGCCGTGTATCACTATTTTCATGGGGAGGAAAAGGAATGAGGATCATTGCGGGACAACGCCGCGGAAAGAAATTGCTGGCGCCGGAGGGAATGGATACCCGTCCCACGCTGGATCGGGTCAAACAGCGGATGTTTGACTGTATCCAGTTTGAGATCGAGGGTACTACGGTGCTGGATCTGTTTGCCGGCAGTGGACAGCTTGGACTGGAGGCGCTCAGCAGAGGGGCGACCTTTTGCCATTTCAATGATATGGACCGTTCTGCCGCCAACGTGGTACAAAAAAATATAATTGCTTGCGGATTTGAAAAAAATTCGTCGCTCACTTGCAATTTGTATAATGATTGTGTTACAATATGTAAGAGAAAGGGGTTACGCTTTACACTGGTGTTGCTGGACCCGCCTTATCAGCGGGGATTGTTGGCCGGCGCATTGCAGGCGCTTAAGGATGCCGACGTTTTGGCGCCGGGCGCCTTGATCGTGTGTGAGCGTGCTTCGGAGGATGAGTGGACCGTTCCGGAAGGCTTTGCCTTGTATAAGGACAAGCAGTGCGGTCAGGTTTGTTTTTCTGTATTGAAAAAGGAGGAATTGCTGTGACCACAGCTATTTGTCCCGGCTCGTTCGACCCGGTTACTTTGGGTCATCTGGATATCATCCATCGGGCGGCGGGAATGTTTGATCAGGTGATCGTGGCAGTGCTGTGCAATTCAAAGAAGCATCCGTCATTTACGGTGGAGGAGCGGATGGAGATGATCCGCCGTGTCACCGGGGATCTGCCCAATGTGGAGGTGGCGACCTTTGACGGTCTGCTGGCCGATTATGCCAAAATGCGGCAGGCAACGGTACTGGTCAAGGGATTGCGCGCCGTCAGCGACTTTGAATATGAATTTCAGATGGCACTGGCCAACCGTAAGCTGAATCCCGATTTGGAGACGGTATTTATCACCACCAAGGCGGAAAATATGTATCTGGCCTCCTCACTTGTTAAGGAAATCGCGCGCAACGGCGGCAGTATTGATGATTTCGTCCCTGTCGAGCTGCGCGATGAAATACAAAAAAGATTATGTAAAGGGGAATAATAATGAATAATTTTGAAGAAATCATCAACGCTATGGAAGACATGGTGGAAAATTCCTGGTCTGTTCCGTTGTCCGGCGGTAAAAGTGTTATCGATTCCGAAAAAATTCTTGAGTTTATCGATGATATGCGTACTGCACTGCCCGAGGAACTCAAGCGTTCCCGTCAGATCATCGCTCAGCGTGACGATGTGATCAGCCGCGCCCGTAACGAGGCTGAGGCCATCATTGCCGCCGCCAATGCGCAGGCGCAGAAAATGGTCAGCTCCCAGGAGGTATATCGCCTGGCACAGCAAAAAGCCAATGAGATCGTCACCGACGCACAGAATAAATCCCGTGAAATGGCCGCTTCCGTTGCCAACTATTGCGACAGTATGCTCGAGCAGTGCGAGAGCACGCTGACCACCGCCGCCAATGAGGTGGGCGCCAACGTTGCCGCCATCCGTGAGACCCGTAAGAATCTGAAGAAAAGATAAATCTTAAAATTAAAAAGGGTGTACCTGACGGTACACCCTTTTTAATTTTGTCAGCAACCGCAGTCACAACCGCAATCGTTGCCGTTTTCGCTACAACCGCCGTTGCACAAAAAGATCAGCATCAGGATGATGATGGCGATCAATACCCAATTTTCGTCAAAGCAATTACACAAAGACATTTCTCTTCACCTCCGCCCTTCGTCTTACTTCATCTTATGCGGCGGCGCAAAATGTGTTACAGCAGGACAAACAGCAATACGCTGATCCCCACCAACAGTGAGATGGTGATGCTGATGGTCAATATGGGCACCCAGTTGTGTGGCAAACGACGGCGGGATAGTAACACAGGAAAACTGTTTTCACGAATGATCCGCTCTGCTTCCTGCAGGATCTCTCCGTCACCCACGACGATGGATTGATCGTGCTTTAAAATAAAGATCGCCTGTTCGTACATGGGGCTGTTGGGATTGGTCAAGATCACCGCCTGCTTGGCCGAGCCTTTCAGCTTATTGTTTTTTGTACTCATATTCTTCCTCCCGATGTTTACAAATTTTTGCGATGAGAATGGTGATGTCATCCTCGGCTTGTCCCGTTTCACTCAGCGTGACCTGCAGTAGGATCTGCGCCAACTGCTGTAAGGGCGCAAAGCGGTGCCGTTGTAAGGCGTAGAGGATCTCGTCCTTGCGCTCGTAGGCACCATCGGAGATCAACAAGAGCAAATCGTTTTCCTGTAATTGCTCGGTGCGCACGGCCACGTCCGGCTCCTCTGCGGCGCCCAGCGGCATGGATATACCGCATACCTCCATAATTTTCTCGTCTCGCAGAATGAAGGTTGAAACGGCGCCGGCCTTGATAAATCGGGCGCGACCGCTCAATAGATCAATGGAACAAAGATCGGCGGTGGCAAAGGCGACGTCCTGCTGTGCCAGCTTGAGGGATGAATGGACCATACCGATGGCGCCTTCGGCATTCATGCCGGCGCGCAACAGCTTTTGCAGCAGATTGACCGTTTGCCGACTTTGCACAAAGGCGTTTTGCCCGCTGCCCATACCGTCACTCAGTAACAGAATATAATGGCGTTGATCACTGCTGAAGGCTATGGCGCTGTCTCCGCAAACGGTTTCACCCTCTTTGGTTTTGCAAAGAGCGGCGCATCTGACGGTGAGGGGCGGCCGCCGCACAAAACAGGCAAAAATCTTGTCGTTTTCCGTGTAATACTTGTCGGCCGCCAGGGCAAATCCGCTGGCGCGCTCCATCAATCCCAATACGGCGCCGGCCGGCAGGGGGACGGTACCTTTATTAAATGAAATGTCCAGAAAAAATCCCCCCAGCAGATCTTTGGCGCAGGTGGTCTGTACGTCGGTAGCACCGCTTTCTGTCAAAAGGGCGGCGGCGCGGGCGGCGATCTCCGGATAAAAATCGATCCGTTGCTCGGCAGAACGTTGTAACTGCTCAACCCGCTCTACCATCGTGCGGTATTGTTCGTTGAGGGGCTGTCGGGATAGGCGAGGCGCTTGGTCTTTTTCGGGCAAGAGCATATACACGCCCGCCGATAGGGGCGGTATCAGCAACAGCAACAGCTGGTCCACCCACGCACCGGTAGGAAGCAACGCCAGTTCACTGCACAACAGCATTGCACCGGTATAGCGTTTCTTGCCAAATCGCGCCATGACGCAAACCGCCGCTGTGGCGCCCAGATAAACAGACAGCAGATGCGTTTGTTGTCCGATGAGAGCGGCGGCCACCGAGCATAGAACGCCGCCCAACGCCCCTTGCCACAGTTGCAATCTGCCACAATACAGAATGAGCAGTAATGCGGTGAAAATCAATGGTAGCTCGTCCAGCGCCGGGCAGCTGCAGACAGTCAGCAGGGCCAGACCTAACAGTAACCGATTACACAGCGAAAGGATATGACGCTCCTGCTTGGTTGGGATGTGTATCGTGGCAAAGAATAAAACGCATCCGCTGAGCAATGCATTGCACCCGCCCAACAGCAAACTGACGGCCTCCTGTCCCGTTATGAAGAATACAAGCAGTTGATAAACCATCATAATACTAATCAGTCCGGCCGGCGGCAGATTGCCTTTTTTGCGGCTGAACAGGCCCCGTAACAGGTAAATAAGGAGCAGTACGGGCAGCAGGTCAAACTGCTTTGCCAGCAGACAGCCACCGACCTGACCGAGGAGGACGGCGTGTACGGAAAGTTGAGGTGTACCGCCGCCGGCGGCTAATACGGGCGCGCCTAAATATAATAATTCATACGGCTTGTCCGCAACGCTCAACGCTCCCAACGTCGCTGACAGCAGTAAACGGAGTGTTACCCGTATGGAATGGAGAAGTGCGTTCATGGTAATTCCTTTCTTTCTGAGTAGGTTAAAAAGTGAAGGGAACTGCCGCCGACGATTCTCCGAAAAGCGTTGAAATGATACGATTTCAGGTATGTTCGGATCCCCCTCCACTACGTATGCTTTAGATTGTAACAAACTACAAACGGCTCATTTTGTCACATTGTGCGGTGTGATGCAAAATAAAACAGTTGCAAATGCAACTGTTTTTATTGACAAGATGACTCATCTGCCGTATACTGAAATAAAGTTGCAAACGCAACTAAATTGAAAAGGCAGGGATCGTTATGCGATTTATTTCCGGTTATATCAGCGTGTTGCACCGTTATGCCCAGCAGTTTTTTAATCGCTGGGAGGGGGAGACGGGCATCCGCGGTGTGCAATATCCGTATTTGTTTTACCTTTGTCGTCACGAGGGATGTCGTCAGGACGACCTGGCCGAGCATCTCCACGTTAACAAAAGCAACGTAACCCGTCAGCTGGACAAGCTGCAACAAAACGGGTTTATCGAAATTCGCCCGGACGAGCGTGACGGGCGGGGCAACTGTGTCTATCCCACCGAGAAGGCTTTGATGAGCCGCGAGAAGGTGCGGGGCATCCTTGAACAATGGAATGACGTACTGTGCGCCGGTCTGACCGAGGAAGAGACAACACAGCTGAAAACATTGCTTGACAAGGCGTTAAGTGGAATTAAGGCGAGGGAAGAATAATGAAAATGTTACTTCATTATCTGGTGCCCGTCCGTTGGCGGATCGCCCTGGGCGTCAGTATAAAATTCATAGGTTCCATCGTGGAACTGTTTTTGCCGTCGTTGCTTGCATATCTGCTGGACGTGGTGGTACCGGCGGCAAAAACAGACGGGGGAATGGGAGAGATCTTCTTTTACAGCTTTTTGATGCTGTTGTGCGCCGGCGTGGCGTGGGTGGCCAATATCACGGCCAACCGTATGGCGGCTTCCAGCACCCGTGATGCGGTGCAGACAATGCGGCAGGATTTGTTTGAAAAGACCATCCGTTTGTCGGATGCCCGTATCAACGCCTTTTCGATTCCCACGCTGGAAATGCGCCTGACGGGAGATACTTATAATATTCACCGTATGGTGGGGATGATGCAACGTATGGGGATCCGCGCGCCTATTTTGCTCATCGGCGGTATCATTATGACGGGCATTATGGAGCCGGTGTTGACCTTGATCTTGCTGGCGGTATTGCCCCTGATCGTGCTGGTGATTACCGGTGTTACCCGCAAGGGCGTACCGTTGTATGATTTTTTGCAGCAAAAAACGGATGATATGGTACGGATCGTACGGGAAAATATCACCGGTATCCGCGTGGTAAAGGCCCTTTCTAAAACCACCTACGAAAAAACTCGGTTTGAGCAGGTCAATACCTCTGTCAGTGATGCCGAAACGGATGCGGGCGTGACCATGGCGCTGACCAATCCGGTGATGAGTTTTTTGCTTAACGGCGGCCTGACCTTCGTGATTTTGGCCGGCGCTTACCGTATCAACGCCGGTCTGACGATGCCGGGCACCATTATTGCTTTTATGAGTTACTTTACCATTATCCTTAATGCGATGATGGCGGTTACCCGTATGTTTATTATGTGCTCCAAGGGACTTGCCTCCGCCAATCGTATCGCAGAGGTACTGGAGACGGAATCTGAAATGAAAGAGCTGGCCGCCCACGGCAACGGCGAGACGCGGGAGGGGATGCTGGTCTTTGAAAACGTCAGCTTTTCCTATAACGGCCGCAGAAACAATCTGGAGGATATTTCCTTCTCTCTGCCTCGCGGCGGCACCTTGGGCATCATCGGCGCCACCGGTAGCGGTAAAAGCACGCTGGTCAAGCTGATTATGCGGTTTTACGACGCCGGTGAGGGAACGGTATTCATCGACGGTAAGGACGTGCGGGACATTCCGCTGGAAGAGTTGCGAAAGATGTTCGGCGTGGCCATGCAAAACGACTTTCTGTATGCCGACACCATTGCGGATAATATCCGTTTTGAGAGGGATCTGGATGAGATGCATTTGGCGGCGGCAGCCGAAATGGCGCAGGCAGCCGACTTTATCGCTGAACGTCCGGAGGGCTTCGAGGATAAACTGACGCAATCGGGACACAATCTGTCCGGCGGTCAGCGTCAGCGCTTGCTGGTGGCCCGTGCCCTGGCGGCAGATCCGCAGATATTGATCCTGGACGATTCTTCCTCGGCGCTGGATTATCGCACCGATGCGGCGATGCGTACAGCCATCCGTAATATGAAACACAGCCCCACCACCGTGGTGGTTGCACAACGGGTCAGCTCGGTGATGAACAGCGATCTGATCCTGGTGCTGGAGGACGGTAAGGCCGTGGCGCAGGGCACTCATCGTGAATTGATGCAACACTGTGAGATCTATCGTGAGATCGCACAGACACAGATGGGAGGTGAGCGCCTTGGCAGCACCTGTTAAGATCGGCAAAATGGCCCTGGGTGAAAAAGAGCCTGTTTCGATGAAACGCCAGGCCAAGGTGCTGTTGCGCCTATGGAAATATCTGGCAAAATTTAAAGGTACGCTGGTGGCGGCCGCCATTATGACGGTTTTGTCCAATCTGTTGGCGCTGGTCGGCCCCCGCCTCAGCGGCGCGGCGGTGGACGCTATGGCCGGCGGCACCGGTCAGGTCATGTTTCAAAAGGTATTTGTTTTTTGCGGCTTGATGCTGGTATTTTATCTGGTCAGCGCGGTGTTTAGCTATTTTCTGAATATTATGATGATCCGTCTCGGTAAAAAGGTGGCCAAGGATATGCGCAAGGATCTCTTTGACCATCTGATGGAATTGCCGGTGGGATATTTTGACAATTATCAGGTGGGTGATATCATCAACCGTATTTCCTACGATATTGATACCATCAACGCCTCGCTGTCTACCGATTTCGTACAGATCTGCGCCAGTGTGATTACTGTGCTGGGATCGCTGATCATGATGATCACCATCTCACCGATTCTGGTACTGGTGTTCGTCATCACCATTCCGCTGACCATCTGGTTTACCAAGTATCGCGCCACCCGTGTTCGTCCGCTGTTCCGTAAGCGGAGTGAGGCATTGGGAGAACTCAACGGCTATGTAGAGGAAATTCTTTCCGGCCAAAGCACCGTCAAGGCCTACGGCCGGGAAAATCGGATGAGCAAACGCTTTGCCCGTCGGAATGAGGAATCCGTGCAGGCTTATTATGAGGCGGAATATCAAGGCTCCATTGCCGGCCCCAGTATTATGATGATCAACAATCTGTCGCTGGCACTGGTCAGCTCACTGGGAGCATTTCTGTATTTTAACAATATGATATCTTTGGGAGATATTTCCTCTTTTGTGCTGTATTCCCGTCGGTTTTCCGGTCCGATCAATGAATTTGCCAATATTATCAGCGAATTGCAGTCGGCCACGACGGCGGCGGAACGTGTATTCCGCCTGCTGGACGAATTGCCGGAGCAGGCAGACGTGGAGGGCGCCATCGCCCTGCAACAGGTCAAGGGAAGAGTGGAAATGCGTCACGTTTCGTTCGGTTACGACGAGGAACGTACCATTTTGCACGATCTATCCTTCATTGCAAAGCCGGGTGATGTATTTGCCATCGTCGGGCCCACCGGCGCCGGCAAAACTACTATTATCAATCTTTTGATGCGTTTTTATGACGTGCAGTCGGGAGAGGTGCTTATCGACGGCCATCCCATTACGCAAATCACCCGAAACTCGCTGCGCGCGGCGTACAGTATGGTGTTGCAGGATACGTGGCTGTTCGGTGGCACGATTCGGGAAAATATCGCCTACGGTCGGGAGGATGCCACCGATGAGGAGATCGTTGAGGCTGCCAAAGCGGCGCATATCCATTCTTTTATAGAGAGTCTGCCGGAGGGCTATGATACGGTGCTGACGGATGACGGCATCAATATTTCCAAGGGACAAAAACAACTGTTGACCATTGCGCGTGCGATGCTGTCCCGTGCTCCGATGCTGATTCTGGACGAGGCCACCTCCAACGTCGACTCCCGTACCGAGCAGATCATTCAGGACGCTATGCGTCGGCTGATGGAGGGGAAGACCTGCTTTGTCATTGCCCATCGTCTGTCCACCGTCCGTGGCGCGGATAATATTTTGGTTTTGCGGGACGGAGACATCGTTGAACAGGGCACGCACGATGCCTTGATGGAAAAAGGTGGGTTTTACCGCAAATTGTACGACGCGCAATTTGAATAAAATATCGGCAACCTATACAAAAAATGCGGCACTTTTTTGGACAAAGTGCCGCATTATTTTTTTCTCCATTTATTATCTTGACAAAACAAGGTATATTACTATATAATTTATTATAAATAATAGGCATATTATGCCCATTTTTGAATTTTCGCAGAGAAGAGGAGAAACACATCATGAAAAACTTTAAACGTGTAATCTCTGTAGCCCTGTGCGCACTGCTGATGGTCAGCATGCTGGCAACCTGCCAGATCAGCTTTACCTTCGCAGCCTCGGCAGACGGCTACACCTACGTCGTTGATAGTGTAACGGAAACCGTTACCGTCACGGGGTATGAGGGAACCGAAGTGGAATTGACCATTCCCGGGACCATCGATGGCAAATCGGTTACCGCCATTGCCGCTGATGCTTTCCGCAACAACAGCACGGTGACTTCCGTCACGGTGCCCGCTTCGGTAAAGACCGTTGGCGATTCCGCCTTCCGCAACTGTGCCAAGTTGGTCGCTGTGACTATGCCTTCCGGTAACTATACGCTGGGTCACGCTGTATTTGCAAATGACGTTTCCCTGCAGGTATTGGATCTGGGTAAGGCAACCGAGACCGGTATCGGCGTATTGAGCGGTTGTAATGCGCTGACCACCCTGAGCATTAACGCAATGAGAGAGCCCATCAACGGTGCCGGTACCATTGCATTGCTCTTTGATGGTAATGCCACGCCCGCCAACCCCGGTATCCCCGCCACGCTGGAGACCATCGTTGTCACCAATGACGGCAATATTCCTGCCAACGCCTTTAAAGGTGTTTCCGGACTGAAGAGCATTACCTTTGCCAAGAAGATCACCGCTGTCGGTGATTCCGCCTTTGAGGGCTGTGCAGTTCTGTCTGCCATTACCGGTACCATTGCCGGCCCCATCGGCAACAAGGCCTTCTACGGCTGTAAGGCTTTGACTGCCATCGATCTGAGCAATGCCGGCGTTGAAAAAATCGGTGCTTCCGCCTTTGAAGGTTGTGTTGCTTTGGCCGACATTAACGTTAGTGACAGTCTGAAATATGTTGACAAGAACGCCGTTAAGGATACCAAGTGGCTCAGCCAGCAGAGCGAATATGCCCTGCTCGGTCAGGTCTTCGTTGCTTATTGCGGTACGAAGAGCGAGCTGGTTCTGCCCGCCGCGGCAAAGTATGTTGCCAACAGCGCTCTGGAAAACAACAACACCGCTGAGACCGTAGAATTCCCCGGCACGGTTGAGTACATCGGTACCAACGTACTGAAGGGTTCTGCCGTCGTTGCGGTAACCATTCCTTTCCTTGGCGCGTTCGCCAACGATACCGAAACTGCTTTCATTTCTTACCTGTTCGGCGGTGCCGGCTCTGACGAAAATGGTAAGGTTTTGCCGGAATGCCTGCTGCAGGTCAAATTGACCGGCGGTACCGAAATTCCTGCCGATGCCTTCGCCGATTGTAAGAATCTGATGTATATCTACATCCCCGAAACCGTCACCAAGATCGGCGCCCGCGCTCTGGCCAATTGTACTGCGCTGAACACGCTGTACTATAAGGCTGTCAGCGCCACTGTTGATTCTACCGCATTAAACGGCACCGCCGTTGACGTTGTTGAATTCGGTAGCAAGGTAGAGGTGATTCCCACCTATCTTTGCACCGCCAACTCCAAACTGTTGATGGTTAAGATTCCCAAGTCTGTCAAGACGATCGAGACCAGAGCTTTTGCCGGTTGCTACAACCTGGCAAACGTAACCTTTGATGCTGAAAATTGTACCTCGGTTGCAAGCGACGCTTTCGATTATTGCCACAAACTGGAAGAGATCTCCCTGACTGACAGAGTTGAGTACATTCCTGCCAACCTGTTCGTTCAGTACGGCAGCAGCGATCTGGAAGAGATCACCATTCCTGCCGCCGTTACTGAAATTGCCGCAGGCGCTTTCAAAAACTGTGTTTCTCTGAAAACTGTTAATTTTCTGGCCGCGAACTGTGTGATCGGTGATGATGCATTTTCAGCTTGCGCCAAACTGACCACTATTAATATCGGCGATAACGTTACCACCATTCCCACCAACCTGTTCACCAACAGCACAGCCGTCAAGAAGGTAAACGTTCCCGCACAGATCACTCGCATTGAGGACTATGCTTTCAAGGGCTGCACCGCTTTGGAAGAGATCACCGTTCCCGACGGCCTGCGCTCCATCGGCAAGGCTGTTTTGACCGGCTCCCTGTGGTATGACAATCAGCCTGACGGCCCGGTTTACCTGGGTAAGATCTTCTATGGATACAAGGGCACTATGAGCGATGACGCTCTGACTCTGTTGGATGGCACCGTTGCTATTGCGGACGGCGCTTTGGAAGGCAATGGCGCTTTGCAGACGCTGACCATCCCCGGTAGTGTTGAACATATCGGTAAGGATGCGTTGGCAATGACCAACACTTCCATCATCAACAACAGCGGCTCCAAGGTGGTTGCTGATTATGCAACGGAAAACGAGATCCCCGTTCTGACTACCTGCGCTCACGCTGATGCGTATTATGTAATTGTTGAAGAGGCTACTGCCACCGCTGTGGGTCAGCTGGATGTTTACTGCAGAGACTGCGGCGAGAAGTTTGCTAAGGAAACTTATGCTACCGAGGAAGATCTTCTCTTTATGTGGATCCTCAAGAGCAAACCCACCTGCACCGTTCCCGGCGTTCTGGAAATGAACACCGGCGCCGGCGCCCCCATGCTTAACACCCTGCCTGCCACCGGTCACCTCTTCACCACTGCCAAGGTTACCGTTGCTCCCACCTGCAACTCTCTCGGAGTGACCAACGTTTTCTGTGATGATTGCGGCGTACAGTTGGAAGGTCAGGCCGGCACCGTTCCCATGCTGGCACACACTCCCGGTGAATGGGTCAAGGTTCGCCTGCCCCGTACCTACTGCACCGGTTTGAATTCTGTTCTGTGCACCGTTTGCGGCGCCACCGTTCAGAACAAGGTTCTGCCCAAACTGAAAGAGGGTAACCCCTTGGCCGGCATCGTCGACGTTACCGAGGAAGACTGGTACAGGGAAACCGTTATCTTCGTTATGAACAATAACCTGTTCAGCGGTATGAATGAAAACTATTTCGCTCCCGACGATAAGATGACTCGTGCAATGTTCGTTACCGTTCTCGGCCGTCTGGAAGGCGTTGAGGTTGAAAACAATGTTAAGACGCCCTTCACCGACGTCAAGAAGAAACAGTATTACACCGGTTACATTAAGTGGGCTGCAGAAAACGGCATTATCAGCGGTATGACCAAGACCACCTTTGCTCCCGATGCCGAGATCACCCGTGAGCAGATCTGCGCTTTGATCGTTCGCTATGCCGCCTATGCCGGCATCGAGCTGGACAACAGCACGGAGACAGAGCTGTTCCGTGATGCTGATATGATCAGCGGTTACGCTTTGGACAGCGTATTGCTCTGCCATAAGGCCGGCATCGTTACCGGTCGCGGCGGCGGCTACTTCGCACCCAAGTCCACTGCCACCCGTGCTGAGGTTGCACAGGTATTCAAGAATCTGTGCCTCGGTTATCTGGCAGAATAAATCGTTATTAAAATCAATAACAGCATTCTGCACTGCAGGATGCTGTTATTTTTAGGAGAACATTATGCAGAATATAACGTTGATCGGTATGCCCGGCGCCGGCAAAAGCACCATCGGTGTTTTGCTTGCCAAACGTCTGGGATATGCCTTTCAGGATACGGATATCACCATTCAAGTCAAAACGGGCAAAACGTTGTCCCAACTTATGATCGAAATCGGTCAGGAGGCTTTGATGCAACTGGAAAGCGACGTCATTGCCGAATTGCAGGTCAATCGGCAGGTGATCGCCACCGGCGGCAGCGCTGTCTTTGGTCGTCGGGGAATGGAGCATCTGCAGCAGATCAGCCATATTGTATATCTGCAGACCGGCGTGGAGGAAATCCGCCACCGTGTCGGCGATTTGGTCGAGCGCGGCGTTGTGCTCAACGGTTGTCGCAATCTTGATGAACTGTACGCACAGCGCGCGCCTCTGTACGAGAAGTATGCCGACACGGTAATATGTTGTGACGGTAAAACCGTGGAGGAATGTGTGGCAGCGGTTTACGTCGCGATAAAGGGGGAATAAACGTGATTCGAAAGGCGACTTTGCAGGATATTCCTGCCATTATAGAGATCTTTGCCGCCGGACGCGCTTATATGCGGCAGACGGGCAATCTGCATCAATGGTCGGGCGGCTATCCGGATGAGAGTATCATCCGTTCTGATATTGAGGCAGGTGAGTGCTTTGTTATCGTGCAGAAAACAGTTTGCGCTGTTTTTACTCTGCTTTCCCAACCCGACCCTACCTATGCGTATATTGAAGGCGCGTGGTTGACCGATGGCCCCTACGGTACCATTCACCGCATCGCCTCCAACGGTACGGTGCGTGGCGTGGTGCAGATGGCGGTCGATTTTGCGTTGCAATATCATAAGGTACTGCGTTGCGATACTCATAAGGATAATCTGCCGATGCAGGCGGTGCTGGAACGCGCCGGTTTTATCCACTGCGGCGTAATCTATTTGGCAGATGGCGACCCTCGCGAAGCATACGAACGCCTACCGTAAAGTGCATTGTCAAAATATTTGTTTTCGACTTTTTTGATCGTCAATAAGTTGTTTTACTACAGTAAAAAATAAAAAAAGTGGTTTGTACAAATTAAAAGGTACAGACCACTTTTTAAAGTTATATAATTATAATAAACTTCGCTGATAATAAGGCCGTCCAAGCGACGCTTGGACGGCCTTGTGATCGTTTCAATGCTTTTTATGCCTTGCCGATAGAACCGAACAATTCCATCTTTTCCTTAACCTTTGCCTTGATGGCTTCAAAACCGGGAGCCAACAGCTTGCGGGGGTCAAAGCCCTTGCCCTGCTGATCCTTGCCGGCCTCGATGTAGGCGCGGGTCGCTTCCTGGAAGGACAGCTGACACTCGGTGTTTACGTTGATCTTGCAAACGCCCAAAGAGATTGCCTTGGCAACCATATCATCGGGAATACCGGTACCGCCGTGCAGTACCAAGGGCATACCCAGTGTGGCGTTGTTGATGCTTTCCAGCACGTCAAAACGCAGACCGGGCCAGTTGGCAGGATATTTGCCGTGGATGTTGCCGATACCGGCAGCCAGAATGTCTACGCCCAGATCGGCAATGGTCTTGCATTCCTGAGGATCGGCTACCTCGCCGTTGCCGACAACGCCGTCCTCTTCACCGCCGATGGCGCCAACCTCTGCCTCAACGGACAGACCCTTGGCGGCACACAGGGCAATGATCTCTTTGGTCTTTTCGATGTTCTCTTCGATGGGATAGTGAGAACCGTCAAACATAATGGAAGAAAAACCGGCTTCCATGGCCTTCTTGGCGCCTTCGTAGGAGCCGTGATCCAAATGCAGAGCAACGGGAACAGTGATGCCCAGATCCTCTACCATGGCCTCTACCATTGCAGCGACGGTCTTAAAACCGCACATATACTTGGCAGCGCCCTCGGAAACACCCAGGATAACGGGGCTCTTGTTTTCCTCGGCAGTCAGCAGGATCGCCTTGGTCCACTCCAGATTGTTGATGTTAAATTGGCCGACAGCATATTTGCCGTCACGAGCCTTGATCATCATGTCTTTTACATTGACCAGCATAGTAAAGATCTCCTTTGTTTTTTATTTTTACCTATTTATTATAATAATTTTTTACAATAAAATCAAGTGTTTCCGTCCGATGACTCAAAAAATATTTACAAATCGGGCAAAATATGATAGGATTTATATAATATAATGAAGGAGAATGCGCATGAAAGGATATTTTGCGGCGAAAAACATGGCAGAAACCGAATTCGTTGAAAAAAAGAGCCGGTTTATTACGCACGTCGCCACCGTCACCACAGCGGCCGAAGCCGAGGCCTTTGTGGCCGATATTAAAAAACAATATCCCGATGCGCGGCACAATTGCTGGGCCTATCGTGTACACGATCCTTTTGGCGAGCGATACAGCGATGACGGCGAACCGCAGGGGACGGCGGGCCCCCCAATGCTGGGCGTACTGCAAAAAGAAGAAATTGAGGATATCTGCGTGGTGGTCACACGGTATTTCGGCGGTATTTTGCTGGGCGCGGCAGGGCTGACAAGGGCGTATAGCCGCGGATGCGCAGATGGGGTACGTGCTGCGGGTAAAAGTTATAAATGCCCGGCCACGGTGCTTTCGCTGGAAATTCCTTACGATCGCCTCAGCTCGGTGGAACGTCAGCTTGAGCATCGGACCCATCAGGTGCTTGCAAAGGAATATCATACGGCGGTTACTCTCACCCTTGCCATGCCAAGCGAGGCGGTCACTCCTTTCTGTGATACGATGACCGAGCTGTCCGGCGGAAAAATTCCGATTAAGGTGCTTGAGGAACGTCTGATATGCTTTGAAATGTGATTTTTTAAATTTATTCTGTATTTTATTCATAATTTATCCAACATTTGTCACCAAATAATGGGTATAATGAAATTACCGAAATGATCCGAAAGGAGAATTATAATGACGAAAATTCTGGTCGTAGATGACGAAAAAAATATTTGCGAGTTATTGGGCATTTATTTGCGCAAGGACAATTATGAGGTAGAATTTGCTTACGACGGCGAAATGGCTGTGGAAAAATTTGCCGAGTTTATGCCGGATATGATCCTGCTGGATATTATGCTGCCCAAAATGGATGGGTGGGAGGTTTGCCGTACCATTCGTAAATCCTCCAACGTGCCCATTATTATGATCAGCGCCAAGGGAGAGACCTTTGATAAGGTGCTGGGTCTTGAACTGGGGGCGGACGATTACGTTACCAAGCCCTTTGATACTAAGGAGGTTTTGGCACGAATCAAAAGCGTGCTGCGCCGCGCCGGCTGTGAGGGGAAGGATGAAGGCGAAAAGGTAGAGGAGGTCACCCTGGACGGGCTGTACGTTTCGCTGACCAATTATAAATTGCGTGTCAACGGTAAGGACGTGGACGCTCCGCCCAAGGAGATCGAACTGCTGTACCACCTGGCCAGCCATCCCAACCGTGTTTTTACACGGGATCAATTGCTGGATGAGATCTGGGGCTTTAAATATTACGGTGATTCCCGTACGGTCGACGTGCACGTTAAGCGCATTCGTGAAAAATTGGAGGGTGTTTCCAATGCCTGGGAACTGAAAACGGTCTGGGGCGTTGGCTACAAGTTCGAAGTGTTGTAATATGCTGCAAAAAATATTTATCAAGTATTTTACCATTTGTGCCTCCATCATTTTGGCCGTGCTGATCCTGATGGGCTGTTTGTGCTCTGCCGTATTGGCAAACCAATCGGTGAAGGAAACGACGGTCAATCTGGAAAGCGCTGCAGTGCAAATTGCGGCCACCTATGCCGAAATGCCGAAAAACGGTATGTTTACAGGTGGCAAGATGCTGCAAAACGCCATGGGCGTTGTGCAGCAAACGCTGGATGCCGACGTTATTATCGCTACGGAAAGCGGTTTGGTGGTAGCCACCACGCTGACTGACCATGCTAAAACAACGGAGAGCATCGGCATGGCGGAGGAGGCGCTGGAAAAGGTGCTGGGCGGTGAAACTTATCGCCGCAGCGGCATTTTTCTCAGAAAAAAACGGCCGTATCGAACGGCCTATACCGTGGGCGTCCCCGTTGTGATCGGGGATAACCATATCGGTGGCGCCGTCTTTGTTACCACGACGGAGATCTCGCTGATGGATGCGCTGTTGCCATTTTTGATGTTGTATCTGGTATTTGTGGGACTGGCTCTTGCCATCGCATTTGTAATTATTTACTTTGTCAGCGTGCGGATGTTTTATCCGCTGACACAGATGAGCCGCGCGGCTAAAAAATATGCTGAGGGCGACTTTTCCATGCGTATTGACGTGCGAAAAAATGACGAGCTTGGCGAACTGGGGATGGCCTTTAACAATATGGCCGATTCTCTCGGCCGATTGGAGGAAATGCGGCAAAGTTTTGTGGAGGACGTCTCCCACGAATTGCGTACCCCCATGACCACCATCGGCGGCTTTATTGACGGCATATTGGACGGCGTTATTGAAGAGCAGGATCGGGAACGGTATCTGCTAATCGTTTCGGAGGAGATCAAACGGCTCAGCCGTATGGTGTCGTCTATGCTGGACGTTGCCAAAATTCAGGCAGGCACTATGGTGTACAGCAAGGTGAATTTTGATCTGGCTACCTTGCTCCGCAAAAACCTGGATACCTATGCGGAACGAATGATGGACAAGCAGGTCGAGCTGGTGATCGATGCGGACGAAAACGAGGATTGGTACGTATATGCCGATCAGGACAGCGTGTACCGCGTGGTATACAATCTGTTGGATAACGCCGTTAAGTTCGTAAACACCGGCGGCAGGATCACCCTGCGGTTGCAACGGCAAAACAGACAGGTTTTCGTGGCCATTCGCAATACCGGCGCCGGGATCTCGCAAAAGGATGTGGGACACATCTTTGAACGGTTTTATAAAACGGACAAGTCCCGTTCGGAAAATCGTCATGGCGTAGGCATCGGCCTGTATCTGGTCAAGACCATTGTCAAGGATATGGGCGGCGACGTCTTCGTATCCTCCAAAAAGGGCGAATATGCTGAATTTACCTTCAGCCTGCCTGTTGCAGAGGAAATTTAAAGAAAACAAAAGATTTATTTAAGATTTTTTAATAAATATGGAATATAATAAGAGAAGTAGAACAACCGAAAGAGAGGTTTTAAAATATGGAGGATAATAAAAATATTTTTAACGGCGACGCTGTTGAAAATACGCCCGTAAACAACGAAATTTCCACCCCGAGCGAAACCCCCGTTGTAGAGGAAATCCCCGCAGTGGAGGAAGTTCCCGTTGTGGAGGAAGTTCCCGTTGTAGAGGAAATTCCCGCGGTGGAGGAGACAACCGCTCCGGCACCGGCTCCCACTGCAGAGACGCAGTCCGCTCCGGCATATCAGCCCCCGTACGGCGGCACCCCTGCCGACGATGGCTATACTGTGCAAAATCCCAATCCGTATTACAGCTATACTCAACCTACGCCCCCTACACCGCCCACACCCCCCGCGGGCGGCACCTATTACAATGGCGCGTCGGTCAATCCGGTGCCGGTCAAGAAAAAGAAAAACGGCCTGATGATCGCGTTGATCTGCGTATCGGCGCTGTTGATCATTTCCATCGTTGCCTCGATGGTCGGTATCGGTTATCTTGTGTCCCGTTCCAAGACCGACGATCCCCAAAAGGATCCTGCCGGTAACGAGGTCGTTTTGGGCGGCGAGAGTGGCGAAGCTGCCGGTAAACCCACGCCGGCTCCCGAGGTCAACGTGGTGCAGAATTCCAAAGAAGACGGCGCCCGTATGAGCACCGAGGACGTGGTTGCCAAAACGCTGCCGCAGGTGGTTGGCGTTGTGGTCAGCACCGGCCAAGGCTTTTATGGTTCGGAGAGCCAGGGCAGCGGCATCATTTTTTCCGCTGACGGCTATATCATCACCAATGCCCACGTAGTAGAAGGCGCCAATACGGTCAAGATCGTTTTGCCCGATGAAAAGCAGACCAATTACGAGGCTAAGGTGATCGGCAGCGATACCAAAACCGACCTTGCCGTGCTGAAGGTAGACGCCAAGGATCTGCCGGCGGCGGATATCGGTAACAGCGACGAACTGAAACTGGGCGAGACCGTTATTGCCGTGGGTAATCCATACGGCCTGGAACTGCAAAGCTCCGTGACCTCCGGTATCGTTTCCGCATTGAACCGTAGCATTACCACCAGCAACGGTAAAATGAACCTCATCCAGACGGATGCGGCCATCAACCCCGGCAACTCCGGCGGCGCGCTGGTCAATCTGTACGGTCAGGTCGTAGGCGTTTGCTCTTCCAAGATCTCTGCCACCGATGCAGAGGGTCTCGGCTTTGCCATTCCCATCAACGATGCATTGCCCATTATTCAAGAACTGATCACTAAGGGCTATATCAGTGGCCGTCCCATGATCGGTATTCAGGGACAGGATATCAATGCGCAGACGGCAATGATGTACGGTGTGCCCACCGGCGTATACGTTGTGTATATCGAACAAAACAGCAGCGCGTATCAGAAGGGTATGCGTCAGTATGACATTATTACCAAATTCAACGGTAAAACCGTTACCTGCTATGCAGATCTGGACGCCGCCAAGGATGAATGTAAGGCGGGAGATACTGTCAGCGTTGAATTCTATCGTTATTCCAACGGTCAGACCTACATGGCTGACATTACCTTAAGCGCCTCTACCGGCGAATAAATCGTATTTTGTGAAAAACACCCTTTGTAAAGGGCGGTGCTCCGCCCAAAAGGGTGTTTTTCTTATGATTGTTGTTGAATTTTGTAATTTTATTTAGTATAATGAAACTGTATAAATAATTATAAGGACGGAAATGGTATGCGACTGAAGCGTTTGTGGACAATTTTGCCAATGATGTTGTTGGATGCGGCCAGTGTGCTGATCGCCGGATTGATCACCACAGTGCTGCTTAAACAACAGGATCCGGCACTGGCGTTGCAAATGTCATTTATTAAATATTATCCTGTGCTGGCGGTGGGAACGGTCATTGTGTACTATTTCTGCGGTCTGTATGCCGGTGTGTGGAAATATGCGGGTATGCGTGACGTAATGATCATTATCGGCGCGGCCTCCGGTGCTACACTACTATACGTATTGGGTACGATGCTGTGGTGGCGCGATATGCGTCAAAGCGTCGAGTTTTATCTGATCTTTTTGGTATTTCTGGCCCTTTCGACGGTTTCTATTCGTATGTATGACCGCCTGAAACGTATGGTTATCAAGGCATTCAGCGGTTTCAGCCATAAGGCGCATCATATCCTGCTTATCGGCGCGGGGGAGGCGGCGCACACCATCCTCTCCGAGATCGGATCGGCCAAGTTGTATGCCCGCAGTACCGTGGTGGGCATCATTGATGACGATGCTATGAAGCACGGCCTGCATATTAACGGTTATAAGATTTTGGGCGGTCGTGATATGATTCCCCAGGTGGTTGAAAAATATCGGGTGGATACTATTATTTTTGCTATCCCCAGCTGTAAGGAGTTTGACCGCAGAGAGATACTCAAACTCTGTCAGGCTACCGGCTGTGAGCTGAAAACGCTCCCTTCGCTGGAGCATTTGCCCCCCAATTTTCATATCAATCAACTGCGCAACGTGGAGATCGAGGATCTGCTGGGACGTGATCCCATTCGGACGGATCTGCATGAGATCATGAAATACGTTGAGAATAAACGGATTTTGGTCACCGGCGGTGGCGGCAGTATCGGTAGTGAATTGTGCCGCCAGATCGCTGCATACCGTCCTGCGCAACTGGTGATTTTTGATATTTATGAAAATACCACCTACGAGGTCCAGCTGGAACTGAAGAAAAAATTTCCGGCGCTGGATCTGCAGGTGCGGATCGGCTCGATTTGTGATGAGGTGACGCTGGAACGCCTGATGGCCGAGTTCCGTCCCCACATCATCTATCACGCCGCGGCGCATAAGCACGTGCCGTTGATGGAGGATTCACCGGCGGAAAGTGTGCGCAACAACGTATTTGGTACCCTCAATCTGGCACGGGCGGCCGATCGCTATAAGTGTGACCGCTTTGTGATGATCTCCACGGATAAGGCGGTCAATCCCACCAACGTTATGGGCGCCACCAAACGAATCTGTGAGATGATCGTGCAAAGCTTTGAAAAAATCTCGCAGACCGAGTTTGTTGCCGTTCGTTTTGGTAACGTGCTCGGTTCTCACGGTAGTGTGATCCCTCTGTTCCGTCGCCAACTGCAGGAGGGTGGCCCGTTGACGGTAACACACCGTGATATCATCCGTTATTTTATGACCATTCCCGAGGCCGTTTCGCTGGTATTGCAGGCCGGCGCCTTGGCTCACGGCGGCGAAATTTTCGTGCTGGATATGGGCGAGCCGGTGAAAATCGTCACGTTGGCTGAAAATCTGATCAAACTCAGCGGACTGGAGCCGTATAAGGATATTGATATCGTATTCACCGGTCTGCGTCCGGGTGAAAAATTGTATGAAGAATTGCTGATGGGCGAGGAGGGACTGTCCTCCACGCAAAACAAGCAGATCTACGTTGGAAAACCCATTGAGATGGATACCGATCAGTTTTGGCGGGACATCGAGCATCTGCAGCAGGTCATTCAAGATGAAAATGCTGATATCCGCGCTGAAATTCGCAGATTGGTGCCCACCTATCATCCGTCGGAGGAAAGATAATGTATTCAATTGACCTTGAAACCCTGATTACTCGTGCCGGACTCCCCGCAGCGGCCGCAGAGGCGCTGCGTGCTGCGGCGAAGGATACGCCCCCGCAGGTAAAAAATATCATTGACAAGGCGATGCTGGCCTATCGTGAGGATACGAATTTCCCTTATGAGGAGTACCGCCTGCAGTTGGAGGCGTTGGACAATGCCGATCTTTGGCAGATGCTGTACGTCTTTACTCTGGCGGAGCATTTGTATACGCTGTATATGACCTCCGGCAGAGGGGAGGAACTGTTTGACGGCATCCTGCGGGATTTCACCGCCAAAGTACGGGAGTGTTATGATTTTACCGGCGCCTGGGGCATTCGTTCCGCCAAATGGTATAACCGTTGGTTCAATCTTGAACGGATCGCTTTGCGCCGTCTGCAGTTCGAGGTGCGCCGTTTTGGGAACAATTACCGTGGACTGACACCCGACGATCCTGCTATCAACGTGCATATTCCGTCTACGGGCCCACTGGATGAGGCGCTGTGCGAAGAGGACTATCGCCGCGCGGCCGCATTTTTTGCCGACCGTTTTGAAGGTCCTGTGCCCTTTATGTGTCACAGCTGGCTGCTCAATCCCGAGCATCCCGCCTTTTTGCCGCCTACGTCACGTTTGTTGCCCTTTCAGGCTAAATACGATATCTTTAAATTTGATGAGCATACCGAGTTTTTGTGGCGCTTGTTCGGCACGGCCTATAACGGTGACCCGAACAGCCTGACCGAGCGTAACTCACTGGAGCGCGCTTACAAGGCCCATTTACTTGCCGGCGGCAAGGTGGGCGAGGGAAAAGGCGTGTTTTTCCTCTCATAAATTTTAAAACCGCAGTGCATTGTGCACTGCGGTTTTTTGATGTTTTTGCTTTTAAATGGTATAAAACCGATTTTGATTGGTATCACGGTATTTTTTCGGCGTGGTGCCCAATTCTTTTTTGATGATGTAGTTGAAATATACCTGGCTGTCAAAGCCGCATTGCTCAGCGATCAGCCCCAATGAAAGATCCGAATTGATCAGCAGATTTTTGGCCATGGCCAGTCGCATTTCCAATAAATAGCGGTGGGGCGTTTTTTGAATGATGTCTTTAAATACCACGTGGAAAAAACTGGGGCTGAGATGAACGTAGGCGGCAATGTCCTCCAACGTGATGCGTTCACCGATATGTTCCTTCATAAATCGGATGGATTCGTATACCTGCCCGTTGTAAACGGTGTATTTGCCGCCGGTATCGGTGGCGGTGTGGCTGGCGGCGTACAGCAGAGAAATAAGCTCCGCCGTTTTGGCATAGGTATACAGCTTATAGCCGGTCTGTTTCTGCGCCATAGCGTCAAAAATTTCGTGAAACAGGCGATAAATCTCCTTGTTGTCGCTGCAGTGAATGACGGAGGGCAATTGGTCCAGATATTGGCATATTTCATCCTGCGCACAGCTGAATTTCAAATAATACGCGCTGAACTGCCCCAGAGAACGGCGTTGCTGTCCGGGACGGAAGATGCAAACGTGCCCTTCGGGATATACAAATTCCTCACCGTCCAACAGACCGGTGGCATTGGCGGAGGGATACAGCTCGATCTCATATTCAGACAGGATCCGCAAGGGACTGTGTTGTTTGAATTTCGGGGAAAAAAACACGCCGTAATGGTTGATGCTGAACATACGCTCCCTCCTTTCTATGGAACTATTATACAAACTTTTTTTCTGAAAAACAATGCCCATACTAAATTTTGTAAAATATATTGACAAAACCGAACGATATGATATAATACGTTTGAACAATCATTCAAATGTTGAGGTGAAACAATGAAAGAGACGCTTCCCACCTGTGAATTTATGCACGCCCATGCCGACGTCGTTCGTCAGGTGCAGAATGCCTTGCCGGAGGAGGAACTGCTGTACGATCTTGCCGAACTGTTAAAGGTTTTCGGCGATACTACCCGTATCAAGATTTTGTATGTTCTGTTTGAGGCGGAGATGTGCGTGTGCGACATTGCCGCACTACTCAATATGACCGTGTCGGCTATTTCTCATCAATTGCGTGTGCTCAAGAGCGCGCGCTTGGTGCGGCATCGGCGGGAGGGGAAAACGGTCTTTTATGCTTTGGCAGATCAACACGTACGCACCATTCTCGCACAGGGAATGGATCACATTATGGAATAAGGAGTATGGTTATGAGAAAAACGTTTATGATGGAAGATTTGGATTGCGCGCATTGCGCCGCAAAAATGGAGGCGCAGATTCGTGCTCTGCCCGGTGTCAAGGAGGCGACCATCAGCTTTCTGGCGCAGAAAATGGTGATCGAGGCGGAGGATGAGCGCTTTGACGCTATTGTAAAAGAGGCTGTGGCCATTTGCAAGAAGATCGAGCCGGATTGTAGTGTTGTATTATGAAAATGACCAAAAAACAAAAGGGTGAGCTTCGGCAGATCATTTATTGTCTGCTGTTGTTCATTGCAACGGCGCTGGTGTGCAATTTTCTCAGCCTGCCCAACTGGGCGGTGATTGTGCTGTATCTGATTCCGTATTTGTTCAGCGGTCATCGTATCCTGCTGACGGCGGGTATCAATATTTTGCACGGACAGATTTTTGATGAAAAATTTTTGATGGCATTGGCTACGGTGGGCGCTCTGATCATCGGCGAATATCCCGAGGCCGTCTTTGTTATGCTGTTTTTCCGTGTGGGCGAATTGTTTGAAAAGGTGGCGGTGGGGAACAGCCGTCGCAGTATCGCTGCGCTGATGGATATCCGTCCCGATCGCGCCACCGCATTGCGTGATGGAGAGCCCGTAGTCCTTGATCCCCAAGAGGTTGCTGTGGGTGAAACGTTGATCGTCCGCCCGGGTGAGCGCATTCCGTTGGACGGTGTGATCATCGAGGGCGACTCCACATTGGATCGCTCGGCGTTGACGGGGGAGAGCGTGCCGGAGGAGGTAACCGTGGGGGACACCGTTGCCAGCGGTTGCATCAATTTAAGCGGTGTGTTGCAACTGCAGGTCAGCTGTGACTTTGCGGCCTCGACGGCTACCCGCATTTTGGAACTGGTGGAAAATTCCGCCCTGCGTAAGGCAAAAACCGAGGGACTGATCACCCGATTTGCCCGTTATTATACACCGGTCGTGGTGATCGTTGCCCTGCTGGTGGCGGTGTTGCCGTCATTGATTTGGGGAAATTGGAGTGATTGGTTGCATAAGGCGCTGGTCTTTTTGGTGGTCAGCTGTCCTTGCGCTCTGGTCATCAGCGTGCCGCTGACCTTTTTCGGCGGCATCGGCGGTGCCGGAAAACGGGGCATTCTGGTCAAGGGCGCCAACTATCTTGAATTACTGTCCGGGGTGGATCACGTCGTATTTGATAAGACGGGCACCCTGACCTACGGTGAGTTTACCGTTACAGCCATCCATCCTAAGGAACTGGACGAGCAGGTGTTGCTGGAAATGGCGGCGCTGTCCGAATGTCACAGCACCCACCCCATTGCCGCTTCGCTGATCCATGCCTACGGTAAACGACCCGATCCCCACCGTGTGGAGCAGGTTATCGAAATTTCGGGGCAGGGCGTTTCTGCCGTGGTGGACGGTAAGGTGGTGCTGACCGGTAATCACAAACTGATGGAGCAAAACCATATTGCCTATCACAATTGCCATAAAGTGGGCACCATCGTACACGTGGCGGTGGACGGCCTTTACGGCGGTCATATCGTGATTGCAGATAAGGTCAAGGAGGACGCCGCCGATACGGTTGCCCGACTGAAAAAGGCGGGCGTACACACCGTTATGCTGACCGGTGACCGTGCCTCGGTGGGTGAGGACGTGGCCGCAACGCTGGATATAGATGCGGTGCATTGTGAACTGCTACCCGAAGATAAGGTGACGGTCTTGGAGGCGCTGCTGAACGAGAACAAGGGCAAGGTCGCATTTGTCGGCGACGGCATCAATGATGCTCCGGCATTGGCCCGCGCTGACGTAGGGATCGCTATGGGCGGTCTTGGCAGTGATGCGGCTATCGAGGCGGCGGACGTGGTCCTGATGAATGACACCCCTGCCGACGTGATGACGGCCATTGCCGTTTCCCGTCGCACGAAGCGTATCGTATATCAAAATATCATCTTTGCCCTGGGTATCAAGTTTGCCGTAATGGTGCTTGCGTTGCTTGGGTATGAAAATATGTGGCTGGCCAGCTTTGCTGACGTGGGCGTTTCCGTGTTGGCAATTCTTAACGCCACCCGCGCACTTAAGGTTAAATGACAAAAAGGTCGTACTTTTGTACGACCTTTTTCTTGCATTTTTGTGCTTTTCAATGTACAATGAAAACAGTCGGGTCACAGCGGCGCGTCGTGACCGAAGAATACAGCATGAAAGAGGTTATATTATGATTTGCTATAACGAAGAAAAGAAAACGTTTTCATTACATACCGCACATACCACCTATCAGATCAAAATATCCGAATACGGCCACGTACTGCATAACTATTACGGCCGTCGTATTATAGACGAGGACGTTTCTTATCTTGTGCCTCGCCGTAGCCGTTCTTTTTCCAACGTGCCTCGCTGTTGCGAGCCGAAGGCTAATTATTCTCTGGAAAATCTCCCGCAGGAGTTTTCATCAGACGGCGTGGGGGACTATCGTGTCGGCTCGGTGGAGATCGTCAATCCCGATGGCTCGTACGCCTTTGAGGGCAAATACTTTGGCCATAAGATTTATGACGGCAAGTACAAATTGCCGGGCCTTCCCGGTTTGCGCGCCATTGAAGGGGAAAACACCCAAAGTCTGGAGATCTGTCTTAATGACCCGATCACTCAGGTCAGCGTGACCCTGTATTATGCTGTTTTTGAGGAAAAGGATATCATCACCCGCGCGGTCAGCGTAACGGCCGGTGGGGAACAGCCGGTGCATCTGCGCCGCTTGATGTCGGCCACGCTGGACTTTTTGCGGGACGATCTGGAGGTGATCCATTTCTGGGGTCACCACAATACCGAGCGGAATATGGAGCGAAAAGAGATCCCACACGGTACCCTGCGCTTTGAGTCCTGGCGCGGTGAGACCTCCTTGTATGAAAATAACTCGCTGGTGGTTTGCGCCAAAAATGCGGATGAGGATCACGGTGATTGCTACGGTCTGTCCTTTATGTACAGCGGCAACTTCCTTTTTGAGGCGGAAAAATCCACCTATAACGATACCCGTGTCGTATTGGGTCTGCATCCCCGTCAGTTTGATTGGGCGTTGCAGGACGACCATTGCTTTTACGCTCCCGAGGTAGTTCTGTCTTACAGCGATCAGGGCTTGAGCAAGCTCAGCCATCACTATCACGATGCCTACCGTGAAAACCTTTGCCCCAGCAAATATATGAAACAGCCCCGCCCCGTGCTGGTCAACAACTGGGAGGCCACACACATGGAATTTGACGGGGATAAGATCGTGGATATCGGCCGCGAAGCTGTAAAAATGGGCGTTGATCTGCTGGTACTGGACGACGGCTGGTTTGGCAAACGCGACAATGATAGGAGCGGCCTGGGCGACTGGTTTGTCAACGAGAAAAAGCTGGGCGGTACGCTGAACGATCTGGTGCGCCGTGTAAATGAATTGGGGCTGAAATTCGGCCTGTGGTTCGAACCGGAAATGATCAGCGAGGACAGCGACCTGTACCGCGCGCACCCCGAATGGGCCATTGCCATTCCCGGCCGTGATCCCAAATTGGGACGGCATCAGCTGGTGCTTGATTTCTCGCGGGAGGACGTGCAGGATTATATTATCCGTACCGTCAATGCCGTGCTGGACAGTGGCAATATCGAATACGTAAAATGGGACTTCAACCGTGTGCTGACCGACGTTTATTCCGCCGCGCTGCCGGCAGAACGGCAGGGTGAGGTGTACCATCGCTTCGTGCTGGGTCTGTACCGCGTAATGGATCATATTATGTGGGCTCATCCCGATATTTTGTTTGAAGGATGCTCGGGCGGCGGTGGCCGTTTTGATGCGGCGATGCTGTACTATCAGCCTCAGATCTGGACCTCGGATAATACCGACGCCATCGACCGTCTCTTTATCCAGTACGGTACCTCGTTCTTCTATCCCATTTCTGCGATGGGCGCTCACGTTTCCGTCTCTCCCAATATCCGCACCAAACGTTCCACCTCCTTCCATACCCGCAGTGTGGTGGCAATGAGCGGCACCTTCGGCTATGAGCTGGATACCACCCATATGAGTGAGGAGGACAAGGCGTTCTGTAAAGAACAAAGTGACCTGTATCGCAAATATCAGCCGCTGATTTACGGCGGTGATTATTACCGAGTCAGCGGCCCCTTTGACGAATTACTGGTCACCTCATGGAACTTTGTTTCCAAGGATAAACGGCAGGCGCTGGCCAATGCAGTGCTGATGATGCCTTCGATGCACGATATACAGATCTACGTGAAGGTCAAGGGTCTTGACCCCGACCGACTGTATCGCATTGAAGGAGAAGAGGCGCCGGAGGAGCCTCTGTCCGGCGCCGTGCTGGAGCGTTGCGGCATTCCCGTGGCTTGCACCCGTACCCCCGAATACACAGCGTTTCAGTTCTATCTGACTGCCGTGGAATGATCTTTTTTAAAATCCTCGCAAAACGTCGGTTTTGCGAGGATTTTTTGCTGTATTGCGCCCTTTGCAATATCCTTGTATGTCTTTTTACAAAAATATTTTCAATTTCGAAAATTATTTGTTGCTTTTTTATTAATTATAATATATAATAATTCTGTAACAATATGAACTCGTGGAAGGAGTACAGTATTATGAGAAGAAATCGCAAACTCTTGGCACTGTGCCTCATCGCCGTTATGATGGTTTCTCTGCTGTCCGCTTGCGCCGGCAGAACCTACAATGACGCAAAATATACCGGCGAATTGGTCAACATTAACAGGTTATATGAGGATGCCACTGATCAGAAGATCGTTAGCAACAACACGATCTATATTGAAGGTGAGGTCATTGAGACTCCCGGTACCAATACCGAGACTCCCGGTACTAATACTGAGACGCCCGGTACTAATACTGAGACGCCCGGTACCAACACCGAGACGCCCGGTACCAATACCGAGACTCCCGGTACTAATACTGAGACGCCCGGCACCAACACCGAGACGCCCGGTACGAATGAAGAGCCCGGCACCAACACCGAGACGCCCGGTACGAATGAAGAGCCCGGTGATGATGACTATGTAGATTACAACACCACTTGTATGTCCTTCAACGTTCTGCAGTGGGATACTCACTACAGCGGTTATGCCACTCCCGACGTCCGCGCACCCTGGATCGTTGATACCATCAACATTTACGATCCCGATCTGCTGGGCACCCAGGAGGTAACTAAGGTTACGGCGCAGACCAACAACTTTGATATGTACGAGTATCTGGTGGAAAAGCTCAGTCCCAAGTACGATTACCGTTCTCTGATCGATGAGACCGGTAAGGCCGGCTCCAAGGTTGCGGTCACCAACCTGACCATCGGTTCCGGTCTGGTCATCTTCTGGAAGAAGGACCGCTTTGAACTGAAGGACAGCGGCGCAATGGTTTATTCCAACGACCCCGGTCGTCACTTCCAGTGGGTTAAGCTCTATGATAAGCAAGAGGACATTACCATCGTTATGACCAACACCCATATGTCCATCAACCCCGGTACCGACTCTGCCGCCGGTGATAACCTCCGTTTGGGTCAGGCCAACGAGTTGTACAATTTCTGGGAAAGAAACTGTGAAGAGGGTATGGCTTTATATGGTACCGGCGACTATAACCATAATACCAGCGCTCCTGCCTTCCAGTCGTTGAATAAGGGTAGATTTGTTTCTTCCCGTGACGTTTCCGGTAAATCCAATGCAAACTCCTCCATCGACTTTGTATATATTAACGGTGATGTGCAGGCTTGCTTCCAGTACATCAGATGTAACGAAACCTACGAGCCTGAAGGTGTGCCGAAGGGTGACGTTGATAAACGTAATCTCCAGTATTGCCCCAGCGACCACTATGCGGTCGTAGCTCGTTGCACAAACGAATACCTTTCCTAAACCGAATTTAAACAGCGAAGAACATTTCGTTCTTCGCTGTTTTTTGTATAGGGCAGACAGGGATTGACCTTTATAAACGTTTCCTATATAATATAAGTAGTTTTTTATTAAGCAGTGGAGGAGCATCTGAACCCGCCTGAAAGCGCATAATTTCGGCGCTTTCAGGCTTATCGTCGTCGGCAGGCGTCAGCCTTGCCTCCTCCTCTGCACCAAAAATCTCTTAAAATTCTGCGCTTTCGGGTCGCAGAATTTTGCCGGAGCCGATTTTTGCATCGGCAAGGCATAAAACGCAGCCAATACTTTGTGTATTGGCGAGTATTTTAACACAGCTGAGGTGAAAATCGTCCCGTCAAAATCGGGTTCGGATACTCCTCCGCTGCTTAGTTGATTTTATACAGTTCAGGTCGATCGTTTTCAACCCGATTATCCTGCAGGATCAGTTCTTTTACACCGCCCGCCTTAACGGCGTACCGTGTAATATTTTTAAAGATATTGCCGATGATCTCGATCCGCCCGTGGATCTTGGGCGCCTCCTCGTCCGGCACACCGTCCACACCGATGCGCAAAAAGGCGCTGCCGCCGCGACCGTTACAGTTGTCAAGCTCATTGTTTCTATATACCAAATGCTTCACTCGTCCCGATTCGTACCAATATCTGGCCAGATCCATACACAGCAGGGCGGTATTACAATCGGCAAATCGATTGTGCTCCACCAGCATTTCACCGCCGCCGGAAATACGGATGTTGGGATAGTTGTAAAAATGGTTGTGATGCAGATGCAGATCAGGCATACGGTCCGGATTTTCGATCCAAAAGTCCGCTGTGATCTTGTCGGACCCATAGGTAAAACGGCCGCAGATCTCGATCTCGGTGCCACTCAAAAGACGGCTGTCCTCCACCACAAATTCCGCCACGATCTCAAAGGTATTGTTATCAATGATCTCCAAGCGGTCGCCCGGTCGGTAAGGGTTAAAATGCCGCTGCTCCTGATGGCAGATTTTACTAAACAGCACTCCTTCCCCGACCCGGGTGACGGCAGTATACATTCCGTGCACGTTGAGCGCATCGTCCATGGTGTCCGAGATGGTACAGTTTTTAATTTCCAGTTTGCCGTCGCAGTTGATAAAATGCAACGAATCCGCCGTCAACGTCTGATAGCCGTCGGGGTGGAAACTGACGTCGGTGGAAAAGCCGTCCACGACGATATCGGTGGAAAGCTGTCCCACCACACCCATACCGATGCCACGGCCCACCGTGATATTTTGCACCAATACGTTTTCCGACCGATCCAGACAGATGACGTCCACCAGTCGTTTGCCGTCGATGATGGAGGTGATCTTCTCCCCCTCCTCATAGCGACAGGGGTCGGGGCAGTCGGCACGATAGGCGGCGTGGATACCGCCGGGGATCTCCGTAACGTCACATTTCATCAGACGGGCGGGCAGATTGCTCAAATCCGCCTGACAGTCACCGGTGGCAAAAAACTGCACAGCGTGCTTGCCCAGGGCGTGGAGCGAGAAAAACTCGTTTTTTCCCGATACGATCTGGTTTTCCCGTCGGAACATCAGACTGCCATCCTCTGCAAAGAAAGGATTGACCGCCCCATCGATGAGCAGATCAAAGCCGTCCTCGCTTTTATTACAAACTACAAATTCCACCAGCGGAGAAACGCCGGTATCACAAACGATATTGCGCAATACGATATTCTTACTGCGGGAGACCATAAAGGGAAACACCACGTCGTGAAACACAAATACCGATCCGTGCCCGTCCACCGTGATATTTTCCATCTCCAGAATGGGAAATGCCATCGCTTTATCGCAGGCGGAATTGTTGCTGACCGCCATAAACTCCCGACGGGTGCCTTCCTCATAAAAATGATATTCGCCCGTTTCAAACGCCAGCGTTCCGCCGCCGCTTTGACACAGTTGCTCCAACGCGCGCACCACCAGGGGGGTGGCGTTTTCCTTTGTGGGCCTTACAACGATTTTTTTCATACTTTTCCTCCCTCTTGACTTGCTTTCATTATACGGTCGCCGCGCCTGCAAAGATAGCCATTATCGTCCGCAAAGCGGTAAATTCGTCCGTATCACTCCATTCCCTCAAAATTGGAACGCACCGAATAGGCATATTCGGTGGGGGTCATGCCCGACACCCGACGGAATACCGTGGTAAAATACTGTGACGTGTTAAAGGACAACCGATCGGCAATTTCAGTGCAGTTCATCTCCCCCGAACGGATCATTTCCTTGGCGGCGTCCACCTTCAGGCGGGTAAAATACTCCATCACGCCGCAGTCCATATGATCTCGAAAGGTCTTTTTGATCACCGAGGCGGAAACGTTAAAATGAGCCTTGATATCCGCAAACCGCAACGCCTCCTCCACGTGCTTTTCCAGATATTCGCAAATACGGATGAGCAGGGTGTTGTTTTCCGGCTTTTGGGGCGGTAGGGTGCGTCGATTGCCGCGGATGAGAAAAATCAGCAACTGCTCCAGATACAGCCGAATCAGCTGTTCACAGCCAAAGGGGCCGTTGCCGGACAGCCGCATCTCCCGCGTATAGGCCAGCCCCAGCGGCGTGCTGAAGGCCGCGCCGGCCTCCTTGATGATGGCGGCCAGCAGATGCTTTTCCTCCGGACGGGCGGCAATAACCACCCCGGCAATATTCATCAGCTCCGGGCAGGCGCAATCGAAGGATACGATAACCGAATTGGCCGCCTTGACGCCGTCACAACGGATATTGTGAAATTCGTTGGGTCGATGCACGTACAGATGCCCCATCGGCAACAAGATCTCCTCTGCGCCGGCGGTAATGAGAATGCTTTGCTTGTCGGCATACACGATCTCCCAAAAATCGTGGATCTCCCCCGAATAGGCAAAATCCTTGGTATATTCGAAATAGTGTACCGAGTATACACCGTCGATCTGCAGTTCGTTATGCAGCAAGGTTTTTCGATAATCCATACCCTTTCCCCCTTACGTATTCTTAAAATCATTATATCCTATGCTGTCTCAAAAAGCAACCGATATTATAAAACAAACGACTGGATTTATACAAGAATTCTTTTTAGTTGTGTTATAATTTTATATATAGACTGATTTTTACGCATCGTTTTTTGCGACCGAAATCAAACAGAGGAGGAGCTTTTATGATCAAATTCGGCACCGGTGGCTGGAGAGCCATCATCGGCGAGGACTTTATCAAAGAAAACGTCTGCAAGGTGGCTGCCGGCGTTTTGGCACTGATGCACGCCGAAAACAAGACGGACAAACCGGTCATCATCGGTTACGACCGCCGTTTTCTGTCGGAAAACGCGGCGCGCTGGGTGGCAGAGGTGTTGGCCAAGGGCGGCGTACGCGTTTGGTTTTTGCACCGCAGCGCCCCCACTCCGCTGATCATGCATACCGTCAAGGATGAAAAGCTGTACTACGGTATCGAGATCACCGCCTCCCACAACCCCGCCAATTACAACGGCATCAAGCTGATCGTGGAGGAAGGACGGGACGCTCCGCTGGAGACCACGGCATTGCTGGAAAAATTCATCGAAGAAGCCGCGCCCGCGGCCATGGATTTCGATGCGGCGGTAGAGCAGGGCATCATCGAATTTTTGCCCAACCCCTTTAACAAGTTTCTGGATGACATCATCGCGCTGTTGGATATGAAGGCGCTGCGCAACCGCGGCCTGCGGGTACTGTTTGACACCATGCACGGCTCGGGCGCCTATCCCCTGCAGGTCATCTTCCATACCGCCCGTTGCACCATCGACACCATGAATCTCAATAAGGACGCCTATTTCGGCGGTATGATGCCCGCCCCCAGCGAAAAGAGCCTGACCCTACTGCAAAACAACGTAGTTAAGGGCGGCTACGATATGGGTATCGCCATGGACGGCGACGGTGACCGTCTGGGCATCATCGATAAAAGCGGCCGCTATATCGACGCCAACGAGATTTTGTGTATGCTGTACTGGTATCTGGTCAAGTACAAGGGCTGGAAGGGCGGCGTGGTCCGCAACCTGGCTACCACCCATCTGTTGGACAAAATCGCGGAAAGCTTTGGCGAGAAGTGCTACGAAGTGCCCGTCGGCTTTAAATACATTTCCGCCAAGATCGACGAGGTGGATGCCGTTCTGGGCGGCGAATCCTCCGGCGGTCTGACGGTACGGGGTCACATCCACGGCAAGGATTCGGTGTACGCCGCCTCCCTGTTTGCCGAGATGGTCAGTGTCACCGGTATGTGTCCGGCCGAAATCATGGATAAGCTCAACGCCCAATTCGGCAAATTTGAAATGGTGGAGGATAACCTGCGCTTTGATCCCGCTTACAAGCCCACCATTGAAAACATCGTCTTTAAGAAAAAGCAATTACCCGACTTCGGCAAAGAGGTGGTACGGGTCAATTACGAGGACGGTTGCAAGGTGTATTTTGCCGATGACAGCTTTGTCATCTGCCGCTTCTCCGGTACCGAGCCGCTGTTACGTATCTTCGCTGAAAGCAGCGACGCCGCCACCGCCGCCGGCTATATCGCCGCCTTCAAGCAATTTCTCAATATCTAAAACAAAATCCCATTGGTTTTGCCCAAGTGTTCTTAAGGACACTTGGGCAGTTTTATTCGCCTTGCGGCAAGTTTTATTGCTTCGCAGTGATATTTGAACTAAAGTTCAAGTGATATTGCCTCCGGCAGTTTATGGCGAATAAAATATCACTAAAACCATAGGTTTTAATATCACGATTGCCGTCGGCATCATATCACTCTTTGCGCAGCAAAGAATATCACTATATAAAAATTACTACCCGAAAAAGAGCTTTGTTTTCTCTCCTTCGGGTAGTTTTGTCGTATACTGTTGCAAGCAGAAAATTTGTGTGCCAAATTTCGTTTTTATTAAAGATTACTGTCCTTAGCAACCCTGCTCATTTTCCAATGGGATTTTTTATTGTATTTAGAAACAAGGCCCTCGGCAAGCCGCCGAAGCATATCGACCTTCCTTACACCGGACGATGATTGATCGCCCGTAAATTCGATCGATCATATTTGCTCCTTATTTCAATCCGCAAGCCGCCAGCACCGTCTGATGCAGTTGCAGTTCGTAATCATAGGTATAGGGGTTTTCCGCCCGGCCCTCCACGTAAGCGGCAAAGGAAGCCATCATGGTATCATAACGGTCAAAATAGGGACTTTTCGATACCTCGCCCTCTTTGCCCCAACTCTCGGAAGTATATTCGGTGCAAACGGTACACATCTCTTTTTCTTTACCCCATTCCAGCGGCTTGATCTCCACGGTTTTTTCCGTACCGGTCACCACCAGCTGGCGACGGGCATAACCGCCCCGTTCGGCGGCGTGGGTCTTGGCAAAGGAAACGCCCTCCGGATACTGCAGTACGGCAAAGCCGTAATCGGTATCGGCGCTCAAAGGCAGCACCTTTTCCGGCGTACCCTTGATCTGCAGGATCAGGTCAATGAGATGACAGCCCAGGAAAAACATCTGGCCGCCGGGCATCTCTTGCAACCAAGCGCGGATTTTCTCCTGTTGATAGCAGTTCATCTGCGCCTCCACGCTGACGATCTCTCCCAGTTCGCCCCGACGGATCTGCGCCAACAAATCATGGATCATGGGATTATAGCGATACATATAACCGGTGTGGAACACCTTACCGCTTTCACGCATCGTTCCGATCAGCTCCGCAAAGCTCTCTCCGTCGGCGCCGCCGGGCTTTTCCATGTGAATATGCTTACCGGCCTTTGCCGCAAGCAGGGCGTATTTGGTGAGATGGATCTCGTCCGTTTCAATGATGAGGGCATCAATGGTGGGATCGGCCAGCAATTCCTCCAAGGCAAACTCCGTCAGGCCCTCCAGGCATTTTAACTTTTCAGGATATTTTTCACGCTCGTTTTCCGGCAGGCAATAGCCTACCACCTCAAAAAGCTCGCTTTGTTTACGGATACTGCCGTAAATCTGGGGGCCGTGGGAATGATAATTCAGTCCGATAAAACCTACTCGAATCATAACATCCTCCAATCAAATTGTACCACGGGAAATGCCTTTTCCGTAGCCAGACGGGTGTAGATCTCCGGTGCCTCAGCCGGGCTGTGGGTCTCGTCCACAAAGGTTTCAAAATCCAATCGTCCCAATTGATGCAGGCGGATCATCGCCTCCACGTCGTCCTTTTCGGTAAACCAACCGCCGTGGCTCTCCTGCTTGGGGCGGGCATCGGTGTGCGCACCCACCAGCGTGATGCCGGGGCCGTGTACCTTGCGGTAATAGTCCAGGGTAAAGTCGCTGTTGCGGGTGCAACCAAGCAAGGCTACTCTGCCGTATCTGGCCATACAGTCAAGGATGCCGTTGAGCCCGGCGCCAACGCCGGTAACCTCAATACCCACCTTGGCGCCGCCACCCGTCAGACGCTTGACGGTTTCGGCAAAATCGGGAGCCAAAGGATCCAAGGCATAATCAGCGCCGCAGGCCAAGGCCTTTTCTCTTTTTTCAGGAATGGGATCCACAGCAATAATAGGGGCGGCGCCCGCCGCCTTCAGCAGGGGCAGGGCCAACAGACCCAATACGCCCATACCCATTACGATGGCGCTCTCCCCCAATTCCAAACGGCACTTACGCATAGCCGCCAGGGGGAAGGTGGCAATGTGCAACAGAGCCGCCGCCTCAAAGGATACCTCGTCGGGCAATTTATGTACGCCCTTCACCGGCATATTGATAAAGGAAGCGTGCTTGCTCCAGGACAGGGAAACGCGATCGCCCACGGCGAACTCCTCCACGCCCTCACCCACAGCCGTAATCACACCGGCGGAGCTGTAGCCACCGGTACGGGGCCATACCACTTCCCCGGCCGGACGGTCGGAGCGCACGTTGGCATCGCCCAACAGATTGGCCCGTTCCGTGCCCGAGCTGATGGTGGATACGCAGAGCTTGACCTGCACCTCACCCTTGCCGGGCGCCTCGATCTCCTTGGGCAGCAATTCTGCCACACCGGGACCGGTATAATAAATCTTTTGAATTTTCATTTCAAATCACCTCAAAATAAATATAACACCTTTTTCTGCCCGGTGCAATAAATTTTTATCTCAAAAAAGGGAACAATCCTATCACCCAAAAAGAATACATTGCGGCAGGTCGTTTGTTTTGGGAATGAGACAGAGACTCACAAGAAGGGATGGCGCCCTCCCCTGCGGCAGTTTTTGTAAATTATCCGCATAAAAAAGAGAACGCTCACGCGTTCTCTTTTTACTATTATTTTGCAACTTCTACGGCGCGGGATTGGAGCAATTTCTTGCAATTGAGATACCTTGCAGAGGTGTGTCAATTTCAGTTTAGAAGTTGCCCTGCACAGGGCGCCCGAGAAAACAAGCGCGAATGTTCATCGGCTTCCTTTGACGAACAAGCGCGCCGTTTGATCGGTTGCGACCCACTGCCCGGGTAGGCAGTGGCCTTCCGCCGCGCCCGTGGATATAAAAAAGAGAACGCTCACGCGTTCTCTTTTTGAAATTATTTTGCAACTTCTACGGCGCGGGATTCGCGAATAACATTCACCTTGATCTGGCCGGGATATTGCATCTCGTTTTCGATCTTGCGGGCGATGTCACGGGAGAGCAGCACGATCTGATCGTCGTCCACACGGGCGGGGTTGACCAAAATGCGGATCTCGCGGCCGGCCTGAATGGCATAAGTGGAATCAACACCCTCAAAGGAGTTGGCAATCTCTTCCAGTTTTTCAAGCCGTTTTACGTAGTTCTCCAGATTTTCCCGTCTGGCGCCGGGACGAGCAGCGGAAATGGCATCGGCGGCCTGCACGATAGCGGCAATGACCGTTTTGCACTCCACCTCGCCGTGATGGGCGTGGATGGCGTGGATGACGTCCTCACTCTCGTGATATTTTTTGGCAAGATCCACACCCACCTGGATATGGCTACCCTCGATCTCAAAGTCCATGCTCTTGCCGATATCGTGCAACAGGCCTGCGCGCTTGGCAAGGGTAACGTCGGCACCGATCTCGGCGGCGATGACGCCGGCAAGCTTGGATACCTCCATAGAGTGGTTGAGTACGTTTTGACCGTAGCTGGTGCGGTATTTCTGACGGCCCAGCAATTTGATCATTTCGGGGTGCAAACCGTGTACGCCCGTTTCGAAGGTGGCGCGCTCGCCTTCCTTCTTGATGGTGGCGTTGAGGTCTCTCTTACATCTTTCTACCGTCTCCTCGATTCTGCCGGGATGGATACGGCCGTCACCGATGAGCTTTTCAACGGTCATACGGGCAATCTCACGACGGATGGGATTGAAGGATGAAAGTGTAATGGTTTCGGGCGTATCGTCAATAATGATGTCTACGCCGGTGATGTTTTCCAGTGCGCGGATGTTTCTGCCTTCACGGCCGATAATGCGTCCCTTCATCTCATCGCTCGGCAGGGCGATGGTGCTGACGGTTGCCTCGGTCACGTAGTCGGCGGCACATCTCTGAATGGCGGCGGCAATGATGTTTTTACCCTTTTCCTCCGCCTCTTCCTTAAAGCGTTCCTCAAACTGGCTGACCTTGGCCGCCAATTCGTGACTCAACTCGCTTTCCAGGGCCGCAAACAGTTCGTGTTTGGCAGTTTCGATACTGTATCCGCTGACCTTTTCCAGCATAGCAAGCTGTGCCCGCTTGACCTCTTCCACCTCAGCCTGCAGTTTTTCAACCGCGGCCAGCTTGGCGGCCAGAGCGTCCTCTTTTTTCTCAAGATTGTTGGATCTCTTGTCCAGATTTTCTTCCCGCTGCATCAAGCGATGTTCTTGACTTTTGATCTCACCGCGACGCTCTCTGAGCTCTTTTTCCTGTTCTGTACGTTCTTTGTGCAGAATCTCTCTGGCTTCCAGCATCGCTTCTTTTTTCTTGGTATCTGCTGTTTTTATTGCTTCATTTACAATTCGTGTGGCCTCCAGCTCGGCAGAGCCGATCTGCTTTTCACCCACACTTTTTCTATATAAAAAGCCGGCAATAAACGCAACAAATCCAACAACGATCGCAACGATGACAGGAATCAAAATATCCCACATAGGTAATTCCTCCTGTTTTCATATTATGTTTTGGATTTTTTAGTGTTGCTTGCGGCGGGGCTTTAACTGACGCCGCATCGGGAGCCCTTTGCTCCCAGGTGGGAAACCCCTTTTTTGGTTCCCCTGTATCGGAAAATTGCGCTGCCTCGCAATTCTGCTCCAACATACTCATTCTACTATTTTTCTGTCAAATTGTCAAGGTAATACCTTTACTTTTTCAAAGTCTTGTACACCGTCTCACCGATGCTCAAGTTCTTCATATGCTTCCTTCTGTTTTGATGCGCTCGATATGAATGCACCGCTTGGTTTCGTCCTCAATTTCCACTACGATACCGCAAATCCAACAGGCACCGTCTGCATCTTTGATCCGTGCCCGCGCCGCAGGATCGCCCCAGGTGACAAAATTATGTACGCACGGCTCGATGGCCTTGCCCAGAACGCTGTAATGCACACCGGTCATACCGATATCGGTAATATACCCCGTTCCGCCGGGCAAGATCCACTCATCTGCCGTGGGAATATGGGTGTGGGTACCGAAAACCAGCGACACCTTTCCGTCCAGAAAATATCCCATGGCTTGCTTTTCCGAGGTGGCCTCGGCGTGAAAATCCACGACCACAATATCCCGTGGGGTCACGATCTCCCGCAACAGCGCCTCTACCGCCGTAAAGGGATTTTCGATCTCCGGCAGCTGCAACATTCCCTGCAGATTGATCACCAGCAGATCCTTTTGCCGACCCTCCACACGGCACCAGCCGCGGCCGAAGGTGTTCCCCAAATTGTAGGGTCGCAACAAAAAGGGCATTTCCTCCAGCGCGTCCTGCGCCGCCGCCTTTTGCAGGGAATGATTGCCGCCGGTGACCACGTCCGCCCCCGCCGCAAAGATATCCTCCATACTGCCACGGTCGATACCGTTGCCTACCGCCGCATTTTCGCCGTTGACGATACACAGGTTGGCGCCGTATTTCCGTTTCAGACGGGGTAACTGCGCCAGCAGGGCGTCCCGCCCCCGCGCATCCACCACGTCGCCGATACAAAGTAACTTCATAATTTCAAAAATCCTTCTCCCCAGATCTCCGTTGCCCGCAGTACCATCACAAAGGCCTGCGGATCACGGGCCAATATGCCGACACGCAGTCCCGCTGCCTGTCGGTCGGTCAGGGCGCACAGCAAAACGTCCTTTTCTGCGCCGCTGTAGCCGCCCTGTCCCATCAGACGGGTGCACCCCCGTCCCAGTTGCCGATCGATCTCTTCGATGACCGCCCCCGGATGACGGGTGATGATCACCGCCATTTTTCCACGGGAGCGTCCCTCCAGAAAATTATCAAATACCAACGTATACACGAAGATCATCAGCACCGAATACAGCACCAATCGTACCGAGCGAAATACCAGCATTCCGCACAGCACCACACTGCCGTCCAGCACCAACATCCATTTGCCAAAGGGCAATACCGGACATTTGATACACAACAGGCGCGCCGCCAGATCACTGCCGCCGGTGATATGATCCCGTCGGTAGATCAGCGCCAGTCCCACGCCCATAATCAAGCCGCCAAACAGTGCGCCGATCACCAGATCCCCCACGAAGCGATAGGTGAACACCTGTTCCCCCACCGTCAACACGGCGGTAAACAGGGCGGTGCCGTACGCCGCCGAAAACAGCGCCCGACGCCCCAGCACAAAGCAGGCCGCCGCCAACAGCGGCAGATTGATCAGCGCCGTACTCAGCCCCACCGGCAACCCGAGGGTATGATACAAAATGGTCGCAATGCCGCCGGCGCCGCCCAGCATCAGCTCGCCGGGCAGAGCAAAGCATTGCATTCCGAAGGAATACAAAAGACTGCCGCACACGATCCATACCGTGTCCCTGATCCAATGCTTCATTTTGCATTCCTCCTTTATTCAGTTGTTAGTCTTCCCGCGCCGCCAGAATATACTCAAACAATTCGTGGATCCGCCGTTCTCTGCCGCACAAATGCAAAAATCCGAACACCGCTTCCAGCCCGGTGGCCCTGCGATAAGAGATCACGTCGGCATTTTTGGGGTGAGAATAGCTTTTGGCATTGCGCCCCCGACGGAAAATATCCGCCTCCTCCTCGGTCAGCACCGGCTCCAACAGCTCCATAGCCGCGCTTTGCGCCGCCGCGCATACGAAGGCCTTGGCCTCCTTATGCAGATTGTTGACCGAGCACCGTTTGGTCTCCAGCAAATGCGTCCGCACCAACAGTTCGTACACCGCATCGCCCTCATAGGCCAGCACCAACGGTGAAAAATTCCGAATTACATCCATTGCATCCATTAAAACAACTCCGTCATCTGTACATAAAATTGTCCGCCTTTTTTCCACTCCACCACGGCAAATCCCTGCTCCCCATTGGTACGATTGCCGCAAAGAGCGCCGGGATTCAGGATTAGGCCGCCGTTGTGAAAGGCATAACCGGGCATATGGGTGTGTCCGTAAAAGGCCGCATCCGCCCCCAACTCCCGCATCCGCAGAGACAGCTGTCCGATCCCGCTTTTTACGTGATAGCGGTGACCGTGAGTGATCAGGATCTGTTTTCCCTCCAGCTGTAACACCTTTTCCTCCGGCGCGCCGGAAACGTCACAGTTGCCCCGCACATATTCCACCGGTATCTCGATTTCCTGCGCCAGCCGCTCCGCATCTCCGGCGTGGTCCCCCAGATGGATCACCAGCTCCGCCGAAAACATCCCTGCCGCCCGCCGCAATGCCTCGAAGTTCCCGTGGGAGTCCGAGCAGACGATTACTCGCATAAAAAAAGTCTCCTTTTGGCATTTTTCACGCCTATTATAACATATATTAAAGCGAAAGGGGAAATAATTATGGCAAAAAACGATGATTTTTTTAAAAAACTGCAACAGACCGACCCTGCAGTACTGCGAGCGCTGCTGCAGCGGGCCACTCGCGCCCTCACACCCGACCAGCAAAAGCGACTGCAGGCCCTGATGGGAGACCCGCAGCGTTTGGAGCAGTTGAAAGGACAGTTGCAGGGCAAGGAACTGTCGGGGCTGGGCGAGCATCTGACCGACCCGGACACCCTGGAGCAATACCTTCGACGGGGCGATATACAAAAGCGGATCGACGAGCTGTTGTAACGTATGGCGCAGCTGGATGAAATGCTCTCCTCCCTGTTGGCCGATCCGAAAAATATGCAACTGCTTTCCTCCCTGCTGGGCGGCGAAGAAACGCCAAAGCAGGAGACCGTCCCGACGCTTCCGGCAGGACTGGATGCTGCGCAGTTGGGCGGTATGCTGCAAAAGCTGGGCGGCCCGCCCGACGATCGCTGTAAACTGTTGATGGCGCTACGCCCCTTTGTGGACGGCCCCAAGCAACAGCGTATCGATCAAGGCGTACAGCTGCTCAAGCTGATGGGGCTGGCAGAAAGTATGGGAGGGTTAGGTCTTGTATAGCGCTACCATTAAAAGTGACGGTATGTTGCACCGTCCCGCCGCCCCAAAGCCGGCGCCAACACCGTCCCGTCCTCCGGCAAAAGACCCTTCCCCCGCCCTGCGTGGCGACACGCTGTTGATCCTTGCCATTGCCGTATTGCTACTGCAAAACAAACAGCCGGATTGGCTGTTACTGGCGGCGCGGGTCTATCTGTTGCTGGGATAGACCGGCGACACACCGCCCCCGCGCCCGTTCGTTCCACACCCTCGCCCCCCCGCCGTCTCCGCCGCAGACCACAAACAAAAAAGGCCTCTCCCTTTCGGGGGACACTCTGCTGATTCTGGCCATTGCCCTACTGCTGATGCAAAACAAAAAGCCCGATTGGCTGCTACTGATCGCCCTGGGCTATCTGTTGCTCTGACACGCCCGATAACAAGCGGCCCATTTTAAAAGTTCCCGGAGGACTTGTATCTTTGATCGGATGCAGGTCCTTTGCTTTTTTGCCCGCCCGACAATGATTGACAAACGTCCGTGTTGCTCGTTTTTCTTATATAACCTCTCTGCTGTCCCGCAGCTCGGAGGGTGTTTTCCCGTAGATCTCCTTGCAAACCTGATTAAAGGAGCGAATGCTCTGAAAGCCGCACTCATAGGCCACCTGCGAGATGGGCTGATCGGTGTCCTGCAACAGCAAAAAGGCCTGCTGTACCCGATAGAGATTGACCATCTTTTTAAATCCCATCCCCATATAGCGGTTAAATTTGCGGGACAGATACTGATAATTATATCCATTTTCCTCCGCAATGTCCTGCAGAGAGATGTCGTTTTGATAGTTGGTAGCGATATACTGCACCATCTCCATACACAGATTGCCGGCCTTACTGCGGGGGATCAACGTAGCCCCGCGCAAAAATTCACTGCCCAGCAGATACAGCAGTCCCTTTACCTGCATTCGTTTTTCATAGGGACGCAGGCGGGCAAATTGCCGATACTCTGCGCCAAACAGTTCTCCCAGCGTTTCTTGCACAAATTGAACACACCGCCGTCCCGGTGTGAAGACCGGCGACACAGCCTGCCGTCCCTCCACGGATTTGTGAATGGTCAGGATCAGATGATTACAAAAAACAATTCGCCGCACCCGACCGCCCGGGGGCACCGCAAAGCCGCTGATCTGCAAGGGAAAGAGAAAAAAGCCCTCCCCCGGATGCAGAGAATAGATCACGCCGTCCGCAAAACAGCTCACCTGCCCCGCCTCTACCAATAAAATTTCATAATTCTTATGAAAATGGCGGTGTTCCCCCCTGCCCTCGTATATCCCCGTGGCAAAGTCGGGATCCAACAGACCGGTCGCCGTATACCTTTCATCGCTCATGGCACTTTTCACCTCAAATGTCAACTTTCTGCTATAAATCATACACATTTTGTATTGTTTTGTCAAGGTAAGGGTGATAGAATACATACACGCATATTAATTAACAGGAAAGGAATGCAAGAATATGAAAAGAACGATCAGTTTTCTTTTATGTGCACTGCTTTTGTTGCAGATTCCCTTTGCAATGACGGCCGGTGCGGTGAAGGAAACCACCGTGCTCTTTGAAGACAGTTTTGATTACGACGGTTTTACCGGCTTGTACGACGGCACCAAAACCTGGCGCAACGAGTGCAAAACCGGCACCGACGGTGTGGAATACGGTGCCACCAACGTGGACCTGAACGCCCCCGCCGTACAAAACGGCGTGATAAGATTTGTTAAAGGTGATTCCCTGCGCTTTAACTGGACGCAGTTGGCCGACTTTGCCACCTTTGACGCCGCCAAAACCTATACCCTGACCTTTGACGTAAAGATCACCGATTTCGGCGACAATACCAGCATCGCCAATGTCAGCAACCGTGAATTTTATTTCGCCCCCGGCGGTTACTACAATCAGATCGAGATGAGAGATGCCAATCACTCCAGCCTTGGCATCCGTGCCGGCGATACCTGGAACAAGGATCTGACCGCCTACACCCTGAACACCGTATATTCCTGTACCGTGGTGTGGGATCCCACCAATACCAAAATCACCACCACCATCAAAAACGGGAATACCGTGGTTGCTACCGGTTCCAGAACCTCCACCGGCACCAGCGGCTACGGCACGCTGAACAAGTACACCAAATTCTTCGTTTGGCGTTGTGAGGACGGCGCTATTGAGGTGAGCAACCTCACCTTCTCCGACGGCACCACCACCTACACCGCCCCCTTATACGAAAATGCCATGAATGCAAGCAACATCTGGCAATCCGAACCCCGCAGAAAGAATAGTATCGCCAATCCCACGCTTGCGGAACAAAAGTTGATTTTAAATGAGAAAACCGGCACCACCTTTAATTGGACCAAGGTTCCCGACATCGTCGAATACAACAGCGAAAACACCTATGTTTTTGAATTCGATGCAAAAATCACCGACAAGGGTGACGGCACACTTGTAGACGATGTCGCAAGTGTGACCCGCAGTTTGTATGTCGCCTTCGGCGGGTGGTACGATGTGGTGGCCCTGCCCACCTCCGCCGACAAGGTGGCCATCGGCGGCACCAGCGTGGACTGGGACGACGCACTCTTTCTCAACCAAGATCTGCACATCAAGGTTGAATGGACGGGCGCTAACGTTTCTGCTTCCATTACCGACAAAAACGGCAACCTGCTGATCAGCGGTGCCCGTACCCCCAACACCGCCTTTGCCGATCCTGCCACCACCACGGAAATGACCAACTTGGGTCTGCGCTGTGAGGACGGCGCCGCCGAAGTGGATAACTTTAAATTCACCGTCATCACCAACGAACCTGTCAGCACCCACGACCTTACCATTGGGGAGAATCAACAGGCCGTCTATCAATGTAACGTAAATTACACCGAGGGTGACACCGTTACCGGTATGCTGGGCGCCGTGAAGGCATTTGCTCTGGAAGAGGGCAAGCTGTATATCGGCGGCAAGCAGATCGTGGGCAGTTACGTGGAAGGCACCTATCAGTTCAAACTGTGGGTCAATCCCACGCAGGAAATGGTCACCGTCCAATCCGTTGACCCCGACGGCAACGTTGCAAGACGCGGCTGTTACACGCTGGTGGGCGGGGAGAACATTTCCGTCTACGTGGACAACGGCAGCACCGTTACCGACGAAACCCTCGTTTATGACAGCATCACCGTAAACGACTATACCCTGTTGGCGGAGGAGCCCACCTACGAGGGCTTTGCCGCAAACGTTTATAATCTGGTAACCTCCTTTGAGGTGGCCACCGCCGACCGCGCCTTTGCCTGGACGGCCAAAGCAGACTTTATCGGCACCGATGCCATGGCCCTGCAATACCGTGTCAGCGGTGCTGCAGAATGGACGGTTGCGGATGCCGTTAAAGAAACCGACAGCATCGCAACGGAAGAATATTTTAAATGCGATATCACGGGACTGACCGCCGACACCGCCTATGAATACCGCATCGGCAAAAAGGACAGTACCGACGAGGCAAACGACTGGAGTCAGGTGTACACCTTTAAAACCGCCGCAAACGAAGTGGGAGATTTCACCTTCTTGGCCGTGGGCGATACCCAAGGCATCACCTGGGGCGGTGAAGTGGCCAGCGAAAAGGGCTTTAAATATGCCCAAGCCGCCATCGTCCAAGCGGTGGAAGAAAATCCTAATGCCGCCTTCCTGCTTCACACCGGTGACGTCGTTGAATACGGCCACTATACCAATCAATGGAATATGTATTTTAAGGCTCTGGGAGAAAACAGTGCCTCTCTCCCTCATTTCGCGGCCCTCGGCAATCACGATGCCATGGATGGCGGTGTAAACTTCGATCTCCATTTCAATCATCCCAACAATGGCGGCACCGCCGCATTGGATCCCGAGATCATTGCCAACATTACCAACGAAAACTTGAAAGCCGTGGTTCAAAACGCAGACGAGACCATCTATTCTTACAATTACGGCGAGGCGCACTTTGTTGTGCTCAATACCGGTGCCTACATCCATAGCGAAGACCACTACGTTTTAGAAGCACAGCGTCAATGGCTGATCAACGATCTGGAGGCCAACCGTGATGCCAAATGGACCATTATGCTCTTCCATCAGCCCATCTATCACAGAAACGGCGGCACCCTGGACCGTCCCCAACTCTATGACGTTGTGGAGGGTTACGGTGTGGATCTGGTACTGGCCGGACACTCCCATCTTTCCACCCGTACCTATCCTATGAAAAACGGGCAGATCGCCACCAAGCAAAATCCCGACGTCGTACAGCAGGGTGTGGGCACCGTGTATTCCACCATCGGCTCCACCGCCCTCAACCACGACGGTGCCGGTGATACCATCAACGATGAAGAAATTTATCATATGAGCATCCCCACCGCCACCCAAGCCGCCTATACCTCCGTGGAAGTGAAGGATGAGGCCCTGCACGTGGTCACCAAACAGCTCAACGGTCTGATCATTGATGAATTCACCATCAACGCCACCGCCGCCGCTACCAACGACGGTAAAAGCTATGACACGTTGGAAGAAGCACTGACCGAAGCAGAAGCGGGAGATACCGTCGTCCTGCAAAAGGACGTTTTTGATACCCGCACCGTGATTGATCCCGACGTTACGCTGGATCTGAACGGCAAGGCACTGACCACCGATATGATGGTGGCCTTCACCTCCTCTGCCGTCGTCAACTCCGCCGACAATGCAGGCGGCAAGATCGTGGTGGATAAGGACAAGCTCCTGCTTTCCAAAAACAACCCCTATCTGCCCGTCTATGACGGCGAAGCCTATCTCTTCACCCGTGTGAAGAATGACCGCTTTGAACTGACCACCGAGGGGGAGAGCCCCAAATATTCCACCTCGCCCATGCTCAAGGAATATGCAAACGACCTGCTGAATACCGCCGACAAGGCGGCCGCCGGCGGTGTGGACGTAATCATCCGTCTCACCTGGACAGACAGCGAGGGACAGTATCAAGGCACCCAGGATTATACTTATTTTGACGATTCCATCGCCAAGGTAATGGCCTCCTACACCAACACCGACGGCATCGTGAACTACGAAAAACAGTTCTACGGTATCTTCGTGGGTAGCGAGATTGAGGGCAGTGTGGACGTTTCCGTTTCCACCGTGGTCAGATCCTCCACCGGCGTGGAGATGGAGAGTGCCGACACGGCTCTCTTCCCTCTGTTATAAGGAGGAGATGATGAAAGACTATATTGCGCCTGAAATCGAATTGTTAGACATTGTGGTGGAGCCCCGTACCGAGATCGGCGTCGGCTCCAACACGCTCCCACCAGAAGACGAAAACTGGTAAATAGAAAAAAGGTGTTTGTCCTGTGATAGGACAAACACCTTTTTTGCAAGTGAACAACTGTAGATGGTTTTGTTCCGCAAAACCCCATCCAAAATGCGGAATTCGGAATTTCGGTAACCTTTTTTAAAACATTCCCGATTTGCGATATTTGGAGGGGGAGGTGCCGGTGTAGGCCGTGAACACACGGGAGAGGTGGAATTGGTCGCAAAAGCCGTATTTTTCGGTGATCTCCTGCAGGGAGAGTTCGGTGGTTTTCAGGTCCTTTTCCACGGCGGCCACCACACGGCGGCGCAGATAGCGGATGGGAGAAATTCCCACCTCGTCTTTAAATCTTTTTTGAAAGGCGGCAGGGGAAAGGTGCACACCGTCGGCCAAAACTTCCACTGTCATGGCCATACTGGGGGTCTCACCCATACGTCGCAGGGTCCTGCGGATGGGGGCGGAATAGTGGGGAATGGGTAGAGCGTCGGCCTGCATTGCCTCCAGCAAAACTTGCTCCACTCTTTGGCGAATGGACAGCGCGCTTTGAAAGTCCTTTTTGTAAAAGAGCTCTACCGTTTGTCGGATCTCTTCTGTGCGGTGCTCCAGAACGATGCATCCTTTGGAGGCTATGGGCAGATCCTCGCCCATACTGCTGTAGAGATTGACCTGAAAATACAGCTTGCACAGTCGCTGTTTGCAATCGTAGCAAAAGGGGGTGCCGGCAGGAATGATATAGATATTGCCCGCCTGCAGCTTGTAGGGACGGTTGTCACACAGCACGTCTGCCTCCCCCTCGGTGACAAAATAGACGCGGGTAAAATAGGCGCTGGCATTCTTTTTGTATTTCCAGCTGGCGTTCAGCTCCACGTAGGCGGCGCGGGAAATATCCAGCCGCAGTTTGTTGCTCTCCATAATCAAAAGGTGATTTTGATAAATGCTCATAGTAAATCTCCATCATTTTCACGGAAATATCCATCATTTTGACAGGAATATCCATAACTTTGACTTCATTATATAATAAAATAAAATTATAGTCAAGTCAGATCCGACCATAGAAAGGGTCTTGAAAGGAGAAACACTTTATGAGAATGAAAAGATTTCACCGCTTTTTGGCAGGGTTGCTCTGCGTAATGATTTGCCTGGGGTGCCTCCCCGTGGCCCTTGCCGCAGGAGACACACCTGCCGTTACTATCACTTCCGTTACCGAAACCGACGGCAACATCGTCGTCAGCGGGACGGTGACGAATCTGGGTGAGCGCCGGGTGGAAATCATTGTAAACGAGGATTATAACCTGCGTTTTGTGGCCGACACCGATGAGAGCGGCAACTTTACCTGCAACTTTGCCTTGCCCTATAATGGCGAGTATACCGTGGAGGCTTCGGTGCGGGATTATTCCAACTTTTATACCAACCGCCAAAAAGTGCCCGATGAAAACTATTTTGAGATGAACGGCGCCTGCACCTGGGGCTCCTCCATCGTAAAGCACAGCGACGGGCTGTACTATATGCTGTTCTCTACCTGGGACGAGGCGAAAGGCTTTAGCAACTGGTACTCCTTCTCCGAGATCGCCTACGCCACCTCCACCAAGCTGGGCGGTCCCTACATTTATCAGGGTCCGGCGCTGGACGTGGAGGGCAGTAATATCACCAATGCAGAAATGCCCAAGTGGGGCGGCGGCACGCTGTCCTTTTTCCATAACCCCAATCTGATGCACAGCGAGAAGGACGGGAAATACTATCTCTACTTTATCTCCCGTTCCACCGGTAGCGGTCAAAAGGTAGGCGTGGCCTATGCCGACACCCCCGCCGGCCCTTGGACCATCAAGGAGGATCCCGTCATCACCACCCGTGAGGGTTATCACGACAATTCCTACGTCTGCAACCCTTCTGTCATTGAACTGAAGGATGAAGAGGGTAATTTCTCTTATTACGCCGTCTATCGCTCCAACGGTACCGAGGACGGTGTCACCATCCGTGCAGCGGCCTATGCCACCGCCGATTCCCCATTGGGGCCCTTCACCCAGTCCGAGGAGCGCATTATGTACGATCCCACCTCGGATTATTCGGTGGAGGATTGTCACGTATGGTTTGAAAACGGGCAGTATTATGCCCTGGCCAAGGATATGACCGGCGGCAAGATCACCGGCTATACCGATGGCTCCTCTACCGCACTCTACGAGAGCACGGACGGTGTCAACTGGACGTTGTCCGAGAATAAGCTGGCCTATCCCACCATCATCCCCTGGGAGAGCGGAGACCAAACGGTGGGACTGATGGACCGTGCTTACGTATATAGAGTAAAAGGCGTCCCCTTTATGCTCACCAATGCTACCAGCGACAGCAATATCAGTCCCCATTCCGGCGGACACACCCGCAACGTGCAGATCCCCTTGCTTGGCACGGTGATGGCCGCTGATACCCATACCCTTACCGTCACCGACGGCGAGGTTAAGACGGTGGACAAGAGCGAGCTGAACGCTTTGCTCCCCTACGCCACCGATGCCATCCGTGATTACTATACTGAAAAGGATTGGTACCGTCTCTACACCGCCGCCCGTGCGGGCAAAGTTCTTGCGCAAAGAGCTGACGCCGAGCAGGCAGACGTGGATTTTGCCGTGGCAGAGATCAAAGAGGTGATTGATGACCGTACCGATCCTGCGGCCGTCTCCGTTAACATTGCACTAAATAAGACGGTTACCGCCGGCAGTACCTATTCCGGTACCGATTACGTGGCCTCCATGGCAGTGGACGGCGATTATAGCACCCGCTGGAGCGCCGCAAACGGCGTGACGGGTACGGTGACCTATGAGATCGATCTGGGCGCCAGATATCAGCTTGACAGCTTTGTCATCGATCCGCTGGACAACCGTGTCACGGGCTATAACGTACAGTATTATAACGGCACCGAGTGGAAGGAGTGCTTTGCCACCACCACCGGTGAAAACAGCGGTGAATTTACCGTTGCCGAGCCTGCCGAGAAGATACTCTTCAACTTTACCGACTATCAAAAGCCGCCCACTTTCTGGGAAATTGAGGTGTACGGCTCCTACCATTCGGAAAATATTGCGCTGGGCAAATCTATCACTGCCAGCCATAACTACACCACCAACAACAACTATCCTGCCTCCAACCTCGTAGACGGCAAGGCTGATGCAGACACCACCCGTTGGTCCACCAATAACGCTGACACCGGCGAGATCACCATAGAGATGGATCTGGGCGGCAAATACTTTATTGACAGCTTCCAAATAGATGAATTTCAAGACCGTATCAAGAGCTTTACTTGGAAATACTGGGACGGCACCGCTTGGCAAACCGCCTACTCCGGTACCAACGCCGACGGCACCACCGGCGAGAAAAATCATTTCCACCTCTATGGGGCTTTGAGTGGAGTGGCGACAGAAAAGGTACAATTGGTCATCCATTCCTCCACCAAGGGGCCCTCCATTTGGGAACTGGAGGTTTACGGCACCAAGGTCTTCGGCGATCTTGCCGGCGGCAAGAGGGTCAAGGCCAGCAGTGTGTACAACAGCGAAGGCGTGGGTTACTATCCTGCCGAGAACGCAGTGGACGGCATTCTTACTACCCGTTGGGCGGCGCAGAATGCCGTGGGCACCGTCACCTTTGAAATTGAGTTGGGTGACAACTTCTTTATTGAAGATTTTACCATCACGGAATTTGCCGACCGTATTACCGGCTACTCCTGGCAGTATTCCGACGGCAGTCGTTGGATCACCTGCTATGAGGGCACCAATGAGGATATCGTGGCAGGGGGGACCAATATCTACTATTTATCCGATGACTTTACCGATCAGGTGGTCACCGACCGTTTGCGGTTGAATATACTGACCTACACCGCCGATCCCTCCATCTGGGAGCTGGAGATTAACGGCTCCACCATCAGAGCCGAGGGCATCACCCTGAGCGAGGACGATCTTTCTATGTTAACGGGAGAGGAGACGGAGCTGTCCGTCACCTTTACCCCTGCCAACACCACCAATAAAAAAGTGATTTGGACCTCCTCCGACGAGAGCGTTGCTACCGTCACCGACGGTGTGATCACCGCCGTGGGGCAGGGAACTGCCATCATCACCGCCACTACCAAGCTGACGGGTCATACCGACACCTGTACCCTCACCGTCACCTCCGCCGCCGCCTCGGTGGGTGAAAAGTTTTTCACCACCTTAGATGCGGCACTTGCCGCCGTCGAGGACGGGGATACCGTAACGCTGTGTGCCGACGTGACGGCTACACAACTGATGATCGCCGGCGGTGTCACGCTGGATCTGAACGGCAAGACCCTTACCACCGATTATCTGGTGGGCTTCAACGGTGCTGCCTTGATGGATTCTGCCGAGGATGGTAGCGGCAAGCTGGTCATTGCCAAAGAAAATCTGGCATTGCCCAAAAACAACCCCTATCTGCCCGTCTATGATGAAGTGGGCGGTCATTATCTCTTCACCCGTGTG
>JAZQDW010000072.1:0-23077 GCA_045546995.1 Eubacteriales bacterium
TCTGCGACCTGAAAGCGCAGAATTTTAAGAGATTTTTGGCGCAGAGGAGGAGGCAAGGCTGACGCCTGCCGACGACGATAATCCAAAAAGCACCGAAATTATGCACTTTCAGGCGTGTTCGGATGCTCCTCCACTGCTTAATAACACCGGCACAACCGACGGTATTCTTTACAAAAAATGCCGCAGAGAGGATTCCTCCCTGCGGCATTTTTTCAGTGCAGTGACGGCTTGAAGGTGCCGGGCAAACGCTCGGTCTCTTTTTTCTCGCTCGCTTTCAAGGCCTGCTGGTTTTGATAAATATACGCACGCACCTGCGCGTCCGTCCATCCGAGCAGCGGCGCAAAGCTTTCATCATACTCCCCTTTCATCATCCGTTCGATGATTTGTTGGGCAACGCTCAATTGCGGCTGCTGTGTTTTCTTGCTTTGATTTTTCTTCTTTGCCTCCTGCTTGGCGCGGGCGGCGGCCTGCTTTGCCGCTTTTTCTGCTGCTTTAGCCGCCTCCTTTGCCGCTTTTTCTGCCGCTTTTTTGGCATCGGCAGCTGCCTTGGCGGCCGCCTTTTCCGCGGCCGCTTTTGCTTTGGCCGCCGCACGTTCGGCGGCCTGCGCTTCTTTGATCTGTTGCTGATCCTTTTTCAACTGCAATGCCTGCTGATTGGCTGCAATAGCACGGGCGGCGTCCTCCGTTTCGGTACGGATCTGCTCGTCAATGGTCTGTACTGCCTGTGTCATACTCAGGCCTCGACCTTCCTGCTCCACCCGATGTCGACTTCCCAGGCCCGCTACCGCGTTATCTCCGGCGCCGCCGTGACGCCCTTTAGCTGCGTTTTGTTGCCGCTTCAGCGTCGCTGCCTGCAGATACGAGGCGTATGCCTGCCGCATTTTTTCCTCACCTGCAACCATGGTACGACGCCGTTTGCTCTGCAAGGTCCGTTTGGTAGCGGCCAATTGATTGCGGATCGCCTGATTTTTTTGCGCATACGATCGCTCGTAGGCTTGGATAATGGTCATTTTGCTCCTCCTTATTGATATTCCAAAATCAACGTTTGCAAACGAAAGGGCTGATCGGGCACGTCGTTACTTATCGTCAACGTCCATCCCTGCCGATGGCGTAAGGACAGCGGAAACCGACATACGGTTTTAGGACAGCCGCCGTAATACCACTGCCCGTAACGGATCTTTCCGTATCGGAACTGTCCCATGGCGCCGCTGTAATCGTAATAACAATGCTCTCCACCGGGCCCGTCTGCCACAATGCGTACCGCCGTCGGTCCGCCTACGTGCAGGGTCATTCCCGCAACGTGCTTACAGCCTTCCTTTTCCCATCCCAGCACACCGCTTTTCCAGCGCGCCCGAACAGGTTCCCTCATCAATACGCCGTTTCGGTAATATTCATCGTAAAACCTCTCATCCTGCGGATCGTCGTCAAAGGCATATTTCCATCCGTCTCTGTAAAATGCCAGCGCCGCATCCTCCGCAAAACTGTCGATCGTGATATCCGGCCAACAATACCCTTCATAGCCGTGGGTGCTGTAGGCATCCCCACTGACCTTGATCCTTCGTTGCAGGTCAAATAAATACAGCCCTTTTTGCCCTGCCAAAAGCAGCCAGTTTTTCCAGCTGTACATACGGATGTCCTCCGGCGCCTCCTGCTGCAGCACGCCCTCCAGACGTCTGGAACGCAATTGAATACAGCGCTCGTCCAATACGCCGCTGGGCGTCACCGCGCACAGCCCCTGATCGGAATAAAACAACAACTCTCCACCGGCGATCACGCATCTTCTCCCCATCGGTCGGGGGCAGGGCAACCGCAGCGAAATACTGAAATAAGCATCCAGCGCATACTCACCGACCTCGCTCTCCGCGTTGCCGACGATACGCCACGCCCCCGTGTCAGCCAAAACGGTCAACACCAAGTCCTCTCCCGACAAAATGCGGATTCCCACCTCATCTTGTCCCAACACAATGCTCTGTAAATGAGAACAATACAACGGGTCCTCCAGGGCGCTGTAAAACACGGTGTTTTCCGTAGCAGCAAACAGCCGATCTTTCCGTCCGTTAACTCCGTACAGTGTGTAGCAACGGGCATTCAGGATCTCTCTGGCGCGATCCCGTTGATCAGAACGGGGAATAAAGTAGGTAATCCGCACGTTATCATCTCCGTCAAAGGCCAGCGCCGCTTTGTTGATATCGTTGATCCAGAAGGCCTTGTCAGCAGAAGAAATATTGTCATTATATTTCCACGACCGCCGCACCCATTTGTCGCTCACGTTGCCATAGGCATCGGTCTGTGTCTGCCGGATCTCCAGAATTGCCGACGCTTTCAAGGTAGCAATACGCACGGCCTTGTCGGCATCACTTAGTCCTTCGGGCGTTCCCTCTGCATCCACCGGCAGGTCGCCCAAAATATCCGGAGCATACTGCATACAAAAGCGATTACGTCGCATCTCCTGATGCGATGCCGCATATACGAAGCTCTCCTGCACCAAAGGGATCAGATCGTTGGGTGGTTGGATATTCAGCCCCTCCCCGGTGGGAGACGAAGCACAACGGATCAACGGCACGGTCAGCAAGGTCTGATCTATGCTCCACTTTGCTCTGGTTGCCTTGTCCCATTTTTCATCCACCCGTTCTATACCCTCCTCACAAAGGGCATAGACCCGGCCGTTTGCCTCCAGTACCAGCCATTCGCCGGGTGTCAGCGCCAGCAATCGGGTACCAAAGGGCAAAAAGGTCAACGGCGTGGGCACAGGGCGATCCTCCAACATGGCGGCATTTTGGCGGCGCAGCCATCCTTGCCCCGTCTTGTCCACGTAATGGATCAGCCGTTGTCCGGCAAACTGCCGCACTTCCAGCACCGTACCGTCCACCCCCATTGCCTCGACAGGATGATAGCCGGGCCGTTTGCAAACACAGTCCTTTTCGTCCCGCCATAAATGCTCTGCCAGCGCCGCGCGCTCCGGCGGCAGATACGCCGCCGTCGTATCCATTCCCTGCAGCGCCCCACCGCCGGATAAATGCACCGGCATTGCCGCATAATTTTTCCGTCGGGCGTAATACCTCATGCCGTCCACCCCGCTGTACTTACCACGTGTAGACAGCCGTTTCTGCGTGCCTCCGCCACGTTTTCCAGAATGGCGGCGAACTCATCCGCATACAACTGATGATATCGCAGATCGTGCTCGCTCGCCGTGATCTGCGCCGCCACGTAATACGGTAACGCCGTCTGGGCAAATTCGCTGATCTCAAAGCGGTGACTGTCCGGTGTGGTCTCGTCGATCGCCGTGGGATAACGGTCGTAAACGATACGGTATCGTCCCTTGGGCAACCTGATTTTCGTGGCAGACAGCTTTTCAAAGGTACCGCCCTCCACCTTCTGCAGACGGTAAAACCGTGCATCCAGCTCTGTCAGCACCAGCACACCGTCCTGCGCCTGTTCCACCACCTGCTCCGTCGGCAAAAAATCCGTGGTACAGGCAATGCGCTTTTGCCCCAGATCAAAAAAGGCATTCATTTTATGCTCGTATTGAAAATAGACCTCCGCATCCAATAAAAAGCGGACGATCTGTTTGGCCTGCGCCAGTGTCATACAGTCACCTCCTTTGCGTTATGCTCAGGCCGCCTTGTGGGCCTTGATCACGTACAACTCTTTGGGACGAACGATTTTGGCACCGTAAACGTTCAGGCCCTTCATGGCATCACTGAACAGACTCTCGGGGCGATATGCCTCGATCTGGTCAATGGCGCCGGCGAAGGCAATGGCGCGCTTGGTGCGGACCATCATATAGGTGTCGGTACCGTCGTTGTGCAAATTGTTGGACAACTTCACACGGCAGTTGTCGTACAGACCGACCACACCGTGGGCGATCAGTTCGTCATTGTCAGTTTTTACCGCCGCCAGATTGTCTCTGAGCAGCTGATAAAAGAAGGGTGCCACCTCGATGACCACCTCATCCTCCAGATCTACGTCGTTTTCACGCAAGGCCAGCAATGCGGCGTCCAATGCGCTTTTGGCGGCCTCGGGAGTGGCGATCTCCAGACTGTTGCTGCTGTACTCGCTTTCCGCGGCCAGCGAAGCGACGTAGCTGTCACGGGTCTGCGCCATTTTGGCAGTTGCCTCCTTGATGAGAGTTTCCATCAGACCGGGTACGCTCTGCGCGCGATCCACGTCATCCACCATAAAGTTGAAATACTTTGCCTGGTCGATGTCCAGGTTGACCACCGTATCCTCGATGATCTGCGGCGTGCCGATGGAAGCGCCGGTGTAGGTACCGATGGTGGGCGAACCGACACCCAGGATTTTCACCTGCTTGCCATGTCTTGCCTCGCCTTCAAATTCCTTCCAGCAGTCCTCCACCAGACGGCATTTCTTTTCCAGCTCGCGCTGGATAAACTGACTCCATACGGTGGGTTTAAAATTGTTATAGCTCATACGTTTGTTTCCTTTCTTATTTCCATTTTGTCATGGATGCCCGCACACGGCTCCACACGGCAGGATCTGCCAATTGTTCCGGCGTCAGGGCATCTACCTCTGCGGGAGAATAAAAGGTTTTTTCTCCCCCGTTTTCCCCGTTGACGGCGCCCATCGTCGGGGGTAATGCCGCCCGCTTTGCCTCTTTCAAGGCCGCAAAGGCGACAGGTGCCGAGATGCCTGCGGCAATCAGCTCGGCGAACTCGTCTCCCAGTTCCTCCAGCGTTGCCACCGTTGGATCCAGAACACGTATAGCGGCCAGATCATCCTCCATTTGCCGTGCAATGGCCGCCGTGGCAAATTGTTCGTTTTCCTGTCGGAGCTGTTCATTTTCCAGCCGCAATTTGCGAAAATGAGCATTCTCCTGCCTGCTTTGGGGACGGGGGGTGAATTCCGCCTCCTGCGCCGTTGCGCCACCCTGCTCTGCCATCTCCGACAGACCCTCCGCCGGCTCTGTTTGCGTCTCCACGACAGACGCGTCTACGTCGTTTACCGTATTTAAAGTTTCAAAATCCATAATGATACTCTCCTTTTGTAATTTCTTTGCAGTGGCCCGCAAGCCAATCAAACGGCGGGCTTGACCCCTATAAAGGAATGATGGTCATGCGCCCTTGTTTTCTTGGGCGGTCTGTGCATGGCAACTTCTAAACTAAAATTGACCGTTCTCCTTGAGACGCTCAATTTTAAGAAGTTGCTCAACGTCGTTTACCGTATTTAAAGTTTCAAAATCCATAACGATACTCTCCTTTTGTAATTTCTTTGCAGTGGCCCGCAAGCCAATCAAACGGCGGGCTTGACCCCTCTGATCAACCGCCTCGTTTCACTCATCCGTTTTCTCTTTGTTCAACTGTTCTTTTGCCTGCAACAACAGTTTTCGGATCAACGCCGGCGGCTCCCGCCCCGTGGCACGACATAAGTTTTCCATCACCGAGATGCTTTCACCGACGCAGATGTACACACACACCACCACCGAAAACAACAGTCCCGTCGGTAATCGTAAACCGACCGCGGCGGCGGCAAAGGGCAACAACACGTCCAGAAACGTCCCCCAGCCCACGGCAAACAACAACATCAACTTTTTCAGCATCCCTTTCCGAGCCACACCGCTGGACAGCCCCTCTCCGGCCACCACGGCGGCCGCCATGCCGCTGATGAGGTCCATCAGCACCGCCACCGCTACCAAAACGTACACCAACCAATATTTTTGCAAATATGCGGCCAGTCCGCCCAACAGCAGGGCGGCTCCACCTTTCAAACGCTCCATTCTCACCTTGTCCCCCTTCTCAACGCAGGGCACGGTGTAGCATTACGATGGCATCCTGTCGGGTAATGGGGCTGTGCAGCTTCTGATTGCCCGTATCATCCCCCACCAGGATCTTGTTTTGCAACGCCCACGCCACCGCGGCCGCCGCATATTTGTCCGGCAGATTGTCCTGCGCCGGTTGCGCCTTGGGCATCGGTAAAAAAACATAGGATTTATCCGCAACAATATTCGTGTCCTCCACAAAAAACGCCTTGTCGGCGCAAATGCACTTCCCCATCACCTGTAACACCCAGGCGCCGGCCGAATTCTTACACCAGCCGCCCTCCTTGATATGACCGGTGCCCACAGAGATATGAAAATGGTTTCCGGTAGCGCCGTCCTTGCCCTCACGGAACATCTTCTCCCCTCTTTTAAACACCTGTCCCACAGAAAGACGGTTCATATCATCATCGTTGAGATGCTCCACCATAACGGTCACGTAGGCGGTGCCCATGGGCATCACCACCGGCGTAACACTTTCCAGCCACACGGTATTGATCCCGGCGGTGTACTTTTTCACCACCTTCATCTTGTCACAGGGGCAGTAAAACCACCCGCGCCCGGTGTCTCCGCAACACTCATCGATGGGATAGTCCTTGGGATTGCCGCTGTTGTGACGGGCATGATTGCCGTCCGTGTGGGACTGTGTCAGCTTCATCGTTTTACAAGGGTATACCAAATAATTCATATTTCCTCCTATTCAATGCCGAGCAAGGCTCTGGCTGCCGCCTTTTCTTCCTCGCTCCACGTCGTCAGACTTTCGGTCAACGCCTTCTTCACCGCATAATCCAGAATACGGGTCGTTACGGCCATAGGGCGCGTCTCTGTAGCCCGATTGTTGATTGTGTCCTCCGTTGCATGGGCGAGACCGATTTCTCCTCTTGTTTGGTCGTGAATGATCAGCCCATATCGCGAGCTCATACTCACCAGTCCCGGTTTGCTGTAGGTCACGGTATCACCGTTCTTAACACAATCGGACAAATTGTCCCCGCTAATCTCCGCATATAACAAATTGCCCTCTTTGATCAGACCCTTGCCAAATGCCAATATGTCCTGTTTGTTTTGCATTGCGATCGCCTGATCCTCCAAGCCACTTTCCAAATCGGCAATCTGTCCGCTTTGGGAGAAGAACTGCTCGCCAAACTCTTCCCGCAGCTGCGCTTGCGCGCTCTCCAGCGATGCGCTTATGTTACTCATATCCGCCTGCTGTTGCGCCCGCACTTCGGCAAAGCCTCCCTCTGCCTCGCTTTTATCCATTTTGGCGTCGATTTCCGTACGTAATTGTTCCTCCACCGACGTTAACTCGCTTTTTTCCGCCTTCTCCTGCAGCGTGGCGTTCACCAGCTCCAGCGCCTCCTGCAACGCTGTCTGCAGCGCAAACAAATTGTTCACTCGCAGTTCCTCACCGTTGTCATGTCGGATGATCTCATTGACTTTTTCCAATAGAATATGGATCGGGGCGTCCATAAAGGCCTTCATTTCCGCCGCATCCATGGCGGGCACGTCCGGCTGCTGGCTGTGCCAGTTAAATTCCGTTGCTTGTAATGATTGCATCTGTTTGCTCCTTTCGTTGTTTTAAAATGGTTATCAACTGAGCTTTTGGGATGGTGGAATCATCGTCCAACGCATCCACAAACTCTTCCAAAGTAATGTGTCCCTGGGTCAGCATACGCTCCATACTTTGCTCTCGAGCATATTTTGAAAAGGGCGTGGTCGAGGTTGCATCCACCCGAATACAAGGCCGCAAAGCCTTGAGTTCCAACGCTGTAAAGTTATCTACATTCACATCAAATATTGCCGAATGATAGCATATCCACAGCTGATACCACACGTTTGCCACCTCTTCCACAAATCTGCGGAAGGCGGCAATACTCTCATTCAGCGGGATCTGCGCCTGATCCCTCACCGCAATAATGGCGGCGCCGCTTGCCTGGGTGGGGTCCAGATTACCCGTCAGGGCATCTCCCGCGCCGGCCAGCTCTCTTGTCGTGCCAATCATCTCGTCGCAGATCATTTTTGCATCCGCCGACATAGGCGACGGGGTCACGTATCCTACGGCATCGTGCACGGCGGCAATACTGCTGTCATTTACGGCGATGGCGCTGCCCACCTCACCCAACGCTTCGGGATTGTCGATCTTATCCGTAGCATATACCAGTCGGGAATAGGCGGTCATTTTTGCATTGATGATCCTTCGGGCCAGATTGCGGTTGACCTCGATCTGATTTTGAATCAACGGCAACACCTCTCCCCGTCCGCGGGCGCTGCCCTTTCGGGGTGCCGATACCAAAGAGATCATCGGATAACATTGTAACCCTGTTACCACCTGTTCGGGGCCCAGTTGTACGTAACGGGTGCCACGGACAAAATGAACACCGTCCACACATTTTCGCATATACAGCAAGCAGGTACATTTGTTATCCTGCCATAAGGGGTCCAGCCCCTTCTCGTCGGCCACGATGCGCCGCACCTGTTCCTCGTCGATACCGGCCGCCCGCGCCATACGGCGTACCTCCTCTACGTCACGGCGCTCCCGCAACAAAATATAGGGCTGTTTCTGCAGTTCCCGCTGCCCCTCGTCTCCCAAAAAGACGCTGGTATTGTCCAGCACCTGACAATCGCCCTGCTCGTTGTAAATGTACAAATAGCTGTCACCGGCCACTGCGCTGTCCCGCAGCATCTGCCAACAGATCGAATCCATACGATGCCGCTCCCACCAGATAGCGGCCTGCGCATTTAGCCTTACGGCCAATTGCTTGTCCCGCTCAGTCGACCGCATCGGCGTAAAATAGATCTGCATATTGTGCATAGCCACACTGGCAACCTTGTATTTCACCGTCGGCGCAATAAAATTATAGGTAGGCAGCTGCTCTGCCGCCTCCAGCCCATACCACTGATCACCCTCGTAAAAATGCCAGGCGCGGTCCGTGTCACTGCGCAAACCCATCTGCTCCTGCAGAGAAAGGGCCTTTTCATATAACGCCCAGATTTTGCTTACTTGCTCCATTCTTTCCTCCCGGTCGTATTTCCGTCATATTTTTCGATCTGTGTCAACAGCCCCTCCACTGTCGGCGTTGCAGACGTCTTGCCACGGGGCAACAGCGGCATCACTCTGCCCCGTTCACCTTCCTTTCGCCCCAGCCGATACAGCATTGCGCCCAGTATCAGCCCAAGCACCAAAAACAATATATTCATAAACTTCCTCCTTTCAGATCACTCTCACCCTGCTGCCGACCTCGCTTTTTTTCACGGTCCGCAGACAGGCAAACTCGTTTATCGGCCTTTCGGCCGCCACCTCTGTCGCCCGTGGGGAGGCAGCGGCAAAATACCGCAACGCATCCGGTCCGTGGGTCAGCTCGTGCGGCTCTCGGGCGCAATCCCCCGGATCCCGCTTGTCATACTGCAATGCAGGCAACGTCCGGATCAGATTGACACAGGTGGAAAAGATCCGCATTCGCGGTCGGATCACACCGTCCTCCTGCTGTACGGGCCGCAGCCATTCCTTCAGTTGCATCCAACCGGTGGCCCGCCCATTGGGCGCCTTGGTCAGCCGAACGCCCTGCTCGGCAAACAAAGCGGCCATGCTTTTTCCCGTATCCTTCTGCCGACTCCACAGATCCGGAGGCGCCAGATAACAGCTGATCCGTTCTCCCTCGGTAAACGCGCGAATTCTGTCTGCGGCGGCGGACACGATGTGTCCGTTACCGCCGTTGTCCTTACCCTCGTACAGTTCTTTGTAGACGTAGGCGTTCCCCATACTGTCCACCGCCACCAAATAGGCGGCCAGCATATCCAGACCATAGTCCATCACGAAATACTTTCGCCACCCCTCCTCTATGATAAAAGGCGCCACCACGTGCAGTTCTCTTCTCCACAAATCAAAAAACTGCCCTTCAAACAGATCCCACTCTCCGTATAACAACGCTCTTTTGTCCTGTTCGGATAAATTTTCCAGTCGCCGCACGTATTCCGGATCCTTTTGCATCAAAAATCGGTTATCCTGCACACCGGCAGGCAAAAACAAACGGCTTCCGGCCGTAAAGTTGTACACCTTGTCAGGCTCGCCGATGTCCACAAACCGACTTTTGACCCAACCGTGCCCCAAGCCTCCGGGATTGGTGGAGGATTTCACCTGCTTCGGGTAGCCATTCGAGCCCCGCAGGCGGGAGATCAGATACACGTACATCTGCTCGGTAAAATGGGTCAATTCATCAAATCGGATGACGTCATACTCCGCCGACTGATATTTATACACGTCATTTTCATGGTCACAATATCCCAGATCAATAAGACTGCCGTTGCAAAAACGGCCCGTATGCTCGCTTTTCTTATAGGTAAACATGGATGACGGATACAGCGCCAGCATCCCTCTGACCAGGCTTTTTTCCAGTTCAGGATAGGTGCGTCGCAACAACAGCTGACGACTCCCCGGATATTGCAATGCATACAGCAACGCATCCGCCAACTGACCAAAGCTCTTGCCGCCGCCCGCCGCGCCGCCAAACAGCACCTCATCCGCCGTCGCATTGACAAATTCCCATTGCCGTGGCGTCAGCTCCAGCTCCATCCATATCGCCCCCTTTAGCTGCCGTACGCGGCGCAATGCTTCTGATCATTCCTTCAGCACACGCACCCGCACCACCTCATCACGTCCTTTTTCTTTCTTCTCCGTTTTCTTTTCGGTCAGCTCTCGGATAAAATTTACCGATGGCAGATCACCTCTCATCGCTTTCTCCACCACCGCCAACACCATGGCATCCCGTCGGGTCATCTCACTGCCGTCCTCCAGGCGCACCGTTTTAGACAAGCTTTCCCGAAACAACGTTTTCAGTTTCTTGGCCATTTCTTCACCTCCGATTACGCAAGTCGTTTCGTATCGTGTATTCATTATACCACACCTTTGCCCGCCATGTAGGACACTTTGGGGACATCCGGGACAACCGGTGGCACCGGATACGCCTGCCGGTGCTACCGACAGGAATGAAATTTTTGCACCTTGGTGCAAAAGTGAAATACCGACTTTGTCGGTATGAAATTGCCGGTTTTACGCAGGCACAAAACCGACAGTGAAATTTCAAAACCACCCTGCGGTTTTGGAGTTAAGGAAACCTTTTGGGCGGAGCCCAAAAGCTAATTAAAAGATAATATGTTATTTTCGAGCAGGAGCGAAGGCTGGTAGAGATCGCTTTTGCTGACGGGAGGTGCAAAAGTGATCTCTGCTAACCCCTCCCGCCAGCTCTCAAAGGTGCCGGGGCACAGCACAAACAAACCGGGCGGGCGCCACCGCAATCGCGCCGAAAACCAAAAAATACCGAATTCAGAATTCTGAATTCGGTATTTCATTGCCCTTTTTTGCACAAAAAAATCGCCGTGCAAATCCTTGCACGGCGATTTCAAAATATTCAGCTTAGAAAAACATAATTAAAAATTGAGAAACCAGCACAACGGCGATCAGCGCCACGGGATAGGTAGAGGCATAGGCAGCCGCTACGTCCTCGGTCTTGGCAACGTTGATCAAAGTGCCCAGCGCCGGGGTGGAAGTCATACCGCCGGTGATGGAACCCAGATTGTTCAGCAGACTCAACTTCAAAACGTACTTGGCAAAGAGGAAACCGATGATCATCGGCACGATGGTCATAATAATACCGTATACAAAGTACATCGGGTCAAAATTGGCCACGAACTCTGCGCCACCGGGGATACCGGCGCCCACCAAAAAGAGCACCAGACCCAACTCACGGAAGAGCTTAAGAGTGGACTGCTCAGGCATCATATTCACCCGGCCGAAGCGACCGAAGTGACCGATGATCAGCGCCACCAGCAGACAGCCGCCCGTTGTGGTCAATGAGAAGCAGGTGCCGTCCAGACCCTCGGCGCTCAGCGGGATCTTGATCTTACCGACAACGGTACCCAAAATAGCGGCCAGCGAAAATGCGGCGATACCCATATGATCCAGATGGAGCAGCTTCACGGCCTTTTTGATCTTGCTATCCTCACCCTTGATGACCAGTTTTTCACGCTCGGCGTCCATATTGGCCTTCATCATCTTGGGCACCAGCTGTACAAACAGTACCACACCGATCACACCGAAAATATAGGCAATACCGTGGCCTACGCTCACCAGATCCACAAATTCCGCCGCAACGGTATCCTTGGCCGCGGCAAAGGCGGGGGTGGAGGTCAGCGAACCGGACAACAGACCCACGATCATGGCCACAAAACCGTCCTGTTCGGTGATAGAAGCGCCGTAACCAAACACCTCGCCCAAACCGATACAGGCCGCGGCGCCCAGACCGCCGGCGATGATGATCACCAGCCCCAACAGCACGTAGGATTTAAAATTCTTCTTAAAATTGCCAAAAAACTTGGGGCCGGCAATAAAGCCAACGGAGGTCACGAACAAGATCAGACCCAGGCTTTCCACAATGGACAACGCCTGATCCATATAATGTACGCTCGTCTCCCCGCTTTTGACCACCAGTTGAGCGTTCAGCGGCTCAAAGAACAGCGCGCCAAACAGCAACGCCACAATAAATACGCCCGCATCGCCCAACGAAACACCCTTGATGGTAATACGGCCGAAGGCATATCCCAAAAACAAAATGGCAAAAATACACATCAGCAAAAAGGAGATTCCCGTAACGGGAATTACCCCACCAAATAAATTCATTTAGCGTAACCTTCTTTCATAGTGAGGGGGCGGAAATGTTTCCGCCCCATAAACTTAAAAATCTTTTTGTTTGGTATAATTGGGAATCAGCTTGGGAGATACCTTGTCGGTCTTGATTCCCGCCTCGGCCATTTCCTTCTTAAAGCTGTCTACGTGAGCGAGCGTCAGCTTGTCGCTGGCCACGGTATTTTTCGCAATTGCAGCGGCGTTGACGCCTGCATTTCTACCGAATACGATAATATCCAGCAAAGAGTTACCCATCAGGCGGTTTTCACCGTGAATACCACCAACGGCCTCGCCGGCAACAAAGAGATTTTCAACGTCGGACATACCGTTTTCGCCAATCTTGATACCACCGTTTTGATAGTGCAGGGTGGGATAGATCAAAATGGGCTGCTTGCGCATATCAATACCGTATTTCAGATACATACGCATCATGGCGGGGATTCTCTTTTCGATGGTACCCTCACCGTGGAGCATTTCGATCATCGGGGAGTCAAGCCAGATGCCCTGACCGCCGTTAAAGGTGTCCACGCCCTTGCCCTTGCGGCACTCTCTGATAACCGTAGAGGCGCAAACGTCACGGGTCTCCAGCGGATACATAAAGGCCTCACCGTCGGCATTGATGAGCTGCGCGCCGATGGAACGGACCTTTTCGGTAACCAATGCGCCGAAGATCTGGGAAGGATAAGCGGCGCCGGTGGGATGATACTGCAAAGTATAAGCGTACAGCAAGGGTGCGCCGGCACGGTAGGCCATTACCAGACCGTCAGCGGTTGCACCATAGTGGTTGGAAGTGGGGAATCCCTGATAGTGCATACGACCTGCGCCGCCGGTGGCAATGATCACGGTTTTGGCGCGGGCCACCAAAAGCTCTTTGGTTTCCATATTCATCAAAACGGCGCCGGCAGCCTTACCGTTTTCGTCCTTGATGATTTCAATGGCGGAGGTAAAGTCCACCACGGGGATCTCACGGTTTTGCACCTCGTCGCGCAAAACACGCATGATCTCGGCGCCGGAATAGTCCTTACAGGCGTGCATACGCTTTCTGGAGGTACCGCCGCCGTGGGTGGTCACCATAGTACCGTCGGCTTCTTTATCAAACATAACGCCCAGGTCGTTGAGCCACTTGATACAAACAGGAGCGTCGTTTACCAGCTTGTAAACCAGCTCGGGCACGTTTTTAAAGTGACCGCCACCCATAACGTCGAGATAATGCTGGGCGGGACTGTCATTGGGCTTGTCAGCCGCCTGAATACCGCCCTCAGCCATCATGGTGTTGGCATCGCCGTGACGCAGCTTGGTAACGATCATAACGTTGGCGCCGTTTTCATGGGCCATGATCGCCGCCGCAGAGCCGGCGCCGCCGCCACCGATGACCAAAACGTCCACGTCATAATCGATTTTGGACAGATCAACGTCCTCGGGGTTGATGCGGGGATTGGCCTGCAGGGTCTCGGCCAACTCCAGCGGCACCTTTTCACCCTTGTTGGGACCAATCTGCAGTTCTGCAAACTGAGAAGTGATATAGTCAGGATGGTTTTCGCGCAAAACCTGATCCTTTTCATCGGCAGTCATACGTCTGGGATGATTGCCGGCCAGAATCTGCTCCAGGCGCTGGGCACGAGTCGCCTCTACCTTTTTAATAGACTCCAACTGTTCTTTGGTATACATTGTTTTGCACCTCCTTATTTCTCAAAATCACGATTGTTGTACATTTCTTTGAGCTCTTCTGCAGTTTTCTTCATAATGTCCTGAAGATCTGCTTCACAGCCGCCGTCCTCGATCTCCGCCACACGGTCCAACAAATGCTGGGTTTCGGGAGCGAGATACTTGCCGGTCAAACGTCTGGCAAGTAAACCCACCTGGGGATGGGTAATGCCGGCAGGACAACGGGAGGAGCAAACACCGCACATAACGCAGTCAAAGCTCTCCTCGGCGCACTTTTCATACTCGCCGCGTTGCGCGTAAGCAATATATTGCATAACGCTCAGTTCCTGAGTACAAGCCTTGGTACAAGCGTTACAACCGATACAGGCGTAGATCTCGGGATAGAGCTGCATCATGATCTGCTCGGTGGGCTTTACGTTTTCCAACTCATAGGGCTTTTTGACCAGCGGGAAGAACGGCAGGGTGGCAATATACATATTGTCCTCTACCTTGGTCTGACAGGCCAGACAGGTCTTAAGCTCCTGCTCCCCTTTAATGCGGTAGATGGTAGCGCAGGCGCCACAGAATCCGCAACGGCATCCCACACCGCGCACCAGCTGATAGCCGGCATATTCCATGGCATTCATAATCGTGAGACTATCGGGAACCTCGTATTTTTTACCAAACAGGTAAATATTAACCATTTTATCCATTGGTATTCTCCTCCTTAATACTCGTCGGGCAGCTCATCCAGCTCGTCGCAACGGAAAACCGGACCGTCCTTGCAGACGTATTTGTGGCCGATGTTGCATCTGCCGCATTTGCCCACCGCACATTTCATTTTCAGTTCCATGGTGGTGTAGACCTGGGTCTTGTCAAAGCCCAGCTCCTGCAAGCCGGCCAGCGTAAACTTGATCATAATGGGCGGTCCGCAGATAATGGCTACTTTTTGGGTATCAAAGCCCAACTCTTTTACGAAATTGGGAACAAAGCCCACGTGGCCGTCCCAGCCCTCCTGCTCGCGGTCGATGGTCAGATGAACGTTTACACCCTCATCCTTGCACCACTCGTCGATGATCTCGTTATAATCCACCAGATCATCCTTACTGCGGGAACCGTAAACGATGTCGATCTTTCCGTAGCGGTCACGGTAGTGACGGCAATAGTTGATGACGCTTCTCAAGGGCGCCAGACCGATACCGCCGGCGATAAACAGCAGATCCTTCCCCGTAAACTCGGTGTCCACCGGAAAATTCTTGCCGTACGGGCCGCGAACGGTAATCATCTGCCCCACCTCCATAGCGTGGAGCCAGCTGGTCACACAGCCGCACTTTTTAATGGAGAACTCCATAAATTCGGTGTTAGTCGGCGAGGAGGTAATGGAAAACATACCCTCACCCACGCCGGGCACGCTCAACATAGCGCACTGCCCGGGCATATGCTCAAACACCTTGCCCCCTTCCGGTGCCTCCACACGGAAGGTCTTGACGTCAGGGGTATCGATGCGGATGTCGGTCACCACACCGATCTTCGGGATCAATGTTTCTTGATTCATTCTTATTTACCTCCCAACGCCTTAATTACTTTTACGATGTTCAGCTTGGAGGGGCACTTGGCCACACATCTGCCACAGCCCACACAGCCGTAGATCCCCTCGTTTCTCTGGGGGAAATATACCAGCTTGTGCAAAAAGCGTTGACGGAACCGCTGGTCCTGGGTGTTACGGTTATTGCCGTGTGCCATCAGGGTGAAATCGGAATACATACAGCTGTCCCAGCAACGGAAACGCTCAATACTGCCGCCGCAATCAAAGTCACGCACGTCATAGCATTGGCAGGTAGGACAAACGTAGGTGCAGGTACCGCAAGCAAGGCAGGTACCGCTCATTTCCTTCCAGACCGGATGATTCCAGAAGGTCTCCTCCTTGGCGCCGATGAGATGATCCAGTTTCATTTCACTCAAAGGCAGCTTTTTGAGAATGTTGCGGGTGCTTTCCTTGGCAGCCTCCACGGCAGCCTCGTCACAATCGGCCAATACGTCGCCCAATGCATCTGTCAAGGCATTTCCCTTGTCAGTGTTGGCGCGCCAATACAGACCGTCCTCCGTCAGCCAGGTGGTAACGTCGCCGGCAGGGTCGGCGGCGTCTACGCCGAAATGCATACAAAAGCAGGTTTCCTCCGGCTTACCGCAGGCCAGGGTGACCACCGTAGCGGCCTCTCTTCTTGCCTGATAAACGGTATCCACGGGCTCTACCAAAAATACCTTGTCCAGAATCTCAAAGCTCTTGGCATCGCATCCACGCACACCGAAGGCCACAAAGGGCTTGACGGTAGGACGCAGGTCCTCCACCTCAATGTTTTTTCCTTCCATTTTAAAGCCCATCAGGGTCTCGGTCTGGGAGAAGAAAAAGTCTTTGGCGGAGCGTACGGTCTTTAAGGTGTTCAGATTCACCTTACAGCCGCTTTCATATTTCTTAAAATCGGTGGTTACACCGTCCGAAACGGGCAGATATAATTCCTGTACGGCGCTGATCGCCTCATACAGGGCACTGAGATCTTTGCACAGCTTCATTTATTTGCCCTCCTTTACAATGGACGGCTCGGGGTCGCCCTCGGTAAAGTGTACCAGCGGATGCTCGCTGTCGGCATCCTCACCGGCCTGATACTCACCGTAGAAGGTGTTGATATCCTTGATGAATTTGCGATTGAGCAGATGGAGGGGAATATGCTGGGGACATACTCTGGAGCACTCCCCGCAATCGGTACAACGGCCGGCCACGTGGAAGGCGCGGATGATGTGAAACATATTTTCCTCAAACTCGTTGGCATTACTCTTGGCGGCCACACCGCTGTCGTTGTTGTCAAATACACACTTTTCGCAGGTGCAGGCAGGACAGGCGTTGCGGCAGGCGTTGCAGCGGATACAACGGGACAGTTCCCCTCTCCAGAACTCGTATCTCTCGTCGGGGGTCATGCTCTCCAGCTTTGCCACGGCGGCAAAACGGTGGGCGTCGCAGTCCTCACCCGTTTCACCCACCAACTCATCGTACGCTACGTGCCGCTTGGAATGGCAAAAGGCGCATTTGTTCAGCAAAATTTCATCCTTGCGCAGGGTCTGGGTACCGTACAGCGTTTCCACGGTAACCGTCTCCCCTGCCACCTGACAGCCGGTCAGACCGGTAATGCCCTTGGCGCGGATCTTTTCCTCGTCCAGCTTACCCTCACAGGGCACGCCCAGCACAAAGATATTGTCACGGCCAACACGGTTTTCCTTGATGAGCTGATTGAGAGAAAAGGTATCGCAGGGCTTGAGCGCCACGGCGATCTTGCCGCCCTTTTTACACTCTTTCACCAAAAATTTAGACAGATTGGCGCCGGAAAACTCGTCGTAAACAAAATCTTCCATGGCCTCTGCGCTTTCAAACACGGCCGGGCTCTGATCGTAAAAGGTCTCGCCCTTTTTCCAGCCGATCACACGGTCGGCCTTGCCCTCTGCCAAAAGAGCGGTCAGTTTGGATTTGATCATTTCTTGCATCTCAGATCCTCCAATCTCTTGCACTCGCCCAGCTTTGCCACGTCCTCAGCAAAAGCTTTCATGGTGGCGGCAAACTTGGCGCCCTCTGCGGCGGAGACCCACTCCAGACGAACTCTGTCCTTCTCGATCCCCAAATAGTCCAGCATACTGAACAGCAGCGTAATTCTTCTTCTGGCATAATAGTTGCCGGTGGTGTAATGGCAGTCGCCGGGATGACAACCGCAGATGATCACACCGTCTGCCCCTCGCTGGAAGGCCTTGAGGATAAACAAGGGGTTAACACGGCAGGAGCAGGGCACGCGGATGATCTTAACGTTGGCGGGATAGTCCAGACGGTTGGTACCGGCCAGATCGGCGCCCGCATAGGAGCACCAGTTACAGCAAAATGCTACGATAAGCGGTTTCTTTTCTATTTGCATATTGCATCCACCTCCGCCATGATTTGTCGGTTAGAGAAGCCCTTCAGGTCCATCGCGCCGCTGGGACAGGTGACGGTACAAGCGCCACAGCCCTGACATACGGCGGGATTGACCACCGCCACACGACGGGTCAGCATGCTTCTGTCAAACTGCATAAATTCTTTGTTTTCATAGGTGATGGCGCCGTAGGGACAAACGTGCTCACAGTTGGAACAACCGTTACAGAGCAACTCGTCGCTGTGGGCCACACAGGGGTTGCAGGTCAGCTTATCCTTGGCCAGCAGACCAATGACCTTGCTGGCGGCGGCGCCGGCCTGAGCGACCGTCTCGGGAATGTCCTTGGGGCCTTGGCACACACCGGACAGAAATACGCCGGCGGTGGGGCTCTCCACGGGACGCAGCTTGGGATGGGCCTCGGTGAAGAAATCGTTGGTATCCATCGAAGCGGTCAGCTTGGTGGCCAAACCTCTGGCGCTCTCGTCGGGCTCAATGGCGCCGGCCAGAACCACCAGATCCGCATCAATATGTAACTGCTCGTTACTCAGCAGATCACTGGCCTGTACGTGCAATGTACCGTCCGCTCTGGGGCTGACCTTACCCACCATACCCTTGACGTAATGTACGCCGTACTGCTCCACCGCTCTGCGGTAAAACTCGTCAAAGTTCTTGCCGGGCGTACGCACGTCAATATAAAAGACGTATACGTCGGTATCGGGATACTTTTCTCTGGTCAGCATGGCGTGCTTGGCGGTGTACATACAGCAGATCTTACTGCAGTAAGGCTTGCCGTTTTCGGTGGTGGAACGGGAACCACAGCACTGTACGAATACAATGGTGTGGGGATGCTTGCCGTCGGAAGGACGGAGCAGCGTTCCGCCGGTAGGACCGGCCGCGTTGGTCAGACGCTCAAACTCCAGGGAGGTAATAACGTCCTTGGACTGGGTGTAGGCAAACTCATCAAACTTGGTCATATCGATCATGTTAAAGCCGGTTGCCACTACAATGGCGCCGTACTGACGCTCGATGATCTCATCCTTTTGCTCGTAATTGATGGCGCCGGCGCCGCATACCTTGGCGCAAACACCGCACTTGCCGGTTTTCAGCTTGTTACAGGTGCTCGGGTCAATGGTTGCGATCTTGGGCACTGCCTGGGCAAAGGGAATGTAAATGGAACGGCGGTTGTCCATTCCCATATTAAATTCGTTGGGCACGTTCTTTACAGGACATTTTTCGGTACAGATACCGCAACCGGTACACTTGGTCTCGTCCACGTATCTGGCCTTTTTGCGGATGGCAACGCTGAAATTGCCCACAAAGCCCTTCACGTCCTCCACCTCGCTGTAAGCGTAGATGTTGATCTTTTCGTGCTGGGCGCAGTCTACCATCTTGGGGGTCAGAATACAGGCGGAGCAGTCCAGCGTGGGGAAGGTCTTGTCGATCTGTGCCATTTTGCCGCCGATGGTGGGCTTTTTCTCAACGATATCCACCTCAAAACCGGCATCGGCAATGTCCAGCGCGGTCTGCATACCGGCGATACCGCCGCCAATGACCAGCGCTCTTTTGATAACAGGACTCTCCCCTGCGGTCAGGGGGGCGTTAAGATGTACCTTGGCGATGGCCGCGCGGCCCAGAATCACCGCCTTTTCGGTACCCTCCGCCATATCCTTATGGATCCAGGAGCATTGCTCACGGATGTTGGCCACCTCCACCATATAGGGGTTGAGGCCAACCTTGGCGCAGGCCTTGCGGAAGGTCTGCTCATGCATTCTGGGGGAGCAGGAGCAGATGACCACACCGCTCAGATGATGCTCTTTGATGGCATCCTGAATGAGGGTCTGTCCCGCCTCGGAACACATATATTGATACTCGGTGGAAAAAACAACACCGGGCTCCTTGGCCAGCATCTCCGCCACGGTCTTGACGTCCACCGTACCGGCAATGTTGGTGCCGCAATGGCATACGAATACACCAATTCTTTGCATTGCTTTCTCCTCCTTTACTTACTGTATTTTCTAAAGGCCGAAACGATGGCCTGCTGGGGCAGCTCGGGATCCAGCGCCGTCGGCACGTCCTCGGCCTTCAAATGGTTGGCGCCTTTGCGACGCAACTTGATATCTCTCACGGCCTCTACAAACTTGGCAGGCTCCACCCCTCTGGGGCAACGCTCCAGACAGGCCATGCAGGCCAGACAGTTATACAGACCCTCGGATTCCATCAATTCCTCCACTCTGCCCGCTTCCACCATGGAAATAAACTGATGAGGATGATACTCCATCTCGTCAAAGGAGGGGCAGGTGGCGGTGCACTTGCCGCATTTCATACAGGTGCGGGGATTGACGCCGGTCATGCGGATGACCTGCTCACGGGCCAAAAGATCGATTTTCTTGCTCATTCTCTTGCCCTCCTACTTAACACCCAGAGCTTCAGCCAAAAGCTCTGTAAAATAATAAACCGGCAACTCCACGCCGCTGTTGTGTTTCAGATTGTACAAACACAGCGGGCAGGCGGTAATGATCATATCGGCGCCCATTTCCTTAGCGCCGTTCATCACGTCTGCGCTCTTCTTGGTGGCCAGCGCCTTGTTTTCCATGCTCACGTATCCGCCACAGCACTCATTTCTCTGGGGATAGATCACCGGCTCGGCGCCGATGGTGCGGATAAACTCCTCCATAACGGTGGGATTTTCCGGATCGTCAAACTGCATCTTCTTACCGGGACGAAGCAACAAACAGCCGTAATAGGCGGCGATCTTTTTGCCGGTCAAGGGGTTTACCACCTTTTCCTTAATGGCATCAAAGCCCACGGTATCCCGCAGCATCTCCAGATAATGCACTACCTCTGCCTCGCCCTGATACGGGGTCTCAAAGCCGCAATAATTGTTGACCTTGAAGCAAAAGTCGGCATCGTTTTTCAAATCGTAGTTGCACTGCTTGAGCACGTTGTGACAGGCCGAGCACAGGGTAAGCACGTTTTGTCCCTTACCGGCGGCATATTCCAGGGCGCGCACGGCGGACAGACGGTGAGCGATCTCATCGCTTGCCAGAGGATACACGGCGCCACAGCACTGCCAATCCTCGATCTCCTCCATGGTCACGCCCAAGGCTTCCGCGCTCTTTCTGGCATAAATATCCAGATCCTTGCCTTTGGTTTTCAGCGTACAACCGGGATAATAACTAAATATCATAATCGTCGTCCTTTCGTTTCAAATGAAAGGTGGAAATCGGCGATCGCCGATTTCCTTCCTTACGCAACGCTCTGCCTTAAACCATTTGTTCGGGATGGAATACCTCGTCAAACTTCTCTGCGGTCAAAAAGCCCAGAGCCACGCAGGCCTCTTTCAGAGAAATATCCTCTTTAAATGCCTTCTTAACGGTCTTGGCGGCGTTTTCATAACCGATGTAGGGATTCAGTGCGGTCACCAGCATCAAAGAGTTGTGCAGGTTGCCGTGCATCTTCTCACGGTTGGCCTTGATACCGACGGCGCAGTTGTTGTTAAAGGATACGATGGCCTCAGCCAACAGTCTTACCGACTGCAGGAAGTTGTAAATGCAAACGGGCATAAATACGTTAAGCTCAAAGTTACCCTGAGAGGCGGCCATACCGACGGCCACGTCGTTACCCATAACCTGAACGGCTACCATGGTCACAGCCTCGCACTGGGTGGGATTGACCTTACCGGGCATGATGGAGGAGCCGGGCTCGTTTTCGGGAATGGTGATCTCGCCCAGACCCAGACGGGGGCCGGAAGCGAGCCATCTGATATCGTTGGCAATCTTCATCATATCAGCGGCGGTCGCCTTGATGGCGCCGTGAGCAAATACCAGCTCATCCTTGGAGGTCAGCGCATGGAACTTGTTGGCGGCAGTCACAAACTTCTTACCGGTGATCTCGCTGACAGCCTCGGCAACCTTTACGTCAAAGCCGGCGGGGGCGTTCAGACCGGTACCGACGGCGGTACCGCCCAAAGCCAACTCACGCAGAGGCTCTACACTCAGCTTCAACAGCTCAATATCCTTTTCCAGAGAGCTTCTCCAGCCGGAGATCTCCTGGGAGAAGGTAATGGGAGTGGCATCCTGCAGATGGGTACGGCCGCTCTTCACAATGCCTTCGTTTTCTGCTTCCAGTCTCTTGAAGGTGTCGATGAGCAGCTGTACGGCGGGAATCAGCTTATCCTCAATACCGATTACGGCAGCAATGTGCATGGCCGTGGGGAAGGTATCGTTGGAGGACTGGCTCATGTTGATATCATCGTTGGGATGCAGCATCTTCTTGCCGGCGATCTCATTGCCGCGGTTGGCAATGACCTCGTTGGAATTCATGTTGGACTGGGTGCCGGAGCCGGTCTGCCATACGACCAGGGGGAAATGCTCCATCAGCTTACCCTCGATCACCTCGTCACAGGCGGCGCAGATGGCGGCCAGCTTTTCCTCGGTCATCTTTTCGGGCTTTACGGCATTGTTGGCGATCGCGGCGGCCTTCTTCAGCACGCCGAAAGCGTGGATGATCTCACGGGGCATGGTCTCCTGCCCTACGCCGATCAAAAAGTTCTCGTGGCTTCTTTCTGTCTGGGCGGCCCAGTACTTATCAGCAGGTACCTTAACCTCACCCATAGAATCGTGTTCGATGCGATACTCCATTGTCTTGTTCTCCTTTTATAAGAATTATTTTTTAAACGAATTCTGCGTCAAAATGCAGGGACGTTATTTTTGCCCCAAACTTCGACATCTTAATTATAACAACAAACACCACAAAAGTCCATACAACAATTTGCCCTTAATTCCCGAAAAATCAAAACATTCTGTGACAAATTGCACAAATTTCTTTTTTATTTGAAGTAAAATTCACCCTTCTTTTAGCAAAATGCCGAAAAAAAGACCACCTTGGGCGGTTCTCCGTAGAGATCAACCGGTTTTTGTATGTAAATTTTGCCAGCCATCTCGTCAAAAGCCTCGGAATACGCCAGTATTCCTGCGTTTTTGACTTCACCGCAAACAAAATTTCCTATCCAAAAACTGCCTTTGGCACTTAAAA
>JAZQDW010000073.1:0-19773 GCA_045546995.1 Eubacteriales bacterium
GACCCGTTGGGATTTCAATGCTTGTATCAGGGCAATCCGGGCGATGCGACTGCATTCCTGTACCAGCCGTTCAAGACTTGGGTGGAGAAGTCCGATTGGGGGCAATATGTTCGCTCCGGGTGTTACATCGACGTGGCGGATGAAGGGAACGACTTCCTATGTGCCATGACGTATGATATTTACAAGTCAGAAAATCAAATTTGGAATGAACATACAAAACGGTTTGACCCATTGTTGTTTGCGCTGATAACTGACATCGAGTTTACGGATGAATCTACGGAAGTGACCATCGTCACAGTTCCCAGGATGATAAACGCGAATGGTACGCAGAAAGTTTGGATTGAGTCGAATAGCGGAGGGGCACAGTTTGAGAAAATCGTAAAGACAAAGGTAAAAGCGATAACTGTTCCATTTTATCAAACTGAAAATAAGGAATCGCGCATTATTACAAATGCCCCGTTTGTCAATCAGCACATTATTATGCCTTTCGGCTGGGAGGCGCGTTATCCGGCATTTTATAAGCACATAACGGGATTTCTGCGGAAGTTCGATGCGAACGATCACGATGACGACTGCGATTGTGCTACGGGGGTATATCAAAAGGAAATTGCCGACGGGAACACGCAGCCCTATGCAGCGGCCAATCGTGGTGTGCGTGTCCATTAAGGCGATTTGCAGGCGATTTAAGCGCAATGAACGCAAAAGGCAAAGAATTACACATTTTTTCTTTTCGCGTTGAAATAAAGCGATTTTTAGAAAAAAAATAACTACATTTGCAAAGAAAAGCGGCAAAAGGGTCAAGCCGTTCAACGTCAATATCAAAATTCTAAAACAGTACAATTATGTTAACGTGTCAATGCCCGGCAGCTGCCGCACTCACAACAATTCCCAACGTAACCTGCCCGGAGAATTTCGGCCAGATTCAAAAGATCGCTTTCCAACGTCTGCGTCTGGCGAATGGAGGCCCGAATTTCTTTGAAGCAGCGAATATCCCCGTTTTGGCCAATTGGACTGCGCTCCTCGCAGCTGCCGATGGCTCCAAGATTGTAGTTTCCCCCTACGTCAATGCACCCAGCGATTCCGGCGGCGACGCACGTCGCACCAGCGGTGGCAACGATGACCTTGGCGGAATGTCCGAAGTTCTCGGAGGCAATCCCGTTCAGTTCGATGGTCAGTTCCGTTCCATTCCCCAGAGTGTCATCAAGGCCCTGAAAGAGTTGCAGTGCGAGGCTAATGCGGGCAACCTCGGGGTGTACCTGTTCGACGAGAATGGCAAGATCGAGTGTATCAAAGTCCCCAACGAGGATATGCTTTGCCCTATTCCCATCCGTTCTCTCTTCATCGGTTCGAAGATTCACGGGAATTTCGATGCGAAGGACAGCAACGCGATTTCGTGGATGTACCCGGACAACTATTCCGACAACCTCACAATTGTCGCGCCGAATTTCAATCCTTTGACCGACTTGATTCCTGCGTAGTATGGGAGCCAAAATGACAACGGTAACGTTGGAAGTGAATGGCGTTACCAGGGAGTTTGAGTTCTCCCACGCGGAACGTTTGTTAAGGATGCCCCGCAACGGGGGTTGGCATCTGCCTGAAAATTCAAAATATGAATTCGTAGAGAATGGGTTACGACGTCGTCAAGATAAGGGAAAAAATAGCGAAGAATAAACGTTCGGCGGTTCTTAACCGTGCGCTCCTGCATCAGGGCCGGATAAAGTTCCACACGGTAAAGCACGTCACGTCCTTCAACGCGCCCTACATTTCTCTGCCATTGACACAATTCCTGTCAATGGTGGAGAATATCTTGCCGCACGACAAATTCGTTTTGTTCAAGGCCCTTTTCCGTTATCCAATCAAAACGAACGAGATAACGGAAATTTGCTTTGACAAGCTCTCCCGCATCTTCGACGGGCGAAATCCCGCATTCAATTACCAATTCGTCAATTCCGGCCAGCGCGACGATTGGGAGCAGTACCGACTGACAAAGTTGGATGAGCCCAACGTTTGGGCGACGAAAGGCTGGGAATTCTTCAAATCCGAAATCAATTCCGTCCTGATAGTGGACGTGCCGCGAGAGCAGACGACCGAACTGCCGGAGCCGTATTTCTATTGGCTCCCGATAAGCGACGTTATCACCTACGAGGCTGATGCCACCACCGGGCAGATGGATTTTATCGTTTTCCGGCGCAAGGATAAAATCATCGTTTTGGACGATGAAAGTTATCGCGTCTGGGATGATAAAAAGCACACCGGGCGGCTGGAAGGGTTGCCGGAGCTGGAGGCTCCCCACGACCTCGGATATTGCCCGGCGCGATTCTTCTGGAACGAGCCTATCTCGCTGGAAGATCCCGATGTCAAGGCATCTCCGTTGTCTGCCGAGTTGGAATCGCTGGATTGGTTTGAATTCTTCCACATCTCCAAACGCCAGTTGGATTTGATGGGGGCATATCCTATCTTGTCCGGATACGAGCAGAGTTGCGATTTCAGCAACGCCGAGAATGGCGACTATTGCGACGGCGGTTATCTTCGGAACAAGCAGGGATACTACAAGCTGGATATGGCCGGCTTGCTGATGCGCTGCCCAAAATGCGGCAACAAGCGCATCATCGGTGCTGGCTCCTTTGTCGAAGTCCCTATTCCCAACGCGGAGCAGAACCAGCCCGACCTGCGCAACCCGGTGCAGATTCTCAAAGTCGACCGCGATTCCCTCGACTACAACGTTGACGAGCAAAAGCGGCTGCGCGAAGAGATCATAACCGCAGTCGTTGGCCAGGATGAAATCGTGACAAACCGGGATGCGTTCAATGAGCAGCAGGTGCAGGCGAATTTTGAGAGTGTTACAACCGTTCTCACACGCGTCAAGAAAGGTTTTGAAGCTGCGCAGCAGTGGGTGGATGAAACCATCTGCCGCCTGCGTTATGGCCGTTATTTCATCTCTGCAAAAATCGACTACGGCACGGAATTCTTCCTGTACTCCCCGGATGAACTGCGCAAGCGATACAGTGCTGCGAAAGAGGCGGGGGCGTCGGAATCCGAATTGGATATGATGCAACGCCAAATTCTTGAAACTGAATATCGCAACGACCCGATGCAGCTGCGCAGGATGTTGCTCCTTTCAGAGCTGGAGCCTTTCCGCCATTTGTCCCGTCAGGAGGTGTCGGAATTGTTCGCCAAAAATCTTGTGTCGGAGGAAGATTTGCGCATTAAGTTGAATTTCCCTACATTTGTGCGTCGGTTTGAAAGGGAGAACACGAACATTTTGGATTTCGGTGCGGCAATTCCGTACAAACGAAAGATAGAAATTATCACGGCGGAGTTCCGGCGTTATGCTGATGAACAAAGGCCCGCCAATGTTTAACAAAAAAAACAGTCGTTATGATTACAAAAGATGGGCGCGACACCGCCATTGAAAATTTGACTGCGGACAATTACATTGTTCCGAATGGCGAGGAAAAGTATTACCACGCCGTGATTGAAGTCAAGCAGTTCGACCAGAGGACAGGCAAACGCCTCTCCGCTCCCCGCGTGCAGAAGTTCGGCAAGAAGGCTTTTGAAACGCACGTTCAGGCATCTTTGCGCAAGCAGGGATACACCATTACCATTCTTCACGACCCGAATGCCTGGGTGAAGGAGCAGGGCGAGAAGGCCGCAGCCGCCAAGGCAGAGCGCGAGGCAGCGGAGGCCAAGGCGCAGCAGGAGAAGATCGATGCAGCTGTAGCAGCAGCCGTAGCGAAGGCCCTTGCAGAGCGCGATGCGAAAGATGCCAAGGCCGCTGAAATCGCAGCCAAGGAAGAGGCAGCCGCCCAAGTAGGTGAACAGGCCGAGAAAAAAGGCCCCGGACGTCCTAAAAAGGAAGAGTAAAACCATTTAATTTTTTGAACTATGTCACAAATAGCACAACAAGACCATTTGGTTATCAACGTTGGAGATATTTCATTACGCGCGACAGAAGATGTAGGATATGCTTACTGGGATGAATTAGTGGAAAAACATAAGCAAGGTACACTGCCAGATGTCATTATAAAAAATAATGCTGGTGACTTTGCTAAAGTAGTTGCGGCCGCTATCTACAACGGCGAATTGGCTTCCGTTACATATGTCGTAGGGGGTAGCGTAGCAGTTTTAACGCAGCCATAAAGATAGCGGCCAGCCGGGAGCCGTTTACTATCCCGGCAAAACTTTTTTATTAACCAAAAATTCAAAGGGAAAGAATTATGGCACTAACAAATGAACTATTGAACGCCAATGCCTCTCTTGCAGGCTTGACGGACGAGCAGAAAGCGGCAATCGTGGAAATGTCCGTAAATGACGAGAATTCCGTCATTGCGAACAAGACACGCGAGATTTACGACGGCTTGGACGCCGATGTCCTTGCAGCCTCCGGGATTGCAAAGAACAGTGGCGAAAAGACCTACGATTATGCCAAAAGGGCAATCGGCGAAATCAAGGGTCAAGTCGGGGATGCCGCAGGGCTGCGCGCAAGAGTCACGGAACTTGAAAATGAGAAAACTCGCCTTGAAGGGGTGATTGCGAAGGGCGGTGCGGACGCGGAAACCACACGCCAACTGGAACAAGCCAGACAGGATTTGGCGAACGTTACCAAGGAATACACCACCTTGAAGAGCAATTACGAGAGCGAGAAGGATGCCCACACCAAGGCATTGTTCGATGCCAAACTCGACAACGAATTCGCCAAGGCGACGGGATCAATCAAATTCAAGGCCGATTTGCCCGCTTCCGTCACGTCCGTCCTGTTGCAGCAGGCGATTGCCAAGGTAAAGGGAATGCATCCCGAATACATTGACGACGGCAACGGCGGCAAGGTTCTCGCGTTCATGGAGAATGGCGCGGTCAAGCGCAATCCGGCAACCAACCTCCAGCCATATTCCGCGACGGAACTGATCGAATCCGAACTCAAGGCGATGGGTGTCTTGGAAGAGGGTCGCAAGCAGACCGGCACGGGAATAAAGGTGGAAACCACCGGCACAGGAGCGCAGGTCGCCGACATCTCCGGGGCGCGCACCCAGGACGAAGCCCACGAAATCATCGCAAAGCAGCTGATGGCCGAGGGCAAGACTGCTGGGTCGAAAGAATTTAACGATGCAATGGCCGCCGCGTGGAAGGAGAACTACGAGGTTATCAAGAAATTGCCTATCCGTTAACGAAAACAGTAAACAACACCGGGAAAGGGTCAACCGGCAAATATTAACAATTAAACACTTAACGCATTATGTCACTTATCGCAACACGTTTGCAGAATTGGCGCGTCGAAAACCCGCAGTTTGACCGGAATATGGCCCGCCCTTTGGAATATGGTGCGCTGGACTTCTTCATCGAGCAGACCAACGCCGCAAATTCCATCGTCAACCCCAACCTGCGCCAGCGCGCATTTGAATCTATCGGCAACACCGTGCAGATTCCCGTCATCAACTACGATGGCGATGTCACCGTGTCGAACGTCCGTTCCTGCGTCATCGCAGACGACGAGAACACTTCCGCGCTCTACACCGTGAATTGGGTCACTTTGGCCGTTGGTTTCACGATGGTTCCGCAGTTGTACCGCAACAACGAAATTTCCTACGAGCACGATTTCGCCCGCAAGATGGAGAAGGTGTGCCGCGCCCTTGCAACCGCGATGGATATTCAGGCCATCGCCGCCCTTGAGGCAAACAAGACGCAGGTGTTCAAGGATTCCCTCTACTACACGATCACCGGCAACTCCGTCCAGATTCCTTGGAACGCCCGTATGGAGTTCCTTGCGGATATGAACGCGATGATGCGCGCAAACGCATATCCTGAGCTGCTGCACGTCATCGGTGGTGCGGGATTCGATTCCCTCGTGCGCAAGCTCGCTGAGCATGACATCTACAACGATGTCAACAAACGTCTGGAATACGACAACAAGGTGTTCCACTACACCAACAACATCCAGAATGAGGCTGGGGTGTTCGCCACCGGCTACATCGTTGCGGATGGCAACGTGGGTGTGCTGACACGCGTCGATCGTGAGGCACTCAACCGCACCCGTGCGAACTTCCACGAGTGGGACGTTGTGTATCTCCCTTACATCGAACTGCCCGTCGGTTCGCACTACTACACCGCCGTTGGCGACCAGTCCAGCATCGCAGGTGCAGCCTCTGCCGATATGGTTTGCAACGTGAAGGAATATTTCGGATTTTCCGTGGATATCGCCTTCCTCGTCGCCTACAACAGCGACCCGGAAACCGTTGCCAACCCCATCTTCAAGGTGGAAATCGCAAGCCCCGGCAATGCGAATCCTTTCGCTACTCCTGTTGAGGTTGTGAACGGCGAGGATAACCCTGTCAACACCAAAGAGGTGCAGTAGGGCGCATCCGAACACTGTTTTGCGGGGACGGGAAATCATTAGCCCCGTCCCCGTTTTTCATTTTTAACAAAATTTGACAACTCAATGATACGATTGCAGGACATTCAAGATGCGTTGCTCCCGGTGGTTGGCTGGGCGCAGGACTACAACCCGCAGAACCAGATTGACGGGGCGTTATGCGAGAGCGAAAGCGGGCTGACGTTCCAGGGGGCGCATCCGCTTGTCACGTTGGCGAACATCCGTGCAATTATGCCGGATGATTACCTGTATAAATACCCCGCTTGGAATCAAATTTTGAGTTACAAGAAAGGAGCGAAGGTGCGCCATAACAATATCGTGTGGATTGCCACCCGGGACAATGTCGGCGAGGAGCCGAAGGCTGGGGATTTCAACCAGGATTTCAATCAGGACTATGCGACGACAAACGATGCGTGGGTGGTCTACAATGCGCTTTCGGATTTCGTGCGCAATCTCACAATCAACGGCATTAACACGGCAGTCCAGCAGTTCATTCAGGAAAAGCAGCTGCGCGAGGAAACGAAGAATCTCCTTGAACGCAGGACGTTCTTTGACGGTGCTGCGAGGCTGGCCGCGACAATCGACCCTATGGGGAAGATTGTAGGCTTTGAAATCGTGCCCGTCCGGGCGATGGGGGTTACGACGAAGATCGAGCGAATCGGCCTGCAAATGGTGGGTGCGACGGGCAAGGTCAAGTTGTACCTCTTCCACTCTTCGCAGGTCGCTCCGATGCGCACTATCGAGGTGGAGTTTACGAACACGAACGGGGGCTTTCAGTGGTTCACCCCATCCGAGCCGATATACCTTCCCTATATCGCCAGCGGCGACGGGGACGGGAACGATGCCGGGGGCGCGTGGTTCCTTTGCTACAATCAAAATGAACTGCCGGCAGGGATGCAGGCGTTGAACGTGTCGAAGGATTGGTCGAGCGAGCCTTGCCAGACTTGCCTCGGAGGATCGATTGAATCTTGGCGGCAGATGACAAAATATTTGCAGGTGTCGCCTTTCGGCATCCACGCACCTGCGGATTTCGCGCAATATCCCGAGATGTTCGATATCGGCAGGATTGGCTACACGAACACGATGAACTACGGGATGAACGTGGAGATTTCCGTGGGGTGCGACCTGACGGACTTCATCATTTCGCAGCGGCAGATTTTCGCGTCGGTAATCCAAAAGCAGGTGGCGGCGAACATCCTCCGCACGATTGCGATGAATCCCGACGTGCGCGTCAACCGCAATCAGGTGAATGTGACGCGGGATGAAATCCTCTATGAGCTGGACGGAGCCCCGACGGGGCGCGTGTCCGGCCTTGTGTATGAGTTGTCGCAGGCATACAAGGCCCTTTCGCTGGATACACGGGGGCTTGACCGCGTTTGCTTGCAATGTAACAACCACGGTGTGAAATATCGTACAGTTTAATTATTAAAATTTTTGAATTATGACAAAGCAGGAAATCAAAGAGGCCATTGCGAAAGGAATCGCAGGTCAGGGAACAAATGTGGATGGGGGGGGTATCTTCCTAAAATCTTGGAGGCGATAGTCGACGCAATCCCGGAGGGGGCAAGCCCCGTTGCGCCGGAGCCCAAGATTTTTATTGGAGAGACTATGCCTTTTGACGATTATACGGCTGAACAGGCTGCGGAATCTTTGCAAATTACGGTTGACGAACTCGACGAAATTCCAAATCAATTGGTGATTAGGATAAACAATGAAGTATACACCAGAATTTGTGTGGACCGAGATGGTACCGGTACTTGGAGCGCAATATTTGGCACGTCAAATACATCTCTTCATTGCCAAATAGGTTATATTTCGAGCACAAACATGTATTATTTGACAGAACCACTTTAAGCGAAAACCGCGTATAACGGGCGCGAAACTCAAAAATGATAAATTCCTTATCTTTTGGGTATAACGCCCGGAAAACGCCCAAAAGCGGCCAAAAACAAGAAATATGGGAATACTTGAAGATTTGCGAAACCGAGTGCAGCGGGTGAATGACGGGATGCGTTCCGGGGAGATAATCCGGGACGTGGTTGTCAGGCATCCGGGCGACATATTGGATTTGCAAAAAAGGCAGTTGTTCCAAGGTTTGACCGCGAACGGAGAGGATATCCGCCCGTATTATTCGGAAGACCTGAAACCGGGCGGATATTTCCATTCCGTTGAATCTGCGAGACGATATGCCGAATGGAAATTGTCCGGCATCCGCTATCCATACAGCGCGCAGCGCAACCCGGATGCGCCGAACCTGTATGTCAACGGCAAGTTCCACGATGAACTCGGGGTGGAGTTCGGCTCGGACGCGGTAGGGGTGGTCGGTACGACGGCCTATGCGCGGAACATCATCGCGAAATATGGTGTCGGCACTTTCGGCCTGATGATGGCAAATTGGATGGTTATATTCGTCGAACGTGGCGCATATAACGAACTGATGGAGAATTTGAAAACAAGACTTTATGGCAACAATTAACGCACCTGTAATTCCCGACGCGGTTATGCTTGACCGGGTGTTGGGAGAAATCCAGAACGGGCTGGTTGAAAACATCGGCTGGCTGGATGCCGCCTTCGGCAAGGCGCAGCGGCTTACGAAGATGATGAACGGGAAAAACATCGTCACGCCCAACGTATATTGCGGAGGGTGGCAGGGACACGGCCCGAACGACTATATTGAAGTGTCGCCGGATTCCAAAATAGGCAACTTCTCGTTCTTTGAGGTGGACGACCCGCAGACGATTGACGCAGGCCCCTGGGCGCGGGAGGTCTCTGCACCTTTCGCGCTGATTGTTTGGTTCGACCTGACAAGGGTGTACGGGGTGGCGGACAATCGCAACACCGAGAGGTTGAAAGCCGAGATCCTGCACGTGCTGAACGGGCGCGCCGGGTGGCACTTGACGGATGGCCGCATAGCCATCAACCGCATCTTTGAGAGGGCCGAGAACATTTATCGTGGATATACGTTGTCGGAAATTGATAATCAATTCCTGATGCATCCCTTTGCTGGTTTCCGCTTTGAGGGTGTGCTGGAATTCAATGAATTGTGTTTTGAGTGATGGAATATGAATTGACAAAGACAAATTTGCACATCTCCAATTCGTGCAAGGTGCACAAGTGGGATATGCGCAAGGAACTGAAAGAGATAGCCGCCGATGCTAATGAATCGGACGTGCAGACGGACGTTTTCAAACGTTCGTTTTTCTCGTTAAAAATGGAATGGATAGCGCACAATTTCCTTTACAAGATAGGATACAAGCGCGACCAGACGAAGGACGTGGATTTGGACAATCCTTGCGACCACCCGGAATGGCTTTATATCATTTGTGGACTTTTAGTTTGGATTTTCGTATGGTAGAATTCATTTGCTGGGTGGCCGTAGTGGCATTGTCGGCTGCTTTCTTCCTTGGCCTCGCGTCGAAGTGGGGATGGCTGGAATGGGCGCAGGTACACGCGCCGAGTGATTTCCTGCACGAATTGCTTTCGTGCAAATTTTGCTGTTCGTTCCACGCATCAATGATAATTTCGTTAACTTTGTGTGTGGTGACCGGGCATCTTTATCTGCTGCTGGTGCCGATATGTTCAACAGTCATAACGCGAGAACTTTGGTAATATGCGGACAGTAAAAATTGGGAAACACACGGTTGAAATGTACGACACGATTGACGAGCTGCCAATCGTGCGCTTTCACAAATACCAGAAGATGCTGCTGATAGACGCGGGCATCGGTGCGGACATTGCCGCCTTCGACCAGCGCATCGAGAGGGTGCGCCGGTTCCTCGCGGCGGGGCAGGCCGACAAGGCCGGACAGGAGCTGGAGAATCTGCGCCAATGCGTCTATTTCATCCAAACGGGTGTCTGCCCCAAGCATCGGGCATTCGCTGCGCTGGTAACGAAGATTGACGGGCAGAGATTTGAGGACGTTTCGGACGATTCGTTGAATGCCATTTTGGAGAAGTTGAACGATACCTCGGAAAAGGAACTTGCCGCCCAGCTGGATGCGGTCAAAAAAAAAAATTGACGGGGAACTGATGTTGTATTTCCCGGCCCTGTTCAACGATTCCGAGGTCAAGGAATATTACGACCTACTGCGCAAGCGCACGTTGGAGATCCTGAACGGCATAGCGGCGGGGGAGAGCAACCCCGGAGCGACGGAGGTCGTGGAAAAGTTGACAACCTCGCTGATAACCTATTCCAACCCCAAGACATTCTCGGGTGCGGAGAGCGCGGAAATCCAATTCGACCGCCAATTTGAGAATTTGTGCTTGGTTTTGTCCGAGCAGCTGCACGTCAAACCGAAAGATTATACAGTTTTGGAGTTCTACAACGCGTTTGATTTTGTGAAGGAACGGGCGAGGCAGGTCGAAAAAGCGCAGAAACGGGCCAATTTTGGCCGTTAAGGGGTAAAGCGGTACAATTTACCATTTGAAGATTATAACGCCGTTATACGGCCTTTTTAGCAAAAATAACTATGGACAATCCGAATCCGATTTTTTACAGGGACTTAATCACTCCGGATGGCTCAATCACCGACCTGATTGCGCAACTCGATGCGCTGATTGCGAAATATGAATCTATGAAGTCGAAGATTCAAAGCGCGGCGGCGGAGACGGCTAAAAGTATGTCGTCGGTTTCTGGGGCCACGGACGACCAGCGGAAGAGCATAGCCTTGAGTACGGAGGCATCGGAAAAGTTGCTGGCGGAGTATCGCGCCATCAATGATGAGCTGATGCAGACGAAGAGGGCGCAGGCGGAGGCGAACGCAGTCAATCGGGAATATACCCAGATTGCCAAACTTGTAACGGAACTGAATTCGGCCAAAGAAGGGTCATACAAGCAGCTTTCCGCCCAATACAGACTGAACAAGATTGAGCTGAACAAAATGAGCGAGGCTGAGCGTAAGGGCACGGAATATGGGCGCAAGCTGGAGGCGGAGAGCAAGGCGATATACGAGAGGATGAACGACTTGCAGAAGGCGACCGGGAAGGCGCAGTTGCAGGTCGGCCAATACGAACGCGCCCTGGGGGGTGCGCTGGGTGTCAACCAGATCTTCGTGCGCGTGCTGACGGATAGCGGCGAGGCACAAAAGACCTTCAACGGCATAATGGCTGCAATCAAAAGCCCGGTGGGAATTGCAATCGGTGTGATCGGCGCGTTGACTGCCGCATATAAATTGTTCAAGGGTGCAATTCACGAAACGCAGCAGACGGGCGATGCGTTCGACCGGGAAATGGCCGGGTGGAGCGCAACGTGGGAAGTATTCCAAAAATCCGTATCGGCCGTTGATTTCCGCGCGTTCATAGCCGGTGCCCGGGATGCGATGATAGCAGGGCGGAACTTGAAGGCCGTGCTGGACGAAACGTTTGAAAGGACGAACAGTGTGCGAATTCTCCGGGCGTCAATGAGCCAAGAGAATGCGTTGCTGGAGGAAACGATGCGCAACTCAAAATTGTCCTACGACGAGAGGCTGGCCGCAGCGGATCAGTACCTGAAAAATATGCAGCCGATTTATGACCAGGAAACGGAAACGGCGCGCAGGAATCGTGATGCGCAGCTGGAATATTTGTTTGCGGTGACAAATCGCACGAAATATGCCACGACGGAGGCGCGAGAGGCAGCAAAGCAGGAGTTTGCGGACAATATCAAGAATTACAATCTCAACGAGGATTTAATCAAACAGGCGCAGCAATATAATGAGGCGTATGGCAATCTTGCGGCACGACAAAAGGGATACGGGCAGAATTTGAGCGCGGAAGTGCTGCGCAATAGCCAGACAATCGTGGATGCCGCCGGAGAAGAGGTTAAGGCATTTGCCGCATTTGCGCGCCAATACGGGTTGACAAAAGATGCGGAAGTGCAAGCTTATGTGGATGCGGAAGTCAAATATCAGGAGGCGCGCGCTGCTGCTTATAATGACCAAAAACGAATTGTCACGATGCGCAACAATTTGGAGGCGCAGCAGACGGAAGAGGCGCAGCGCAATGCGGCAGCCCGGGCGAAAGCTGCCGAGGATGCAGCCAAGGCGGAGGCCAAGGCGGCGGAAGATGCTGCAAAAGCCGAGGCGAAAGCGGCCAAAGATGCAGAGGATGCAAGGAAGAAGGCCATTGCCGACCAGCGCGCCATTCTCAACGCATCACTGCAATCCATTCAGTTGCAGATTTCCATCACGGAGAACGGCACGCAGGAAATGCTGGATCTGCGGATGCAGATGATAAACAAGCAGCGCGAAATCGAATTGTTTGAGAATGCCAACAAGACCGAGCAGTTGCGCCAGGATGAAAAAGCCATCAATGCGAAGTACGACCGACTGATTTTGCAGGAAACGGCCAAGTTCAACACCGAACTCGCAAAGCGCGACCTTGCGGCCCTGCAAGACCGGGCCGATGCGGAGTTTGCCATCATCGACCGCAATGAACGTCAAAAGACCATTTTCCGGCTCCAGCAGGAAGAGGCGAGATTGCGCGCCGTTCTTGAAATCAACAAGACTGCGGTGGAGAAGATGACGCAGGACGAAGTGGCGGCGATAATGTCGCAAATCGCCCTGTTGAAGAAACAACGCCAGACGTTGGGATATGACAATCTTTATGAACTGCTGGGCATCAATCTGGATTCCACGCAGCAGGGTGCGCTGAATACGGCCATAGGATCCGTAAAAGATTCCATTTCCTCGCTGGTTGATTCGTGGGGGCAGGTTGCCGAGGCGGCGGCAAACGCAGCCGAGGCGCAGGTGGATGCGGCGAAGAAGGCATTGGATGCGGAGATCGAGGCGCGGAATGCCGGATATGCCAACAATGTGGAATTAGCGCAGAAAGAGTTGGAGCTGGCCCGAAAGAATCAGGAGCAGGCATTGCGGGAGAGCGAAAAGGCGCAACGGGCGCAGCTGGCCATTGACACGATTACGCAAACCTCCTCCCTGATAACGGCTACGGCCAATATTTGGAAGGCCCTGTCGGGCATTACGGGCATCGGCCCGGCATTGGCAGTGTCCGCCATAGCGACGATGTGGGGGTCTTTCGCCGCTGCGAAGATCAAGGCGGCGCAGGTGACGAGGCAGACGGAAGAGTATGGCGAAGGAACTGTGGAATTGTTGCAGGGCGGCTCGCACGCCAGCGGGCACGATATTGACTTGGGGGTAAAGCCCGACGGAACTCGTAGGCGCGCCGAGGGCGGCGAATACTTCGCAGTTATCAACAAGCGCAACTCCCGTCGTTATCGCCACTTGATACCAGATGTCATCAACGCCTTTAACAACGGCACATTTGCGGACAAATACCAACGTGCAAATGCCGCGATGGACGGATATGCCGTTCAGCTCTTCGGAAGGGGCACGGACGTGTCCGCGCTGGAGCGCGACGTTGCTGCAATACGTGAGCAGGGCAACCGTTCGCAATATGTGGACGGGAAGGGCAACACCATCATTCATTACAAGAATTTGACACGGAAAATCAAAAACTGAAAGCGATGAATCCAATTTATAAATTCCATCTCAACAAGGAAATAAACCTGCTCGATCCTGCGGCAGTGACCGAGGGCCGCGTCCTCGATCCGGGCGACGGTTCGCTGCTGCCGGACGCAGGCTACAAGACCACCGTGCGCATCCCCGTAACTCCGGGGGTGCGTTATGACTTTAGGGATGCCAGCAACAACGCCTTTTCCGCGCCCGTAGTGGTGTTCTATGACAAGGACGGGGCATATTCGTCCGGCATTACGAATGTATCAACCACAGGGTTTATTGCGGATTATGAAGGCTACATTCAAATTTCCTTTTTGGCAGCGACGGACTTGGCAGATGTGTCGGTGGCGCAGGAGGGCGAACCCTTCCAGCCGTATGTCAGCCCGAGGGCCTTCCCGATTTACAACAATGAATTGACAAAGGAATTTGAGCGGGAAAGCGGCCAGCAATTTTTCCGGCAGAAATTGTCCGGCAAGCTGACTTTCGTGGGGCCTGATTACGATTGGATTATTGCAAGCGATTTCGACTTTCAGTTCATCGTGGATTTGTTCATTTCCTACGACGGGGGTGCGACGTGGGCGAAATATTGGACGGGTATATTTTGGAAAACCGATTGCGAGTTCAACGCGGACGACCGCAACGTGAGTGTCACGCCCACCGTACAGGACGAATATGGCGACATTCTGGCCGGGCTTGACAAGGAATACGACATCATCCCCTTGGCCCCGGAAATCGTGCCCGTAAAGTTCGACAAACGGCCTATGATACAGGTCTACGTTCCCGGCCAGACGGTAATCGGGTGTTTCCTTTCGGGGATGTGGTGGGAGCAGGAGTGCAAGGCGGTAACAAGCGAGAGTGATTTGCAGAACAGATATTTCTTTGCAAAAAACAAAACCGTCCGCACCATTGTGACCTCGGGCAATGTAACGCCCGCATTGCCGGAGATAGTTTTGCTTGACAATCCAGCGAACGATTTGTATTTCGATATAACTTCCGGGGGATTTCGTTTTCAGTGCTATTTTGACGCGAATGTCGTCTGGACGATTTCGCAGAACGGGATTGTCTTATGGTCATATCGCGGCCCTGCACCCGGAACGAAAACCTATTCCGTGACACTGTCCCCCGCCAGCGGCTCCGGCGCAACGGGGAACGTGACGTTGAATTTGGCGGACGTGGAAGTTTGGGCGCGCTACGTGCTCGATGTTCTCACGTTGGCGGGGGAGCCGACACACGAACTCCCGAGCGATGATATAGCGCCGAACAATCGCAATTACACTCGGGCAATCGGTTATGGGGTGTCCGACATTATTTTCCTTTCGTCAAGGTTGAGCTCAACACCCACGCAGTGGGGCCTTTACCAGCCAGGCGAGTATTATCAGCCGCCGGCATCATTTCCCATTCAAATTGAATTTTTCCCGGTTGCGCGCAATAGCTGGGGGCGGATATCGGTGTGGTTTGCCTTCTCCGCATCGGATTGGATCACTGAAAGCCTTGGTCGGAAGGAGTATACGTTGAAAGATGCCTATCCGCTGGCATCGGTCATTTCGGTTCTGCTGGGGCAGATCGCCCCGGGCATCACGCACGAGGCGACTGCGGAATATTCGCAGTTCCTGTATGGCGAGAATCCGATTTCCGGCATCACGCAGCATTTGTTGATAACGCCGAAATCGAATGTCATTTCTTCGGGGTATGACCAGCCAGCGCAGAAGGCGATGCTGACACTTGCGTCAGTGTTGCAGATGCTGCGCGATTGTTTCCGCTGCTATTGGTTCGTTGATGACGGGAAATTCAAGATTGAGCACATAAAGTTCTTTATGCGCGGCGGCTCCTACAACGGCGCGCCCGGTGTGGGCCTTGACTTGACGGAGCTGGGGGTGTCCAGGAATGGAAAGAAGTGGGCGTTTGGCACGTCCAAATATTCGTTTGAAAAGCCGGATATGGCCGCTCGTTATCAGTTCGGATGGATGGACGATGTGACGCAGCTTTTTGAGGGGTATCCGATAGACATTGTTTCCAAGTTCGTCGATTCTGAAAACATTGAGAATATAACCATCGGAAATTTCACTTCGGACGTGGATTATGTCCTGCTGAACTCGGACGATATTTCCAAGGATGGATTCGTGCTGCTGGGGGCCGTAGAGGATGGAGATGATTATCGGTTGCCATACGTCAATTTCAATTTCGACGGGGCCGACCATTGGCTGCAAAATGCTTATGTCGCATTTATCTTCCTGCAACAGTATTATTTTTGGGATATGCCGGCTCCGAATTTCAAGATAAATGGCGTTCAATATACCGCGCAGGGGGTCAAGAGGTTGAAAACGCAGACACTCGATTTCCCCTGTTTGTACGATCCGGAAATGTTCCATTTAATCAAAACGAATTTGGGGAATGGGATAATTCAAAAATTGTCCTTAAATTTGTCAAGTAGAAAAGCAAACGCGACCTTGAGATATGATACCGAATAACAATTTCAGTGTACTGCCTTGGTACACGTCATTAGACCAGCAGAACGCCCGCAGGTGGTGGATATACGACCGGGTATATCCATTGTTCACTCCGGCGACGTTCCTGCTGCCGTTCCAGCTGATGCGCGAGAGTGAAACGACCAAGGAATATAGCAAAGGTGCGCAATTGCAGTATGATTCACAAGATAACGGTGTTGGGATAGTCGGCAGTGTTGGGCAGGCATACAGGCTTGAAATCGTGGAGGCAACGACAACCGTTTTGCGTTTTAATGTGGAAGGTTTGGAACGTGTCTATTTTGATACTGTGCCCTATGACGATGGAGGATATAACAACATTTGTTTCGTTGATGAAAATGGCATAATTTTAAGTGCTGGGAATTACGAAAATGGGGGCGGTTGCTTTACGGGGAATCTTCCCGTGCCGGAAAATTCAAAGTGGGTGTGGGTGCTTGTTTATCACGAAATGTATTCGGATTACAACGGCGAAGTGTTTGCGGCGGACGTTACCATTCACACCACGGAAGTGGATTCATTTGAAATCTATACGCGGGACGGCGAGCTGGTGGGCAGCTATCCATCAGTTCGCGACGCGATTGAGATCGTAACCTTCGACGGCTACGATTACCTCGTTTATGCGGGCCTGTTCCCCTTCACGGCATCCTTTGAGAACGGCCAATATTATGCGGTGCTGGTATCCGGGGAGCGCACTTGGTATTCCGAAGTTTTCACAGTTGTCAACGACATTGCGCCATATCTCAAAATTGTGTGGTGGGACAATGAAGATTTTGTGATGGACGCAGGGCGCATCATTTATCGCAATCCGAACTTCAAAAACGTGCTTTATCTGGACGCGCAGATCGCCAAGCCGGAGTATATCTTTGAGGAAGAGGGCGAGAATCGCGACGGGTATTTCTTTCCGACAAAGCAGATTTCCGAAAAGAGGTATCGTTTTGCATTCCTTGCAAGCGAATATCTGCTGGACGTGATGCGCTTTATCAGGATGGCGGATTTCGCCTATATTGAGAGCAGCGGCCAGCGGTATAGTCTTGACACATTCCTTATAACGCCGGAGTGGGAGAGCAACGGGGACGTTGCTGCGGTATCTGCGGAGTTCGACACGGCGACGGTGGCAAAGAAGATTGGCGTGGGATATGTCAAAGCCTTGCGGGGCGACTTCAACGATGATTTCAACAACGATTTCGACAACAATTAAAAATTTAGAGTTATGATAGATTTTACTGTTTTGGAAAATGCCATAAAGGATGTCATCAAGGAGAATGGCAACAAAGAGATAACAGGGAACATTTTGCAGCAGACATTGCTTGCTATGCTTAATTCCATAAAAGCCCAGGTTAATACGGAATTAAACAAATATATTGCAAAGATCAATGAAGGAGATTTGGTTTTCGCACAAGCCGAAGGAATACATTCAGTAAATAGTGGGGCATATTCATATATCTTGGATGAGGAACCTTACGCAGCTGCGAGTGCTTATAATGCTCAAGCAGAGACTTCTGAAAAGTTGTCTTTCATAAAATTGGGAATGCCCCATATGATTATCTCTTTAGCGGCGTTGCGCGAAGCATATGAGCCAGAGGAGGGTATTCCATTTGCGGATTTTTTTGATATTAACGATGAAAATGGTTTTTATCTCGACGACCTTGCAACGCGATTAGAAGATTACGCAAGAAACGGCACGGGCATTGTGTTATATGATGAGGTACAATCTTGTTACGTCCCAATCAGCGCGCGTATTATATCGAACGCGGGGAAAATAAATGATATAATCTTTATGGCATCATACGATGGAGGATGCCTGAAACTCGATTTTGATTTCACACAAAACGTTGTTAGATACAGTTTCGACGAAGTTTAATGTAAGATGGAAAGCGCAGTTTGGTTGGATTTATCGAAGATTGCTGCCGGATTTAACCGGCTTGGCCACAAAAAATATGGAAAGGGTGCAACAAACCGTCCGGGAGTTCCGGGCAATGACTAAACGCGTCAGCATATCCACGACAATTGCGTTGTGGGTTTGCTTGATTATGACGATTGCGATGTTTGTCGTGTCGCTTTTCATACCTCCCTGGGGTGTGATCGACGCGTCCATTTTCAAGGCTGCCGGATTTATGTTTGCTTTCGCGTCGCTTTTTGAGTTGCGCGAGGCCATCCGGGAGGGGCTGGGAGTGAAATTGACGCACGGCGAAACGACCGTTGAAATTCACGATTTAGATGGAAAGGCTGATGAAGAAAATTGATTCGATAATCATCCATTGCACCGCTACCCCAGAGGGGAGGGACGTCAAGACTGCCGAGATTGACCGGGAACACCGGGCAAAGGGGTGGAAGATGATTGGCTACAACTTTGTCGTGGAGTTGGACGGGACGGTAGTTCCGGGCCGGCCCCTGACGATGGACGGGGCGCACTGCAACACTGCCGGCTTTTCCAAACAGTCTTACAACAAGCACTCCATCGGCATCTGCTATGTCGGAGGCGTGGAGGCGACTACGGATTCCAAAGGCCGAATTGTTCCGAAACTCGATGCGAAGGGCAAGCCGATAGCGAAGGACACGCGCACCCCGGAGCAGAAGGAGGCGTTGGCGGATTTGGTTTACAAGTTGATGGAGGATTGTCCGGGAATTGTGGAGGTGCTCGGCCACCGGGACACCTCGCCCGATCTGGACGGAGATGGCTTTGTGAACCGTTACGAATGGATAAAGGAGTGCCCGTGCTTTTCAGTGCGCGACGAATTCCCGATGGCCGTTTGCACGGCAAAAAGGAGGGAAAAATGAAAAAGTATTTGATTGTCGGAATTATCATCATAGCGGCGGCGGTGGCCTTGGCCCTGGATGCCCGGAAGATTGAACGCCTTTCCGCGCAGCTCGCCCAATACAGGGCAAATACGGAGGCCCTGCTTACGGACGTGCGCACATACAAGTTGCGGGATTCGCTGAATGCGGCCCGAGTGCAGTCGCTGGAACTTTCCACAAGGGAGTTTGAACGATTCCGGGCGGAGGATGCTGCATTGATCCGCGAGTTGAAAGGGCGCAACCGGGAGCTGGCATCGGTAAACAGGACGCAGGCGCAGACGATCATCGACCTGATGGCGCAGCCGAGGGACACGGTTATCGTGCGCGATTCGGTTCCGATGCCGGCCTTGGCCGTCCATTGCGGGGATGCTTGGTATGACTTCGACGGGGTGGTTGCTCCTGGGGAGTTCTCCGGCAAGCTTTCGGTTAGAGATTCGCTGATAGCTGCGGAAACCGTGCGTTATCGGAAATTCCTTTGGTGGAAATTGGGAGTGCGCGACAGGAGGGTGGATGTCATTAGCAAAAATCCGCATACAACGATTTTGAACGTAGAACACATTTTATTAACCAACTAAATTTTTGAGTTATGACAAAAGAAGAAATTAAGGCTGCGATTGCCGAGGGCATAGCAGGCCAAGGAACAAATGTTGACGGGGGGGGGGTATCTTCCTAAAATC
>JAZQDW010000074.1:0-10437 GCA_045546995.1 Eubacteriales bacterium
ACGCCGACAGCACCTGTGGGGCATTCGTCGAATATTCGAGTACCTAAAATCGGTACCTGCCCATCCGACGGATTGACCGACAGGTCACCCGACGGCCGAGATCGTCAGCGGCGACACGCCGCCCACTGCGTGGGAGGCAAACACGGACGCCGACAGCACCTGTGGTGCAATCGTCGAATATTCGAGTACCTAAAATCGGTACCTGCCCATTCGACGGATTGACCGACAGGTCAACCGACGGCCGAGATCGTCAGCGGCGACACGCCGTTTAGAAAATAATGTCGGCTTCCTTCATAAAGGGCAGGACGGTGCCGGCGTTTTGCTTGTTGGCGTATTCGAGGATCAGGTTGCCCAGAGCCACGTCGGAGATGGCGATACCGTGGGAGGAGGAGATGACAAATTCCTCTTCGTTGGCGCGGCCGACGTTGTCGCCGTTGATGATCTTACCCAAGATCTGATATTCCTCGGGCAGACCGTCGGTGTATTTGCCCTCTCGGTCATAGCTCTGTACCAACGCCCAGTCGTCGCAGACGAAGCGGTCGGCCCAGGTGTAGGTCTGGCCTTCCCAGGCGGTGCTTTCCAGCGGAATGCCCAGCATCCCCTTGTGCAGCATTTCCTTGTAAATGAAGGGTTTGTCGGAGCGCTGGGTGGCGGTGATCAGAATTTGAGAATCATCAATGGCGGCCTGCCGCTCTTCATCGGAGTGAATGGGGACGATCTCCACGTCGGGCAACAGGGGTTGCATCTTCTTCATATAGGCGTCGATGGCGGCGGGATACAGATCGCCGATGTAGATCTTTTTGATCTCGGGCACCACGATCTTCATAATGCGGGCATTCCAACGGCCTTGCTCGCCGGCGCCGATGATGGTCATGGTATGCGTGTCCTTGATCTTGCAATATTTTGCGGTCAGGGCGGCCACCACAGCGGTACGAATGGCAGTGATCCAACGGGCATCCATCACGGCAACGGGCGCGCCGGTCTCGGGATCGTTCATTACCATCAGACCCCAGGTAACGGGCAGATCTTTGCCGCGGTTTTCGGGGTAACCGCCGATCCATTTCATACCGCAGTATTCCTTGTCCGGCTCCTTCACGTAGGACGGCATGGCGTTGATGTAGGTCTGGGGACGGGTGTTGACGTGGATCTTGGCGGGGTTTTGACCGTCGCCCTTGCCAAAGGCAGCCATGGCGTTTTCCACCACACGTACCACCTCTTCATAGGGGATATTCAGCGCGAGGATGTCCTCCTGGGATAAAAATTTCAGCGTTTGTTCTTTCATTTTTTCAGCCTTTCCGGAGACAGCGCTCCAAGTGTAGTAAGGCTATCATATCACGAAACCGACGAAAATGCAATGTTTCAATCAAAAAACGCTCATATTTGTTGGTTTATAACAAACAACAATCAAACATCAATCATTTTTAAACAATATGACCATAAAATCGGCAGGGATTTTTGCCGAAAACGAACACAACGATCATACTGACAAATTGGCGGCGGGTGTTGACGGCCGCCGCAAAATCGTATATAATAAAATAAAAAGGAAAGAAAAGAGGCGGGCAGATGAAAAAAAGAGGAATGGCGGCATTGATGGCGCTGTTATTGTTATTGAGTTGCACCGCCTGCGCCGGTAAGGTCAACGTGGTGGGCAAATGGTCCTGTCCTGCAACCGTATTGGGCACGCAGGAGGGGCAGGAGGTCACCATGTATTGGGAATTCGGTGAAAAGGGAAGCGGTAAACAGTATACCCAAGGTCTGGGCGGCGAGCAGGAGATCATCATGCCCTTCCATTATACCCTGGATGGGCAGACCATCACCATCGCCATGGACGAGCGGGAAAGCACGCAGACCTTCACCCTGTCCGGCGGCAGAAAACAGCTGATACTGAGTCAGGAGCATCGCAAGATCGTACTGGAAAAAGCAGAATAAGACAAAGCAAGACCCCTTGTAATCGTCCGTTGATTACAAGGGGTTTTTCTTATTTGTTTTTCAGCCAGGTGGAGGGAGCGAAGGCCAGCAACAGGGGGAAGATCTCCAACCGTCCCAACAGCATGGCAAAGGACAGCACCAGCTTGCTGAGGGGGGAATAGCAGGCAAAGTTTTGCGTGGGGCCGACGGCGTCCAGACCGGGGCCGATGTTGTTAAAGCAGGCGGCGGCGGCGCTGAAATGACTTTCAATGCTCATCGGCTCCCAGCTGATGGCCAGAAAAATGGCGGCAAAGCAAAGGATGTACAGGGCAAAATAGTTTTTGACACTGCTGAGGGTGGTTTTATCCAACGGCTTGCCCTCAAAGGTGACCGTGCTGACCGAACGGGGATGGATCAACTTCCGAAATTCCTGCTTGATGGACTGAAACAAAATCACCGCGCGGCTGACCTTCAAACCGCCGCCGGTACTGCCGGCGCAGGCGCCGATAAACATCAATAGCAGTAGTATGATCTTGGAAAAGGCGGGCCACAGGTTAAAGTCGGTGGTGGCAAAACCGGTGGTGGTGATGATGGAGGACACCTGAAAGGCGCTGTACCGCACGGTGTCGGCCAGGGGGGTGGAGGCAGTGGCGGTGTTCCAGGTGATCAGCCCCACGGCCACCAGCACGATGCCCAGATAGACCCAGACCTCGGTACTGCGCAAAGCGTCCCGCAGACGGCGGCGCAGCAGTAGGAAATAGAGGTTAAAGTTGATACCGAACAATAGCATAAAGATGGTAATGACCCATTGCAGATAGGGGGAATAGGAAGCAATGCTGTCTGCCTTGATGCCAAAGCCGCCGGTACCGGCCGTACCGAAGGCGTGTACCACGCTGTCAAACAGCGGCATACCGCCCGCGAACATTAAAATGATCTGCGCAACGGTCATTACGATATAGATCAGATACAGTACTCGCGCCGTATCCTTCAATCGGGGCACCAGCTTACCCATAATGGGGCCGGGCATCTCCGCCTTGAGGATATGAATGGAACGGTCGGAAACACCGGGCAACAGCGCCACGATGAATACCAAAATGCCCATACCGCCGATCCAATGGGTAAAGCTGCGCCAGAACAACAGCCCCCTGCTCATTGTCTCTACGTTAGGCAGAATGGAGGCGCCGGTGGTGGTAAAGCCGCTGACCGTCTCGAAAAAGGCGTCCACGTAGGAGGGGATCTCCCCGCTGATGACGAAGGGCAGGGCGCCGATGGCGGAAAAGACCAGCCAGCTCAGCGCCACGATGACAAAGCCCTCACGGGCGTAAATGGTTTTGTTTTTGGGGGTGAAGGCGGCGGACAGCCCTCTGCCGAACAACAATGACGGCAAAATGACTGCCACAAAAGCCCACAGACAGTCCTCACGGTACAACGCCGCAACGGCGGCAGGCAACAGCATCAGCAATGCTTCGATACAGATCAGACGGCCGGTAAAATATAAGATCAACGATCGGTTCATAACAGCCTCACTCTTTACTCAAAGATATCCGTCAGCGTACTGACACGTTGGCCCTTGGCAATGACGATCACGTGGTCGCCGGGCAAAATGCGGTCATCACCGGAGGGGATGATGGTCTTGCGGCCCCGGATGATGCCGGCGATGAGGGTATTGTTGCGGGTGGACAGCTCCTTGAGAGGGCGATCCAGCCATTTAAAGCCGCTGTGTACCTTAAATTCCAACGCTTCCGCCTTGTCATCCATCAGCTTGTAGAGCGTTTCCATTTCACTGCCGATGGAGTTTTCCAGCGCGCGGGCGTACCGACACAGGTAGTCGGAAACGATCTTACGAGGGGCAATGAGGTTGTCCAAGCCCAACTTTTTACCCATGGCGACAAGTTCGGGACGGTTGATTTTCGCAATGACTTGGGGCACGTTTTGACCGGCGGCAAAGATAGAGGTCAGGATGTTTTCCTCATCCATGCCCGTCAGGGAGACAAAGGCGTCCATCGAATGCAGGCCTTCCTCCAACAATACCTCTTGGTTAGCGCCATCTCCTTCGATGACCACGGCGGCGGGCAGTTCTTCGCTGAACTCTTTGCACCGTTTGGCGTCCTTTTCAATGACGGTGACCGAGGCGCCCATGCTCAGCAGCATTTTGGCCAGATAATAGGCGGTGCGGCTGGCGCCCAGGATCATAACGTTGCGGCTTTGCCGTTTGAGAATACCCAGCGTTTTAAAGAGCTTGAGGTTTTCGCTGGGGGCGGCAGTCAGGGCGATATGATCCCCGGCCTCCGGCACAAAGGTACCGTCGGGAATGTATACCTGATCGCCGCGACGGACGATGCAGATCAGGAATTTTGCCCTGAATTTTTGCCGCAACTCGCTCAGCGGCAGACCCAACAGCGGGGAGCCTTCTTTAATGATCAGCTCCACCATTTCCAGACTGCGACCGGAGAAGGTCTCGATGTTGACTGCGCCGGGCATCCGCAGACGGTTAAACAGCTCGCGGGCGTTGAGCAGCTCGGGGTTGATGGAAACGCTCAGCTCCAGCTGCTGGCGAATGAAGGACAGACTTTTGTCGTTGTATTCGGGATTGCGGATACGGGCGATGGTGTTTTTTGCGCCCAGTTTACGCGCCATAAAGCAGGCCAGCATATTCAACTCGTCGCTGTGGGTGACGGCGGCGAACAGATCGCACTGCTCCACCCCGGCTTCCTTCAGCGTGTCGCTGTCGGCGCCGTTGCCGCAGACGCACATGGCATCGTATACACTTGTCAGTTCGGTAATGGCGGCGGGATCGTTGTCGATGGCCACCACCTCGTGGCCTTCTTCCACCAGACTGGACAGCATGGAGGTGCCCACCTTGCCGCAACCGGCGATCAGGATCTTCATAATATTCTCCTTTTTATAAGGTCATTATAAAATACATTGTACTGCAAAAAAACAAAAAAATCAATCCGCAGAAAACAGATCGGTGGACAGATATCGCTCTCCGCTGTCGGGCAGCAGAACAACGATGTTTTTGCCCTTGTTTTCCGGCCGTTTTGCCAGCGTGATGGCGGCGTGCAGCGCCGCGCCGGAGGAGATACCGACCAACAGTCCCTCCTTTTTGGCCAGTAAACGGGCCGCATCATAGGCGCTTTGTTCGTCGACCGGGCAGATCTCATCGATGATATCGGTGTTCAGCACTTGGGGGATGAAGCCGGCGCCGATGCCCTGCAACCCATGGGGGCCGGCCGTTCCGCCCGACAGCACCGGTGAGCCGGCAGGCTCTACCGCCACGATGCGGATGGCAGGATCTTGCTCCTTGAGGTATTGGCCTACGCCGGTAACCGTGCCGCCGGTGCCCACACCGGCAACGAAAATATCAATATTTCCCTCTGCGGCCTCCCACAGCTCGGGACCGGTGGTCTTATAATGGGCGGCGGGATTGGCGGGATTGACAAATTGACCGGCAATGATCGAGCCGGGGGTCTGACTTTGTAATTGCTCGGCCAGGGCGATGGCGCCGCTCATTCCCTGCGCTCCGGGGGAGAGGATCACCTGCGCGCCGTAGGCCTTGCACAGCCGTTGCCGTTCCACGCTCATAGTATCGGGCATAATGACGATCATCCGATAGCCTTCGGCCGCCGCCAGCGCGGCCAGACCGATGCCGGTATTGCCGCTGGTGGGTTCAATGATGGTGCCGCCGTCGGGCAAACGGCCCTCGGCGCGGGCCGAACGGATCATTTCCAATGCCACCCGATCCTTGGCCGAGCCGGCAGGGTTCATCCCCTCCGCCTTTGCCAGCAACGTGGCCTGCAGTTTTTTATCTTTTTGTATATTGCACAGCTGCAACAGCGGCGTACGCCCCACCAGCTGTGAAAGAGAGGTATAGATCATGTTATTTCACTCCGTTTCTAATATATATAATATACGCTTTTTGATTTTTTTGTCAACCGTGGAGAAACTAATTTACAGAACTTGCGGAATGTGATAAGATAAATTTATACCGCAATCGGAGGTAATTATGATATACACTGTTACACTCAGTCCTTCACTGGACTATTATCTTTCTCTGTCTGCGCCGCTGACACCGACGGTCAACCGTACCGTGGGGGAGGAAATGCAGGTGGGGGGCAAAGGAATTAACGTCGCCCGTATGTTGCATCAATTGGGGATAGAGGCCACGGCACTCGGCTTTGTTGCCGGTTTTGTGGGGGAGGAGATCTCTGCCCGTCTGCAATCGGAAGGTCTGCAGACCGACTTCATCCGTCTGCCGGAGGGCTGCAGCCGTATCAACGTCAAGCTGGCCGGCGCCGCCACCGGGGAGATCAACGCCCGCGGCCCTGCCGTCACAACGGCGGAAATGGAGGCCCTGCAGGCGCAAATGGAAAAGCCGGCGGCGGGGGATACGCTGGTGCTGGCCGGCAATCCCCCTGCCGGAATGGATGAGGACGTTTATCATACCTTGATGAAAAGGGTGGATGCAGGGGTGCGCGTGGTGGTGGATGCCACCGGAAAGTATTTGACAAGCGTGCTGCCCTTGCGCCCGTTTCTCATCAAGCCCAATCGGCACGAGCTGGCCGAGCTGTACGGTAAGGAACTTCGAGAGGAGGAACAGCTGCTCTCTGCCGCCCGGATGCTGCAGGACAAAGGCGCGCGTAACGTGCTGGTCAGTCTGGATCAGGACGGGGCGTGGCTGTTGGCCGAGGACGGCACCGTCCATCGGGGCCTTGCGCCCCGGGGGCAGGTACTGGGCACGGTGGGCGCCGGGGACAGTATGGTAGCCGGCTTTTTGTACGGTTACGATCGTTTCGGTAGCTTTGGCGCCGCATTGCAAATGGGGCTGGCGGCGGGTAGCGCCACCGCTTTCTCCCGTTTTTTGGCCACGGGGGCGGACGTGATGGCCCTCTACCGTCGCCTGACACAACTGTAAATCAAAAAGATCCGTTGTTTTTACAACGGATCTTTTTTGTAACCGAAAACCACGCGATCGTCGCGTGGCCCGATAGAGCTTTAGCGATGAGCAGAAAAAAGAACGGTCTAAATAAGGAGCAGAGGGCAACTTGTGCCTCGCCGCCCGAGGGAGGTGGATTTTTGCGTAGCAAAAAGACGGAGGGAGAGAGGATAGGGGCAGCTGGTAATCAATGCACGGCCGGCAGGCCAATCAAAAGCGCACCCCGGTGCTGCCGGTAGTATTAGGGCTATGCCCGAAAATGAAATACCCCCGCTATTAATCGAGATACATTTATTTTCATCCCTCACATATGGTGAGGACGTAGTCTTCGGTGATCGTTTGGGTACAGTGGGGCAAAATGTCGGCAAGGGGCACCCGGCGCATATTTTGCAGGCCGTGGCCTTCCCGTTTGCCGTAGGCCTCCTTGGCCGTCCAGAAGAGAAAGAATTTCTTTTCGTCATCGGCGGCTCCTTCTAAAAAGGCGGCATCTTCCGTGTGGGCGATGCGCCCGGCCGCCCGCAGGTCGACGGGACGGAGCTTTTCGATATCAATGCCGACGGGCTTGTCACTGACGGCGCAGGACGCCAGTCCGTGGGAATGGCTGATACTGCAGTACAGCGGGGGATGGGACAGCCGGGGCTTACCCCGCTCGTCCCGGGTCAGGCGGATTTCGGCAAGGGGCAGGCCGGTGTGCTCCGCTACCAGCGTTTTCACCAGCCATTCGCCCAGCGCGCTTTCCCGTCCGGCCTGCGTTGAACGATGCAACAGCGTCGCTCTCCGCCCCGGCTCCATCATGGACAGACAGGCGGCGTAATCATTGTCGGAAAAGTCTTTTGTGGCGGCGATTACGTATTTCATCATCACTTATTCTCCTCGTTGCCGGCGACAGCGGCCGTAGATCAAAATGGCGATCAGGGGGAACAGCATCCCTACCAGCATTCCCAGTTTCAGTCCCAGCTGATCGGGAGCCAGTCCCCAGGCGGCGGCACGGGCCACGGCGGCAGGGGAGGCCATAACGCTGTCGGTGATGATGCCGATCAATTGGGGGCCGATGGAGGCGCCCAGATCACCGCCGGCCGCCATTACCGCAAAGATAAAGACGCCGCCGGTGGGGAATTTTTGCTCGGCAATGACCAGACTGCCCGGCCACATCATGCTTACGCACAGCCCCGTCAGGCCGCAGGCCAGCAGACCCACCACCGGCAGGGGGCACAGGGCGGCGGTCAAATAACACGCCGTGGCGCCGATGGCGCCCCAAAACAGTACTCGACTGATCTTTTTACCTTTTTTAGCATATAGGGTGCGGCCCACGCCCAGCATCACGGCAAACAGCGCCGCGCCGAAAATATCTCCCCATACCTTGGGCAGACCCACGGCCTGCTCCAGATAGCCGGAGCACCATTGGGCCATGGTGCATTCGGCCGCGCCGCCCAGAAAGATGCCCGCCACACACAGCCAAAGGGCTTTGTCTTTAAAGAAGCGCAGGGCATCCACCGTATGCTCGGGGGTGGACATTTGGGGGAACTTTGCCCCCAGAAACAGGACAAAGGAGACCAGCGGGATCAGCGAAAAGAGCAATCCCAGCCAGTACCAGTTGGCCTTACCGAAGAACTGTAAAAACAGGGTGGCAAACACGATGACGAACACCACGCCCCAGGCGTAGACCGAGTGCAGCTTGCTCATCTCCCGATCCGGGTCTTTGGCCGGCAGGGCGGCCACCAGGGGACTGATGAGCACCTCCGCCAGACCGCTGGCCGCAGAAAAGATGATCGTTCCGATCACCAAAAACAGATAGGCCTGTTCGGCAAACAGCACGGGGCAGACGGAATAGACCCACAATCCCACCGCCGCCAGCGCCGGTGTCAGTCGCACCACCGTGGGGATGTGAAATTTGTGGGAGAAAAAGGAAAAGATCAAATCGACGGTCAACTGGGTGCAGAAATTGATCAGCACCAGCAACCCCAGCAGGGAAAAGGAAATGCCGTACGTTTCCCGAAAGGTCAGTAACAGCAAAGGGGACAGATTGCCCACCACCGACATGGTGATATTGGTCATATAGCAAGCGCTTTTCAGGCGACGGTGATTCATAAAGGGGCCTCCGAAACTTTATTTTTGCTTATCATAGCACACTTTGCGCCAAAAGAAAACACCTTTTGCCAAAATTCCCCGGGAAATGCTCGAATCGTTTTTAAAGGGATCAATATTATGAATCATCGAAATTTTTCGGATAGCGCAAAATTAGAAGGAACCAAAATAAATCCGGAAAAGAACGGAGCAACATCAAATGTACGAGCAGACAGAAGTAAAGCAACGGTGGGGGCATACCGCCGCCTTCGTGTCGGTGGCTATCACTCGGTTTTGTCAAAACAAATAAAATACGCCTCTTGCAAAAGTGAACAGAACCGGTAAAAACGGACAATAGACAAAATCCCCCCTGAGGGCGGTGCTCCAAATTGTGCGAACAGCATTAAACAAGGAAAAAGGTGTGATAGCAACAGCGCGTTGCTTGTGATTCACACCGCAATCTGTTATAATATAATCACAGTAACAAAGGTGGTAAAGAATATGGAAACGAAAGATATTATACTGGAACTCAGAACGAAACATGGACTCTCCCAGGAGGAACTTGCCGAAAAGGTGTTTGTCACTCGTCAGGCAGTCAGCCGTTGGGAAAATGGCGAAACGGTACCCAACACCGAAACGATAAAGCTTCTTTCTAAGCTCTTCGATGTCTCGATTAATACTCTCCTCGGCTCACCCAGAGAACTTATCTGTCAATGCTGTGGTATGCCGCTTGAAGATAGCAGCATCAGCAAAGAAAAGGACGGGATCTTCAACGAAGACTATTGCAAGTGGTGCTATGCCGACGGCGAGTATATGTATCACGATATGGACGAGCTGATAGAGGTCTGCGTAGCGAATATGGCAAGCGAAGCCTTCCCCTCGGATCAGGCCCGCGCCTATCTGAAAGAAATGCTCCCCAAGCTCGATTATTGGAAGAAATATAAAAATCTTGACGATGGCGGAAAGTTTGAAGAGTTCAAGCGTAAACTGATCGACGAGATCAACGCTCTTGGTGTGGAAGGAATGCCGAAGGTCGAAAAAATCAATGCTCTTGTGGGCGGTTACGTCAATTTGGAATACCGACTTCCCAACGGCAAGACCGTCAAATTTCTTGATGATAACGCCACCTATCTGGGAAATCAGCTCGAATGCGAATTCGGCGGTGATCGATGCTTCGGAATCGTCGCCAATATGGACTTCATCCTCATCTGCACCTATGAGGAAAACGGTGAGAATCCCGAGCTTGTCATTTATAAGAAAAGATAAAAATTGCCGCTGAGATGGATTTCTCCACCTCAGCGGCTTTTACGTTTATCGTACTACCGATGAATGACTATAGATATAGAACTCCTCTTGGCTGGGCATCCACTTCTTTTCCTTGGGCGGAAAAGTCGCGTCAAAGGCTTTGACTGCGACAACGTCCTCACAGCAATCGGCGGCAGTAGAGGGGATGTACATCCACTTTTTGCCGTCAAGCACGTTTGGAATCAGTTCACAAACAAGAAGTGCTGTCGGGAAGTTTCCGTCCA
>JAZQDW010000075.1:0-53853 GCA_045546995.1 Eubacteriales bacterium
CGCAGAATTTTGCCGGAGCCGATTTTTGCATCGGCAAGGCATAAAACGCAGCCAATACTTTGTGTATTGGCGAGTATTTTAACACAGCTGAGGTGAAAATCGGCCCGTCAAAATCGGGTTCGGATACTCCTCCGCTGCTTACATTCGCGTCAGCAAATATTTTACATTTACGAAGTAAATATTTCACAGCGGAGCTATTTCACTTGCCCGTCAGGGCAAATTTCGTTGAAAAGAACCGACATTTGTCGTAGTCAAATGTGGGTTCTTTTCTGGTGCTGGTGACCGGGATCGAACCGGTACGGGTATCACTACCCACGGGATTTTAAGTCCCGGGCGTCTGCCAATTCCGCCACACCAGCGTGAGGATAATTATATCACAGCGATTTTTATTTGTCAATATTTACGAGAAAGGAGCCTTGCGGTAAAACAGGCACATCCGCGGGTTGCGGCTGTGCCTGTTTTGTGTGATTTACATTTGTGTGGCCCGTGTAAACAAGGCGGGCGTTTTTGTGGATGCAGGTCTATGAAATGCTCCATTTTTCCAGTGCGCCCAAGGGGCGGCTGTAGCTCAGGCCGCCGGTGGGCAGTACGCCTTCCGTGTGGTAAATGGCGCGTTTGATAAAGGCGATGGGCAAGATGGGGCATTCCTGCTGCAGCGTGGCAATGTAATCGGTTGCCGCGCCACCGTCCATATAATTTTCGTGGGCGGTCAGCAGAGCAGTGGAGGGCTCGCCGCAATAGTTGGGGGCTTCCTCGCCGATATACAGCTCACCGCAGCTGTGATTTTGATTTAAGGTATACCGGGCAATGTACATTTCGTAGGCACCGTCGCCGAGACGGCTCTTGAAGGTGCCTTCGTCTACCTCGACCAGTGTCAGCTCAATGCCCAGATTCAGGGCAGCGGAACGGATCTTTTCGCCAATGGCCAGATGCTCCTTGTTCTCCTTGGAGACCAGTAACTCGTATTTCGGCTTTTCTCCCTCTGCCGTCAGCAGTTCGCCGTTTTTGGCCTGTAGGTCGGCGGCGGTAAACAACTCTACCAGACGTTGCTTGGAAGCATCGGCGCCGGGGTCGGGTACCACCGACCAACCGGGATAGAGGGGGAGGGTGGCGCTTTGCCCCAGACCCATCAATACGTTGTCAATGATCTGCTGACGGGGGATCAGCGCGCTGAAGGCGCGGCGTGCCGCCACCGGGACTTTGTCGTTATTCACCCCGATATACACCATGGTGGGGGTGAGGTAGGATACGGTTTTATATTGCCGCGAAACGGACAGCGTGCCCCGTGCGATCAGATTGGTGGGCAGCGCGCTGAGTACGCCGCTGTTGAACATTGATCCCAGCGCTTCATCCGAATCGGGGGTCAGCAGATAAACGGGTGATACGGCGGGCGCCTGGGCGGCGTGGGGATTGGCCACCAGCGCCGGCACGTTGTTGTGTTGGCCGAATTTGTAACTGCCGGCGCCGAAATAAATCGGCTTGTCCTCGGTACCGCCCTGCTTGCAGATGGGAATATCCATGCAATAAATGGCGCCGGGGTCCTTGTTGGACAGGGTCAGCACCACGCGGCCGCTGTCGGAGGAGATGTCTATGATGTTTTGCAGTGAACGATAATAGGGCGATTCCTCATGCTCCAATACAAACCGGAAACAGGCGGCAATGGCGGCGGCGGTCACGTCACTGCCGTCGGAAAATTTGCGGTCGGCGGCGGGAGTGATAGAAATGCTGTTGCCTACCTGTACCACTTCGCTCGCCACACCGTAGACGGGATCCAGCCGTTCGTCAAAGGTGACGGCGGGCAAATAGACCGAACGGTAGATTTGTTGGTTGGCCAGTGAGGTATCCAGCAGGGGATGAAGTGTTTTGTCCGGGTAATACAGCAGACTGATACTTTGTAAAGAGGTAATTTCCTCCTCTTTTTCGTTGCCGGGTAATAGTTCTTCAGTCAGATTGTCCGTCAGCTCACAGCCTGTCAACAGCAGGCAAAGGATCAGCATAAAACAAATCAGACGTCGTTTCACAGGCATACCTTCTTTCGTTGAATGATGGCGGCCATATTGCCCCGTTTACCGGCCGTTGCCCGATGGGAAAACAGCAGATCATTGCGGCACATGGTACATTCGTCGGTGACGTAAATTTCTTGTACGCCGGCCGCCTCCAGTACACGGCGGTTGGCGCTTTTTAGATCAAAATGATATTTTTCACCCTTGGGGGTAAACAGATCCGCCCATTTTCCCTCAAAGGCGTCTTTAAAATCCTGCCCTACCTCATAGCAGCAGGGGCCGATGCAGGGGCCGACGGCGGCGATGAGATCTTTGGGGTCGGTACCGTAGCGGGCGCTCATCTTTTGAATGGCCACACCGGCAATGCCGGCCAGCGTGCCCCGCCAACCGCTGTGTACGGCGGCTACCGCGCCACTTTTGCGGTCTGCCAGCAGAACGGGGGCGCAATCGGCAATAAATACGGCCAAGGGGGTGTCAGCCAGATCGGTGATCAGCCCGTCAGTATCCTTAATATCACTCTCTTTGTACAGTCCCATACCTGCCGTAGCCTCATCCACTGCGCGGACGGTGGCGGTATGGGTCTGGTCGGTCAGGGTCATTCGCTCCATGCAAAAGCCTTCGGCGGCGCAAACTCTGCGATAGTTTTCCAACACGTTTTCTCTTGCCTCTCTGGAAAGGGAAAGATTCATTTCCGACAGATGCCCCGTGCTGACACCGCCTTTGCGGGTGGTGAAGCAGTGCTCTGCCACCTCATCCAGCGGCGCGCAGTGCAGGGTGATGACTCCGTTTGTATTTTTATAGTAAAACATTTTCTTGCTCCCGAAAGTATAATTACAATCATTATATAATATAACCCGACGGATTGCAAGAAAAACCGACGGCGTCGGCCGTGATGTTTCATTGTGGGAAAATGCGGAGGACTGTGGGGCGATGATGCCTTTTTGCCAATATGCCCAAAAAAGCGGAGCAAGTTTTGTGAAAATTCTATACGCTTTTGTGCACTTTTTCATTGTAGATTGACAAAAAGTGTGGTAGAATATATTTGTAGAAATTTGTTTCATTCATAAAAAGAAAAAGCAAAAGAATGAAAAGGAGATAAAAAAACCAATGGAGTATAAGGCTTGGCAAGGTTTTGAAAACGGAACCTGGAAAAAAGAGATTAACGTGCGTAGCTTTATCAAGCACAACTATACGCCCTACGACGGTGACGAAAGCTTTTTGGCGGGGCCCACCGAAAACACCAAGGCGTTATGGCAACAGGTGCTGGAACTGACTCGTCAGGAACGGGAGGCCGGCGGTGTATTGGATATGGACACCCGTGTTATCTCCACCATCACCTCTCACGGGCCGGGCTATCTGGATAAGGAAAGGGAGGCCATCGTGGGTCTGCAGACGGACAAACCGCTCAAGCGGGCGCTGATGCCCTACGGCGGTATCCGTATGGCGGAAAAGGCCTGCACGGAGAATGGGTACGAGTTGGATGCAGACGTAAAAGAATTTTTCACGACCCATCGTAAAACACATAACGCAGGCGTATTTGACGTGTATACGCCCGAGATGCGCGCTTGCCGCAGCAGTCATATCATAACCGGTTTGCCCGATGCTTACGGCCGTGGTCGAATCATCGGAGACTATCGTCGGGTGGCGCTGTACGGCGTGGATCGGCTGATCGCTGATAAACGGGAGCAGAAGGAGACCACTCGGTCTACTATGTATTCCGAGGTCATTCGTGACAGAGAGGAGTTGGCGGAGCAGATCCGGGCGCTGGAGGATCTTAAGACGATGGCTGCTGCCTACGGCTTTGACATTTCTATGCCGGCAAGCAACACCAAAGAGGCGATTCAGTGGCTGTACTTTGGTTATCTTGGCGCAGTAAAGGAACAAAACGGCGCCGCTATGTCGCTGGGTCGTACCTCTACGTTTCTGGACATTTATGCCCAACGCGATCTGAAAAACGGCACTTTTAGTGAGGAACAGCTGCAGGAAATGGTGGATCATTTCATTATGAAGCTGCGGTTGATCAAATTTGCCCGCACACCGGAATATAACGCTCTGTTTTCGGGCGACCCCCAATGGGTTACGGAAAGTATCGGCGGTATGGCCATCGACGGCAGACACATGGTCACCAAAATGAGCTATCGGTATCTGCACACTCTGGAAAATCTGGGAGCAGCGCCCGAGCCTAATCTGACCGTGCTTTGGTCTACCAATCTGCCGGAAAACTTTAAACGTTATTGCGCCCGGATCTCCATCGAGACCTCGTCGGTGCAATATGAAAACGACGATCTGATGCGTTTTCATCACGGTGACGATTACGCCATCGCCTGTTGCGTTTCTTCGATGGTCGTGGGTAAGGAAATGCAGTTCTTCGGCGCCCGCGCCAATCTTGCCAAATGCCTGCTGTATGCCATTAACGGCGGCATCGACGAGGTCAGCGGTAAGCAGGTCGGCCCTGAATATCGCCCCATTACCTCGGAATATCTGGAGTATGATGAGGTAATGAAGCGCTATGACGCTATGATGGAATGGCTGGCCGGCGTGTACGTAAATACGCTGAACATCATCCACTATATGCATGATAAATACTGCTATGAAAAATTGCAGATGGCCCTGCACGACAAAAAGGTGACCCGTTGGTTTGCCACAGGCATTGCCGGTCTGTCGGTGGTGGCCGACTCACTGAGCGCTATCAAATATGCCAAAGTCCGGACCATTCGGGACGAAACGGGTCTGGCGGTGGATTACGAGGTAGAGGGGGACTTCCCCAAATACGGTAACGACGATGATCGGGTGGATCAGATCGCCTATGACATCGTGCATCGCTTTATGACCCACATTCGTAAGACTCATACCTACCGTGAATCGGTACCCACCACTTCCATTCTGACCATTACCTCCAACGTGGTATACGGTAAGGCGACCGGCGCCACACCGGACGGCAGAAAACAGGGCGAGGCCTTTGCTCCCGGCGCCAATCCGATGCACCGTCGGGATTCTCACGGTGCGGTGGCATCGCTGGCCAGTGTGGCTAAGTTACCCTTCCGGGATGCGCAGGACGGTATTTCCAATACCTTCTCTATCATTCCCGGCGCTTTGGGTAAGGAGAATGAGGTGTTCGTAGGCGATATCGCCGTGGATTTGGATTGCCGTGACGGCGGCTGTATGGCCCCGACACTGTTTGAAGGACTGGACGATCAACAATAACAACTGAACAGGAGTGATTTATACTATGGCTGCTACAAAAAATCAAATTGATAATCTGGTCAGCCTGCTGGACGGGTACGTACAACAGGGCGGCCATCATCTCAACGTAAACGTTTTTACCCGTGAAACGTTGCTGGATGCCCAGAAGCATCCTGAAAAATATCCCCAGCTGACGGTTCGTGTCAGCGGATATGCGGTCAACTTTATCAAGCTGACTAAGGAACAGCAGGATGAGGTCATTTCCCGCACCTTCCACGATCAGATCTGATGCAGGGACGGATTCATGCGGTGGAAAGCTTCGGGACGGTGGACGGCCCGGGCATCCGCTTGGTGATTTTTTTGCAGGGGTGTCCGTTGCGGTGCGTTTACTGCCATAATCCCGATTCCCATCCCTTGGATGGAGGCGAGGAAATGACGGTGGAAGCGCTGTTGGAACTCTATCGCAAAAATCGGGCGTTTTATCAAAAGGGCGGTATTACCCTTTCGGGGGGTGAGCCGCTGTTGCAGGCGGAATTTGCCACCGAACTGTTTGCCCGCGCCCACGCAGAGGGCATCCATACGGCGTTGGATACGTCGGGGATCACCTTTGACGGCAGTGACCGATATGATGCGCTGTTGGCAAACACCGATCTGGTGTTGCTGGATATCAAGGCAATGGATGAGGCGCTGCATCGGCGACTGACCGGGGCAGACAATCAAAACGTACTGGCCTTTGCCCGCTATCTGGCGGAAAAGCAGGTGCCGGTCTGGCTTCGCCATGTGGTGGTGCCGGGTTATAACGACGATCGGGCATCGCTGGAGGCAGTGGGCCGATGGATGGCGACTCTGCCCAACGTCAGCGGGCTGGAGGTGTTGCCTTATCATACGATGGGGGTGCCAAAATACAAGGCGTTGGGACGGCCTTATCCCCTGGAGGGCGTGCCGCCATTGAGCAAAGAGGCGGCAACGCAGGCCCGGAAAATTATTTTATCGGCGCGGTCGGCGCAGCTGGTTTGATGGACGGGTTTTGTCTATTTTCCCATTTTTAAGCCTCAATAGATAAGTTTTTTATCCATTTTTTATGAAATTTGCCAAAAACTATTGCGAAATTGAAATGGGTATATTAAAATAGTAAAGGTAAAAAAATAAAATAAAATTTTTAGGAGGATACACACAATGGCTGTAAAAGTTGCTATCAATGGTTTTGGTCGTATCGGTCGTCTGGCTTTCCGTCAGATGTTCGGCGCAGAGGGTTATGAGGTTGTTGCTATCAACGACCTGACCAAGCCCGAAATGCTGGCTCACCTGCTCAAGTACGATACCGCACAGGGCAGATACGAGGGTCACACTGTTGTTGCCGGCGATGATTGCATCACCGTAGACGGCAAGACCATCAAGATCTATGCTGAAAAAGACGCAAAGGATCTCCCCTGGGGCGAGATCGGTGTTGACGTTGTTCTGGAGTGCACCGGTTTCTACTGCTCCAAGGAGAAGAGCCAGGCTCACATCGACGCCGGCGCAAAGAAGGTCGTTATCTCTGCTCCCGCAGGCAACGATCTGAAGACCATCGTTTATTCCGTTAATGAAAAGACTCTGAGCGCTGATGATACCATCATCTCCGCTGCTTCCTGCACCACCAACTGCCTGGCTCCCATGGCCAAGGCTCTGAACGACTATGCAGAGATCCAGACCGGTATTATGTGTACCGTTCATGCTTACACCGGCGACCAGATGGTTCTGGACGGCCCCCACAGAAAGGGTGACCTGCGCCGTGCAAGAGCTGCTGCTGCCAACATCGTTCCCAACTCCACCGGTGCTGCTAAGGCAATCGGTCTGGTTATCCCCGAACTCAACGGCAAGCTGATCGGCGCCGCTCAGCGTGTTCCCACTCCTACCGGCTCCACCACCCTGCTGTTCGCTGTTGTTAAGGGCGAGAACATCACTGTTGAAGGCATCAACGCCGCTATGAAGGCCGCTTCTTCCGAGTCCTTCGGTTACAACGAAGATCCCATCGTTTCCAGCGATATCGTTGGCATCCGCTATGGTTCTCTCTTCGATGCTACCCAGACCATGGTTAAGGAGATCGGCGACGGTCTGTTCGAGGTTCAGGTTGTATCTTGGTACGACAACGAGAATTCTTATACTTCTCAGATGGTCCGCACCATCAAGTACTTCGCAGAACTCAACTAAGTACAAATTTAAAAAAGAGTGCCGCACAAACGTGCGGCACTCTTTTTTGTAAAAATAATAATGCTTGCAAAAGTGAGGAGAATATATTATAATATATTAAATATTGAAATTTACCGACTACTGGAGCGTGCAAATATGGCTGATACGAAATTGATCGATTATCTTTGCAAACTTTCCAAGCTGTCCTTTGACGAGGAAAGCAAGGAAAAGATGGCGGCAGATATGCAGAGCATCATGGCGCTGATGGATACCATCGCGGCGGTGGATATCTGCGAGGAGGATTATCCGCTGGCCTTCCCCGGCAGCTTTGACGGTCTGCGGGAGGATGAGTTGGGACAGTCGCTGACGATGGAGGAGGCACTGGCCAACGTGCCCGACCGTAAGCTGCATTTCATTGCCGTAAAGAAAATCTTAGGAGAGTAAGATGAATTTCCATTTAAAATCACTTAAAGAACTCAGATATTTATTGGACAACCACGATGTGACCGCTGAGGAGCTGACCGAGCATTTTCTGGCGCGGATCGAGGCGACGGACGGGGAGCTGAACAGCTACGTTACCGTTTGCCGTGAGGAGGCGCTGGCACAGGCGCGCGCCGCCCAGGCGCGTATTGACGCCGGTGAGGCCGCCCCCATGACGGGCATTCCCGTGGCCATTAAAGATAATATTTGTACCAAAGGTGTCAAAACCACCTGTTCCTCCAAAATGCTGGAGAATTTCGTGCCTCCGTACGATGCCACCGTGGTGGCCGCGCTGAAGGCGCAGGATGCCGTCATATTGGGTAAAAACAATATGGACGAGTTTGCCATGGGCGCCAGCACTTTGACTTCTTATTTCGGCGCCACCCGCAATCCTTTTGATACGGCACGTGTTCCCGGCGGTTCTTCCGGCGGCTCGGCCGCTTGCGTGGCCGCAGGTCTTGCGCCGGTATCTTTGGGCAGTGACACCGGTGGCTCGGTGCGTCAGCCGGCCGCATTTTGCGGTGTGACGGGCCTGAAGCCCACCTATGGCCGTCTGTCCCGATATGGTTTGGTGGCATACGCCTCCTCGTTGGATCAGATCGGCCCCATCGCCAAAAGCGCCAGAGACTGCGCATGGCTGTTGGATGCGGTTACCTATGACGACGGTCACGATATGACGTTGGCCAAAGATTTGGCGCCGTTGGGCGATATTTTTGATAAAGATATCAAGGGACTGAAGATCGGTCTGCCGGCTGAGTTTTTTGCCGAAGGCGTGGATGCCGAGGTGAAGGACAGCGTAATGGCCGCCGCCCTTGCATATAAAGAAATGGGATGTCAGATCGTTGACGTTTCCCTGCCTTCTCTGCAGTATGCCATTCCTGCGTATTATCTCATCGCTTCGGCGGAGGCCTCCAGTAACTTGGCCCGCTATGACGGCGTGAAATACGGCCATCGCTCGGCAGAGGGGGAGACCTTTGACGAGGTGCTGATCCATACCCGTGACGAGGGCTTTGGTCAGGAGGTCAAACGTCGGATCTTGCTGGGTACTTATGCGCTCAGCAGCGGCTATTTTGACGCTTACTATAAAAAGGCCACCCTGCTGCGTGAGAAGATCAAGAAGGAATATGAGGAGATCTTTACACAGTGCGACGTGATCCTTACGCCCACGGCGCCCACCGTTGCCTATGAGGCGGGGGCAAAGGCGGAGGATCCGGCGCAGATGTATATGGCGGATATCCTGACGGTAACCGCCAATATTGCAGGTCTGCCTGCCATCAGCGTTCCCTGCGGTAATTCCGCCGCCGGAATGCCCATCGGCTTTACCCTGACGGGTAAGTCCTTTGATGAGGCCACCATTCTCAACGTGGCCGATCAATACGAGCGCAAGCATACCAGAGTGCTTTGCGACTATATGTTAAAATAATTTCGGATGACTTAACGCCATCCACCACCGCACAACCGGGGAGGTAGCGGCACCCTGCACCGCAAATCCGCTATAGCGGGGCAATGCCCCCTATGCGACCGCAGCCGTCGCAACCTGAAACCGGCGGACTCTTGCCGAGAGGTAGGTCCGACGCAATATCATCCTGTGAACCATGTCAGGCGGGGAACCGAGCAGCATTAAGCAGGTCATGGTATGTGCCGTCGGAGCGCCTGCCTTGAGAGAGACGTCGATGTAGGGCCGACGAAACGGGCCAGTAGGGGGTGTGCGGTGGTGGATGGCGTTAAGCTGTTTTAAAATGAATTTTCAAGGGAAGGAGCAATGTCCGTGTACCAGGCTTTATACAGAAAATACCGCCCGTTACGTTTTGCCGATGTGGTGGGACAAGAGGCGGTGACCCGCACCCTGGTGGGACAATTGACGGGTGGCAAGCTGGGGCACGCCTATCTGTTCACCGGCACCCGCGGCACGGGTAAGACCACCTGCGCCAAAATCCTGGCCAGAGCGGTCAACTGTGAACACCCCATCAACGGCGATCCCTGTAATGAATGCCCTTCGTGCAAGGGAATTCTGGACGGTTCGGTAACCGACGTCTTTGAGATCGACGCCGCCTCCAACAACTCGGTGGACAACGTGCGTGAGCTGCGGGAGGACGTGGTATACACGCCCGCGCTTGTAAAATATAAGGTATATATCATCGATGAGGTGCACCGGATGAGCGGCCCGGCCTTTGACGCATTGCTCAAGACCATTGAGGAGCCGCCCGCTCACGTGATCTTCATTCTGGCCACCACCGAACTGCATAAAGTTCCGGCCACCATTTTGTCCCGTTGTCAGCGGTTTGATTTCCGTCGCATCGACGGACCGCAAATTGCCGGAAGGTTGCAATACGTGGCGGAGCAGGAAGGCATCGAACTGAGCGAGGATGCCGCCGCTTTGTTGGGGCGGATGGGCCAGGGCTCTATGCGTGACGCTCTGTCTCTGCTGGAGCGCGCCACGGCCCTGCAAGGGCCTGTGACCGCCGCGGCGGTGGGTGATCTGCTGGGACTGTGTGATCCGGCGCGATTGGTGGATGCGGTGGAATGTATCGCCGACCACGACATTGCCGGGGCGCTTCGCTTTTTAAACGATATGTGGCGGGAAAGCAAGGACGTTTCCCGCTTGTTGGGCGAGATGGCCGTACTGTTGCGGGATATCGCCCTGTGTGACGTGGCGCCGGAAATGGTGGCCGCTTCCCACGGGAAAGAAGAACTGCAACGTTTGCAGGCATTGCAGAACAAAATGACCAAAGCGGGCGTGCTGGGCGCGCTGGAGACCTTGCAAAAGGGAATGCGTGACGTTGCCCAAAGCGCGGATGCCCGTGTGATGACGGAAATTATGTTGATGCGGATGTGCGACCCCCGTCTGGATACTTCCGGCGGCGCCCTGATCAGCCGTATGGAACGATTGGAAAAGGCTTATGCCGGTCTGATGCGCGGTAGAGCGAAACCAAACCCTGAGCCGCCGACGGGGCAACCGATGAGCGAGTCACTGCCCACGCCACCGTCGGCGCAGGAAACGGGCACCCCCCGCAAGGATCCACCCGTTCGTTCCGTGCAGGAACCACCGTCTGTATCAAAGGAAACGCCCCCCGCGCCACCCTCCGAAGCGGCCCCTGCCGTGGATGATCCGGCCCGTGTGTGGAAGGATGCATTGGAGGTATTGCGAGTCAGCGGCAGAAGTGATCTGCTGGCCACGCTGGAGGAGCTGGAGGCACCGACCTTTGAGGGAGGAAAGGCAGTCTTTCGTATGGAGGACGGCTTTGCCCGCCGGATGATCAGCGGTGAAAAATTCAGGGGGACGCTGGCGTTGGCGTTGGAAAAGGCGCTGGGAGCCCCGTGTACGATACAATTTGCAGATCCCATTCCCACCCCACGTGAGCCGGATGCGTTGGACGAACTGATTCAACAGCTGGGCAGTGATGCGGTGGTTGTGGACTGATGAAGAATAAAGGAGAAATATTATGAAAGCAAGACTTCCCGAAGGCGTGCAGATGAAGCGCGGCGATATGATGAAACAATTGCAGAATATGCAACAGCAAATGGAACAGACCCAGGCGCAGGTGGAGGAAAGTGAATTTTCTGCCACTGCCGGCGGTGGTATGGTTACTGCCGTGGTCAACGGTAAAAAGGAGTTGCTCTCGGTCAAGATCGACCCGGAGGTCGTAGATCCCGATGACGTGGAAATGCTGGAGGATCTGATCACCGCCGCTGTCAGTGAAGCGCTGGGCAAAGCAAGCAAGGAAATGGAAGAAAAAATGGGCGCCATCACCGGCGGAATGAATCTGCCCGGTATGCCCGGATTGTTTTAAGCGATGAATATTCCGGCACTGAATCAGCTGGTGGCCCAATTTGAGCGGTTGCCCGGCATTGGCGCCAAAAGCGCGCAGAAAATGGCGTATTACGTACTGGCCGGGGATAAAAGCCGATGCGAAGAATTTGCAAAGGTACTGTTGGCGGCCAAAGAAAGCATACATTATTGTGAGCGATGTCATGCCTACACCGATCGGGAGCGATGCGATGTCTGCAACGACCCCACCCGGGACACAAGCATTATTTGCGTGGTGGAACAGCCCTCGGACATTGAGGCCATTGAGAAAATGAAGGATTATCACGGTCAATATCACGTGCTGCACGGACTGATCAGCCCGATGGGCGGCGTGGGACCGGATGACCTGACCCTTAAGGCATTGGTGCAACGGGTGGCAGAAGAGGATATTCAAGAGGTGATCATGGCCACCAATCCCAGCGTGGAGGGGCAGACCACCGCATTGTACGTGGCCCGTCTGCTCAAGCCCTTTGGGGTGAAGGTGACGGCGTTGGCGCTGGGCATTCCCGTGGGCGGCAGTCTGGAATATACGGATGCGGCCACCTTGTCCAGCAGCATTGAAAACCGCAAAGAGATCTGATGCGGAGCGAGGGAGAAAAATATGATTTACAGAACAAAGGGCGTTTGCTCGCAGCAAATTGAATTTGAAGTGATCGACGGATTGGTTCATGACGTTCATTTTGTGGGCGGCTGTAACGGCAACCTGCAGGGCATCGGCGCCCTGGTAGAGGGAATGGAGATCGACGAGGCTATCCGCCGTCTGTCGGGGATCCGATGCGGCTTTAAAAGCACGTCCTGCCCCGACCAATTGGCAAAAGCATTGGCGGCAGCCAAACAAGAAATATAGAGGTGAGCAAGATGAGTTTACAGGATATTTGTAAGGCGTGGGTGCTGAGCCATCGTGTGGATGAGCGCACCAAGGCGCAGGCTATTACCATTTTGAATAACGAGGAGCAACTGCAGGCCTGCTTCGGTTCCTCGCTGACCTTCGGTACGGCAGGTTTGCGCGGCATTATGGGGCCGGGCACCAACCGTATGAATATCAATACCGTTTGCCGTGCCACCCGTGGTATCGGTGAATATATCGTTTCTCTGGGGCGGGAGTATATGGCACGCGGTGTGGTCATCGCCCACGACAGCCGCAACGGCGGCGTGGCCTTTACCGAGGCAACGGCGCTGACATTGGCGGCGTTGGGCATCAAGGCCTACGTGTTTGACGAACTGCGGCCTACCCCTGAACTGTCCTTTGCCGTGCGGGAGTTGGGCGCTATTATGGGCATCAACATTACCGCCTCGCACAATCCCAAGGAATATAACGGCTATAAGGTTTATTATGAGGACGGCGCACAGATCGCCGGCGAGCTGGCCGACCTGCTGCAGCAAAAAATTGCGGCGGTTGACCCCTTGCAGGTGGATATGATGAATAAAGAGCAGGCGGTGGCCGACGGCCTGTACGTTACGGTGGGCAGAGATTTTGACGAGAAATATCTGGCCGCAGTATTGGCCGAGCAGCTGGATATGAGTGATATCAGCGACAGCGCCAAAGAGCTGAAGGTGGTTTACACGCCTTTCCACGGTACCGGCTATCGTTTGGTACCCACGATGATGAACCGTTTGGGCATCCACGTGGAAACCGTAGAAGAGCAGATGATCCCCGATGGGGAGTTCCCCACCCTGAAATCCCCCAATCCGGAGGAAAAGGCCGGCTTTGCCCTGGGCATTGAAAAGGCCAAAAAGGTGGGCGCAGACCTGATCATTGCCACCGATCCCGATGCCGACCGTGTGGGCGTTGGCTGTCTGGACCGACAGGGAGAGATCACGCTACTCAACGGTAACCAGATCGGCGCATTGCTGCTTGATTTTATTTGCCGTCGGTTGAGCGAGACGGGCAAACTGCCGCAAAACGGCGCGGCCGTCACCTCCATTGTCAGCACCAAAATGGCCAAGGCCATTTGTGAGGAATGGAAGGTCAGCCTGTACACCTGTCTGACCGGATTTAAGTATATCGGCGAGCATATTGCCAAATTCGAGGCAACGGGGGAAAAGCAGTTTTTGTTTGGCTTTGAGGAGAGCTACGGCTATCTCAAGGGCACCTATGCCCGGGATAAGGACGCGGTAGTGGCCACCATGCTCATCGCTCAGATGGCCATGTACTACAAGGACAAGGGTATGACCCTGCCTATGGCCCTGCAAAAACTGTATCGCACTTACGGCTATTATCACGAAAAGACCGTATCCCTGACCATTGAGGGTCTGGACCCCAAGGCAAAGATGGATGCGTTGATGAAAAACCTGCGGGAGAATGCCCCGGTCAAGGTGGGCTATAACGCCGTGATCCGCGTGGGCGACTATTTGGCCGGTACCTTCCGCGCCGGAGAAGAGACCTGCGCCACCGGTCAGCCGATCAGCGACGTACTGCAGTTTGATATGGAGGACAGTGTGACGGTCATCGTGCGTCCCTCCGGCACCGAGCCGAAGGTGAAACTGTATCTGTTGGCCGCCGGCAACTCTATGGCGGATTGCGAGAGCAAGATCACCTTCTATGAAAAAGAGTTCGGAGGAATGCTCAAATGATCCGACATATCGTATGCTTTAAGTTTAAAGAGGAAAACAAGGCGGCCAACGTTGCCGCGACCAAAGCAATGCTGGACGCACTTCCCGGTAAGATCCCGCAGATCCTTCACAGCGAGACCTACACGGATTGCGGTATCAAGGCAGATAACTACGATCTGATTCTCATTTCCGATTTTGCCGATCATACGGCGTTGGAGGAATATATCGATCATCCCGATCATCGGGCAGTGGGCGCCTTTATGGCTCCGCTGCGGGAAAGCAGATGCTGCGTGGATATTCAGTTATAAATAAAAAGGAGATAAGTATATGACACTGGTAATTATGGCCGCAGGAATGGGTAGCCGTTACGGCGGATTGAAGCAAATTGACCCGGTTGGCCCGAAGGGCGAATTTATCGTGGATTATTCTATTTTTGACGCCATTGCCGCCGGCTTTGACAAGGTGGTATTTATTATTAAAGAAGAAAATCTGGATCTGTTCCGTGATACGGTAGGCAAACGGGTGGAAGAAAAAATCAAGGTAGAGTATGCCTTCCAGTCAATGACAGATCTGCCGGCCGGTTGTGTTGCGCCCGAGGGCCGTACCAAACCGCTGGGGACCGGGCACGCCGTCTGGTGCGCCCGCAACGCCGTGGGCGATGACAATTTTGCCGTCATCAATTCGGACGACTTTTACGGCAGAGATGCCTTTGCAACGCTGGCAGGCTTTTTGAAGAATGCCAAGAACAGCGATTGGTGTATGGCCGGCTACGTGCTGAAAAATACCATCACCGAAAACGGCACCGTTTCCCGTGGTGTCTGCACCACCGAAAACGGCAAGCTGACCCACGTCGTGGAGCGGACCAAGATCGGCGCACACGAGGGCGGCATTGCCTATGAGGAGGACGGTGTCTGGACACCGCTGGATGAGGAGAGTCTGGTCAGCATGAACTGTTGGGGCTTTACTCCGGCGATCTTCCCGGCGTTGGAACGCGGTCTGGCGGCATTTATGGAAAACGATCTGCCCGGCAACCCCGAAAAGGCCGAGTTTTTCCTGCCCTTTTTGGTACAGGACGAACTGTCTGCCGGTCGCTGTGGCGTAGACGTGCTGCGGACCGAGGCCAAGTGGTACGGCGTGACCTATACCGCCGATCGTCCCGTTATGGTGGAGTTTTTAAAGCAGGCCACCGAAGAGGGTGTATATCCTCTGGGCTTGTTTGCATAAGTTTATGAAATAACTGAACAAAGCAAATGGTCGGGCGCCTGCAAGGAGTGCCCGACCATTCAAATCTGTATCGCAGGCAAGAGGTGATAGAATTGTCTGAAACGTTGCTTTCCGCTGTGGCGGGACTGGAGGGAGTGGCAGGCCTGTGCGCCGGATATGCCACCGCCCCTTACCCGTCGGTGCTCAACGGTATACCCGTTGCCGTGCAAGGACTTGTTGGCTGGGCGCTGGCGAAAAAACTGAATCATACGGCGATTTTTGTCGCCCCGGGGGAGGGGGAGGCTGAAAAAATCGTCGATTGTTTGCGTGGGCTGATGCCCGGCGAGCGGGTGGCGCTGTTGCCCGCCTGCGAGCCGGTGTTCGATGCCGTGGATGCGGCCGCGCGGGATACGCTGTATCGCCGTCAGGGCGTACTGGACGGCTGTCTGGCCGGACAGTATGACGCCGTGGTCACCACCGCCGAAGGATATGCCACGCTGTGCCCTGATCCGCAAGCGCTGCAGGCGGGAAAACTGACCCTTTCGGTGGGGCAACGGCTGGAAATGACGAACTTGATCTCCTTTTTGGAGGATAACGGGTACGAACGGCTGGAAATGGTGGAGGGCAAGGGAAGTTATGCCGTGCGCGGCAGTATCGTGGATGCCTTTCCGCCTGATCAGTCAGCGCCGGTGCGCGTGGACTTTTTTGATGATGAAATTGACCAGATGGGACTCTTTGACCCGATTTCCCAGCGCCGTCACGAGCAGATTGACCGTATTACGTTGTCTGCGGCGGCCGGTCTGCCCGGTAAAGCGGCGCGGGATCTCCTTTTGATCGAAAAGTTGACCAAATTGGCGGAGACCTATCCGGATCAGGATGCCCGCTCAAAAATCAAAGAGGAGATCGAGCGACTGGAAAACGGCCTTGCCTTGCAGGGACGGGATCGCTGGTTGCCGCTGGAGTACGAGGGCGGCAGGGATCTGTTTGCCTATCTGCCCGAGGCGATGCTGTTTGTTTGCGGCTATGCGGGGATGCGGGAGCGCTTTGACTTTTTGTCCTGGCAGATCGAGCAGGATGCGGGTAGAATGAGCGAGGAGCACGTCCCTTATGCGCCGCAGGGTAAATTTTTCTTCGATTTTGCGGATTTTGAGCAGACCATTTGCGAGCGGAAGGGCGTATTTTTGTCCTCTCTGCCGCTGTCGGGCTATTTCGGAAAGCTGTCCTATCTTGCGGAGATCAAGGTGCAGGAGGATGCCCTGACCCGCAACGATCCCGACCTGATGCACGGCGAGATCGCCACCGCCCTGCAGGAGGGGAAGCAGGTGTTTTTCTGCGGCGGACAGGAAGGCCAGAAGCAGTTGGCCGAGATGGACCTGCCCTTTGGACGTAAACGGCAGAAGGGCGCCGTTTGTCTGTGTACGGCGGCGCTGAAAATGGATTGTGTGCTGGATGAGTGTATATTGCTCATCGGCCAGCGGGCGGCCAAACGGACGGTAAGCCGTCGCCCCCGCCGTGCGCCGGAAGGACAACGCATCCGCACCTTTGCGGATCTCAGCGTTGGAGATGCGGTGGTGCACGTGCATCACGGTATCGGCATTTACGGCGGCATCAAGCAGGTGGAAAATCACGGAGTCATCAAGGATTATATCGTGATCCGCTATGACGGCGGCGATACGTTGTACGTTCCCACGCCACAGCTGGATCTGATCGCCAAATACGTGGGCGGCGCCGGTGAAAATCACCAGATCAAACTGTCCCGTTTGGGAACCGCCGCCTGGGAGCGCGCCAAGCAAAAGGCCAAAAATCAGGCCCGTGTGCTGGCAAAAGAGTTGATTGAGTTGTACGCCCGTCGACAACGGGCGGAGGGGCACGCCTTTTCCCCCGATACCGATTGGCAACGGCAGTTTGAGGATAATTTCCCTTACGAGGAGACCTGGGATCAGAAGCGTTGCGTGGAAGAGATCAAGACGGATATGGAAAAGCCCTGCCCCATGGATCGCCTGCTGTGCGGCGACGTGGGCTTTGGCAAGACCGAGGTGGCATTGCGCGCCGTATTTAAGGCGGTGATGGATTCCAAGCAAGCGGCCGTTTTGGTGCCCACCACCATTTTGTCGGTACAGCATTTTAATACGATCTGCGACCGTTTGCGGGGCTTCCCCGTTAAGGTGCAGGTCATCAACCGCTTTAAGACCAAACGACAACAGGAGCAGATTCTCCGCGCTCTGGCGCGGGGCGAGATCGACGTGCTGATCGGCACTCATCGTCTGTTGCAAAAGGACGTGGTGTTTAAGGATCTGGGCCTGCTGGTGGTGGATGAAGAGCAACGTTTCGGCGTAAAGCATAAAGAAAAAATCAAAGAAATGAGCGTGGGTGTGGACGTGCTGACCCTGTCGGCCACCCCCATTCCCCGAACGCTCAATATGGCGCTGTCCGGTATTCGGGATATGTCCATTATCGAGGAGGCGCCGGCTGACCGTTATCCGGTGGCTACCTACGTACTGCCCTACGATCGGGGCGTGGTGCTGGGGGCGATCCGTCGTGAGTTGCGGCGGCAGGGCTGTGTATATTATTTGAAGAATAATATCGAGGCGCTGGATCATATCGCCGCCGATATTGCCCGTGATCTGCCTGAGGCGCGCATCGCCGTTGCGCACGGACAGATGAGCGGCACGCAACTGGAAAAGATATGGCAGCAGGTGCTGGACCGTCAGGTGGACGTACTGCTGTGTACCACCATTATTGAGACGGGTATCGACGTTTCCTTTGCCAATACGTTGGTCATTGAGGATGCCGATCGGATGGGGCTGGCCCAATTGCATCAGATCCGCGGCCGTATCGGTCGCAGTAACAAACGGGCCTATGCCTATCTGACCTACCGTCCCGACAATATGCCGGGTGAGATCGCAGAAAAACGGTTGATGACGATCAAGGAATTTACCGCCTTTGGGTCGGGACTCAAGATCGCTATGCGGGATCTGGAGATCCGTGGTGCCGGCAGTGTGCTGGGCGAGCAACAGCATGGGCATTTGGGCGCCATCGGCTATGATATGTATATGCGGATCCTCAGCGAGGTGGTGGCGGAGGAACAGGGACAGACCCAACCGGTCAAGAGCGACTGTCAGATGGACGTGGCCGTCTCTGCCTATCTGCCGGAGGACTATATCCCCCACGAGGAGACCCGTGTAGAACTGTATAAAAAAATCGCCGCCATCGAAACGGCGGAGGATCTGGCAGACGTGACCGACGAGCTGTGCGACCGGTTTGGCGAGCCGCCGACCCCCACCGTATCACTGATGCGGATCGCCCGCCTGCGGGGCGCCGCCCGTGTGGCAGGCGTGCGGGAAATCAAGCAAAAGGGCGCCTGTGTACTGATCTTTTTGGATCGGGGCGAACCGGAACGGCTGTTTGCCGCCGTGAAGGATTTTAAAGGAAGGCTGCGGCTGTCCAACGCCGCCACCCCGTACCTGACCTACTACCCCAAGGAGGGGGAGGACTTGCTGACGCAACTGCAACAGCTCATTGATTATATTGCGGCATAACGACAGGCATATAAAACGATTGCGCGTCAAAGAAAAAACACCTCGGAATTTTCATTCCGGGGTGTTTTGTCGTGGGGAAAAAGACGGCAACGTTTCCAAAAAACGCTGTACGCGCTTTTTGGCGCTGCAGGCGTTTTCTCCGCCCGATCGCAGGGCGATTTCCTCCCAGGTCAGCCGCTGTTGATACCGTTCCTGTAATATACTGCGCAGATAATCGTCCGGGGCGGCGGCCAACACCGTTTCCAGCAGGGCTTTCCGATGATGAAACTGTTGCAGTCGGAGGACGGTCTCCTCCTTTTGGCGGGTCAGTTGCTCCAGTAGCGCGGTCCGCAGGGGTGTGTCTGTCAGCCGAAGCGCATCCTGCTCCATACGCTCCAGCTGACCCAGGGTGGCGGTGTGCAGTTGCTCTTCCATAGGACTTGCCCGCAGGGTGTTCATTTCCTTCAGGGTCATGGCCGTTCCTCCTCTTGCTCCGGTAGTTTGCGGAAATATTCGGGCGCGCCGCACAGCGGACACAGGGCAATGGGCTCGCACCCGTAGTCGGGAAAGGGGCTGGTGGTGCAGATCTCCTTTTCAAATTCGTTGCGACAATTATAGCAATAGTACATGATTCTCCTGTCCGTTTTATGTCCCTGTTCGTGAGATATAATCAGTACATAAAACCTCGTGATGATTACTACAAAAAGTAGTGTAAGTGAATTATATCACAACAAAAGGTAGTTGTCAACAACTTTTTTTAGTGAATTGTACTTGACAATTACAAAAAAAGGTAGTAAACTAAAGGTACATCTCACGAAACGAGGAAATAAAAATGTTTAATGAACGGTTAAAGCATCTGCGGCAAAAGGCCTCTCTCAGCCAGAAGGCGTTGGCGGACAAATTGGGTGTCAGCCAGCAAACGGTCGGCAAATGGGAGGGAGGCGGCGCCACGCCCAATCCGGATACGTTGGCAACGTTGGCAGACATCTTTTGCGTCAGTGTCGATTTTCTGATCGGTCGGGCGCAAAGCGAGTATGACGAGGCGGCAGTGAAGTTTGCGCTGTTCGGCGGCGAGGTGGATGACGAAACCTATGAAGAGGTCAAACGATTTGCAAAATATGCGCAACAACGAAAAAAAGAATAACCCCCTGTCCACGCTCGGGCTGTACGAGCTGGCGGCAGGACGCAACGTGCCGGTTTATCCCTTCCCGCTGCGCACGGTGCCCTCCTTAAGTATTATGGATGAAACGGGGCAGTGCGCGGTGGCTATGGCGCCCGAATTGCGGGGACAGGAGGAAAAGCTGTGTCTGGCGCACGAGCTGGGGCATTGTATCCGCGGGGCATTTTATAATCGGTATGCCTCGGGGGCGGTACGGGGTAAGTGCGAATATAAGGCGGATAAATGGGCCTTTTATCATCTGGTGCCGCCCGGCGCCCTGCAACAAGCTATGGAGGCGGGACTGACCCAAGCGTGGGAGCTGGCGGAGCATTTTGACGTGCCGCTGGATTTTTTGCTGCGGGCCATGGACCATTACGCCTGCGTAAAACCGATGTAAAAAACGACCGTTTTTGTTAAAAAAACGCCCGTTTTTTCTTTTTGGCAAACGGATGAGAAAACTGTCGGGCGTTTCTTTTTGGTAAGGCCGTCGCTCTTTACAAGGAAAAAAAGTTGTGTTATACTAAAATGTATACTAAAAATACAAAAGAAAGGGGGAGCACGATGCGCAAAAAAATCGGCTGGATCCTGGCGGGGCTGTTTGCGCCGTTTTTATATCTTTTGACCGAACTGTACAATTTCCGTAGCGCGGTCACCGAACTGCGCTTTCTCTGGCGGCATCCCGGCAGCGCCTTGTTGGGGCTTTTGCTGGTGGCGATGCTGTTTTGGGCGGTGGCGGCCGTCACCCGACGCGTTTGGGTGGGCGCATTGGTCAGCGGCATTCTGTTTTGGCTGATGGGCGTGATTCATTTTCTCAAAACGGCGCTCAACGGCGACCCCTTTGTTCCGTGGGATATCAGTATGGCAGGTTCTTTGGGAGAACTGGCCGGCTTTGTAAAGCTTGATTTTCCGTGGTGGGGCTGGATGCTGCCTGTGCTGCTTGCCGCTTATATCGTCGGTTTGTGGTATTGCGGTGTCCGATTGCCCAAAGGCATTTGGTACAGAGTGGCCACGGCGGTGGCCGCGCCGGTACTGTTGATCGGTTTTATCAGCGGGGGGCAAACCAACTTTTTGCGTTTTGGTATGAGCTTTATGGATGCGGCCCTGCAAAGCAGTAATTATCAGGCCAACGGCCTGGTCAGCGCCTTTTATCTCAATTTGGCCACCATGCAGGTGGAACGCCCCGAAAATTACGGCGCGCAGGCGGTGGAGACTGCCCTGCAGGGCGTCACCGCCAGTGAGGGAAGCACCCCCGATATCATTGTGGTGCTGTGCGAGAGCTTTTGGGACGTGCGTAAGCTGGAGGGAACTGTCTTTTCCATCGATCCGATGGCACGGTTTGATGCAGTTTGCGCCCGTGCAAACACCCACAGCGGCACCTTGTATTCTATGGCCATCGGCGGCGGTACGGTACGCACCGAGTTTGGGGTACTCAGCGGTCTGTCCGCCCAGTACCTTCCCACCGGGGCAAGTCCGTATATCTATCCCAACGCGGAGGTGCCCACTCACGTTTCTTATTTCAAAGAGCTGGGGTATGATACCGAGGCACTGCATCCCTACGACAAAAAATTCTATTCCCGTTCCCACGGGTATCCGCTGATCGGCTTTGACGTCTTTTACGGACAGGAAGAGATCGAGCAAATGGTGCCGGTGACCTATCAGCGCGGCTACGTCAGCGACGACAGTTTTGTGGATGCGCTCATCGCCCGATTGGAACAGCCGCGGGAGCAAGCGCTGTTTTTATGGGGTATTTCCATGGAAAACCACCAGACCTATTACCCTCTGGAGCAAACACCGGAGGTAACGGTGCAAAACGACCGCCTGAGTGAAGAATTGCGGCAGACGGTCACCACCTACAGCCAGGGCGTGCTCCATTCGGCGGCCGCCCTTGAAAAGCTGGCAGATTACGTGCAGAACCGCAAACGGGATACCCTGTTGGTCTTTTTCGGCGATCATCTGCCCACCCTGGGGGGCAATCACGCGTCTTACGCCGCCACGGGAATGTTCGACGGCCCGGCGGAGGACGAGGCGCAGGCAAAGCTGATGTACGGTACCCCCTTTGTCATCTATGCCAATTATCCGCTTTCATCGGAAAAGGCGCCGACGGAGATCAGCGATTATAATTTGTTGCCCCTGGCGTTACAGTTGGGCGGCGTAAAACGCAGCGCCTATATGAACTGGCAGCTGCAGCAGATGGAGAACGTGCCTTATTACAGCAATTTGCTGGATTTTGATACCACAGCGGAGAAGGCGGCCTTTTCGGCGGCGCACCGCCTGTTGACCTACGATCGCCTGGTGGGCGAGCAATACAGTAAATAACGGAGGAAACTATGGTAATTTTAGACGAGATCAAAATGAATTTATCCGCCAAAAAGCCGGAACTGGCCAACCTGAAAAAGGCGCTTGGCATAGAGGAAAATGCGGCCAGACTGGCACAGCTGGAAAAGCAGAGCGAAGCCCCGGATTTCTGGGATGATCTGGAAAACAGCCAGCGGGTGTTGCGAGAGATCAAAGGCATCAAAAGTACGGCCGAGGAATATGCCGCTCTGGAGGGCGCCTTTGAGGATATCGGCGCCATGATCGAGCTGGCAGAAGAGGAAGGCGAGGAGGAACTAGCAGGGGAAATCGCCGCCGAATATGCCAAATTTGAGAAAAAACTGGAGGCGGCCAGCCTGCAGGCATTGCTGTCCGGCGAGTATGATAAAAACAACGCCATTCTTACCTTCCACGCCGGTGCCGGCGGCACCGAGGCGCAGGATTGGGCGGAGATGCTGTACCGTATGTACACCCGTTACGCCCAGCGCCACGATTTCAAGATCACGGTGCTGGATTATCTGGACGGTGAAGAGGCGGGCATAAAAAGCGCCACCATTATGGTGGAGGGTATGTATGCCTACGGCTATTTGAAATGCGAGATGGGCGTGCACCGACTGGTGCGTTGCTCTCCCTTTGATTCCTCCGGCAGACGGCACACCTCCTTCGCTTCGCTGGAGGTCACCCCCGAGCTTGAAAACGATACCACCATCGAGATCGCCGATGACGACATTCGCGTGGACACCTACCGCGCCAGCGGTGCCGGCGGTCAGCACGTTAATAAGACCAGCTCTGCCATCCGTATCACCCATTTGCCCACCGGCATTGTGGTGACCTGTCAGAACGAGCGCAGTCAGCATAAAAACCGTGATATGGCCATGAAAATGCTGAAAAGTAAGCTGTTGCAGATCAAGGAACGGGAGCATCTGGAGAAAATTGAGGATATCAAGGGCGATATGATGCAGATCGGCTGGGGCAGTCAGATCCGCAGCTACGTCTTTATGCCTTACACCCTGGCCAAGGATCACCGCACCGGCCACGAAAACGGCAATATCAATGCGGTAATGGACGGTGATATCGACGGATTTATCACGGCCTGTCTGTTGGGCAAGAGTGAGGAATAAATGCCATGATTTTGGTGGAGTTTTATGATGAAAACTGTATCGAAAACATCGCCTGTACTTTGCAGTATCAGCCGGACGAGGTGGTGCTGATCGGCCATTCCCATAAACGGCTGACGGCGGCCTGTCGGGTGTACGAGCAGCTGACGGCGGCCCGTGGTATGACGGTACGTTTTACCTGCCGTACGGTGACCCGCAACGATCTTTCGGAGATCGTGGAGGCCATTGAGTCGGTGCTGGAATTGGATCGAGATTGCGTGTTCGAGCTGACGGGCGGCGACGAGATGTATCTGGTGGCCGCCGGCGTCGTAGCCGGCCGACATCGGGAAAAGGTGCATTTGTCCAGAATGAATCTGCCGGAAAATAAAATAAAACGGATGCTGCCCCGCGGCTCGGTGACGGCACCGTTGCAGATCGGGCTGACCGTGGCGGAAAATATCCGTATTTACGGCGGTCAGCTGAGCGAGGAAAGTGAAAATTGGCGGTTTGACGAGGCATTTTGTCGGGATATCGACGTTTTGTGGGACGTCTGCCGTCATTTCCCCAAATGGAACAGCGCCGTGGTGGCGTTGTCTACGCTGGGGGCGCGCTCCGGCGGGGCGCTTTCTTTGCCGACGGAGGAGGGCTCACTGCGACAGTTGATGCTCCGTCTGGCCGGGGCAGGCATGCTGGTGTCCTCCGAAAAGGGCTATCGCTTTAAAAACGCGCAGGTCCACCGTGCCCTGCAAAAGGCGGGTCAGGTGTTGGAGCTGTGGGTGGCCAAGGGCCTTTTGGCCGCGCGGGAGGGAAACGAGAAGATGTTTTCCGACGTGCGTGTGGGCGCTATGCTGGATTGGGACGAGCGATCGACGGTGGACGTGGGCAACGAGATCGACGTGCTGGCCATCAAAGGGGCGCTTCCCTTGTTTATCTCCTGTAAAAACGGCAAGGTGGACAGCGAAGAACTGTACAAGCTGTCGCAGGTGGCCGATCGTTTCGGCGGCACCTATGCCAAAAAGGCGCTGGTGGTGCGTCAGCTGGAGATGGGGAGCAGTACCCATCATCTGCGTGCCCGAGCCGGAGAAATGGGCATCGAACTGCTGGAAATTGAGCGTTTGGGAGAGGAAAAGGTCCTTTCCCGTTTGCAAAAAATGTGAAACTTGGAGGCACCGCCTTTTGGCGGTGTCTTTTTCGTTGACACAAAGCGACAAAACGCGTATAATAAGACTATGATTTCTGTATTTTAGGAGGGATTGCAATGACGTTGGGAAGCGATCTGCAAAAGGCCATTGGCATGACCCGTGAGATGGATAAAAAGAAGGGCTGGGCACAGCTCTCCTGTCAGAATTTTCTGCGGGCGGTCATCTCCATCTGCGACGTAGAAAAGGACCGTCGTTCGTTGGACGTATGCCGTCTGTTGCTCAAGCCGCACGTGGATGATCAGGCACCTCTGCGGTTGGCCTCGCTTAAGGAGTTTTACGCCGTGAAACCGATGATCGAGGCGGCCAGAGAACAGGCCGAGCGCCAAAATCGGGAGGAACTGCGGCTGGAAAACGTACTGGATTTCGTACTGCGCGGTATGCCGGACGCCGTCAAGGAATGCCTCAAGCAAAGCGCTGAACAGAAGAAGAGTGAGGATTCCTCCCGCAACGCTCTGCTGGAGCAGATGCAACGCCTGCGCAATCAGCAGACCGGCGGTCAGGCCGCCGAGAAAAAGGTGGTCGCCACCGTTACGGACGTGGAACAACCCACCAAGATGGAGGACGTGATCAGCCTGGTGGAGCGGGTCAGCTCCCTGCGGGATACCCTGATCAAGACCGTCATCGGCCAGGAGCACGCGGTGGACGTGTGCACCACCGGTTATTTCAATGCGGAGTTTTCCGCCATGACCGAGGAAAAGGGCTCCAAGCCCCGCGCCATCTTTTTGCTGGCGGGCGCCAGCGGTGTGGGCAAGACCTTTTTGGTGGAGCAAATGGCCTCGCTCATCGGCTTGCCTTATTTGCGGATGGATATGACCGAAATGTCCAGCCCCATCAATATGCAGGAGTTTCAAAAGGCGGCCCATTTCGTTCGCCACAATCCCAAATGTATCATTTTGTTTGATGAGGTGGAAAAGGCCTGCGGCGACGTCATCAGTCAGTTTATGCAGATCCTGGATGCCGGTCGCTACGGTGACGCCGATTTTTCCGAGGCGTTTCTGTTCTTTACCACCAACGCCGGTAAACAGCTGTACGAGGGCACCGATCAGTTGGATCTGTCCGGTTACAGTCGTAAGGTGATCCTGCGGGCGTTGGGGACGGACGTGGATCCCCGCACCCGTGAGCCGCGGTTTCCCGATGCCCTGTGCTCCCGTTTCTCGACGGGCAATGTGGTGATGATGAACCATCTGTCTGCTCATCATCTCTGCTTTATTGCCCAGAACGTGATCATGAAAAAGGCGCAGGCGGTCAGTAACCGCCTGAATCTCAATTGTACCTTTGACGAGGACGTGTTTGCCTCGCTGTTGTTTGCTGAGGGCGGTAAGGCGGACGGCCGTACCGTCAGCGCCCGTGCCGCCGCCTTTTTTGACAGTGAACTGTACGAGCTGTTCCGGCTGGTGCGCAGTAACGCTACCCAGCATTCGTTGGCGGGGATCCGCACCGTGCAATTCGCCGCTCAACTGCCCAAAGCGGGCGAGATCACCCAGCTGTACCGCGCCGAGGAGGATGCCAGAATCGTGGTGTTTACCGATGCCGAGGAGCTGCCCCACAGCGCGGGTTGTCGTTATTACGGTACCGATTCGGTGGAGCGGTTTGAGGAACTGTTGAATGAGGGCGCGGTCAAACTGGTTATTTGCGACATCGATCTGGGTGTGGGAAATGAGAACTTCCTGAATGCGGAGGATATTTCCTCCGGCGGACGGGATTGCTTCCGTAAATTGCGGCGGGAGCATCCGGCGATGCCCGTCTATCTGTTACATACCCACCTCAGCGAGGAAGAAAAACTGTCCTTTATGCGGGACGGCGCTCGCGGGTTTTTTGATAAAAGCGAGTTTGCCGCCGCCGGCGGTCAGATCGAGGAGATCTGTTATCAGCTGTATCAGCAGGAAAGTATGTACAAACTGGCCAGTACCAACCGCCGTGTGGATTACCGTACCGCCCAATGTATCTCCGAGGACGGTACCGCCTGCCAGATTTATCTGCGTGATATGACGCTGGTCACCAACGTGGATGCCGCCGATCAGCAAAGCATTTTGTCTGCATTGCGCATTCCCGACGTCACCTTTGAGGACGTGATCGGCGCCAAGCAGGCCAAAAAAGAGCTTGAATTTTTCGTAAAATTCTTGCGGGATCCTGCCGTGTTCCGTAAAAACGGCGTACCGGCCCCCGGCGGTGTATTGCTGCACGGTGCGCCGGGTACGGGTAAGACCATGCTGGCCAAGGCTATGGCCAAGGAGGCCGGCGTGACCTTTATCGCCGCCGAAGGTAACTCCTTTTTGCAAAAATACGTAGGTGAGGGGCCGGAAAAGGTGCATCAGCTGTTTGCCACCGCCCGCAAATATGCCCCTGCCATTATTTTCGTGGACGAGATCGACGTCATTGCCAAGGAACGCACCGGTGATGACGGCAGCGGCTATAAGCCGGATGACGTGTTGACCGCATTTTTGGCGGAAATGGACGGCTTTGCCCCCAACCCGGACAAGCCGGTGTTCGTTTTGGCCGCCACCAACTACGAGGTACGACCGGGCACCCCGAAAAGCCTGGACGGCGCTCTGCTGCGCCGCTTTGACAGTTGTATTCTGGTGGATCTGCCCGATCGGGCGGAGCGTCTGCGGTTTTTAAAACAGCGCATCGAGGGCAAGGCATATTTCAATATCAGCGAGCAACAGCTGGACAGTCTGGCCGGTCGCAGTGTGGGTATGAGCCCGGCGCTGTTGAAAAACGTGGTGGAGCTGGCCCGACGGGAGGCCTTGCGGCAAGGGGCGCCGGCGGTGACCGATGATATATTGGATCACGCCTTCGAGACCCATAACAGCGGTGAGGAAAAGAAGTGGAATGAAGATCAGCTCAACCGTGTGGCCTATCACGAGGCGGGACACGCCCTGCTTGCTTGGCTGGCCGGAGAAAAACCGGGCTATCTGACCATTGTGGCCCGCGGCAATCACGGCGGATATATGCAGCACGCCGACAACGAGGGCAAGGCCATCTATACCCGTAAGGAACTGCTGGATCGCATCCGTATTTCGCTGGGCGGCCGCGCGGCGGAAAAACTGATCTATGGCCCGGAGGAGGGTATCAGCACCGGCGCTTCGGGCGATCTGGAGCAGGCCACCCGTACGGCGCAGCATATTTTGTGCAGCTACGGTATGGATGAGAACTTCGGCGCCGCCACCGTCAGTATTGAGCAGGGCAACCTGCCCGAGCAGGTGCGCCGGCGCGCCAACGAGTTGCTTGCGCAACAGCTGCAGCTGGCAGAGGAGCAGTTGGCGGCCAATCGCAACAAGCTGGAGGCGATGGTCAAGGTACTGCTGGCGGAGAGCCATATGAGCGCCGAGGAGATCGATCGGGTTTTCTCTGAAAACTGATTTCTCTATTGACAAATATTTTGGTAAAATATATAATATTTGTATAGTTTCCTATGAGGGAGTAGCAACCGTTTTTATGAAACGGAGTCCGGTCAACAGCCGACCATTTTTGGTCTGGCCGACTTTAAAATGCAAGACTCATGTATGTGCTTTTGCGTACATCGGTCGGCTAAAACAAACAAACCCGTGTACAATATAAAAGTACACGGGTTTTTTTAAAGCAGTCGGGCATCTGCCCGCATCAGAAAAGGAGAGGGATTATGAAGTATTACGACAATACTCCCGAAGAGATCTTTCAGTCGCTTGAGACGACCGAGCAGGGTCTGTCCGCCGAGGAGGCGGCCAAACGGTTGGAGCAAAACGGCCCGAACAAGCTGGCTGCCGCCAAGGGTAAGAGCCTGTTGCGCCGCTTTTTAGAGCAGTTGATGGATCCGATGATCATCATCCTGCTGGTTGCCGCCGCCATCAGCGGCGTTATGGCCGTGCTGGAGGATGAGAGTTTTGCCGACGTTATTATCATTCTGTCGGTGGTGCTGATCAACGCCATTTTGGGTGTTTATCAGGAAAGTAAGGCGGAAAAGGCCATCGAGGCGTTGCAGGAAATGAGCGCCGCCACCAGTAAGGTCATCCGCAACGGCGTTTTGAAGGTCGTCCCCAGCGAACAGCTGGTGGTGGGCGATATCATTGCGCTGGAGGCCGGTGATGCCGTGCCTGCCGATGCCAGATTGCTGGAGAGCGCCTCTCTGAAGGTGGAGGAAGCCGCCCTGACCGGTGAATCTGTGCCGGTCGATAAGGTGATCGAGCTGTTGGGTCTGGACAGCGGGGAGGTTCCGCTGGGCGACCGTAAAAATATGGTGTATATGGGCGGTACCGTCGTGTACGGCCGCGGCAAGGCCGTAGTGACCGGCACGGGTATGGATACCGAAATGGGTAAAATTGCCGACGCCCTGACCGCCGCAGAGGAAGGGGACACCCCCCTGCAGAAAAAACTGCATCAGCTGTCCGGGATTTTGACCTGGCTGGTGCTGGGCATCTGTGTACTGGTATTCGGCGTACAGCTGTTGCGCGCCGGTGGATTTGAGTTTGAGGTAGTACTGCATTCCTTTATGGTTGCAGTGTCGCTGGCGGTTGCCGCCATTCCCGAGGGGTTGGCCGCCGTTGTTACGGTGGTGCTTTCCATCGGTGTTACCAATATGTCCAAGCGCAATGCCATCATCCGTAAACTGACGGCGGTGGAGACGCTGGGCTGCGCTCAGATCATCTGTTCAGATAAGACCGGTACGCTGACACAAAACAAGATGACCGTGGTGGACAGCTTTGGCGAGGACGAACAGCTGACCGCCACCGCTATGGCGCTGTGCTCCGATGCGGAGCTGGATGAGGACGGCGACGTCACCGGTGAGCCTACCGAGGCAGCGTTGGTGGTCTGGGCCAACAAACTGGGCCTGCCCAAGCAGCGTTTGCAGGATGCCGCCCCCCGTGTGGGCGAAGCCCCCTTTGATTCGGGCAGAAAAATGATGTCCACCGTCCATAAAAAGGACGGTAAGCTGGTACAGTATACCAAGGGTGGTATGGATGTACTGCTGACCAAATGCACCCACTATTATGAAGGCGGCAAGATGGTACCTATCACCGAGGAGCATAAAAACAAGATCGTTTCTGCCGCCGGCGCTATGGCCAATAAGGCGCTGCGTGTGCTGGCCTGCGCCTATCGCGAGCATGATGCGATGCCCGAATGCACCCCTGCCGCCCTGGAGCAGCAGCTGTGCTTTATCGGTCTGACCGGCATGATTGATCCCGTTCGTCCGGAGGTTAAGGATGCGATCACCGAGTGTCGCGGCGCCGGTATTCGCGCCATTATGATCACCGGTGACCATATCGATACCGCCCGCGCCATCGCCGCAGAGCTGGGCATCCTTGCCGAGGGTGTTCACGCGGTCAGCGGCAGTGAGCTGGATCAGATGGACGACGAGACCTTTGAAAAAGAATTTCAAAGCATCGGCGTGTACGCCCGCGTACAGCCCGAGCATAAGACTCGTATCGTAAACGCCTGGAAGAAAGCGGGATATATCACCGCTATGACCGGAGACGGTGTCAACGACGCCCCTTCCATCAAGAGCGCCGATATCGGCGTGGGCATGGGTATCACCGGTACCGACGTTACCAAAAACGTGGCGGATATGGTGCTGACCGATGACAATTTTGCCACGATCGTCGGGGCCGTGGAGGAAGGCCGCCGTATCTACGACAACATCCGTAAGGCCATTCAGTTCCTGCTGGGCTCGAATATGAGTGAGGTTATCTCCATTTTTGTGGCCACCCTCATCGGTTTTACCATTCTTGAGCCGGTGCATTTGCTGTGGATCAATCTGGTCACCGACACCTTCCCCGCCTTGGCGCTGGGTATGGAAAAGGCGGAGGCGGATATTATGCGTCGTGCGCCCCGTGATGCCAAGGCCGGTATTTTCGCCGGCGGTATGGGCGTGGATATCTTCTATCAGGGCGCGCTGGTCAGCGTGCTGACCCTTGCCTCTTATTTCATCGGCTGTTATCTGGAGACCGGCGTATGGGCCTTTGTCAATGAACCCCACGGTATAACGATGGCGTTTCTCACCATGTCCATGGCCGAGATGTTCCACTCCTTTAATATGCGCTCACAGCGTGGTAGTGTCTTTACGATGAAAACGCACAACAAGGTGCTGTGGATCGCTATGCTTGGCTCCTTTGCCGCCACCACGCTGGTTTGCGAGTGGCCGCTGTTGGCCGGCGCTTTCGGTCTGACCTCGGTCAACGTTACCGAGTATGCCATTGCCATCGGTCTGGGCTTTGCCGTGATCCCGGTGGTTGAGATCGTTAAATGGATTCAGAGAAAGTTTGCAAAATAAAATCATAGGTGATTTCGGCACAGCCTTGCGCTGTGCCGAAATCGTGCCGTAAAGCTGATATTTCAGGAGGAAACGCAATGAACGCAAATACGCAACCCGATTACATCGCCTTGGCGATGGTGCTGGCGCTGGCGCTGGTCGTGGTGGGAATGGTCATTCGCAAATGGCTGTCCGGCAGAAAAAAGACCGACGGAACTGCGGTAACGGAGGTTGCCCCGTCGGCACAGACGTCTGTCGTGGCCCCCGGTACCGCCGGCAAGATCAAACTGAACGGCGTAGAGCCCCGTACGGCCGCCATGCTGATGGCAATGGTCGCCGATGAAATGGGCAAGCCGATCAGTGAACTTCGGTTTATTTCAATTGAGGAGGTTGATGAGTAATGAAATACAAAATTACATTGGAAGGACGTACATACGTTGTTGAGGTAGTGGAAGGGAAACCAATGCTGCTGGATGAATACGAGGCGTTGGCGCCCGTTGCGCCCGCCCCTGCCGCCGCGCCTGCTCCCGCCGCTGCGCAGGCTGCCCCTGCCGCTGCCGCCCCTGTCGCGCTGACCGGTGAGGGCGAGCCCATCAACACCCCTCTCCCCGGAACGATCCTGCAGATCAAGGTGACCGCCGGACAGTCCGTCAAGAAGGGCGACGTGCTGGTGGTGTTGGAAGCGATGAAGATGGAAAACGAGATCACCGCCCCCAACGACGGTACGGTGACACAGATCGTTGCCCAGCCCGGCGCCACGGTGGAAACCGGTGCGGTCTTGCTGGTGCTTAAATAAAAGAAGGGGAGTGTAACTATGGATATTTTGTATAAAAATCTGTTGGCATTCTCCTGGCAGGACATCGTGATGATCCTCATCGGATGCCTGTTGGTCTATCTTGCCATTGGTAAGGAAATGGAGCCCTCTTTGTTGCTCCCTATGGGCTTCGGTACCATTTTGGTCAACATTCCGCTGTCAGATGCGCTGACCGGCCCGATCAAGGAATTGTATCACGCCGGTATTGCCAACGAGCTGTTTCCGCTGTTGCTGTTTATCGGTATCGGCGCGATGATCGATTTCGGCCCGCTGTTGAGCAATCCAAAGTTGATGCTGTTTGGCGCGGCGGCGCAGTTTGGTATCTTCTTTACCCTGTGTACCGCCAGTATTTTCTTCCCCGAGATCCGGGATGCCGCCTCTATCTCCATCATCGGCGCGGCCGACGGCCCCACCTCTATTGCCGTTGCCAACACCTTGAAATCCCAATATGTTGGCGCCATCACCGTTGCGGCCTATTCCTATATGGCGTTGGTGCCCATCATTCAGCCGCCGGTCATCAAGGTGCTGACTACCAAAAAAGAACGTCTCATCCGTATGCCCTACGAGCAAAAATCGGTCAGCAAGCTGACTCGGATCATGTTCCCCATCATCATCACGGTGGTGGCCTCTGCCATTGTACCGCAGGCCACGGCGCTGATCGGCTTTTTGATGTTCGGTAACCTGATCCGTGAGTGCGGCGTGCTGGAATCGCTGTCCGAGACGGCGCAAAAGGTACTGGCCAACCTGATCACCATCTTTTTGGGCATCTCCGTTGCCTTTAATATGACCTCCGATCAGTTCTTGAAGCCGGATACGTTGCTGATTCTGGGGCTGGGTCTGATCGCCTTTATCGTGGATACGGCCGGCGGCGTTTTGTTTGCAAAGCTGCTTAACCTGTTTTCCAAAAAGAAGATCAATCCTATGATCGGCGCGGCGGGCATTTCCGCCTTCCCCATGTCCGGCCGTATCGTTGCCAAAATGGCGCTGGACGAGGATCCGCAGAACTTTATTCTGATGCAGTCCATCGGTGTAAACGTTTCGGGACAGATCGCCTCGGTCATCGCCGGCGGTATCATCCTCAATCTGTTTTCGTAAGTAAGGAGGAACTGTGTAAATGAATATTTCGTTATTGGCGGCCGCTGCGGCGCCGCAGTTATCCTTTGATCTGATGAACTTTGTGAAAAATCTGCAGTATATGGGCATCGGAATGCTGGTCATCTTTGTGGTCATCGGCATCATCATTTTGGCAACGATGCTTGTTAATTATCTGTTTTCCTCCAAGTAAATCAAACCCTCGCCCGGACGCATTTTGTGCGCTCCGGGCGATTGCTTTTTTGGGGGGCAGAATCGCGCCGTTTTAAAATAGAGGTTGTATTTTTTGGCAAAATGGTATATAATATATAATACTTATGTGTTCGGATGGCCAACAGGGACCCCACTCACCCCTCGTTGCCAAACCTACAAACCGGCAGGGGTACGGACCAAAAATATCCCTGCCGTATCGACGGGAAAGGTATACCTTTCCTGCTTTTTGCGTTGCAAAAATACATATTTTTATATATTTCGGAGAAATAACTATGCAAGAAAACATGAAAAAAACAAAACAAACTAAAAAAATGACCGCCCCGAAAAAGGCTGTCAACAAGGCCCCCGAGAAGGCCGCTAAAAAAACGCCCAAGCAAAAAACGGCGGCGCCCAAAAAGACCGCCGCTTCCAAAAAAGCGCCTGCCCCCAAAAAAGCGTCGGCTCCCAAGAAGGCGCCGAACGCCAAAAAGAGCGCGGTGCGCCGTCCCATGCGTAAGCCTGCGGCGCCGATGCCGCCCCGGGGAAAACTGCGCATCATTCCGTTGGGCGGTGTGGATGAGATCGGTAAGAATATGACCCTTATCGAGTACGAAAACGATATGATCCTCATCGACAGCGGTATGGCCTTTCCCGATGAGGATATGCCCGGTATCGACCTGGTCATCCCCGACTTTTCCTATCTGGTAAAAAATCGGGATAAGCTGCGCGGTGTGTTTATTACCCACGGACACGAGGACCATATCGGCTCTCTGCCGTATCTGTTGGCGGAGATCAACGTGCCGGTGTACGGTACCCGTCTGACGTTGGGACTGGTGCGCCGTAAATTGAGCGAGCATCGGCTGGATAAGCAGGCCATTCTCATTGAAAAACAGTATGACGACGTGGTTCGCAGCGGTTGCTTCGCCGTGGAATTTATCAAGGTCAATCACTCCATCGCCGACGCCTGCGGCTTTGCCGTGCATACGCCGCTGGGTACGGTCATCCATACCGGTGACTTTAAGGTGGACACTACACCCATCCGCGGTAAGATGATCGATCTGGCCCGTTTTGGCGAGCTGGGTAAGGACGGCGTGTTGCTGATGATGAGCGATTCCACCAATGCCGAACGTCCCGGCTTTGCCATGAGCGAAAAGGCGGTAGGCAAAAGCTTTGAGACCATATTTAACAATGCGGGGGATAAGCGGATCATCGTTGCCACCTTTTCCTCCAACATTCATCGCGTACAGCAGATCATCAATGCGGCGGTATCTCATGGCAGAAAGGTAGCCCTCAGCGGTCGCAGCATGGAAAGCGTGTTGCAGGTCGCCCGAGAATTGGGACATATGAACATTCCCGACGGAACATTGATCCCGTTGGGCGAGATCTCCCGCTATCCCGATCGCAAATTAGTGCTTATCACTACCGGCTCCCAGGGGGAACCGATGAGCGCGCTGTATCGAATGGCCTTCAGCGATCATCGCAGTGTGGGCATCACGCAAAACGATCTGATCATCATTTCCGCCCGTCCCATTCCCGGCAATGAAAAGCTGGTCAATAACGTGGTCAACGAGCTGGAAAAGCTGGGCGCCGAGGTGGTGCAGGACGGCAACATCCACGTTTCCGGCCACGCCTGTCAGGAAGAACTGAAGCTGATGCTCTCGCTGATCAAACCCAAATATTTTCTGCCCGTGCACGGTGAATATAAGCATTTGCTGCAGCACGCCCATCTGGCCGAGGAAACGGGCATCCGACATGAGAATATCTTTATATCCGAAAACGGCAAGGTGCTGGAGATCACGGCGGAGAAGGCCGGCTTTTCCGGTACGGTGCCCTGTGGCAAGACCTTCGTCGACGGGATCGGTGTGGGTGACGTGGGTAACATCGTACTGCGGGATCGCAAGCATCTGGCAGAGGACGGCATTATCATCGTGGTGGCCACCATCGACCCCATCACCGGAATGTTGGTGTCGGGGCCGGACGTGATTTCCCGTGGCTTTGTGTACGTCAAGGACAATGAGGAAATGATGGAGGAGGCCCGTCGGGTGGTGCTGGAACGGATGCAACGCAGCCTGCGCCGCGGTATGCGGGACTGGGGCACGCTGAAAAACGATATGCGGGACGAGTTGCAGCATTTCATTTCCGCCAAAACCAAACGGCGGCCGATGATATTACCGATTTTGATGGATATTTGACAAATCTGTAGCAGTATTATATAATAATAAATTACCTATAGTATTGTGCAGGCAGGATGACTATGAAAAAAAGAATTTATAAAAATATATATCTGTTGCTGTCCCTGCTGGGCGGTGTGCTGTTGTTGTGGGGCGGCCGTACGGCACCACTGTTGTACGGTGTCGGCGTGCTGTTGTTGCCCTACACCACTTTGGCGGCAATGCATCCCATTGGGCGTTGGCGGCGATTTATTCTAATGGCCTGCGCCGCGCTGCTGTGTATGATGGGGGCGCCGTCCTACGGTTGGGGCGCTACGCTGTTTATGCTGTGGTACGGGCCGGCAATATTGCAATGCATCCTGCTGGAGTTCAGCCCGGATCTGTTTGACGTGCTGTTGTACGGCGGCAGTTTGTACGGCGGTTTTACCTGCGGCGCCGTATGTTGGGCCATTCGGGATCATTATGGCGTATGGGACATCCGCGGCGCCTTTACGGCAGTGGAGCAGATGATGTTGCGGGCCGTGGATCAGATGGAACAGCTGTATACGCAGGTATTACCGGCAGGGGAGGAGCTGCAGACCCTGCAGGCGCAGCTGGATATATTACGGCAGGGTTCGGAAGCGTTTGTGTATCAATGGCTGGGAATGGGGCTGACCCTGCTCGGCCTGCAATATTTCCTGTCGCTGAAGGCGGCGGCGGAGGTGTATCGCAACACCGATCAGCCCATCATCGTCAGCGATCTGTGGAGTTTGAGCGTGCCCCGCAGTATTACCGTTGTGTATATGCTCACCTATCTTCTGGAAATGTTCTGGGTACAAAACGACTATTATTTTGCCCTGAATATTGCCAATACCTTGATGGGGTATTTGTTTGTGCTGGTGGGCATCGGCTGGGTAGACTATAAGATGAAAAACCAGCAACGGCCGTTACGCATTTTTGTCAAACTGGTGCTGGTGCTGCTGTCGGTCATCAGCCAGAGTATGATGGGGCTGGCCTACAGCCTGTTGAGCATTATCGGTATCTTTCTCAGCTTTAATCGGCAGTTTATCATTCGCCGAAAAGGAGACGACCAATGAACAAAAAACTGAAAACTCTCCATTCCCGGGACGTTTTTTCTTTGGTTTTGCCGCCGCTGTTTATCGTGTTGACGGCTCTCACCCGTGAATGGTGGATCGTAGGGGCCGAGGCGGTCAGCCTGGTGGCGTATTACATTTATCGATATCTGGCCCGTAAACAGCATAACGAACGGCTGTTTTCCTATTTGCAGAATATGACCCGGTTTCTGGACGATGCCAGCCGGGAGACCTTGACGGCGTTTCCTATGCCCATCACCCTGCTGGACAGCAAGGGTATCGTGCTGTGGTATAACGATCTGTTTCACAACATTCTCCAGCAGGGCAAGGTGACCGACGTGTTCGGTGAAGAGATCTGTAAGATGTGTGACAGCATCTATCTGGATCAGATCGCCGGCGGCAGACAGTGCTTTGACGTGTGCTATCAGGGCAAATATTATACCGTCTATGCTATGCGTCAGGGTCTGCGGGAGGAAAAAGAACATTACTACATCCTGTACTGGATGGAGGATGATAAGATCAAGCGGGAAAATCTGCGCCTGAAGGGCGAACGGTTGTGCCTGTGCTATATTATGATCGACTCGTATGACGAGATCCCCTCGGATATTTCCGAAATGCAGAAATCCAGCTTTGTCACCCGTGTGGACACGAAGGTGCGTAATCTGGCCAGAAGTGTGGGCGGCGTGCTGAAAAAGCTGGAGACGGATAAATATCTGTTGTTGTTTGAAAAACGGAATCTGGCATTGCTGGAAAAGAATAAATTTGCCATTCTGGAGGAGGTCAAGGAGGTCGCTATCGGCGACCGTGTACACGCCACCCTGTCCATCGGCGTTTCCCGTATGAACGGAGAAATGCGGCAGTTGGATCACGCCGCCCGCGCGGCGCTGGATATGGCTCTTTCCCGCGGCGGCGATCAGGCAGCCGTCAATGCCGGCGAGAAATACGTGTTCTACGGCGGCAAGGCGCAGGCGGCGGAAAAACGCAAGCGTGTCAAGGTGCGTATCATTGCCGAGGCCTTTGCCACCCAGGTCACCACGGCCGACCGTGTGCTGATTATGGGACATAAATTTGCCGATCTTGATTGCGTGGGCGCGGCCCTTGCGCTGGCGCATTGTGTCAATATTCTGGCCACACCGGTCAATATCGTTATCCATCCCAAAGAGAATTTGGTGGGTAACCTGATCGAAAGCGTGACGGCCACTCCCGAGTATGCAGACGTGTTCGTCGACCCTCTGCGGGCGCAAAAACTGGTGACGGAAAACACCCTGCTGATTATCGTGGATACCCATTCGTTGGGATATATGGAAAATGAAAAGCTGTATCATATGGCGCACCGTGTTGCCCTCATCGATCATCATCGGAAGGTGACTACGGGCGCAGTGGAAAATGCGCTGATCCATTTTCACGAGCCCAATGCGTCGTCCTGCTGTGAGATGGTGACCGAGCTGATCGACAACCTGCCCGGCTGTCGCATCGGACGGACCGAGGCGAACGCGCTGATGGCGGGTATTATTCTGGATACCAAAAACTTTACCGAGCGTACCGGTGTACGCACCTTTGAGGCGGCGGCTTATCTGAAAAACAGTGGCGCCGATACCGCCCAGGTACAAAAGTATTTTAAAAGTGACATTGACACCTATAAACGACAGCTGGAGATCATGGGCAGCGCTGTGCTGTACGGTGATAATATGGTAGCGGCCTATGACGCCCCGGCCTTCCCCGGCATCAAAATGCTGGCCGGTAAGACGGCGGATGAGTTGTTGGGACTGAAGGGTGTGCACGCTTCTTACGTACTGTATCACGAGGATGGAAAAATTTACATTTCCGCCCGTGGCGAGGAAGATAAAAACGTGCAGACCGTAATGGAGGCATTGGGTGGCGGCGGTCACCGTTCTGCCGCCGGCGCACAGCTGGATTGCTCGTTGCAGGAGGCGAAGGAGCAATTGCTGAAGCTGATCTGTGAGTAACGTTCAGGAGGAAATATATGAAAGTTGTTTTATTGGCCGATGTAAAAGGCAAAGGAAAAAAAGGCGATACCATCAACGTAGCGGACGGCTATGGCCGTAATTTTCTGATCGCCAGAGGGCTGGCCGCCCCGGTGGATGCGCAGCTGCAAAATGATTTCGCCGGCAAAAAGCAAAGTGAGATTTATAAAGAAGAGCAGGCCGTCGCCGCCGCCAAGGCTGTGGCGGAAAAGTTGGAGGGCAAGACCTTTACGTTGCCTGCCAAGGGCGGCGACAGCGGTAAGCTGTTCGGCTCGATGACCACCAAGGAGATCGCCGCGGCCATTTCCAAAACGGTGGGCGTGGAGATCGATAAAAAGAAACTGGTGGCCGAGACCATCAAGGCCTTTGGCACCTATCCCATTACCGCCAAACTGCACAAGGGTGTCGTTGCCAAATTTTCGGTAAACGTGGTTAAGGAATAAACCCGGCATTTATCTTTTTTAAAAAAACCGGAGGTTTTTTATGGAATTTGATGCTTTAAAACAAATGCCCCATTCCATTGAGGCGGAGCAGTCGGTGATCGGCGCGCTGATCATGGATCCCGCCTGCTTTGATCGGGTGGCCGGATTTTTAAAGCCGGAGCATTTTTATCACGAAAAGTACGGCAAGGTCTATCAGACCATTGTCTATATGAATCTGGACAATGAAAAGACCGACTTTGTCACCATTCTGGAAAAGGTGCGCGCCGCCGGCGTTTACGACGAGGAAGAGGGCAAGCGCGTGCTGTACGAGCTTGCGCAAAACGTTCCCACCTCTGCCAATGTGGAGGCCTATGGCCATATCGTGGAGCAAAAGGCAAAGCTCAGACAGCTCATCACGGCGTGTAACGAGATCAACGAGGCGGCCTACGCCCAGAATGAAGAGGTGGGTCGGATTTTGGATATGGCGGAAAGCAAGATCTATGAGATCATGCAGAGCCGACAGAATACCGAGTTGACTCCCATTCGACAGGCAGTGATGGAGGCCTACGATGCGCTGAGCGAGCGATTTGAAAATCAGGGCCGCATCCAAGGCGTTTCCACTCATTTCTCTGCGCTGGACCAGTATTTGCTGGGTCTGGGTAAGGGCGATCTGGTGCTGGTGGCGGCCCGTCCCGGTATGGGTAAGACGGCCTTTGCGCTCAACATTGCAGAAAACGTTGCCCGCGGCGGTAAGGATAAGGCGACCCGCGCCGCCAATACCGAGCGTAAGACGATCGCCGTATTTTCGCTGGAGATGTCCAACGAACAGCTGGTCAACCGTCTGTTGTCCTCTGCCTCCGGTGTTATGAATACCAAATTCCGCAGCGGCGAGCTGGACAGCAACGAGTGGCGCGCCGTCAATCAGGCGGCGGAGCTGCTCAGCCGTACGGATATTTATCTGGATGATACTCCGGGTATCACCGTACCGCAGATCAAATCCAAATTGCGTCGGCTGAAAAACCTGGATCTGGTCATCATCGACTATTTGCAGCTGATGGAATCGGCCAAAAAGACGGACGGCCGTACGCAGGAGGTCAGTGAGATCTCACGTTCTCTCAAACTGATGGCCAAGGAATTCGGCGTGCCTGTCATCGCCCTGTCTCAGCTGTCCCGTGGTCCGGAGAGCCGTCCGGACAAACGCCCGCAGATGAGCGATCTGCGTGAATCGGGCGCCATCGAGCAGGATGCGGATATCATTATGCTGCTGTATCGCGATGATTATTATAATAAAGAAAATTCACAGATGCCCGGCGTTTGCGAGTGTATTATTGCCAAAAACCGTCACGGTTCATCGGGTACGGTGATGCTACACTGGACGGGCGAGAACACCAGATTTTCGGATCTGGAGCAACGGTATGAATAATACGGTACTGCAGACCCTCACGACCCGATGCGGCGTAGACGTCGGCAGTCGGGTGTGCGTGGCCCTTTCGGGGGGACGTGACTCGGTGGTGCTGACGCATTTGCTGCGCGCGCTGGCTCCAAAACTGCAACTGCAATTATCAGCGGTGCATATTCACCACGGCTTGCGCTCCGCCTCGGATGCGGAGGAGAACTTCGTGCGGCAATTGTGCGCCGCGTGGGAGATCCCGCTGACGGTACACCGTCTGCACCTGCAGAAGCAGGTGGGAATGAGCACGGAAATGTTGGCGCGGGAAGAACGCTACCGCATTTTCGATGCTCTATGCCGGACGGGAGAGCTGGTGGCGACGGCCCATCATTTGGATGATTGTATGGAGACGCTGCTCATCAATCTGTGTCGTGGCAGCGGCAGTAAGGGGTTGGCCTCCATTCCCTACCGTCGGGAGGGGATCATCCGTCCGATGCTGGACGTATCGGAGGAGCAGGTGGCCGCCTACGCCATGGAAAACGGTCTGTCGTGGGTGGAGGATGAAAGTAATGCGGATACCTACTATCTGCGTAATTTTATGCGGCACGAGATCTTGCCGCGCTTGCGCTCCCGACAGGATATTTCCGCCACCGCCGGCTTTGCCGTCACGTTGCAAAATTTGCGGCAGGAGGATGAGGCATTGACCCTTTGCGCCGCCCAAATGGAGGAACATAACCGACTCGGCGCCCTGGGACAACAGCCCCGTGCGCTGGTGTGGCGCTATCTGCAATCCCTTTGCCCCGGCATCACTCGGGAACGCTTTGGTCAGGTGATGGATCGCTTGACGGCGGGGGAGAGGGACTTTGTTGAGCAGATCGACGCCCGTCGGTTCGTCCGCTGTACAGACGGCCGTTTGACGGTGGAGAAATATGACCGTTTTGAGGGACATCCACCGATGCCGCTGGAAAAAAAGGTGGCGTTATCCGACGGACGCACACTTTATTTGAAAGAAATTCACAGTCAGTTTACACTTTTTGATATCGACCGTGCTACAATAGGAGCATCACCCGTCGTGCGTTCCCGCGCGGCAGGGGATACCATCCATCTCCCCGGCCGGCCCGGCAAGCGGCTGAAAAAGCTGTTTGCAGAGGCAAGGGTGGAACTGCGGGAGCACAGGGTGGTCATAGCCGACGAGCAAGGCGTGCTGTGGGTGGAGGGCTTTGGCGCCGATAAGCGTTGCGCCCCCGGCGAGCATACCTGCAATGCATGGCGTATCACGATCAAGGATAGAGAATGAAGGAGAAAAAGGTATGAATCTTCATAAGGATGTAAAAAATATTCTCATCTCTCAGGCGCAACTGGAAGAAAAGGTAAAGGAGCTGGGCGCCCGCATCACGGCCGATTATCGGGGCAAATATCCGGTATTGGTCTGTATTTTGAAGGGTAGCGTGGTGTTTATGGCGGATCTGATGCGCGCCATCGATCTGGACGTGGATATCGACTTTATGGTGGTATCCTCTTACGGCGCCGGCACCAAATCCGGCGGCAACATCAAGATCGTAAAGGATCTGACGGTGGATATTACCGGTCGTGACGTGATCATCATTGAGGATATTCTGGACAGCGGCAACACCCTGTCCAATCTGATTCGTTTGCTGGATTGCAGAGGCGCTCATTCCATCAAATTGTGCGCTCTGCTCAACAAGCCCGACCGTCGCACGGCCGACGTTACGCTGGACTATGAGGGATTTGTAATTCCCGACGAGTTTGTGATCGGCTACGGTCTGGATTATGACGAGGCGTATCGCAATCTGCCCTACGTGGGTGTATTGAAGGAAGAAGTATACAGTAAGTAATAAAAGGAGATACCGTTTTGAACAAGAAAAAAAGATTCGGCGGACTGTTTTTTTACATTTTGGTCTTTGCGCTGATCGTGGTGGGACTGAGTGTCTTTTCCCGGGGCAAGGCCGAGGATAAAAACGTGTCCTTCCACGGCCTGCAGGCGTTGTTCGAGCAGGACCGGGTGGAAAGCTTTACCATCGAGGGCTCCAAGGTCACCTGTAAACTGGTGGATGGCGGAGAAAAGACCCATACACTGCTCAGCCTCGGCTTGTTTGACGAGCATATCATGCCGTTGACGGAGCATTGTAAAAACCTCAAGGACTATAACTTTGAGGAAGGCTTCGTGTTGCCCTGGTGGGTCAGTTATCTGCCTCTGATTCTGCTGTCGGGCGTGATCATCTTTATGATCGTTATGTCCAATCGGCAGATGAACGGCGGTAAGGCGCCGACCTTTGCTCGTGCCCGTGTGCGGATGGCAGAGGACGAAAAAGATAAAAAGACCTTTGCCGACGTGGCCGGTGCCGATGAGGAAAAAATGGAACTGGCCGAAATGGTGGACTTTTTGCGAAATCCCACCAAATATATGACGTTGGGCGCCCGTATTCCCAAGGGCGTTTTGCTGGTGGGCCCTCCCGGAACGGGTAAGACCCTGCTGGCCAAAGCCACGGCGGGAGAGGCAGGCGTGCCCTTCTTTACCATCAGCGGCTCGGACTTTGTGGAGCTGTACGTAGGTGTGGGCGCCAGCCGTGTGCGTGATTTGTTTGAACAAGCCAAAAAGGCGGCTCCCTGCATCGTGTTCATCGATGAGATCGATGCTGTGGGTCGACAGAGAGGAACGGGTCTCGGCGGCGGTCATGACGAGCGTGAGCAGACCCTGAATCAGCTGTTGGTAGAAATGGACGGCTTTGGCAAAAACAGCGGTATCATCGTGATGGCGGCCACCAACCGCGCCGACGTATTGGATCCCGCCCTGTTGCGTCCCGGCCGTTTTGACCGTCAGGTATATGTGGGTTACCCCGATCAGAAGGGCAGAGAGGCCATTCTGCAGGTCCACGCCAAGGGCAAGATCTTCGATGCGGACGTTTCCTTCAGCGATATTGCCAAGGAGACCATCGGCTTTACCGGCGCGGATCTGGAAAATCTCTTAAACGAAGCGGCCTTGTTGGCCGCCCGACACGACCAGAGCAGTATCACCCGCGCCAATATTCAGGATGCGGTGATGAAGGTAGTGGCCGGACCGGAGAAAAAATCCAGAAAGATCCTGGAAAAAGAACGCCGCCTGACCGCCTTCCACGAAGCGGGACACGCCGTGGTCAGCAAGTTTTTGGCCACCGCCGACCCGGTGCACGAGATCAGTATCATTCCTCGCGGCATGGCAGGAGGATACACTATGCACCTGCCTCAGGAGGATCTCTCCTATTCGACTCGGAATGAATTGTATGAAAGCATTGTGATGTTGCTGGCCGGCCGCGCCAGCGAGCAGTTGACGTTGGATGATATTTCTACCGGCGCCTCCAACGATATTCAACGGGCAACCTCCATTGCCAAAAGTATGATCACCAAATATGGCTTTTCCGACGCCCTCGGCCCCATTTTGTACGGCGGCGAGAGCAGAGAGGTATTTCTGGGCCGTGATTTCTCCAATCAGGCCCAGTGGTCGGAGGAGACCACTGCGGTCATCGACCGTGAGATCAAGGCGCTCATCGATAAGGCCTATCAGCAGGCGCTTACACTGCTGGAGGAAAACCGCGCGCAGCTGGATGCCGTGGCGGCCTATCTGTTGGAGCATGACAAAATGACCGGTAAGCAGTTTGAAAACGTGATGGCCGGCAGAGATGCGGATTATATCGAGCCTGCGGTGCAGCCGGAACAATCGGCCGAGCCCGAAACGGCTCCGTCCGAGACAGACGGCGCCCCGCAGACGGAACAGACCGTGGAACTGACCCCGCCCGACGATAATCCCGTCGAGCCAAAGGAATAGGTTAAAAAGAGCAAAGCGCAGAATGTGCTTTGCTCTTTTTATGTGCTTTTCGGAGGGGAGGGAGAGAAAATGACTGAATTTGTATATATTGTACAAAAAAAGGCTGTGCTTTTTGACACTTTCAACAATCAATAATCTATTGCTTTTTTGACAAAAGTGCGGTAAAATATAGTATGAGTAATAGACTGCACTTTTATAACCTATTGCAAGCATTATACTTGTATATATAAAGGGTCAGTCGGAAAAAGGAGAGAATGCAATATGTTGAAATCTAAACGCTTACTCAGCTTGATTTTGGCGATCTTTATGTTGGTCAGCATGCTGACCTGCATCGTTCTGCCCACGGCAAGTGCGGAAGGCACCCCGTCCGTAGCAGAGCGCTTTGCCAAGATTAAAGCAACGGACAGCGACAATGACGGTGTGTTTACCCCTGCGGCAAACGTCGTCTTTGTTAACCCGAGCTTCGGCACGGGCACCTTCACCTACAAATACGGTGACGGTACCACTTGGGGTAACGGTGTTACCTACGAGCTGACCCTCGGCGAAAACGCTTTTAAAAAATTGCAAGAGGGTATCTACGCTTGTCGTGATGCCTGGAATGCCCATGGCGGCACCGTGGCCGACTACACCGGTCCCGACACTGTTGTCGTTTGCCCCGGCACCTACGCAGGTGACCAGTGGCAAAAGACTGAGTGGGTTATTTACAACCTGCCCTCCGATTGGGATGACGGCGCTTATACCGACCTGTTCACCCTGAACGTTGTGGGTCCCCAGGCAGGTATTTCCCCCGTAACCGACGGTATTGACCATGCCAACCCCACTCCTCAGAACGGCAGAAGCGTGGACACCAAGAAGGAAGCGGTTTCCACCTCCACCATGTGGGAAGCTACCAATGCTCACTACATCGTTGACGGTATGGCTTTCAAGGGCGCCCATAACTTCTATTTCAGAGGCACCTCTGCCGGCGTTTACTATGCTCAGACGTTTAGAAATATCTATCATCAGATCGACGTTGAGTATCAGGACAGCAACGGTAATACCTACTTCCGTGGCGCCGGTGTTGCCTGTAACCGTAGCTTTGAGATGAACAACTACTACCTGAAGTATAAACAGATCAACTACACCAAGGCAACCGGTAACAACAAGCTGATCGCCACCCGTATGGTGATGGATAACTTCTATCAGGATTCCCACGAGATCGACTATCTTTCCGACCAGCACAAGCAGGGCTTCCAGATGCATTGCTATCTCACTCCCTATAAGAGTCAGGCCCCCGGCTTTTTGGGTAAGGATGTCAAGGGTTCTCATTGGGAGATCAAGAACTCTGTTGTTAACAACACCAAGTCCAATCACTGGATGCGTTTCTACACCCATGACAGCAACTATGCCGACGATGCAAACGGCGGTACGGCTGCTATGGACTCCCTGAACATCAGCTACACCAACAACCTGTTCTACAATCCTGCTCAGCTTGTCCGTACCACCTTTGCCAACAGCAAGTGGAACGGCGCCGATCAGGCTACGATTAAGGACGACGGTGGCTTCGGTGATACCATCTCCTTCCAGAACGGTTGGGCCTTCACTCAACAGTCCGGTATGCTGAACTTCACCTTCTCCGAGAACACCATTCAGTACACCTCCGCTGCTCTGAATGACCGTTACAACGGCGCCGGCGGCAGAGAGGCCAAAACGGCCGGTGGTACCTTCTTTAACATTAACGACGATACTTGGAACAAGCTGGCTGATACCGCCAACAACAAGATCGACTGGGTATTTAAGGACAACACCCTCATCGTTCCCACTCCTTATACCCTCTCCTCCAAGTTCTATCTGACCAACACCTCCGATGCGGCGGCCAAGGCCAACGCTCACGGTACCCACTTTGACGCCTCCTCCATTCTGGTGATGAACCAGAACAACGAGGTTTGTACCTTCTATCAGAGTAACCACGATATGAAGGACATCTATGCTTCCGACAAGATGGCCGGCGGTGTCAGAGAAATGTTCGGTGTTACCAACGGTGCCCAGATGGCGATCGCGGATTCTCAGGTAGAGATCCGTAAGTCTCAGAACAATCACTGTCCCGTTCCCGGCTTTGACGGTAAACTGATGATCGTTCCTCAGAACAATGCCACCACCCACGACGTGAAGGATCTGTTTACCTTCCGTGGTGAGGGCGTTGAGATCGTCAAGCTGGTTGATACAAACGGCACCGAGGTGACCGGTAAGGTCAACCCCAAGGATCTGGACGGTTATAAAGTAACGGCGCAGCTCAAGGGTGACAAGTCCGTTTGTAACGTGACCTTCACCATCAGCATCGCCACCGATGACAAATATCTGTTTATCGATCCCACCAACTCCGTTACCTCCTATGAATTTAACGGCAAGACCTATACTTTGAATTCAAGCAACCGTGTCGCTCAGTTTAATCTGGCACAGGCGGATGCAATAGTCGGTGCTTCCGATGCTACCCGCAAAAAGGTAGTTGTATTCCTGCCCGGTACCCATACTCCCGGTAACAACCAGCTCAAGAGCAATATGGCTCTGCTGGGTCCCCAGTTCGGTGTCTCTCCTGTAACCGACAACTTCACCCTGGCCACCGGCCGTGGCATTACCAAAAATGCCGAAAACAGCTATGCCATTGATACCACCAAGGAAGCTGTTCTGAAGAACGGCTACTGGGATATCTACCGTACCGAGGTTGCGGTATACGTTGACGGTTTTGTCTTTGACAACGCCCGTTTCAACATCTCCAACGCAGTCGTTGGTGTAAACGGCTGGCACTATGCCATGCGCGGCGCCCTGTTGGGTCTGTCCATCAACAACGTATTCCTCAACGGTTGGTCCTCCACCACCGTCGGCGGTTTCGGCACCAGCTATGATAATTACGGTATCAAGGGCTTCCTGCAGATGAAGGATATCTATGCAGCAGGTCTCGGTAAGACCGACTATAAGAACATCATCGACACCACCGCCATCAACGTCAACCTGGATCATATGTACGTTGAAAACAGATACACCTCTGCACTCTTCCGTGTACAGGCCACCAACGGTAAAAACCTGATGATCCATCCCGGTCAGGTTACCTTTAAGCTCAAGAATTCCAAGTTTATCAATATGTATGATAACTGGAACTTTATGTATCCCAACTACGTTGACCCGAAGGTCAGCTCTTCCACCTGGGGCGGCACTCCTTACGCAAACTCCGCCGAGTATTATCCTGCAGGCTTTAAGCACGAGCTGGACAACAATATCTTTGAGGATATTTCCACCACGGCGGCCTATGCCTATCGCGGCGGCGCTCCCGACAACCCTGCCGGTACCGATTATTACTTTACCAACAATACGGTAATCGATACTGCCGACACTACCCACGGCGCCAACTATTACTTCTGGACGCCCGCTATTATGGGTAAAGTCAACGATTACGTTATTGAGGGCAACGCCTTTATCAATCAGCCCAAGGTTGGCGGTACCTACATTAGCGGCAAGGCTCACGACACCGAGCTTGTCAACCTGGACGAAAACTTCTACGGTAAGACCGTAGGCGGTAAGGACGTCGTTCAGCTGATGAGCCCCGCTCTGGCGCAGCACACCTCCAAGAGCGATTGGTACTATCTGGATCGCGCCTTGACCACCAAGAATACCGAGGTATATCTGGACGACAACGGCTACACCTCCATTGAGCACGGTAAGTTTGACGGCATCAACTATGCCACCATCAAGACCGCTCAAACCGGGCTGACCGCCGAGAATGCCTTTAAGGGCATCAGCGGCGCTGAGATCGCGGGTGTATATGCCGACCAGGCCTGCACCAGCCCCATCACCGGTGCATTTACCAAGCCTAATATGACCGTCTACGTTATGGTCAAGAAGAGCGCTACCGGCGTTGGCTGTGTCACCAAGGTGACCATGGAACTGCCCTGCGCTCACGGCGGCAGCAAGACGATCAAGGACCACGTTGCCGAAACCTGCGGCACCGACGGTTACAAGACCTACACCTGTGACGACTGCGGCAGAGAGATCGACGCTTGGAAAGAAATTCTGCCCGCCACCGGCGCTCACGTTTGGGACAGTGGCGTCGTAAGCATTGCTCCCACCTGTCAGGTAATGGGTACCACCCTGTATACCTGTACGGCCACCAATTGTAAGGCAGACGGCTCCAAGGCCACCAAGACCGAGCAGGATATCGCCGTTGTTCCCTGTGAAAGCGACGGTACCTGGAACGTAGTTACCGCTCCCAAGTGTGAAGAGGCCGGTAGCGAAACTCAAAATTGTAAATGGTGTGGCGCCGTTCTGGCCACCCAGGCCATTCCGCAGACCGGCCACGATTGGGACGAAGGCGTGGAGAACCCCGTGCATGACTGTATGCATCCCGGTGTTATGACCTACACCTGTAAGAACGATCCCAGCCATACTTACACCAAGGATGTTCCTTCTACCGGTGAACACAACTTTGTTCCTACCGTTAAAACGCCCGCAACCTGCGACACTGAGGGTGTAATGACCTACACTTGTCACGGTTGTAACACCTCTCACGATGAAGTGATTCCCGTAACCGGTCACGACTATGTGGCAGTTACCACCAAAGAACCCACCTGTGTGGAAGACGGTATTCTGACCTATACCTGTCAGAACTGCGGTGATTCGTACACCACTCCCGCTCCCGCCAACGGTTCTCATGACTATAAGGCAGAGGTTACCAAGTATCCCAACTGTACCGAAGAAGGTATTATGACCTACACCTGTCAGCGGGCCTCCTGCGGTCACGTTACGACCGAGCCGATTCCCAGCAAGGGCGGTCACCAATGGGGTGGCTGGGCGCTGAGAAGCAAGTCTACCTGCGTTACCCACGGTATCGAATACAGAGTATGTATCGAGTGTGAGGAAGAAGAAACCAGAGACTTGCCGCTGATTGATCACGTTTGGGATACTGAGTTTACCATTGACATCAAACCTACCGGTACTGTCAAGGGTGAAAAATCCCGTCACTGTCTGCTGTGTACCGTTGCCAGAACCGATATCACCGATATGGGTTACTGCTTGCACGAGAACACAGACGGCGAGTGGATCATTGTAACCGAGACCTCTTGCGCCGCTCCCGGCGAGAAGCATCAGATCTGTTCCGATTGCGGTGACATCTGCAACGTAACCGTGATCCCCGCACTGCCCCACGATTATATTGAAACCAATATCAACAAAGAGCCTACCTGTACCGAGGCCGGCGAAAGAGAATTGACCTGTAAGGTATGTAATGACAGTGTAAACGAGCCCATTGCAGCTCTTGGTCATAACAGCGGTGTATGGTATACCGTGAAAGAGCCTACTTGCACAGAAGATGGTAAGGCTGAGCGTTATTGTACAACTTGTAACGAGACACTGGAGACCAAGGCAATTGCCAGCAAGGGTCATCTCGAGAACGTCTGGGTTGTTACGACGCCCGCTACCTGCACCACTGCCGGTGTTTCTTCCTATATGTGTACCGCTTGTGGCGACGTCTTTGATGAGAAGGCGATTGCTGCTACCGGACATAAGGCGATCCACGTTAATACGCTGGAAGCCACCTGTACCGAGGACGGTCTGCGCGACTACGTTTGCTCCGTTTGCGGTGCTGAAGATCTGGATATTGTCATCACGGCTCCCGGTCATAAACCCACCGAATGGGTCGTTGTTACGCCTCCCACCACCGACGGTCATGGCCTGCGCGTTAAGTATTGTACCGTTTGCGACGAGATCGTGGAAGAAGAAGCCATCGAGCAGATCGTTAACGAATGCGATCCCTTTACCGACGTATCCAAGAAAGCCTGGTATCACGGCGCTGTAGACTTTGTTTACAACTCCGGCCTGATGGCGGGTACCAGCGCCAAGACCTTCGCTCCCACCATGGCTACCAGCCGCGGTATGTTCGTCACCATTCTGGGTAGATTGAGCGGTGTGGATGCGGACGATTACACGCACGCTTACTTTGAGGACGTTAAGGATGGTTCTTACTACTTTGGCTACATCGAGTGGGCAAGAGTGAATAACATCGTTGCCGGTACCGGTAACTACGTATTCCAGCCCGACCGTGCCATTACCCGTCAGGAAATGTGCAGAATGATCATCTCCTACGCCGACTATGAAGGCGCCGAGTTGGAGATGAACAACGCCAAAAAGACCTTCAGCGACGACGCTTCCATTGCAAAATGGGCCAAGACAGCGGTTTATACCTGTCAGCGCGCCGGCATCGTAAACGGTGACGTGGCCGGAACCTTCCGTCCCACTGCAACCGCAAACCGTGCTGAGATTGCCGTACTGATTATGAACTTCTGGAACAACTGCCTGAAGTAAACAAAACTTTAAAAGATCTCCCGACATTTGTCGGGAGATCTTTTTTGTAACCGAAAACCACGCGATCGTCGCGTGGTTGGATAGAGCTTTAGCGATGAGCAGGAAAAAGAACGGTCTAAATAAGGAGCAGAGGGCAACTTGTGCCTCGCCTCCCTCTGACGAGGGAGGTGGATTTTTGCGTAGCAAAAAGACGGAGGGAGAGAGGATAGGGGCAGAATGGGAAGTTTCGTCATCTCTCCCTCAGTCCTCGCTGACGCTCGGACAGCTCCCTCGTCAGAGGGAGCCAAGGCAGGCTGTGCAGCCCATTTATGGGCAGCTGGTAATCAATGCACGGCTGGCAGGCCAATAAAAAGCACACCCCGGTGCTGCCAGTGGTATTAGGGCTATGCCCGAAAATGAAATCCCCCCTATGCGGGGGGATATTTATTGCGTAGAGCGCATATGTCAAAAAATGTTGTATTCAGTCATCTGATATGATATAATGCTTATAGATAAATTTAAAAATAGGAGGATACAATTATGACGTATGAAATCGTTGGTGAACCTTTAAGCGCTGTGATCTGCAAATTGGATGCAGGGGAAGCAATGATCACTGAGCGGGGCAGTATGAGCTGGATGACGCCCAATATGCAAATGGAAACCGTGGGCGGCGGTATCGGCAAGGCGCTTGGCCGCGTATTTGCAGGCGAGGCTCTGTTCCAAAATCGCTACACCGCGACCGGTGGCCCGGGCGAGATCACTTTCGCCGCCAGTTTTCCCGGCAGTATTCGCGCCATCGAGATTAAACCCGGTCAGGACGTGATCGTACAGAAGAGTGGCTTTTTGGCCGCAACGGCAGGCGTGGAGCTTTCCGTTCATTTCCAAAAGAAATTTACCTCCGGATTGTTGGGCGGCGAGGGCTTTATTATGCAACGCCTCAGCGGTAACGGCATCGCATTCGTCGAAATCGACGGCTATGCCTGCGAATACGAACTGGCGCCCGGTCAGGTTATGGTGGTAGACACCGGTTATCTGGCAATGATGGATGCGACCTGCAATATGGATATCGTGACGGTCAAGGGCTTCAAAAATGCCGTATTCGGCGGCGAGGGTTTGTTTAATACCCGTATTACCGGACCCGGTAAAATCGTGTTGCAGACCATGCCCGTATCTACTGTGGCCGGTGCCATTCGTCCCTTTATACCTTCCTCGAAATAAGGAGCGGTTATGCAGTCAAAAATTAAAGGTGTGCATCATATTGCACTGAAGGCCAAGGGATTGGATCACTATCAAAAACTGATGGAATTTTATCACGATATTTTGGGTCTGCCCCTGGTGCGCCAATGGGGTAGTGAGCAGGCGCCGGCTGCAATGCTGTCCACCGGGGATGCTCTGTTGGAGTTGTTTTCCGACGCACCCGATGAGCTGGGTGCCGGCGCATTGCGTCATTTGGCGTTGGCCACCGATGATGTAGACGGTTGCATTGCGGCCGTGCGTGCGGCGGGGTATCAGGTCACGATGGAACCGACTGATATTGTGATCTCCTCCGAACCACCCTATCCGGCGCGGATCGCATTTTGCATCGGTCCGGTGGGCGAAGAGGTTGAGTTTTTCTGTCAAAAATAAAAAAGTGAGAGATCGACAGATCTCTCACTTTTTGCACTTGGCGCCGCAGGGTGACCCTGCAGTCGTGTCCGGCAAAGACCGCACCGCAGGGCGACCCTGCAGTCGTGTCCGGCAAAGCCCGCACCGCTGGTGCAGGCTTTAAAGCGCGGGTACCTATTGTATGTGCTCGAGTATTCGCAGATTGCACTGTGACTGCCACCACAAAAGTTTACAAAAAGGTCTTTATTTTTATCGGAATGTATGATAAAATAAATGTATTAGTTTATAAATAGGAAGGAAGATCCCCATGGGAAAAGGACAACGTGCTCGTCTGGCGAGAGCTGACGAGGTAAAAGAAAAGAAAATTGCCGCAAAGAAGAAGGAACGCAGAGATAAGATCGTTCGGATCATCTCGGTGGTGACCTCTTTGGTTTTGGTTGTAGGCTTGCTGGGTTGGATCGGTTATTCCATTGTGGACAGCGCCAACCGTGACAACGGTGTTTATTTGAATCGTGACGTCGCAGTTGAGTCTGCCAATTATAAGGTAACCAACGGCCAGATGATGTATTATTTCCAAAACTACGTTTCCAACTTTATCAACAGCAACGCTGATTATCTGCAGGCCATCGGTCTGGATACCAGCAAATCGTTGAAAGCGCAGAATTATCCCTCCAATTCGGAGGATGGCCCCACCCAGACCTGGTATGAATACCTGATGGAGCAGGCTGTGGCCCAGGTACAGCAGACCCTGGTTTTTGCCGAGGCTGCCAAGGCAGACGGCATTGAATTGGATGAGCACGCCAAGAGCGAAATGGACGCCACGCTGGAACAGATCGATCCGGCTAATTACGCCCCCGGTCTGACCAAAGAAGCCATTGGCGAGTTTATCAACATTTCCATGCTTGCCTCCGAGTATCAGACCAAGATGCAGGAAGAGATCACCTGCACCAAGGCGGATATGGAGAAATATTACAAAGAGCATAAAAACAACTACGATAAGGTAGATTATCGTATGTATTCCTTCAGCTATGCCGCGGCAGAAGAGGAAGGCGAAACCGCTATGACCAAGGAAGCGGCCAAGGAACTGGCCGATAAGCTGGCGGCCACCGGCAAAGAGGATGCTTACGTTGCCTGGCTGACCGATTATTTCACCAATACACTGAAGGTAAAGGACGTGGCCAAGGAACTGAATGCCACCAAGACCACCGGCTTTGACTATACAGAAAGCTACGTTGGCGCTGACTTTTTGTTTGACAGCACCACCAAGGCCGGCCAGATCAAGGTGGTCGAGGATGAGAGCAGCGAGTGCTATAAGGTATTTATGTTGCTCAAGCCCGCCTACCGTGATACCACGATTACGAAAACCGTTCGTCATATTTTGACCAGCGTTGCCGAGGATGCTGATGCCGCTGCAAAGGCCGAGGCTAAAAAGAAGGCAGAGGATCTGTTGGCACAGTGGAAGAAGAACGGTGGCACCGAGGATGCTTTTGCCGCTCTGGTACACGACAATACCGACGATACCGGCTCTAAAGAGACCGGTGGTCTGATTGAAAACTTCTCGACCGGCCAAATGGTAGAGGCCTTTGAGAAATGGTCCTTTGACGCCGCCCGTAAGACCGGCGATACCGGCGTGGTGGAGACCGAATACGGTTATCATACCATGTACTTTGTCGGCAACGGTCTGCCCGCTTGGGAACATGCCGTTAAGACTGACTATACGAATGAAAAGTATACCGAGCAGTCTGCTGCGCTGGCAGAAAAGAACGTGGTTACCGTCAACGATAAGACGGTTGCTAAGATCGCATCTTATATTGCATAATGACAAAACTCCCGCAGATCTTTATCTGCGGGAGTTTTTTTGTAACCGAAAACCACGCGATAGTCGCGTGGCCCGATAGAGCTTTAGCGATGAGCAGGAAAAGGAACGGTCTAAATAAGGAGCAGAGGGCAACTTGTGCCTCGCCTCCCTCTGACGAGGGAGGTGGATTTTTGCGTAGCAAAAAGACGGAGGGAGAGAGGATAGGGGCAGAATGGGAAGTTTCGTTATCTCTCCCTCAGTCCTC
>JAZQDW010000076.1:0-2680 GCA_045546995.1 Eubacteriales bacterium
CTTAAAGACGGTCAGTACGTCCACACCGGTGGTGGGGATCTTCTCGGTCTTGGTCTCACCGCAGACGGTACAGGTGAAGGTCTTAACGCCTTCGGTATTGGTGGTAGGCTCGGTGGTGACAACACCATTGTCCCAAGTGTGGTTGCCGGTAGCGGGGATGGCAACGTTTTCTTCCAGCGTGATGCCGCAGGAGCCGCAGACCTTATGGCCTACGCCGGCGACGCCGCAGGTGGGAGCGATGTCTTCAACCAACTCGTCGGCGGCAACGTGCTCGCCGGTGGCGGGGATCATAACATTCTCCTGCAACGTAATGCCACAGCCATCACAAACGATGTGCCCCTTACCTTCTTGAATACAGGTAGGAGCAATATCTACAGCCGGCTCTTCGGCGGCAACGTGCTCACCGGTGGCGGGGATGACAACATCCTTCTCCATCAGTTTACCGCAAACGGTACAATCCTTATGGCCGACACCGTTGGCACCGCAGCTGGCGGGAGTATCCTCAATTACCTCGCCGGCGGTATGAGCGTTCTCTTCATTTCTGGCAGTACAACCGTCGGTGGTACAAGCATAATAGTGAGTGGCTTCGCCCTGCGTCAGGGTGGCGGCCCATACGTGCTCGCCGGTGGCGGGAATTACGATCCCCGTTTCAACGGCCGTGCCGCAGGTAACGCAAGCCAGATGCCCCTTACCGTTTTCCCAGCAGGTAGCAACCATATCAACCACAATCTCACCGGGAGTGTGACCGCCCAGTGAAGGGATGGTCACGCCGGTCTGCACCGTTTTGCCGCAAGCGTTACACACCGTATGGCCCACGCCAACGGTCACACAGCCGGCAGGCGTATCCGCCACCAATCGGGTGGAGGTATGAACGCAAAGTTCAACGGCGCAAGACAAGGTACGAAGCGGTGCGTTATCATTGGGTGTGGCATAGACCTCCATATAGACGGTGTCATCCTCCAGATAAAAGCCGCCGATGCCCTCCCCCGCGCTGAGGGAAAGGGTATACAACTGTTTGGCGACACCCGTTTCCAGATCATAAGCATACAGCGCATTGCCGTGCAAATAGTACAAATACTGTCCGTCTGCGGCCAACCGACTGTAATTGCCGATCCATCGACCGCCGGTGGCCGTGCGCCATACGTATTCGGCCGGTGTCAGTTCTGTTTCTGTGCCGTTTTTGCGATGAACAATGGAATCCTCCCCCACGTAATACAAGGCGTCCTCGTAGGTGCAGATCTGCCCCTTAATGCCCTGCCAGTAATAGCTGTCGTAGGTGGTGTCAGTGGGCGTGGTGTCATAATCGCTCGCCTTATGCCCGTTACTGCCGGCGTTGTACAACGCATTGCTGGACAACAGGAAATTGTTGTGCAGCACTCTACCCTTTTTATCCTGCACCGGGTCGTCCCAGGTGCAATCCACGTGATACCATTTGCCGTCGATCTTTACGATGTTCCAGCCGTGATCGAGGGTATCCGAGGAGCAATAATAGCTGTCGATGCCCACCTGCCTGAGCAAAAACTGATAAGCCATGGCATACCCCTGACAAACGCCGATCCCATCGACAAGCGGCCCCACCATACAATAGCTGGTCTCGGGAATGGCGCCGTTTAGATAGTTGTCATAGTCGTACTCACAATGCACCACCAGCCGATCGTGCAGCACCAGCGCCAACTCCGCCTGGCTTAACGCGCTGTCCTTCAGATCAGCGGTCAACTCCTGCGCCACAGCCGTACATTTTTGCAACGTGGCGGCATAGTCTGCTTTCAGCGACGCCTCATATCGGATGCTCAGCTGCGTGATGATACCGCTGCTGTTGGTCCGCCAGGAAAGGCCGCCCACGTGAAACGCCTCGGGAATATTGTTCCAGATCAGCTCCCCCAGCAGGTTGATATCATCCTCGTGCACGCCGTAGGCAGAAATGCTTACGGTTGCAGGCGATTTTTGCAGTTCGGTTTTCAAATATTCACGCAATGCCGCAACGTTGACCGTACCGGCAAACTCCTCGTCTATGGGCGCCGCATACAACGGCCGCTCGATACTCTGCACTGACGTTTCTGCCGCCGCCGGAAGGGCATAGCCCATCCCCTGCAGTACCATCAACAGCACCAGTATCCAACAAATCGCTCTGCGTTTCATTGCCAATTCTCCTTTGTTCTTTACTGATTATCATTATAATCCAGGAAAACCGAAAATACAAGCGCGTCCGAAAAAAGCGTGGCAGAAAAACAACGAGGAAACACCTTGCGGTGTTTCCTCGTTGAAAGTAATCACTTATTTATAAGTTTTTGCAAAGTTCATGCGGCGGCTGCCGCAGAGCAATCCAATCACGTCTTTCGACACAATCATTTTCACTCAAACATTTTATTTGTACGTCTTTGCAAAATTCATAATGATGGTGGCAACTTCTGCTCTGGAGGCATTGCCCTGAGGACGGAAGTTATAGCCGCCGGTGGTCTTTTCACCGTTGACAAGACCGCCCATCTGGCAGGCCTTAACGGCGGAGCGAGCGTACTTCGAGATCTTGGCCGCATCCTTGAAGGTGATGGCGGCGTTGATCTTCTGCAGCTCGATATCCTTCTTGTCGCAGTAGCGTACCATAATGGCGCAGATCTGCTCACGAGTGATATTCTCATCGGGACCGAAGGTGGTGGGGGTCAGACCGGCAACGATTCCGTTG
>JAZQDW010000077.1:0-59052 GCA_045546995.1 Eubacteriales bacterium
ATATACAACAGGAGTTTCAAGACTATCTGCATGACTTTGCCAATATGAAATCTCAGCCTCAGTCAGATAGTTTTTAACAGCCGATTCTTCAAAGCGTTCTCTCATGGCAGCATATAACGCAGCTTCATCAGGAGACCACTGTTCGATTGCTTCTTTATCCATACCCGTCCATACTCGAATCAAATTAAAGATCTCTCTGTACGGTTGAGCGTAGGTACGGTATTCTTCGGTTAAAAGATAATTGCTTCCTGTGGGCAGATCATTGTATGCAGCAACCGTCTCCTCCAAGAGGGAGTGGTCTATAGGCTTACCGCTGAGTGCTTTTCGGTATTCTTGATTGATCAGATGCTCTTCATAGTTTGTACCTACATACGAGCCGTTTACCGAATAACTGCCCATTAAAGGAAAAAGTATCGAAAAGGCAATGACCGCCATACAAACAAAAAGAGCGATCCAAACTAGCTTCTTCTGCATCAGCTTTTTAAGCTCATAGCCGTATAGAGTAAACAGATTATTCATGGCTCCCCTCCTCGAATTGTGCAAGATAGAATCTCTCTAAATCACCCATTTGTTCGTCCCATGTTCCGTTATAAATCAAGGTTCCATCTTTCATCATGAGTACCTCATCGGCAATATGCTCTATGTCGGAAACGATATGGGTGGACAGAAGTACGATGCTGTCTTTACCGAGTTGTTGGATAAGGTTTCGGAAGCGCACGCGTTCTTTGGGGTCCAATCCGGCGGTGGGTTCGTCGAGGATCAGCAGCTTCGGGTTGTTCAGCAGTGCTTGAGCGATCCCCAGTCGCTGCTTCATACCGCCCGAAAACGTTTTGATCTTTTTGCGGCCCATGTCTTGCAGACCGACCAATTCCAGAAGTTCATTTGCTCGCCGTTTCGCTGACTTCTTGGGCAGCCCCTTCAATGCCGCCATATACAACAGAAAATCCATAGCAGTAAATTCAGGATAATAGCCAAAATCCTGAGGTAAATACCCGAGTATTGCTCGATACCCTTCCTCGCTCACGTCTATACCATCAAAAGTGATAGTGCCGCTTGTAGGCAGCAGGATGCCACAGAGCATACGCATTAGAGTTGTTTTCCCTGCGCCGTTGGTGCCTAAAAGGCCAAAAACGCCGTTATGCAAACGCAGGCTGACACGGTCTACTGCGATTTTGTTCTTAAATTGCTTTGTTAATCCGTCAATGATAAGTTCCATGTATATTCCTCCGTTCGCTTCATCATACAATGTATTTCATATGCCAACTCAATGAGTAAGAAAACCGACAAAACAAGCCACCAACCGATGTGAATTTCTTGATATACGAGATCTGTCACAAAATGCAAAGCGGTGTTGATACCACTGACAATTACGGCAACACACATACACCCATAAACAGCTTCCTTACCATTGACACGGCGAGCGATCCACAAACTGAAATTTACAGTCAAAAGGTAGGGAACCATAAGATACATCCCCGTTTGAAGCAGAGAAAAATCATTGCCAATACAGCACATAGGTGTAAGAAAGGCAATTATGACGAAATTGATCAGTCCCAAAATACTCATTCTTGCGAGGACCACGCTTTTTAATGAAAAACGTGTGGACATTTCAAATTCGCTCATTCCATACGCCATTGAGCGTGTGCTTTCCGTAACTGCCAAAAGCCCCAATAAAGGAACAAATGCAGATACAACCCATAATGTATTTTCGCTGATACTGTAAGCACAGAACAGCGCAAGTAATAATATCAAGCAGGACAGAACCCATGATGATTTTCTCACGTATGAGGCCTGCACCAATATAAACCGAAACATACCGATCTGCGGCTGAGTCAATGACCTTAAAAATCTTACCTTTTCCTGTTGATTTGGTTCAGGAGCTGCAAATGCTTTTTGAATATTGCGCTTCAGCTTATTATTCATTTGAAAATCCCTCCTTTGACAATTCTTCCTTGAGCCATTTCAATGATTTGGATAGCTTTCGATAAACGGCAAATCGGGACAAACCGGTAATCTTACAGATCGCTGTAACGGATATTTCGTTTACGTATCGCAAGAAAATCAATTCTTGTTCATCCTCCGGCAATTTTGATATGGTCATTCTTAATGTTAAATTACTTATCAGATCTTCTGTTGGGTCATCTGTAGCTTCTTCTGTTATTTCTTCCAAGCTTTCAGCCGTATGCTTTCTGAAGTGGTCAATGCACAGATTCTTTGCTATCGTATACAAATACGACTGCTCTTTTTCCCTGCCAGGATTTGATCCTTGCTTGTAAAAACGAAGAAAGGTCTCTTGTGTAATATCCTGTGCTACTTGCTCATCATATATCTTGAAATAGCAATAGCGGTATATTTTGTCATATTGTTCTTCAATATCCATTTTAAGTGAAACCTCCCTTCATAATGTTTAACGGATTATGACAGTAAAATGTGCGGCTATTCAAAAAAATTTTATATAAACTTGATAGCCACTTGTAACCATTCCTTTTTATAAAATTCACACTGCGTGTTGCAAAAGTGTTGCAAAGTCATTTTCATTAAAATATAAAATGCCCGAAAACCCTTTATTTCCATGGGTTTTCCTGCACTTGTAAGCCAGTTTATATCATTCCCATTCAATGGTGCCGATGGGCTTGGGGGTGAGATCGAGCAACACACGATTGATGCCATCCACCTCATGCGTAATACGGTCAGTAATATGATGCAGCAGAGCATAAGGAATCTCTTCGATTGTTGCAGTCATAGCATCGGTCGTGTTGACCGCACGAATAATGGCCGGCCAACCCTCATAGCGCTTTTCATCCTTAACGCCCACACTCTTCATATCCGGCACGGCAATAAAATACTGCCAAACCTTCTCAGACAGACCGCTGAGGGCAAATTCCTCACGCAAAATTGCATCCGCTTCGCGAAGCGCATGTAAACGATCACGTGTAATGGCACCCAAGCAACGAACACCGAGGCCGGGACCCGGAAACGGCTGACGGTAAACCATGGCATGGGGCAATCCCAACGCCTCGCCCACAACGCGAACTTCATCTTTAAAAAGCAGCTTGATCGGCTCGACAAGCTCCATTTTCATATCCTCCGGCAGACCGCCAACATTATGATGAGATTTTACGGGCTTACCGCTTTCTTTTGCTTTAATAGATTCCAGAATATCAGGATAGATCGTGCCTTGAGCCAAAAACTCGATTCCCTCAAGTTTTGCCGCCTCTTCATCAAACACGTTAATAAATTCGGCGCCGATGATTTTTCTTTTTTGTTCAGGATCGGCAACGCCGGCCAGCAGATTCAAAAAACGATCGGTGGCATCGATATACACCAGATTGGCATCCATCTCATCACCGAACACCTTGATCACGTCCTCGCTCTCTCCCTTGCGCATCAGGCCATGGTTCACGTGAACGCAAACCAATTGTTTGCCGATCGCCTTAATCAGCAATGCGGCAACAACAGAAGAGTCAACACCGCCGGACAAGGCCAGCAACACCTTTTTGTCGCCCACTTGGGCACGAATCTCTTTAACCTGCTCGGCAATAAACGCATCTGCCAATTCCTTTGTGGTGATGCGAACCATAGTTTCCGAACGCACGTCATTTTGCATATTAAATTCCTCCATTTCTATTTCTATTAATCCAAAACTTTTTTAATCGCCGCCAAAAGGTCATCAAACTCTTCGTAAGCGGGAATCTCCGGATGATCCAATTTAATCTGTTCCGTACTCTTAAACAAGAAGCCGGCTTTACTGGCCTGAATCATACCCAAATCATTATAACTATCGCCGGCAGCAATAGTATCGAAACCAATGGACTGCAGCGCTTTAACCGTAGTAAACTTGGACTTTTCCACGCGCATCTTATATCCGACAATTTCACCGTCGGGAGCAACCTCTAAAGTGTTGCAAAACAGGGTGGGCCAATTCAATTTATTCATCAGTGGCATTCCAAACTGAGTAAACGTGTCGCTGAGAATAATCACTTGTGTCAGCTTACGTAACTCATCCAAAAACTTTCGAGCGCCGGGCAATGGATCAATTTTTTCAATCGTTTGCTGAATTTCTTTCAGTCCGAGGCCGTGTTGTTTGAGGATATCTATGCGATATTTCATCAACTTATCATAATCCGGCTCGTCTCTTGTGGTTCGCTTCAACTCGGGAATACCGCTTGCTTCTGCAAAAGCAATCCAGATTTCGGGAACCAATACCCCTTCCATATCCAAACACACAATGTTCATAGGTTTCTCCTTTCATAACAATAAAACTACTAATTTTATATAAAAGCAAAGAAAAATCACTCTTCCCCCTGCTCAATTTGCTCTTGCTCGTTTTGAATTTCCTCTTCTTGTTTATTGCTGTGACGAAGCATAATCAAAAGTCCAACTGCAATCATAGCAAAAATCAATGCAATCACAAAAAATGCGCGGGCAAAGCCTTCGCCGGTCAACATAACGGCAACGATGCCCAAAATGGCGCTGATGCTGTACAAAACCGCAACAGCCTTCCGCTGTGACAGTCCAATTGCAACCAACTTATGATGCAAATGCTTTTTATCGCCGGAAAACGGACTGCGGCCACTGAGAATGCGGCGCACCGCAGCAAAACCCATATCAAAAATCGGCAAACCAAGTACCAGAAACGGCACGCCAAACGTAATGATATCTGACGCCTGAAATGGGCCAAGCACCATAAGGCAACCGAGAGTGTAGCCGATAAACATCGCTCCCGTATCACCCATGAACAGCTTTGCCGGATTCAAATTGTAGGGCAAAAATCCGACACACGCGCCTGCCAAAGACAACGCCAAAATCATCACAACGTAATCGTGCAGTAAATATGCAATCGCCGAAAGACATAAGCACATAATGGTCGAAACACCGCAGGCAAGGCCATCCAAACCATCAATCAGATTAACGGCGTTCAAAATCGCCATGATCCAGATCATCGTAATCACGTATTGCCAAATCAGCGGAAGCGAAATATATGCATCGCCGGACAGAAAATTGGGAAGTCGTTCGATACGAACACCGAAAAACACCGGCAGAAATACCGCAAAAATCTGCGGAATTCCTTTTACCAGCGGTTTAAGGGCCAGCACGTCGTCCACAACGCCAAGTACCACAATGATCAGGGCACCCATCAAAATACCGCGCACCTGATTGTCCATAAAGTCCAGAGACAAAAAGATCATCGCCAAAAAGAACGCCGTAAAAATAGCGATGCCGCCCAGCCGCGGAATGGGTTTCTTGTGCATCCGTCGACTGTCTTTAGGTACGTCAATGGCGCCGACACGAAAGGCAAAATTTTTAGCCACGGGAGTGAAAATAAACGAAAGCGCCATTGCCAGCACAAACGCACAGCCCGCTAAAATAATTTGTGTAAGTTCCATAATTCTATCTCACTTATCCGGCAATAAAGCCAACTTTCTTATAAACCTTACGCAAGGTACGTTCGGCAATTGCCGATGCCTGCGCCGCGCTCTCTTTGTAGATGCTTTCCAGATAATCCTTATTTTTTAACAAATCATTATACGTATCACGTATCGGCGCAAGATGGGCGGCAACCGCCTCACCTACCGCCAATTTAAACGCGCCGTAGCCCTGACCTGCAAATTCCTGCTCAGCCTGTGCGATCGTTTTACCGGTTACAGCGGAATAGATGGTCAACAGATTATTTATACCGTCTTTACCTTCGCCGTAAACAATTTCCATATCGCTGTCGGTAACGGCAGACTTAAATTTCTTAATAATGGTTGCCTCGTCATCAATAATGCTGACGTAGGACTTGGGATTATCATCCGATTTCGACATTTTCCTGGTCGGCTCGGTCAGCGACATAATCTTGGCCCCTACCGGCGGAATGTATCCTTCCGGCACAACAAAGGTGGGGCTGTATAACCCGTTAAAACGCTCTGCAATATTTCTGGCCAACTCCAGATGCTGCTTTTGATCCACGCCAACCGGCACCAGATCAGCCTGGTACAACAAAATGTCGGCAGCCATCAGCACGGGATAATCAAACAGTCCCGCATTAATATTGTCGGCATGTCGCTTGGATTTATCCTTAAACTGCGTCATTCTGGACAACTCGCCGAACATAGTATAGCAATTAAGTACCCAAGAAAGCTGCGCGTGCTGCGGCACGTGGCTTTGAATAAACAACAAACTTTTTTTAGGGTCAATTCCGCAGGCAATAATAATAGCCAGCGTTTCCAAAGAACGACGGCGCAAATCGGCCGGAGTTTGCCGCACCGTAATCGCATGCATGTCCACCACCGAATAAATGCAGGCATACTCATCCTGCAAAGCAGACCAGTTTTTAACAGCGCCGATATAGTTGCCCAGTGTGATAATACCACTGGGTTGAATTCCGCTGAAAATAACTTTTTTATCTCCTATCATTTTCATCTACTCCTTTAAGAAGATATTATTTCACGCCAAACATTTTAACACAAATTTATCTACTTGACAATACCATATGAAAAAATGTATTATATTATTGTTATTATTTATGCTGGCATATTATGCCCGCCAATAGGAGGAAATGTTTATAATGGTTAGAACGAGATTTGCGCCCAGCCCCACCGGCTATATGCACGTAGGCAATTTGCGCACTGCCCTGTACACTTATCTTATCGCCAAGAAAAACGACGGTAAGTTTATCTTACGTATCGAGGATACGGATCAGGAACGCTATGTCGAAGGCGCAGTTGACCTGATTTATCGCACCATGCGGGAAACCGGTCTGATTTGGGACGAAGGCCCCGACATCGGCGGCGATTACGGCCCCTATATTCAGTCCGAACGCCAGGGTCTGTACATGGAGTATGCCAAGAAATTGGTTGAAACAGGTCATGCCTATTACTGTTTTTGCGATAAGGATCGCCTGGAGGAATTGCGTCTGATCCACCAGATCTCCAAGATTCCGCACCGGTATGACGGAAAATGCAGAAACCTTTCCAAAGAAGAAGTTGAGGCCAATCTTGCCGCCGGCAAACCCTTTGTCATTCGTCAAAAATGCCCCACAGAGGGACAAACCACCTTCGTTGATGCTGTTTACGGCGAAATTTCCGTCAACAACGACGAGCTGGACGATCAGATCCTGATCAAAACCGACGGTCTGCCTACCTATAACTTTGCAAACGTTGTGGACGATCATTTGATGGGCATCACTCACGTTGTTCGAGGCAATGAATATCTGTCCAGCGCCCCCAAATACAATCTGCTCTATGAAGCATTCGGCTGGGAGATTCCCACTTACATCCACTGCCCCCCTGTGATGCGCACCCCCACCAAAAAGCTTTCCAAGCGCGACGGCGACGCATCTTATGAAGATTTCATCACCAAAGGTTACTTAAAAGAAGCCGTTCTCAACTACATTGCATTGCTCGGGTGGGCACCCAAAGGCGAACGAGAAAAATTTACGCTGGAGGAATTGGTGGAAGCATTTGAACTGTCCGGCATTTCCAAGTCCCCTGCCATCTTTGATCCCGAAAAACTAAATTGGCTCAACGGTGAGTACATCAAAGAACTTGATCCCGAAGTCTTCTATGAAATGGCGCTCCCCTATATTGAAAAAACGATCAAAGCGCCGCAAATTGACAAAAAGGAAATTGCCGCATTAATGCAGACGCGTGTACAGTTGCTCAGCGAAATTCCCGACCAGATCGACTTTTTCGATGCCGTTCCCGAATATGACATTGCATTGTACACCCACAAAAAAATGAAAACCAATCCCGAGAATTCTCTTGTTTCTTTGGAAAAGATCCTGCCAGTATTAGAAGCAGTCGAAAACTGGGACCAACCTACAATTCACGATGCCCTGTTTGCTCTGATTGCTGAAATGGAGGTCAAAAACGGCATCGTTCTTTGGCCGCTTCGTACCGCCCTCTCCGGTAAGCAATTCACCCCCGGCGGCGGCGTTGAGCTGGCATGGCTGTTGGGCAAGGACGAAACCCTCGCCCGCCTGAAGGCAGCCATTGAAAAATTAAAAGCCAGTCTCTAAAAATCAAATAAGTCCGTCGCAAACCCCGGACTCAAAATATATACTAAGGATGGCGTTATTTTTGAAACAAAATACACGTGGCATAATCATTTGTGCAATGACTGCAGCACTTTATGTCGTATTAACATTGACGCAGTCGGTTATTTTTCCCGGAAGCACCACACAGGCGATTCAATTTCGCGCCTCCGAAGCGTTGATGATGCTCCCCCTCTTCTCATTTCATTCGGTTATCGGTCTTACCGTAGGCTGCTTTATTTCCAATCTGTTTAGCGGCATTCCGCTGGATATGATTTTCGGAAGTTTGGCAACACTGTTTGCCGGGCTGCTGATTTATAAAACAAGAAACATCAAATGCAAAGGTTTTCCCCTTTTATCTATCATCCTGCCCGCGCTGTGCAACGGCTTGATCGTCGGTGCTGAAATACAAATATTTTTCATCGGTCAATTTGATTTGATCAGTTTCCTGATCCAGGCGGGCTGTGTTGCCTGCGGTGAGCTGGGAGTAAGCATTTTTTTAGGCATCCCCCTGTTTTACAGCATTAAAGGGACAAAAATTTATCAATATTTTAAATGAGGTAGTCTGTATGAAAGTCAGAAAAGCAATCATACCCGCCGCAGGTCTGGGCACTCGCGTGCTCCCGGCATCCAAGGCGGTACCGAAGGAATTATTACCCATCGTTGACAAACCTGCATTGCAGTATATTGTTGAAGAAGCGGTAGCCGCAGGAATTGAAGATATACTGATCATCACCAATCGCGGCAAAGGCTTGATCGAAGATCATTTTGATCGTGCCCCCGAGTTGGAGGAGCGGCTGCTTGCCGGGAACAAAACCGATCTTTACGAAGCAACCGTAGCTCCCGCAAATCTTGCCAACATATATTTTATTCGTCAAAAAGAGACTAAAGGTCTGGGTCACGCCGTACTGGCTGCAAAGCAATTTGTTGGTGACGAGCCCTTTGCAGTGCTGTATGGTGATGACGTTATTATCGGCGACGTTCCCACCACCCGCGAATTGTTGGATGCCTATGACGCCTACGGGAAAGGCGCCGTCTGTATCAAAGAGGTGCCCAAGGCCGATATTTCAAAATATTCTTCCCTGGCTGTAGCACCAATTGTAGATCGAATTTACAGCATTTCGGACATGGTTGAAAAACCCGCTCCGGAAGAAGTGCTTTCCCTGTTTTCAATCCTCGGCAGATGCGTTTTGCCGCCCGAGATTTTTTCAATTCTTGAAAACACAGCCCCCGGTGCCGGCGGCGAAATTCAGCTGACCGATGCTATGAAAGAATTAGCCCGCACCAAAGGCATGGTCGGTGTAGACTTTTTAAGTAAGAGATATGATATGGGCAACAAATTGGGTATTATGATGGCCAACTGCGAGGTTGCGATCAATCACCCCGAGATCGGCAAAGATTTCAGAGAATATATTAAGAAACTTGCCGCCACTTTGTAAGCGCAAATTGTTTTTCTTAATTTTTAAATAGTTCTTCCAAATTCGAACAAATAAAACATGCTATTCTTTTGTTATCGAATGCAAGAGGAGTAAGTTATGAAAGTCACAGATATCAAAGTATTCCCCGTAGACTGTTTCCGTACCAACTGGGTCTTCGTTAAGGTTTACACCGATGAAGGCATTGATGGTGTTGGTGAAGCTACGTTGGAATACAAAGAAAAGGCACTCTTCGGTGCTGTAGAGCACATCAAAGAACATCTCATTGGTAAAAATCCTTTGACTATCGAAAAGCACTATCACGATATATACCGTGACGCCTACTGGCGTGGCGGTCCCGTGTTGATGAGCGCTCTTTCAGCAGTAGAAACTGCTCTATGGGATATTTTAGGCAAAGCCTTAAACGTACCGGTATATCAACTTTTGGGCGGCAAATGTAATGACAAGGTGCGTATTTACGTAAATGGATGGTTTGCAGGCGCCAAAGAACCGGAGGAATTTGCCGAAAAAGCAAAAATTGCCGTTAAACGCGGCGTAACTGCTATGAAATGGGATCCTTTCGGGAAATCATATATGGACATTTCTCACAAAGATCTTGAAAAGGCGCTGCGTTGCATTGCGGCCGTTCGGGAAGCGGTAGGCAATGAGGTGGATCTGCTGATTGAAGGTCACGGGCGTTTTAACGTAGCCACCGGTATTGAAATTGCAAAAGAGCTTGCGCCGTTTAAGCCTATGTTTTTTGAAGAGCCTGTTCCCCCGGATAATTTAGAGGCATTAAAAGCCGTGCGGGACAAGTCCCCCGTCGCCATTTCCGCCGGTGAACGTCTGTATGGTCGCCGTGATTTTGCAAGGCTGTTCGAAATGCGTGGTGCAGATTACGTGCAACCCGACATTTCACACGCCGGTGGTATCATGGAACTCAAAAAGATTGCGGCCATGGCCGAATCCTACTACACCGGTTTTGCACCGCACAATCCCAGCGGCCCGGTAGCCAATGCAGCTACGCTTCAGCTGGCGGCGTGTTGCCCCAATTTTACAATTTTAGAAATCATGTACAGCGACGTTACATGGCGAAAAGAAGTTTGTAACGAGCAACTGAAATATACGGATGGATATATCACTGTACCGGATAAACCGGGCATCGGCATTGAAATTGACGAAGAAAAATGCCTTGAGCACCCCTATACCGTCCACACCCTGCGCCATTACACTGGTGCGCTGACGGATATTCGTCCTGCAAAAACCGAATTTTATTTTTAAATACGTGAAAGACTGCAAATGCAGTCTTTCTTTTTTTACCTTTTATGTTATAATTGAATAAAGGAGTGATGCAAATGATGTGGTTCGGTCCGGCAGGAAATTGCGACCTGTTTTATAGTGAAGGTTATAAAAAAACCATCCAAATTCCACAATTCTTATACAGCAAAGGCCTGAATGCGTATGAAATACAATGCGGCAGAGGCGTTCGGATGAATACAGAAGCGGCAAAAGCATTAAATAACGAAGCCACTCGCTATGATATCAAACTTTCCGCACACGCACCGTACTATATTTCAATGTCCGGTATTGAAGAGGAAAAACGGATGAAGAGTATTGACTACATCCTGCAGTCAGCCAAGCTTGCACGAGCTACAGGTGCAACGAAAGTCATTCTCCACACCGGCTCCTGTGCCAAAATCACCCGCGAACACGCATTACAGCTGGCCATGGACACAATGGGCAAAACGTTAACTGCGCTGAAAGAAGAAGGACTTTCTGATATCATTATTTGCCCGGAAACCATGGGTAAGATCAATCAACTCGGAACCTTGGAGGAGGTTCTGACCCTTTGCTCCCTCGGCGAACAATTACTTCCTGCCATTGATTTCGGACACTTGAATGCGCGGACAAACGGTTCGCTCAAAACACAAGCAGATTATGCAAAGCTACTGGACACAATGGAAAATGCCATTGGGCTCGATCGAGCCAGAGTTTTCCACTCACATTTTTCAAAAATCAAATTCACCGAAAAAGGCGGTGAAGTTTGTCACCTTACCTTTGAAGATACGTTATACGGGCCGGAATTTGAACCTCTTGCCAATGAACTTGTAAAACGCAACTACTCGCCAACCTTTATCTGCGAGTCAGCCGGCACCCAAAGCAAAGATGCTATGATTATGCAAAAAATGTACACTTCCTTGTGTAAAGATTGAGTTTTTTGTATATATAATGTGTTTATTTTAAAATACGCTTGCAAATTAGCAAAGAATGTTATAAAATAATAAAAGAATATTTTGGAGGTATAAATACATGCTTACTGCTGGAGATTTTAGAAACGGAATTACCTTTGATATGGATGGACAAGTCTATCAGGTCATCGAATTCCAACACGTTAAACCCGGTAAGGGCGCCGCTTTTGTTCGCACCAAATTCAAAAACGTCATCACCGGCGCCGTAGTTGAAAAATCTTTCAACCCCACGGACAAATTCGAGAACGCTTTTATCGAGCGTAAAGAATACGAATATCTGTACAATGATGGCGAACTGTACTACTTTATGGATTCCGAAACCTACGAGCAGATCCCCCTGGACGCTTCCAAGTTGGGTGACAACTTTAAGTTCGTTAAGGAAAACGACATCGTTAAGCTGATGTCTTACAAGGGCAACGTTTTCAGCGTTGAGCCCCCCATGTTCGTTGTCCTGGAAGTCACCGAGACCGAGCCCGGTGTTCGTGGTGATACCGCCACCAACGTCACCAAACCCGCCACTCTCGAAACCGGTGCTGTTATCAAAGTGCCGATCTTCATCAACGAAGGCGAAAAGGTTAAGATCGACACCCGTACCGGCGAATATATGGAGCGTGCATAATGAAAAGTCTTGCTGAAAAAGTTGCTTATATCCGCGGTCTGATGGATGGCCTGAATCCCAAGGATGATGACACCATCAAAATCATCAAAGCAATGGTTGACGTGCTGGAAGATATGGCCGACGCCATTGAAGAAATCGATGATGTGGTAAATGATCTGGATGAATATATCGGCGAAATCGACGATGATCTGGAAGCTGTCGAAGATTATCTTTGCGACGAAGACGAAGATTGCTGTGATTGCTGCGATTGTGATGATTGCGAAACCTGCGATTGCTGCGAAGAGGATGACTTTTACACCATCATTTGCCCCAAATGCGGCGAAGAGTTTTGTGTAGACAGCGATATCATTGAAGAGGGAAAAACCAACTGCCCCAACTGCAATGAAGATTTAGAGTTTGATTTGTCTGACGACGAAGAAGAGCAAACAGAAGAATAACAAAAATACCGACCATTATTTTAATGGTCGGTATTTTTTGATTAAAACAGTTCTGTATTTGCCTGCATTTTATAAAAGTCCTGTGTTTTGGGAAGCGAAAACCAAATCACCCGTTCACCACCGACATAATCGCGCAAATCAACGTAACAGATTCTGGCGTTTTCATACGTCACAAAATAATACCTGCCGGTATCCGTATTACAGCACGAGGAATATTGCGTCAAATACGGTTCCCCTTCTTCAGTAATCACTGTCCCCCGTTGTTGCGTAACAGAGCCGAGAATATGAAAAAATTGGCTCACAGCTCCATCTTCACTTTTCGGGCAATTCGAATTCATTTTAACAAAAGCGGCACGTACAAATCTGGAAATCGAAGAATTGTCACCCGGCAGCCCCAGCGCCCCCATCCCCTTGCTGTATTCTTCCAAAGCAATTCCGGGAGCAAAACGGTCAACCGGTTTTTGCGCCGACACTCCCATGCTTTGATTCAATTGAAATAATTGGATCGGAAATGGAGGATTGTTGGTCAAAATCCCCACCGGATTCGTATATATTTTGAGCCCTTCCAGTGCCGTCGTTTCCAGAACGATTGATTTATTTTTATCACTGATCATCCAATGTAGCGGCGTAAGCGGCATATCAGCCGAAAACGCAATGTCACATATATTGATACCTTGCAACAAACGCTGCGCCTCTTCAACGTTATTGCACTGCCCTAAAATCCATGGAATCAGTTCAAACGGTGCCACGTTCACCTTTTCAGAATCCGGTTCAAAATAGTATGCATTTCCCGGAAAATTCAGTCCGGCCATGCTCAGTCCTTGTTCATTTGTTCCCTCAAATAAAAGTGGAAATTCATCCTGCACGATCCCCATTCCGATGATTGCAAAGTGCTCATTCATTGATTCTGTTTTACGATACTTTAGGGCATATTTTCGCGGAACGACAACGACACCCTCGCCAAATGAACGGTCCTGATCCAACGTTCTGCCAAAATAATGATCTCCGCACAAGAAAGAAATAGCTGTGCACATGTTTACGATCAACTCCTTCTCCCCTATTTTGTACCAACAATGAAAAAAAATGCCTTTCAGCACTTTAACAATGCTGAAAGGCATTTTTTATACATCAATTTCTTTATAAATCTCGGGCAACACTTTATTATCCACCGCAAAATCTATCGGGGATAGCTCGTCAAACATGCCCCAATGAAACGGCACCACTTTTTTTGCCGCAATCTTATGCGCGAATCTGGCCGCATCCGTTTTGTTCATATTGTTTCCTACACCATTGATGGGCAAAAACAAAACGTCGATGTCACCGCTGATATCCTCAAAAATATCTTCGCTATATAATGTGTCACCGGTTATGTATATACGTGTATCCCCATCATCAATGATCACGCCGATGGGCGTTGGATCGGAGTGTACGGCCAGCACAGATAAAAAGTGTATTCCCCCCTCTGTCCACTGGCAATGACGGTCAAATTTTACGTAATTGTGATTGCCGCCAAACTTGACCAATTCCTGATAGCACGAGTTTGGAGCTAACACCAATACACCTTTTTCCCGATTCAAATAATGCGGCACCGTTTCCGGATCCAAATGGTCTAAATGATTATGCGTACAAATCAAAACGTCGGGCTGCATTTCCAAAAAACGTGTGTCGATCGGCTTACGACGGTAATTCCGCGGATTGACCTTCACCACCGAATCAGAAAGATATGGATCAACCAAAATGGTTTTTCCTTTTGTTTCAATCAGCAGGCCGGCCTGCCCTATCCATGTGATTTTCATATGCTCCTCCTATTTAAGATCAACGACGGTTACGCCACTATCCCCTTGACCAAAAGCTCCCAACTGAAAGGTGCGTACCGACATATGATTTTTCAGGTGCGCGTGCACGCCCGATCTTAACACACCGGTACCTTTTCCGTGAATAATCGTAACGCTGGGCAATTTGGAAAGCACCGCTTGATCAATAAAGCGATCAATTTCCTCTACTGCATCCAAAACACTCATACCGCGAATATCCAGTTCTGTCTTAACAGTACGGTTAAATTCAGCGCGGCGGAAGGAAACGGGCGCCGCCTTTTCCTCTTTGGCTGTACAAAGATCCGTTACCTTTACCTTCATACGCAACGAATCGGCTGAAATAAAGACCTGATTGCCGTTAACGCTCTCCACTGTAACGTTACGATTCAGCGCAGGTAAAAAAACGGTCTGTCCTGCCTTAGGCGGCGCGCTCAGCGGCGTGCCGACAGGTGCCTTGGCCTTTTCGCGGGACGACGGTACGTCCTGTAGCTTACCAGCCGCACGCTTGACGCCGCTTTTTAAATCATGATATTTTGCCTTATCCATTTGCTCGCGCAGAGCACGAAGCTCGCTTTGCAGAAGTTCTGCTTGTCTGCGGGCACTTTCAATAATAGCCTTGGCTTTTTGTTCGGCGGTGGCAATTCTGTTTTCTGCCCCCTGTGTCAGTTTTTTACGTTCTTTTTCCAATGCTGCCTTTTCTTCGATCAGCTCTTTTTCTCTTGCTTTCAATGCGGCTAATCGCTCAACATAAGCGTTTCGCTGTTCATTCAAAGCATCTATTACCTGCTCGACATTTTGCTGATCGCCCGAAATATACAACTTGGCGTCCTCGATCACCGGCTCGGGCAGTCCCAGCCGTTTGGAAATCTCAAAAGCATACGATTTTCCCGGAACACCGATCTGCAATTGATAGGTCGGCTGTAATTTCGTTAAATCAAATGCAAACGAAGCATTTTTTACTCCGGGTGTCGTCAAAGCATAGGTTTTCAATTCACCATAGTGAGTCGTTGCCGCCAAAAAAGATTTTTTTGCGCGAATTTCTTTGACAATAGAAACAGCAAGAGCGGCGCCTTCTACAGGGTCAGTGCCGCTGCCAAGCTCATCGAACAATACCAGATCCCGCTTACCGCAACCGGCAAGTATGTTTTTAATATTGCGCATATGGGAAGAAAACGTAGATAGCGACTGCTCGATAGATTGTTCGTCTCCAATATCTGCATAGACCGTTTTAAACACAAACACCTCTGCTGCCTGTGCCGGAACAGGCACACCGGCCTTGACCATTAACGCCAACAAACCGATCGTTTTTAAAAAGACCGTTTTACCGCCCGTATTTGGACCGGTCACAATAATCGCGTCAGTTTCTTTGTCCATCTGAACATTCAGCGGAACCATGATCGACTTATCGATCAACGGATGACGGGCATTTTTTAAATTCAGCACCTTATTGCGGCTGACCGTCGGCATACAACAGTTTTCTGCCTCGGCGTATTTCGCCTTTGCAAAAATATAATCCAATGACAACATTACCCGGTAAGAAACCTTTAACTGCGCGGCAGCGTCGGCGATTTGCTCACTTATTGCAGCTAAAATTCGCAGAATTTCATTTTGCTCTTCTAATTCCAGTTTTTTGATTTTATTATTTTGTTCTATCACAAAAATGGGTTCAATAAACAGCGTACTGCCGGAGCCGGAGGTGTCGTGCAACAAGCCGGTAATATCACCGCGATTATCCGCCTTTACCGGAATTACATAGCGGTCTGAACGAATCGTAACAATAGGCTCTTGCAAATGTGCGGAAACTTCCGGATTCTTAATATAACGCTCCAGTTCTTCTTTGATTGTATGACCGGTGCGAATGATGGCGCGACGAATAGCCGCCAGTTCGGCCGAAGCATCATCTGCAATGGCACCACTGGGCAGAAACGTACGCTCAAAGCGACGTTCAAGTTGTTTATCGGTATACAACTGTTCAAAAAACAAATCCAGACTCGGTGTATCAAAATGCTTGTCCTGATAATACCGCAACAAATCACCGTTCGCCTTCAACAATCTTCCGACATCCCAGATTTCTTCTGCAGACAGAGGAATTTGTTTTAAGGTTTTTTCAAGCGAAACAAACAGTTTGTCTTCCAAAGGCAACAACGGAACACCCGGTTTGTAAGTCAGCAGAGTTCTCGCCGCATCCGTTTGTTTCAACAATGTCTGAGCGCACGGCGCATCATATTCCGGCAGCAATTCCGAAATCAGCTTTTTATTCGGCGGACAGATTGCATACTGTGCCACGCGCTGCATCACCTTATTCAATTCCAGCGCGCAAGCAGATTTAAAATAAAAAAAGTTCTTTTTCATAGATCATCCCAACATTTTGTAAAGATCAAGCGCAGGGAAGCTTTGCGCAGAATGATACTGCAAATACTCCTCTGCAATTTTGGTCAGTTCCTGCATCGAAGCTTCACCCAAACGGAAAGAAAACGCTTTGGTGACCGGCCGCTCCAAAATAAACCCTATCGCTTTAACCATTGATGCCGTCACGGTGTATGCCGGCGCATTTTGCCCCACCGGAACGCATTCAGGGCAATACAGTCCACCATCCTCCAAGGAAAGTAAAACACCGTCAGCAAAAGAAATATGGCCGCACATCTCAAGACTTGGTGTAAATCCGCTGTAACGAATAATTTTCCATTCAAACACTGCCTTAATTTTATGCATTTCTTCCGGTCGATGACACAAAAGATACAGCGAATTCAGCAATAAGGACATCAGTTCAGATTGATATATCATTTCATCTTGTGTAACATACAAACAAAGCTGCGCAAAATATCCGGCAAGTGTAGCAGCAGATAAATCAGAACGCAGTTCAAAAAACGTATCGATCACCGTAGCTGAGTTCAACGTGTATTTTTCTTGATTCTCATATAAAACGAACTCGCAATATGTATACAGATCCAAGGCGCTTCTCTTTTTTCCGCCGGATCTGTATCGGTTATCAAAAACACGTATACGGCCGCGATCTTCCGTTAATATGAACAGCAATCGGTTTTCGTGCACCGTTTCGCTGATTTTTAAAATCACGCCTTTTGTCTTGATGGTCATTTTAATCCTTCAGATACGGCTCACCCGGTAATTCCTCCGGTGCTTGCCGTCGCTGTTGCTCCTCCGATTTTAACTGTAAATATAACAAATAAGCCTCTATATTGCCGGTTTGTTCAAAAATCATCCATGCCTGTCGATAATTCATGATCAGTCCTCCCATCATATTGTATGCTTTTCTTTAGTTTCTGCCAAAGAAAGCAAAATAAAAGTGGGAGGTTTTTCCTTATTGCTTAAAGCCCAGATCACCCAACGCCGATAAATCATTACGCCAGTCTTTTTTTACCTTGACGAAACAATCTAAAAACACTTTACAATCATACGTAAATTCAAGTTCTTTACGAATCGCTTCGCCGATTTTACGTAAGGCCTGTCCGCCTTTACCGATAATAATCGCCTTATGCGAATCACGCTCACAGTAAATGGTGATACCTACCCGCACCAGATGCTCTTGTTTTTCCAGTTGCGTCAGTTGCACCGCCGTACCATGAGGCACCTCTTCTCCGAGCAAATACAGCATTTTCTCTCTGGCCATTTCGCAAATCATTTCCGATTCGCTCATATCCGTCACCAGATCGTCATCATAATAAAAAGGTGCTTCCGTGGCAAAGCCAAGCAAAATATCGCGCAACAACTCTACACCGTCTTTTTTATAAGCGCTGATCGGAACGATCTCATCAAATGGATACAATGCCGAAAAGGCGGCAATGGTATTAAGAATTTCTTCCTTGGGCTTTAAATCGATCTTGTTGATCACCAGTACGGTTTTGCCTTGCAGTTTTTTTACCATTCGTTCCTCGGCGGCGCGAACTGTATCACCCGATTCGATTACCATAACGGTAACGTCAGTTTCCTTTGCACTATCCTCTGCTACCTTAACCATATAATTGCCCAGTTTACTTTTTGCTTTATGAACACCGGGAGTATCCAAAAACACCAGTTGAGTATCCCCCTGTGTTAAAATTCCGGTCACACGATTGCGTGTCGTCTGCGGTTTGGGCGATACGATAGAAACCTTCGTGCCGATCAATGCATTCAACAAAGTGGATTTGCCCACATTGGGACGGCCGATCAGTGTAATAAACGCAGATTTTGTTTTCATTTTCGACTCACTCCCATATTTTCAAGAATTTCATGCTGTTTACAAAACATTTCGCTCTCTTCCCGATCGCCAAGCTCGTGATCATACCCCAGCAGATGAAGCACGCTGTGCACGGTCAAAAAGCAAATTTCCCTTTGCAGAGAATGGCCGTATTCCTCCGCCTGCTGTTCTGCCCGCGGCAAGCAAATCACCATATTCCCCAAAATCACCGGTTCATCGTCCATCACGTCCTCCGCAGCCTCCTGCGGATTTTCGTATAACGGAAAGGATAAAACGTCCGTCACCCGATCGATGTTGCGATACTCTTTATTCATTTCACGAATCGTATCCTCATCCACGATCAAAGCCTCGATTTGACAGGGAAACGTGATGTTTTCATACGCAAGAGCGGTGGTGGCAGCTGTCTGCATATATTCTTCAAGCGTTTTGTTAACACCAACTTCCCATTCGATCGTCAGTTTATTGTTCTCCATATTTTTCATACGCTCCAATAATCTTTTGAACCAACGGATGACGCACCACGTCTTTTTTATCAAAATAGTGAATGCCGATCCCCTCAATATCTTTCAGCACCTTCAGCGCGTGCACCAAGCCCGATTGTGTGCCCTTTGGCAGGTCAATTTGTGTGATATCACCCGTAACCACAATTTTGGAATGGTAACCGAACCGAGTCAAAAACATTTTCATCTGTTCACGGCTGGTGTTTTGCGCCTCGTCCAAAATAATAAAGCTATCCTCCAACGTGCGGCCGCGCATATAAGCAAGAGGCGCAATTTCAATAATCCCCTTTTCCATATACCGTTGAAACATTTCGCCGCCCATCATATCATACAAGGCGTCGTACAACGGTCGCAGATACGGGTCGACCTTATCCTGCAAATCACCCGGCAGAAAACCCAGTTTTTCACCGGCCTCTACCGCAGGTCTTGTCAAAATGATGCGCGAAACCTCCTTGCTTTTTAAGGCATTTACCGCCAATGCGACCGCAAGATACGTTTTGCCCGTGCCTGCCGGTCCTGCGCCAAACGTAACCACGTTTTTCTGTATACTCTCAACATATTTCTTTTGACCAATACTTTTAGGCTTAATGGGCTTTCCCTTATAAGTAATACACAGACAATCGCCAAGCGCCGTAACCGCATCATCACCGTCTTTATCATTCAGGGACAACAAATAACGAACGGTTTGAACGTCAACCGATTCTTGCTGTTGCAGCAATTTCAGCATATGCTCAAATACACCGGCTGCTTTTGTAACGCCGGGTTCTTCTCCGCTGATGATAAGATTGCCGTTACGATTTACAACACGGACGTTACACCACGATTCAATATTCTGTACGTTTTCATCAAACGCGCCAAACAATGCGTGCAATACGTCTTCATTTCCGACCGAAAGTACTTTTTCCATAACTCTCACTTTCCGAGCGGCTGGGCAATATCCTCCAAGCAGGTATATGTTGCCGTCAAAACCAACCGATCATCTTGTATTTTTTCTTCAACTTTCCGATTTTGAATCTTTACTGCAAATAATTCAGCTTTTTCTTGCTGGTCCAACTGAACACGTGCCAGTTGTCCGGCACGATGGGGATCTTCCCTGTCCTCACTGACCATTACCTCTGTATATGTTTTGGACAACACGGACACCGGAAGCGCCAAATTCTTCCACAGCTTCAAAACAGTTCTTTTTTCTGTATAATCATATTTATTATATGATATATTATCTTTAAAATAAAGAGGAATTTTAAAATTAAATATATTCAATTCAAAAATAGTTCGTTTTTTTCCGGTAGGTGTGTGCTTTTCTTTAACCAGTGGCACGGTTACTTGTATGGAACGTTGTGTTTTCGCCTCGATCCGAGCAATGGACGGAACGATGATTTTTTCACCGTGTTTTCCGATATATTCTCTGCTGACCAACATCTCTCCCGCTCTGACAGCATCACCTTCCGACACCAATGCCGTGCCGCTACTAACCATCATCGATACAATTTGACCGTCACGGGCAGCATAAATATCACAGGGCGTTGAATAATCATAATACCGTTCGCTCTTAAGAGACCGCTCCTGCAATTGAATATCGGCCGTTGTGAAATGCATATTTACCGAAACCCATATCACGTCCTTATTTTTCATCATAAATCGATTTTCAAGTTGTGACAGATCCCAGCCGAACCGAAAAGAGCCCACCCCAAAGCCAAGTTCTTTAAATTGTCGCAATATCTCCGCTTCGGTCGTTCTGTCGGCGCAACCACTGACCTGAACGTCCCAGACAAAGCAATTGATCACCAAAATAAAAACCGTTGTCATAAGAAGTCCTGCGGCAATTCCCCAGCGCTTTTTATACCGATAATACCAGCGGGGAAATCCGAATATCCCCTGTAGTTTTATTGTGACGCAATAACGTTTGCACACACAGTCAAGCTGTTTAACATCCTTTGAAAGCAACGTAAAACTGATTGTTTGCTCGTCAATTCTTTTTATCTTTTGCATTTGCACATTATGGCGGCGCAATACGTTCAGCACCTGTTCACAATGTGCGCCCTGCAGCATCACACTACGTGCGCCGCAAAAATAATCAATGATTCTTTTAACCGGCATAACTATACCTACTTCACAAAAGAGATGCTTTGCAAATTGCCACTGACGCAGATATTTTTATCAGAAAAAGCATCGATCTTCAACTCGTCTCCCAATATCTCCAGCTTTGTTTTTTTCAATTGTAGCCTGACAATAGAGTGATCATACTCAACGATGGATACTGTTTGATCAATGGATATTATATTCTGACCATTGATAATAATATGATCATTTTCCGAATCATACGGTGCAGGCGCAAACAAATGTTTTTTGATTTTTTTGAACATAGACGTTTTACGCGTTTTCAATTAGGCACTCCCCGTTCTTTTTCATTTTGAAACAGTATATATTTACCGTAGGGGGTGGCCAAATATGACAGCAAAACGCGCCGTAAGCCTTGTACTTGCAGTATTTCTTCTCACTATGTTGTTTTCCGAAACCGTCAGCTTATCCGTACAAAATTCCCTTCAATTATGCCTTCAAACGTTGATTCCGGCGCTTTATCCCTACTTCGTTCTAAACGGTATGCTGATTGATTGCGGTATCGATTTGCTTTTTCCATCACCTACAGCGGCATTTATAATCAGTTTACTTTGCGGGTATCCTTTAGGGACTCGTACCGTATGTGAAATGTATCAGCAAAATAGGCTCAGTCAAAAACAAGCAAACGCACTACTACTCTGCACCGCCAACACTTCTCCCGGATTTATGCTGACAATCATCGGTGACGTAATTTTGGAAAGCCGATATTTTGGAATTGTATTTTTATTGATCCAAACGATTTGTGCCACTGTTTTATTTTTAATTGCAGTGCCCAAAAAAGCGGAGCACAACCTTTCCGGCGTCAAATCGGTTTCTTTTATCGATGCGCTGATTGACAATCTGCAAAAATCCACACAACAGATATTATTTGTTTGCGCCTGCACCGTTATATTCGGTATTCTTTTTGACGGAATAATGCAAACGGGCATACGCAATTTTTTATCTCTAATTGCGCTTACAGAGTTGATTCACGGTGTAAATCTTTTTACTCGGGACACGGCGATGCAACTTGCTGCTGTTGTTGGATTTTCAGGAATATCCGTATTGATGCAATGCGCATTTTTTATTAAAAACGCCGATTTAAAAGTTCGATATTTGATTCTGGGAAAAATATGCTATGGAACTTGGATGCCGTTATTATTAAGCCTTTGGATCAAACCGATCCAATATAAGATCGTATCGCTGTCTATATTTATTTTGACAAATACAATCATTGTGTGTATAATAAAACACAAAGGGAGTGAAAAGAATCGTGATATTTTCAAAAGAAATCGAAAAATGTTGCGCCTACTGCGAGCACGCAACCATAATCACCATGAAAGAGCAGGTTCTTTGTCCGTACAAAGGAATCATTGATGCCGATTTTTGCTGTCGCAAATTTCGTTACACTCCCCTTAAACGTAATCCAAGGCCTCAGGTTCTGAACACGGAATTTACCAAAGAAGACTTTGATATTTAAAAGCGGTGCGTTGCAATGCAACGCACCGCTTTTTTGAAAAAGAAAAGGGCAGGCACCTCACGGTGCTTGCCCTATTTTGCATTCGAAAATCAAGCCAGATTAATACTTTCTCTTGCGAGCTGCCTCTGACTTTTTCTTTCTCTTTACGCTGGGTTTCTCATAGTGCTCTCTTTTTCTGATTTCAGAAAGAACGCCGGACTTGGCACACTGTCTCTTAAATCTCTTCAATGCACTATCTAAGGATTCGTTATCCTTAACGCGGATTTCTGCCACTGGTTTTCCCTCCCTCCGCTTGACGAAACAATCCACAAAATTGCGGATAATAGCATTATAACTAAAAATAGCAGGCTTGTCAATAACTTTATTCCAATTTTTTTATTTTGCTACGATGTTCATCAATTTGCCGGGAACATAAATCACCTTGATAATTTGTTTGCCTTCCAACCAGGAAGCCAGTTTGGCATCAGCCTGCACCGCGTTGAACACAGTGTCCTGATCATCGTCGGCACCAACGACCAATTTGCCGCGCACCTTGCCCATGATCTGAACAGCGATCTCAACCGTCGCGCTCCGTGTCTTAGCTTCATCGTAGACAGGCCACTCCGTATGATAAACATCACCTTCAAAGCCGGCCAACTGCCACATTTCTTCCGTAACGTGAGGCGCAAAGGGATTCAGCAGCGTAATAAAAATACGCAACTCATCCTTTGTGATATTGCCCTTGGCATAAACCATATTGATCAAGCTCATCAATTGAGCAATCGCAGTATTGAACTTCATATTGTCAATATCAGAAGTGACCTTTTTGATGGTTTTATGGAACTCTGTCTCGGTAGCGCTATCCATGCCGTCACGAGCATCATAAATGTCCATCAAAGAGAAGGCGCGTTCCAGAAAACGCTTACAGCCTTTGATCGAATTGGTTGACCAAGGAGCGCTCTTTTCAAAGTCGCCAATAAACATTTCATACATTCTCAAAGTATCGGCGCCATATTGCTCAACGATATCATCGGGATTAACGACGTTACCGCGGGATTTACTCATCTTCTCGTTGTTTTCACCCAAAATCATACCATGAGACGTACGTTTTTGATAAGGTTCCTTACAGGCAAGAACGTCAATATCAAACAAAAACTTTGCCCAGAATCTGGAATACAGCAGATGCAACGTAGTATGCTCCATACCGCCGTTGTACCAATCAACGGGCATCCAGTATTCCAGCGCTTCCTTACTGGCGATTTCCTGATCGTTGTGAGGATCAAGATAACGAAGGAAATACCAGGAAGATCCGGCCCATTGCGGCATTGTATCGGTTTCGCGCTTGGCGGGGCCACCACACTTGGAGCAAGTGGTATTTACCCACTCATCAATTTTGGCCAGCGGACTCTCACCGGTATCGGTAGGCTCATAGCTTTCCACCTCGGGGAGCTTTAACGGAAGCTCACTTTCAGGAATGGCAACATAACCGCAACAATCACACTTAACGATCGGAATAGGCTCGCCCCAATAGCGCTGACGGGAAAACACCCAGTCACGCAGTTTGAAGTTGACCTTCTTCTTGCCGATTTGCTTCTCTTCCAAAAACTTAATGATAGCCTCTTTTGCCTCGGCCACGCTTAAACCGTTCAAAAATCCGCTGTTGATCAAGGTTCCGGTCTCGACGTCCGTAAACGCTTCCTGAGAAATATCGCCCCCATCCACAACCTGAATCATCGGAATACCAAACAGTTTTGCAAATTCATAGTCACGAGTATCATGGGCAGGAACGGCCATAATAGCACCGGTGCCATAGGTCATCAATACGTAATCCGAAACATAAATCGGAATCTGCGTATCATTTACGGGATTGATACCGCAAACACCCTGCAGCACAACACCGCTCTTCTCTTTTGCAAGCTCGGTACGCTCAAAATCGGACTTTGCAGCTGCTTTTTTGCAATACGCCAAAACTTCATCGATATTCTCAATTTTATCGCTAAAATCGGAAATAAAGGGGTGTTCCGGAGAAATGACCATATAAGTAGCGCCAAACAAAGTGTCGGGACGAGTGGTATAAATCTCCAGTTTCTCACCAACCGTCGTATCAAACCAGACCGATGCGCCTTCACTGCGGCCGATCCAGTTTTTCTGCTGTGTTTTAACGCGTTCGATAAAATCAACGTCATCCAGATCATCAATCAATCTCTGTGCATATTCGGTAATCTTCAGCATCCACTGGCTTTTTACCTTATGAATTACCGGGCCGTTACAACGCTCACAAGCGCCGTTGACCACCTCTTCGTTTGCCAGAACAACTTTACAGGAGGTACACCAGTTAACGTTCATTTCCTTTTTATAGGCAAGGCCTTTTTTGAAAAGTTGAAGAAAGATCCACTGTGTCCATTTAAAATAATTGGGATCGGTCGTGTTGATTTCGCGGGACCAATCAAAGGACAAGCCCAGACTCTTAAGCTGGTCTCTGAAATGATCAACGTTATTCTGCGTTACTACTGCAGGATGGATCTTATTCTTGATCGCATAGTTTTCCGTAGGCAGACCAAAGGCATCCCATCCCATCGGATATAATACGTTAAAACCTTCCATTCTTTTCTTACGGCTGATAACATCCAACGCCGTATAAGAGCGAGGATGTCCTACGTGCAGGCCCTGACCCGACGGATACGGAAACTCTACCAGACCGTAAAATTTGGGCTTTGAATAATCATTTTTCACCTCGAAGGTATGATGATCATCCCAATACTTTTGCCATTTTTTCTCAATGCCTTGAAAATCGTATTTCATTTCAATCAATCCTCCTTGACCCAATTTGAAATATCGACCGACTCACCGTCAGCCCATAACCGTTCCAACTTATAAAAATCACGTGATTCTGCACAAAATACGTGCACCATAACGCCGGCATAATCCAGAAGCATCCATTTGCCGCCATCGTTAAGATCCTTATGAATCGGCTCGACCGAAAGCTGCTGTGTCACCTGATATTCTGCCTCGTCTGCCAGCGATTTTACCTGTGTGGAAGAACCACCGGTGCAGATTACAAAATAATCCGCCATAACGGTAATACTATCAATTTTCAGCACTTGAATATCCTTGCCCTTTTTCGAGTCAAGCGCCCGGACAATTACCTCAAGTAACGCCTGATTATTATCTGCCATCCTGTTTTCCCTCCGTAATAATTGATTTCAACATCCAATTGCGGGCCGCAACCGTTTGCGGATGTAAAAAGAAGCCTTTTTTCACAATATAGGCAATAGATCGATCAAAGTTCATCAAAACCGCCCGATCCAAATCCGTTTTTGCCGTTTGACGCATTTGCTCGACTCCTTCATAAGTACGAGCTGGCTCAATGCTGTCGGCCAAAAACAAAATCTTGTCCAAATCCGTCATACGTTCTCTGCCGGTAGTGTGACATTTGATCGCCTGCAAAATCATACGATCACGCACATAAAACCGATCTCCGGCAAACAATGCACCGGTAATCTGATGATAAATCTGCGGTGCCTGACGATCCTCCGGTGAAAGTTTATAATGCCGTTTTTGCAAATACGACAACTGCCGTGCCTTGCCCCAACATTTTGTGATATCGTGCAACAGCGATGCCAGATACACTTGCCTTTCTTCCACGCCGTGAATACGCGCCAATTCGGTAGCATATTCTGCCACCCGATAAGAATGCGCATATTTTTCCGGCGTCAGATTTTCCTTCAGATACGACTCAAGCGGCGCTAAAGCGGCCGAGCCATACAGAAAATATTTAATTTCCAACGGAAGCTTTGGATCACTTTCTCCCGAACGGATTTCCGTAGAACTCCGTTCAACGATCGGTATCTGCAAAATAACAGATTTGACCTTCAGCTTCGTTTCCAAATACTTTGCATGCGCCGGTAATTGCTCAACATCTTCTCTGCTGCGAGCCGCAACAACCAACGTACACATCGTCGCAAGACGCTCTGCCTGATACCATTGTTCAAAACCGAGGAACATATCCGACCCCATCAAAAACCAGATCTCATAATCGGGATACGTCTCAAGCAGATAAGAAATTGTATCAATGCTGTAGCTTTTTCCGCCTTTTTTTATTTCCCAATCGCTTACGGTCACACCGCGGATCGAACCAAACAGCATTTCAATTGCCCGTAAACGTTTTTCGTCCGGCAAATAGTGTGTCGCTTGCTTGTGCGGCGGCACAGCGGTTGGCATTACGATAATCTTATCAAATTTAAACTTTCGCACCGTTTGCTTGAGCAGATGCAAATGTCCGGTATGTGGCGGATCAAACGTTCCACCAAAAAACAACAACCGTTTCATAGTCACCTCGGCAAAACGATCTTACGGGATTCCGGTTTTGAAGCTGGTCGGTACAAAACTATTTTCTTTCCGATCACTTGCACAAGGTTGCTACGGGTTTCCTTGGCCAAATCTTCCGCAGCCATACGCACATCCAGCAAAGCGGTGTCCAAAACCTTAAACTTTATAATTTCTCTTTTTTCCAGCGCCAAGTCAAGTTGTTTAATAAAATTATCGCTGATTCCTTCTTTTCCAAGTTGAAAAATCGTATCTTCGCCGGCGGCAATCGATCGTAAAAAAGCGCGCTGCTTACTGGTAATCATTTTTCAGCATCTCCCTGTAATTCTTTGATTTTTTCGGTAAATTCAGCCAAAGCTCGTCCACGGTGGCTGATTTTGTTTTTTTCATCAGCAGAAAGCTCGGAAAACGTTTTTCCGTCAAATTCTACCGGGCAAAACATACAGTCATACCCAAAACCGTTATCGCCCCGTTCTTCAAAAGCAATGTGGCCGTGGCAGTATCCCTCCACAGTAAAAGATGTTTCATCATCCAGTATGCAGGCAATGGCACTGGTAAAATGCGCCTGCCGCTGTCCGGCGGGTATGCTGTTCATCTTTTCAAACAAGTATGCTCGTCTGGATGCATCATCAGGTTGATCCCCATATCGAGCGCTATATACACCCGGTTCTCCGTTCAGCGCGTCTACGCACAGACCGCTGTCATCAGCAACCGTCGGTAATTTACAAAGTTGATATACTGCATCAGCTTTGATCATTGCATTAGCGGCAAAGGTCGTTCCGTTTTCATCCGGATCAACGGCAATCCCCGCTTCCTCTAACGAAAGAACTTCAAAGCCAAGTTGAGCAAAAATCTGTCTGAATTCCCGTAATTTATGAGCATTATTAGATGCCAAAACAAAGGTTTTATTCATCAGCACTCTCCCAGCACTGCTTTTGTGCTTCAAAAATTTCTTTACAACCCTTTTCGGCCAAAGCCAACAGTTCATTCAATTCTTCTCGATTGAAATCACGGCCTTCGCCGGTACCTTGAATTTCTACAAAACCGCCGGCATCGGTCATAATGACGTTTACGTCTGCCATAGCTGTGCTGTCCTCACTATAACAAAGGTCCAGCATCGGCTCATCATTTACAATACCGACGCTGATGGCAGCAACCGCATGATGGATGGGGTCAATCTCCAAAACACCCTTCTCCAGTAAAGAATTAATTGCCATTTTCAAGGCGATAAACCCGCCGCTGATCGAAGCGGTTCTCGTTCCTCCATCCGCCTGCAAAACGTCACAATCGATGGTGATGGTTCGTTCGCCCAGCAGTTCAAGATTGACCGCCCCGCGCAAAGCACGGCCGATCAATCGCTGAATTTCAGCGCTGCGACCATTTAATTTAAGTTTGGAAATATCACGGCTGTTTCTGGTGGCCGTGGCACGGGGCAACATATTGTATTCAGCAGTCACCCAACCCTTACCGGTATCCTTCAAAAAAGGCGGAACCTTTTCTTCTACACTGGCGTTACAAAGTACCCAGGTATTTCCTGCGCAAAACAAAACGCTCCCCTCAGCGTACCGCGTAAAATCCTTTTTGATTTCCAAAGGTCTCAACTGATCATTTCGACGTTGATCTATTCTCATAATCCTATACCTCAAAACAGTGCTTTTACAAAATCTTCAGCAACAAAGGGTTGCAAATCTTCAGCGCCTTCGCCAACGCCAACAAGCTTCACCGGCAAATTCAGTTCGTGCTGGATCGGAATAACGATACCGCCTTTTGCGCTGCCGTCCAGTTTGGTAAGCACGACGCCGGTGATCTCGGCCACCTTTTGGAATTCTTTTGCCTGATGTACGGCATTTTGACCGGTGGTCGCATCCAAAACAAGCAAAACTTCCGTATCCGCATCCGGCAATTGCGTTTGTATCACACGATAAATTTTACCCAATTCATTCAACAGATTTACTTTATTGTGCAAACGACCGGCCGTATCACAGATAATAACGTCAGCGCCACGTGATTTTGCTGCGTTAATAGTGTCAAAAACGACCGCCGCAGGGTCGGCGCCCTGCCCCTGTTTAATAATATCAACACCCAACCGTTCTGCCCAAGTAGTAAGCTGTTCGGCAGCAGCAGCACGGAAGGTATCAGCAGCGCCCAAAATCACTTTTTTACCCTGTTGCTTAAAATTGTTGGCGAGCTTTGCCGTAGTGGTGGTCTTTCCCACACCGTTGACACCGATCATCAAAATCACCGACGGTTGGGTGACAGTATGCAAGGACGTGTCAGCATGGCTCATCATTTCAGTAATGATTTCCTGCAATGCCACACGAATTTCACCCAGCTCGCGAATTTTGCCTTCTTTGGTCCGGCGACGTAATTCATCCATGATTTCCATGGTAGTTTCCACACCGAGGTCTGCCTCAATCAGCGCCTCTTCCAATTCTTCAAAAAGATCCTCGTCAATCTTTCCGAACATTTTTAACACGCTGTCCAGCTTTGCGCTTACGTTTTCTTTGGTTTTTGCCAGACCGCTTTTCAATTTTTCAAAAAAACCCACAATGATTCCTACTTTACGTTTAATTTTAACTGTTTTTCCATTTCACCCACGTTGATGGTCAGAAGTTTGGATACACCTTTTTCCTGCATGGTCACGCCATACAAAACGTCTGCCTCTTCCATGGTACCACGACGGTGAGTGATGGTGATAAACTGAATATGATCACTGAATTTACGCAAATATGCCGCAAATCGGGCAACGTTAACGTCATCCAGTGCCGCCTCAATCTCGTCCATTACGCAGAACGGTGTGGGACGAATCTTCAGGATAGCAAAGTACAATGCAATTGCACTGAGCGCCTGCTCACCGCCGGAAAGAGACATAATATTCTTAATGATCTTTCCGGGAGGTGCCACCTTGATATCGATATTACAGTCCAGCACGTTTTCCGGATCTTCCAAAATCAATTCTGCACGACCGCCGCCAAACAACTCTTTGAATATTGCATCAAACTGCACGTTAAGTTTTTCAAAGTTTTCTGCAAAAATAATTTTCATTTGCGAGAGCAATTCAGAAATTAATTTTTCCAAATCTCGTTTGGATACGGTGAGATCGTCCACCTGCTCTTGTAAAAAGTCATACCGTTTTTTAACCTCGGCATACTCTTCGATGGAATCAAGGTTGACGTTGCCCAGCGCACGCATTTTGTTTCTCAACTCGATCGCGCGTTTTTTGGATGCAGGCACGTCTTCCAGCACCAGCCGTTTTTCAGCAGCCTCCGTTACGGTAAGATTGTACTCATCCATCAGTTTTCCGATCAGCTGCTCACTTTGCTCTGAAATGTTGTTTAAACGATTTTCCAAACGCGCAGTCTCCGCCAATAATTGTTCTTTAACTGCCAGTTTGTCCTTTTGCAATGCCCGTAAAGAAGTTTGTTGCGTTTCATTGCTGTCACGTTGCTTAATCAACTCTGCAGAGCGTTCTCTGTACTTTGCAATAGATTTTTTTGTTTCTTCCAGCGTAACGGTAATCGACTCTTTTTCCGCAAGGGCCTGCTCAACTGCTTGCTTGGCAGTTTCAACAGAGTGTTTGCGTTCATCCATATCGTTAGCCACCTGCGTAAGCTGTAACTGATATTGACGAATCATATTGTCAATACCCTCAATTTCTTTAAAGATGCCGCTTTCTTCCACCTGGCAGGCGGTCATCTTTGCCTTAATTTCCTCAGCCTTGGTCTGATTCTCGTCGCTGAGATTTTCAAGAGAGAGTAGTTGTTCTTGCTGTGCAGACAGCCTTTTTTCAATATCCTGCATACGCATCACACACTGTTCGCCGTGAGCAGTATGCAGTTCGGTTGCTGCAGCGATCTGCGCCAGTTCGTCTTTAAAATTAGCCAGGATCGTACAAAAGGACTCCAGCACAATGGTTTTGTTTTCTTTCAGATGCTGCAAGGTAAGAAGCTGTTCGTTCAACGTTTCACGTTCCGCATTCAGTCCCTCCATTTTAGCATCGACCAGCGCAAAATCTTCCTTTGCCTTGATCGCAGCTTGTTGCTTGGTCTGCAGCAAAGCATTTGTAGCATTCAGTTGATCTGCGATCTTTTCCTGTTCCAAGCTTCTGCTGAGCAATCCGGAAGAACGGGAAGCGGAGCCGCCGGTCAGTGATCCGCCCACGTTGACAATCTGACCGTCCAACGTCACAATTCTATACTTATGTCCTGTTTTAGCCGCCAGCGCCGTGGCGTGATCCAGATGATCCACCACCAAAATGCGGCCCAGCAAAAACTCAATTGCCTTGGGATATTCGGTTTCCACCAGATCCGATGCAACGCCCACAAAACCGGGATTATTTTTGAACTCGACATCATTTACCTTGTTAACGCGAATGGTATCCAACGGCAAGACGGTAACACGACCGGCGTTTTGCGATTTGAGCAGAAAAATTGCCTTTTTGGCATCCTTTTCCGTTTTGGCAACAATGTTTTGAATTGCGCCGCCCAAAGCAGTCTCAATGGCTGTAATATACTCCTTAGGTACCCTGATCAATTGGGAGAGCGTACCGCAAATTCCTTGTAATTTTCCACGCTCCGCCTCGCGAAGAACTGCCTTAACGCTTCCCTGATAGCCTTCCAGATGCTTTTCCATATCCTTGAGCATTTGCAAACGGCCGCTGAGCTGTACAACGCTTTGTTCAACCGTCTCTTGCTCCGCCACGGCCTTTTCGTATGCTTGACGTTTAATCTCACAAAGATACCGGATACCGCTTTCGACGTTTTCCAGCTCCGTCAGTTTTTCCTGTACCTCGGCCAATTGCTGATCGATTTGTCGGATTTCCTCCTCCACGGTTTCAGACTCCGGTTGCTTTTGCTCGATCGCCTGTTGCGTTTCCTGACGATGCGTTTCCAAGGTGGCCAGTTGTGTCTCCACCGAGATCTTTTCCATTCTCAATTCATTTTTAAGTTCGCTGAGTCTGGCAATTTCCGCACGGATTTCAGCACTCAGCTGTTGCTGACCTTCTGTGCTTTGCGAAAGTTCTTCCAGTTGTCTGTAATAATCATCCATCCGATGACGGCAACCGTCAATCTGCATTTTTTTCTCGTCGGCGCTGCGGTTGCATACTGCAATCGCCTCCTCAATCTCGGCGCAACGGGCATCAATGGACTGCATTTCAGTTTCAACCTTAACAATGTCCTGCTCCATATATGCGATGCGACTGTCCAACACGGCAATCGTCGATTGCAGCTGCGCCACCTTTTCTTCCGTCTCGCTAATTGCCAGACGAATCTCTTCCAGTTCTATATTGATCTGCTGATTGCCGGAAAAATGTTCGCTGATATCACGGTCAATATTTTCCAGTTCCAGACTGACATCCTGCAGTTGTGCCGCTGCAATCGTGTAGTCTTCCTTGATCTTTGCGCTGTTTTCCTTGATTCGCTCGATTTCATACATCCAGACGGAAATATCAAGTACAGTTTTTTCGTCACGGTATTCCAGATACTTTTTAGCCTTTTTACTTTGACTTTCCAGTACCGGCACTCGCTCGGCAAGCTCGTTTAAAATATCATACAAACGAACCAAATTATCCTCGGTAGACTGCAACTTGCGCATTGCCTCGTTTTTACTGTAACGATATTTAGAAATTCCGGCAACCTCTTCCAATACCGCACGACGGTCATCACTCTTGGGCGAAAGGATCTCGGCAATTTTACCCTGTCCGATAATCGAGTAGCCATCCTTACCTAAACCGGTGTCCAAAAATAATTCGGTAACGTCACGCCAGCGAACCTGCTGTTTGTTGATATAATACTCGCTTTCCCCGCTTCTGTAATAACGACGGGAAACCGTCACCTCGTTATACTCCACCGGCAAAGCATGGTCGCTGTTGTCAATGGTCAACGAAACCTGCGCAAATCCCTGCGGCCGTCGCTTGGCAGTACCGGTAAAAATGACGTCTTCCATTTTGGAAGAACGCAGTTGTTTACCCGACTTTTCACCCAATACCCAGCGAATCGCATCGGAAATATTACTCTTTCCCGACCCATTCGGCCCCACGATGGCCGTAATGCCACCCGGGAACTGAATATCGATCTTATCCGGGAATGATTTAAATCCTTGAATTTCCAGACTTTTTAAATGCAAAGCGCGCACATCCTCACTCAAGCGTGCAATATGCAAAAAGGCATACCACCGCAATTTTAACTATAATAAAGTATTATAACAAATGTTAAATTATAAATCAATATATATAAATATAAAAAAGCCTCCTTTCGGAGACTTTTTTATTTAAAAATCCAAAAACAGTTCAAGAATAAGTGCCGCTTGTGCCCTGGTCGCGCCGTTTTGGGGATTGAAATAGTACTTACCACCCTGCTTTTCGCCACTGATCAGGCCTGCCTTTTGGCAAATTTGTACGTCTTTTTTTGCCCAGGAACTAATTTTCTTTTGATCCGCGAAAGAAACAGTGGTTGTGCCGGTTGGCATATTGATTCCGGCATATTTTGCATAGCGTGTCAAAAATGCGCACATCTGTTCCCGTGTAACCGTTGCGTCAGGCGCAAACTTTCCATTTCCCACACCGGATACAATGCCGTTTTTATTGGCCCACATCACCGCCTTGCAATACCACGCATTATTCTTAACATCCTTAAACGAGCTGGTCTTATACTTAGCCAGATCTGCACCGCTGATATTGGCTAAAACCTGCACGAACATAGCCCGAGTCATCACCGCATCCGGCTCAAAGGTTGTAAAGGAGACACCATTGAACACGCCATCTCGCAGAGCCTCATCAATGTAATTGATCGCCCAGTGCGATGACGGTACGTCTCGCAGTGAACCGACACACGTAATCTTTCCACTTGAAGCCTTTTTCAAACATTTGATTACCGTTCTCGACGTTTTTCCGCTTTTTGCGGTTACAAGTACGGTATGAACACCGGTCGAAAGACGATCTGCATCAATTTTAAAGCTATAGGGCGCCGACGAAGAAGAAATCACCTTTTTGCCGTCCACCTTAACGACAACGCTTGTTTTGCTGTGACCGGGATAGGACGCGTATACCTTGAAATCAAGCGTATTGGTCTTTTCGGAAAAACCATCAATATTGGTATAGCTTTTTGCAACGCCACCCGGTAAGGTACCTTGCATCGCAGCATTGTCAGCAATCGTTTGATTATAGGCATTTAATACGGCGGGGTTTCCTTCCAATGCATATGCATAACCGGACACCGGTGCTGACGGTACGTCAAAATACAACACCAGCTTGACCTGTGGATACACACAATTTACATATGAATAAAACTCTTTGATTTTTTGCACGGCATGCGCCTGCGTTTGTAAGCCGCTTCTATCCGCATAGGCAAATCCGCATTCGGAGATCATAATTGGCTTTCTGTCGCCGTAGGTCTCCACAATATGCTTGATCTTAACCATCATATCGTCGTAATGACCGCGACCGTAATATGCGTCCTCACCGCTAACCGTGTTTTTAGCAGCGGGATGGATATCCTGATAAGCAGACATTCCCACCCAATCAACATATTCGTCACCGGGATAAAAGTCTTCGATCGTCACGCTCAAATTGCTGACAACAGTCGGTGAAAACACCAACGCAACATTCGGTGCCTTTTCGCGGATAACCTTTGCAACACGAACGTACGCTTTTTTATAGGCCGTAATCATTTCGCGCGCCTTGGTGGTATTGTCATTCCAACAGTTTACCTCTGCGCCGAAACGAAGTATTACCTTACCGGTCAATGAGCTGAGATATCGGGCATTCTCTGAAATATAATCATCATAAACGCCGCTATTAACCTCATTAAGGCCTTCGAGATTTTCTTTTTGCAGATTCCAGGCAACCTCTAAAATATAGTCATTTGTTGTTTTCGGAATACGCCAGGCAAAATCCCTGATCGATTCGCTGCCAAACGAAACATACAGCAAAAAGGCGCTTTCCGAGCCTTCTGTAAACGTATTACAAGTACCAAAATAGGTTCCCAGTCTCGGCTCATATTTTGCGCCATAATACGGAACGGTTTTTTGGTTGGTCGTAGCAGCATAAACCTCCGGCTCAACGCTGAGATACTCCATCAGCAACGGCACACTTTTCAGCAAAAAAGAATAATCCGCCGAAGTATTCTGATCCAACCAAGTAATGTATTTCAAAAACTTTTGATAATAGATAAGCGCGTCATTATATTTCGTTTGTTTTTCATAAATTGTAGCAGCCTTTTGACACGGAAAAGCCAATCTGTCATATTCCAGTTGATTTGAAGGATTGGGGTATGCCGCTTCAATTTGCTTGACCGCCGCCAAAATGGCGCTTTCATCCCCTTTTTCAACAGCTTCTCTGTATGCTTTTTGCGCAGCCCAATAGGCGCTGTCATCAGCAAAACAAGCCACGCTCAGCATGCCGAGGAGCATCACAATACATACTGCTAACGAAATGATTTTTTTCATATATAACGCTCACTTTCTTTGATTGATCATCTTTCGTTTTATAACAAAAAATGGCAAAGTCGCAATAACCTTGCCATTTTGTTTAATTTACGGTTTAATACATACCGCCGCCCATTTGACTCATAGCGGCAGCATTGGCAGCATCGGCAGCGGGATCCTTTTTGTCCGCAACCAGGCTCTCTGTGGTCAGTACCATAGAGGCAATGCTGGCAGCATTTTGCAGAGCAGAACGCGTAACCTTTGCAGGATCAACGATACCGGCCTTAAACATATTACAATATTCTTCATTATATGCATCAAAGCCAAAATCAACATCTTCGCTGGCAGCGATCTTCTCGATGATCACACTACCTTCCAAACCGCCATTGGCAGCAATTTGACGAATCGGCTCCTCCACCGCTTTACGCACAATGGCAACGCCGGTCTTTTCATCGCCGTCCAACTCAGCATACAAAGCATTGAGTGCAGGAATCGATCTGATCAACGCAGTACCGCCGCCGGCAACAATGCCTTCCTCAACAGCAGCTTTGGTGGCAGCCAAAGCATCCTCGATGCGCAGCTTTTGCTCTTTCATTTCCGTCTCAGTAGCAGCACCGACTTTAATAACAGCAACACCACCGGCAAGTTTGGCCAATCTTTCCTCCAGTTTTTCCTTGTCAAAGGAAGACGTGGTCGTTTCGATAGCTGCACGGATCTGGTTCACTCGATCTTTAATGGCTTCGGGATTACCCATACCGTTGACGATAATAGTATTTTCTTTCTGCACTTTGATCTGTCCGGCGCGGCCGAGCATATCAAGACTTGCACTCTTGAGATCGTATCCGAGTTCTTCGGAAATGACCTGACCGCCGGTCAAAATGGCAATATCCTGCAGCATTTCTTTTCTTCTGTCGCCAAAACCGGGCGCCTTTACTGCAACGCAGGAAAAAGTACCGCGAATCTTGTTAACAATCAGTGTGGCAAGAGCCTCGCCCTCGATGTCCTCAGCAATAATCACCAGTTTTTTGCCCGTTTGCATAATCTGCTCCAGCAACGGCAAAATCTCCTGAATATTAGTGATTTTCTTGTCAGTGATCAAAATACAAGCATCGTCAACCACAGCCTCCATTTTATCCGTATCGGTCACCATATAAGGCGTGATATAGCCGCGGTCAAATTGCATACCCTCAACAACGTCGCTGTAGGTTTCGGCAGTCTTGGATTCTTCCACGGTAATTACGCCATCGGCAGATACCTTCTCCATAGCCTCGGCGATGAGCTTACCGATCGTCTCATCCCCCGCCGAAATCGTGGCAACACGAGCAATGTCAGCAGTTCCGTTTACCTTCTTTGAGTTTGCAATAATTACGTCAACAACGGTCTTAACCGCTTTTTGAATACCTTTTTTCAGCACCATGGGATTGGCGCCTGCAGCCACGTTTTTCATCCCCTCACGAATCATAGCCTGAGCAAGCAAGGTGGCCGTGGTAGTACCGTCGCCGGCGATATCATTGGTTTTGGTAGAAACTTCCTTGACGAGCTGTGCGCCCATATTTTCAAACGCGTCGTCCAATTCAATATCCTTTGCGATGGTAACGCCGTCATTGGTGATCAAAGGAGCACCGAATTTCTTGTCCAAAACAACGTTTCTTCCCTTGGGGCCAAGGGTGATCTTAACTGTGTCGGCCAGTTGATCAACGCCTCTTTGCAGGGCTTTTCTGGCCTCTTCTCCATACAAAATCTCTTTTGCCATAACAGATACCACTCCTTTATTACTCTACAATAGCGAGAATATCGCTTTGTCTAACAATAATGTATTCCTGACCGTCCAACTTGATTTCCGTACCGGAATATTTACCGGTAATCACGCGATCGCCGACCTTAACGGTCATTACAACCTCGTTTCCGTCCACCAGTCCGCCGGGGCCAACCTCCAGCACTTCAGCCACCTGGGGTTTTTCCTGTGCAGATGCCGTCAAAATGATGCCGCTTTTTGTGGTTTCTTCTGCTTCGACCATTTTTACGACAACTCTGTCGCCAAGGGGTTTGATTTTCATATAATTACCTCCTAATCAGTGTATACCATTGTTTTAGCACTCAAAGAACAAGAGTGCTAAAATAATAATAACACATTTTCAATAAATATCAAGCCTTTTCCGAAAATAAATCAAAAATGTGTTATTATTTTTACTTTTTCTATTTTGTTTCGACCCGTCGTTTGAAATATTGATAAATGTTGCAAGTCAGCATACCGTTGTAAATTTTTCTCTTCTTATCAGCCGCACAACCAATATACGTTTCAAATTCAGAATCCGTGGGCGCGATCACGTACAGACGATGATCCGGAAGTAACAGCGAGTGCATCGTCGCATAGACTCCCCTCGCCCGCTCCTGATCCAACAAACGTTCACCATACGGCGGATTGGTCACAATAACACCTTTTTCCGTCTTTGGCACAAAAGCAGATACGTTAGCCTTTTCAACCCAAACGCCTTTTTTGATTCCGGCAAGCGTTGCATTGTGGCGAGCCAGTTCCACTGCTGCTCCATCAATGTCCGATGCAAAAATAATCGGCTCATTCAACGGTTTACGAAGTTCAAGCGCTTCAGAACGCACTCTGGCCGAAAGCTCTACCGGCACACAATCCCAGCGTTCATAATCAAATCGTCTGCCAAGACCGGGCGCCATATCTGCTGCAATCATGGCCGCCTCAATTGCGATCGTTCCCGATCCGCACATAGGATCATAAAACGGGATGCCGGGCGAATATCTGGACAATTTGACCATCGCCGCCGCTATGGTTTCCCGCAAGGGCGCCGCCCCCGAAACGGCACGGTATCCTCTTTTATACAAAGCCGTTCCGCTGGTATCCAAATACAGATATACCGTATCTTTAAACAGCATAAACTGGATCTGCACCCGCGGCTCGCTTTCCTCAAAACGTTGGATGCCATATACTTCACCCAATCGCATGACCGCTGCTTTTTTAATAATTTTTTGGCAATCCGGCACCGAGTGCAATTTGCTCTTCAGCGACGTTCCCTTCACCGGAAATGCATTGAGTGGGCCGATAAAATCCTCCAGCGGGAGTTTTTTGACGCCTTGAAAAAGTTGTTCAAAAGTAGTTGCTTTCCAACGGCCAAGTTCGATCAAAACACGTTCCGCCGTACGCAAAAACATATTTGTTCTTGCCACCGCTTCAAAACCGCCTTCAAAGACGACTCGGCCGTCCATCACTTCCTTTACCGGATAACCCAATCGCTGAATTTCATCTTTAAGTATACTTTCAAGCCCAAATAAGCACGGGGCCACCAGTGTCAATTTTTCCATATCCACCTTTTATTCTTGACTATACATTTTCATCATTCGTTCATTCAAATCTTCCGCCGCATTGTAGCCCATCCGTTTTTGACGGTTGTTCATTGCCGCAACTTCAATGATAATTGCAAGGTTACGACCCGGCTTGACCGGAATGGTAAGGGTAGGAAGCGGCACGTCCAGCAACGTTGTATATTTTGTTTCCATACCCAAGCGATCATAGGTTTTAGTGCGATCCCACACCTCCAAATTTATGATCATATCTATATTGGCGGTATCCTTAACGGCACCCATACCGAAAATATGACGAACGTTAATGATACCTATGCCGCGCAGCTCAATAAAATGACGAATCAATTCAGGCGACGTACCCACCAATTCATCCGCGCTGACCTTGCTGATCTCAACGGCATCATCTGCTATCAAACGATGGCCACGCTTCACCAGTTCCATTGCCGTTTCGCTTTTACCGACACCGCTTTCGCCCGTCAGCAAAATACCTTCACCGTACAATTCAACCAACACACCGTGTCTGGTAATTCGTTGGCCGAGATGCGCATTTAAAAACGGGATCAGTTCCGTAATCAATGCCGACGTATGTGTCGGCGTCCGCAAAATAGGTATGCCATGACTTTCGGCATTTTTTAAAATTTCGGGATACGGCTCCAGATTGCGGGTAATGATCAGCGCAGGAAACTTAAATTCAAACAAACGATCCACCACTTTGGCGCGTTCCTCCGGTAGCATGCCTTCCATATAGCTGAATTCAACTTTACCCATGATCTGCAACCGATTGTGATCATAATAATCAAAAAAACCGGCAAGCTGCAGACCCGGACGGTGTACGTCATTAGAAATCACCTTGATCTCCTCGCCACCCTCGGGCATATACAAAATCTCAAGTTGTAATTTTTCAATCAAGTCACCCAAACGCAAAAAAGCTTGTTGATCCATTGCCGACCTCCTATGATGGTTTTGTTTCATTCAGTATACCACAATTTGAAGAAAAAGAAAATAAAATATTTATTTTTTATAAAAAACTCTTGTTAAAAACGCAAACCTGTATTATAATACAAGCAATGCGCCCGTAGCTCAGCTGGATAGAGTGTCAGACTCCGACTCTGAAGGCCGCTGGTTCGAATCCAGTCGGGCGTACCAGAAAAGAAACACCTTTTGTCAGTAGACAAAAGGTGTTTCTTTTCTTATCCAAGCCGCAGGCTTGGTATATCATCAGCCCCAACGGGGCTGTATATCATCCATCGCTTTGCGATGGTATATCATCACGGCATAGCCGTGCATAAACCCTCCTGCGGCTTGATGAGATACAATGCTTCGCATTGATGATATACCGCAACAAGTTGCGGATGATATACAAGGCTTCGCCTTGATTTGTTTGTGGAAAAATAGTATAATTCTCTTGAGCGGATATACTTTCAAAATTTGAAATTGCTCTTAAGGAATGTAGCGTTGCAGTTGTTATATGCTCAAATCAAAAAACCGGCTTTTATCAGCCAATCATGATAGCAAAATAAAGCAAAACCTCTCTTGTTTTTTCAAGAGAGGTTTTGATTTATCAACAGATAAGATTATTGAGCCAACGCATCCAGCAGGGCATCGTGTAATGCGATTAAAAAATCGTTATTTCTCGGATAATTCGCAAAGTCAATGGTTTGTCCCGCCAAGGAGGCAATCAGCTCGTGCACCTTTGTTTTGCCAATTTTCTGCTCCAACTGTTTAAGTAACATTCTATCCTGCAGTGCATCATAAAACACTTTGGTACGGATGGATTCAATGGCATCGTTCTCGTAAGGGTAAACAGAATACGGATCGCCCGACGGCCATGCCTGATCGCCGTCACTTACATAATACGGATCGATCTTTTTAATAGCACGGGCAGAATAATAGAAATTATATCCCCACTGCAAAAAGCCGACCATATCGCTTACGTACATTTGCACGCCCAAAATACGATTACGGTAAGACGGCATAGCAAAAAAGCGATTGCCGACACCGTCACCTTGACTGCAACAATAATAGCACCAACGTTCCGCTATATCCTTCTCCATAAACGGACCAATATGATTTGTAGCGCACACAGGAATGCTGATCAGGCCCTTTTCATAAAACTCTATATTAGAGAGCGCATCGATCATTTTAAAGCCTTCAAGATATGGAGCCAAGAATTCCTTGGCTTTCTTATAATTCTCAAAATCGTGTTCGCGTTTTAGGGACGGCTCGTCGGAAATATGGAAATAACATTGCTGATCGATACCCAAAAAGCGCAAATGCGCCGTAAGTTCCGGCAAGAATGCGGCCAGAAACTCCTTATATTCTGCTTCATGTGCAGAGGTATGCCAGCCAAACAGTTTTTGCTCTTGCCCATCGACGTTTACAACAATCTTCGGACAAAATTCCGCCCCCCATTGCGTATACAAATGGGACAATTCAAAATAATTAATTCCATAACGGCCGCAGATATCAACCCACTTATCAAGTAGCGAAAAATCGAAGGAATATTTTCCCTGCTCCAGCGTCACACCGACCAACTGCATCGTGGGACGCTCTCCGCCGATTTCCGTATCCAGAGGCGGCGTAAACAACGGGGTCAACAACATCGTAATGCCGGTGCGTGCAGCTGTTTTGATATAATTTTCAATCAATTGCCAATGCTTATCGCTCATCATATCAACGTTATGATATCCGGCAATACTGTCACAATGAAACCACTGTGTAAAAATCAAATCATTCTTTGCAATGGTAACGGGTAACACCTGTAACGACACAGATGCGGTACAAACACTGTCATCACGCAAATCGGTTACGTTAATTGTAAGGTCATACTGACCTGCGGCAATATCCTCGGGCAAATCCACCGTTACAAACAACGTACACAAATCGTAACGACGAGTTTTTGTTTTACCGCCCGACAACGGATACAGCACGTCCGGAAACACTCCGGCGCTTTTGGTAATATAATCATCGTCGCATCGCTCGAGATAAGCAGGAAGCTCCGACGGAATATACCCCACCTCGTCAATCGTAGTCATATCAGAAAACTGCTCGCAAACCGAAACCTTAATATTAGCATAATTATGACTTTCTCCCAGCCGCTCCGTATCAATCACCAATTGAAAGGAAACCCGCTCACCTCTAGCCGCTTTGATGGAATTAACTGAAGAAAACAAATCAAAAGGATCGCCTAAAAATACTTTTTCAAGCGAAGAAATTACCTTAACTTTTAGCATAATACCCTCCTACTTTACCATTGAAATCAACATTTGTCCTCTACGATAAGCATCATTAAAAAACTCTTGCAGCGGCATTTCCGCATATTCTTTTTTTGATAACAACGAAAGTTCCAACGTAAGCGGCCCTTCAAATCCGGAGTTTTTAATTTTATCTGCAAACCATTGCCAATCTAACACACCGTCAAAGGGCAACAGATGCAAATCATCACGGTAATGCACATCGCCCGGACGGCGAATGCCTTGATTATCATGAATATGGGTGCAGATCAATCGGTGACCGAATTTTGCCATCATATCCTCCATTGGGGTATAGCACAAATTGTGGCCACAGTCCCAACAAAAACCGTGATATTCCGGCAAAACCTCCATCACGGCAGACAAATGCGGAAGAGGCTCCAAATTTTCGATTGCAATATGCACACCGCAAGCCTGAGCCTCGGAAAACAAGCGCAAAAAGCGCTGAAAGCCAAAATCACTTACAGGTGGGGCTACCGAGTGAATTGTGCAATGCATAATTGCCTTATCAACGCCTATCGCTGCACATTGGCGAATGATATCCAATAATTGCGACAATTTTTCATCGCCGGCCGGGCCCTCTTCCCACAAAGCGTTTACACCACTAAACGGAAGGTGCACCGTTTCAATTTCCAGATAGTTTCGGTCGGCCGCTTGACGAATTTTATCCAGATCCAAATCGCTGCGATAGGTGAAAAAGAAACAATCAAAGCCCGCTTCTTTTATCATTGGTATCTGATCGTATACACCGATTTGTTCGTGTTTGACCGTAGAAACGCCTAATTTTCGCATCGCAGAACACTCCTTTTCTAAAATCAAATTCAGTATACCACACAAAAAATTGAAAGTAAATAAAAAAACGACTTAATGATACTCATTAAGTCGTTTTTTGGTGGAGATAATCGGGATCGAACCGATGACCTCTTGCATGCCATGCAAGCGCTCTCCCAGCTGAGCTATACCCCCATTTGTTTTGCAACGAAATCTATTATAACAGATTTTTCGAATTTGTCAATAGAAATTTTGCAAAACTTCAAATAAAATAAAAATTCGTATCCCAAGCCAAATTGTGACGAAAATGGCGAAGGAAAACTTTATAGTCATCACGGCTCTTTAAAACCTGCAACGGCAACGTAAACAAGTCCTCCGACCGATGATAGCCTGCGATTACCATTTTGGGGCGAAAGGCCGCAATCGTTTGCTGACCGCCCAACAGCGCTGCACGCTCTTGCCCCTCCACGTCCATTTTGATCAAGCTGATTGGTTTATCCCCCGCTAGGGCATCAATGGTCGTAGTCGGCGTACTTACGCCTTTGGTACGCACAATCGTCGTCCCCCGTCCATCCGACGAAAGCATCGCATTTCCTTTTCGATCGGAAATCGCCGCATGAACTAACGTGCAATTTTCAACCAATTGCAAATTCTTCGATAACTTCAAAAAGGTCTTGGCGTTGGGCTCGATGGCAAAAATATGGCGATACCCTGACACTTTTTTCAAAAAAGCATCTACTGTATCACCACGATAAGCGCCCAGATCCATATAAATCTCATCATTTGACAGTTCAAACGGAGCAAACAGATCGTCCTTGCATTCAATCTGCTGCAAATATCGCATTTCACCACTTAGTTTAAATCGTACGATTGCCTCAAACGTTTTTCTGGACAAGTCATCATCAAGAAGAGCATATACCTGTTGCAGTTCCGTTTTATGCTTACGGACAAATTCTAAATCAAAAATCTGCTCACCGTAAACCGGAACGTCCGGGCAAAATACCGTATGTCTCTCGGCCAACTCACAAATGAACGCCAAAACCTCTTCTCTCGCACTACCAAAACACACCAGAATGATCATATCCGGATAGCGTTCCGCAAGGGTTGCATATCGCTCAACAGCGTATCCGCAAAAGGTTTGCCCACGCACGAAAGCATCGCTTGCAAAAATGCCCGCCGGACGGATATCATAACGTGATAATTGTTTTAGTACAGCTTCAGCACCATTGCCCATACCATATAAAACAATCGGCCTATTTTCATTCTTCAGGTTTGTCCACAGATCCGTCGGCATTCTTTTTATCCTCTTCAAAAACACCCCGATATACAATAAAACGACACAGGTAATAAACCAACAGCGAGGTACAGATGGTTGCAGGAATTTTAGCAAATAACGCATTCAAGCCCAAGCGCATTTCAAAAAAGTACATAATGGGCGAACACAGCATAACCGTAAATACCGAGACACAGAAAAATCCCACAAAATGCTCCACCCGGTATACCAAGAAAAATATGGTAAGTAAGTAACAGCATACCAATCCGCCAACAACACACAACGGCTGCGATTTATACGAGTCAAGCCCAACGTAGGAGAGATAAACATACATACAGAGATCCACGCCGATACTGAAGGTGGAAATAAAAGCAACCTGTGCCTTTCTGTTCCAACGAATCAATTTACTGACCACGTAAATCTTTTTAACAATAAACCGAACAAATTTATAATCAGCCAACGGTTTATAGACAAAAAATCTACTCAAAATATAGTTTAAAAATCCAACCGACACCGTAACGATCAGTTTGCTGATCCAAGGGTGCATTTCCAGACTTGAATCTAAATAGTTAATTAAAATCGAACTGGCCGGGATGCAGATCAAGCTGAGCATAACGAATTTGAATAATTCATAGCTCATCAACGGTTTATCAGATTTAAACGTAAAAAAGTGATTGAGCATATAACTGGAAAACAGACCAATCGTAACACCGAACAACTGCGCCTGATATACCGGTAATTTCAAAAACATAAGAGATACGGAGAAAAATAGAAAGTCCAGCACGACATTAATGCAACCAACCGCTGAAAACTTTGCAATTTGACGAAAATTACTCAAAAAATCGATTTTTTTTAACATCAATCAAGTCACTCCTTTCTCTTTTATAAACTATATTCTATCATACTTTCCGGAAAAAGTAAAGAATTCCTTATCGACACATTGTATGGAGTCACAAAAATATGAAATACTAATAAAAAAAGAACAAGGAGGTCACATATGAAAAACAAAATGTCTGTAATTGGCGGCATTGCCGCCACCGCTTTAGTCAGCGCCGGCGTTGGTTATTTGGTCAAAGCGTCGCAAAAGAAACGCAAGCCTTTGCACAAAACCGCAGGACAGGCGTTAAAATCCGTCGGAGCGGTAATTGAACGAATGAATTTTTAAGAGAAAAGCGGCCTTAATCATTTATTAAGGCCGCTTTTTATTAAATGATCGGCGGATCGCAAATATCAGCAACAATACAGGATATTTCCTCACAAGACACCCTTACCTCCGGCAAATTTTCAGCCGTCAGATACGCCTTTAATTGTCCCAGAGAAAGCACCAGCTGTTCCTGTTCCGTTCTGGGAGCGATCTGTTCTAACCACCATTTGGATGAAGCAATATATTCCTCCAGTCGTACAAATGCTCCTTTTGCCGTTTGCGCATCCCCCGCTTCTTGCAACGGTTGTAAACGAATACGTACATTTTCCGCAAAGCTATTCAAAACAACACTTTCTCCGATGCAATATAACAGTAAAATTATCAATAAAACGCATAAAATCAACCACGTTTTCTTCATTGCTTTTTCACCAAATAAACCTCTTTTTTATCATTAACCGTCATCAAAAAAATCTGCTTGGGAGAGCGAAGGTTTTGTTGAGATATTTGCGCATACACCCACTTTTTGTTGATACCGCATTTCGTCATATTTCTCAACAGCAATTTCCCGTCCATGATAATTAAATACGGCAGCCCCGTTTCATCTCCCGTTGTGGTTTTTTCGATCACACTCAACTGACCGTTGGTCTCCAAAATTGCATATTCCACCGTCAAAATATCGGCAATTCCATTATTTCGCATAGCTTCCATAATATCATCTATCGTAACGCGAGCGCGCTCCATCGCCTTTTGCCGAAACTGCCCACGGTAAATCAATATCACCGGATGTCCATATAAAAATGATCTGAAATTCACAGATTTCAACGTTATGACAGAAATCAGAATTTCCAATGCCACCAATGCAAAAATCGGCAGTACCGAATAAATCACCGGCAAGTGAAGCTCCTGCATCGGTAGTGAAGCCATTTCCGAAATCAATATCGTAATAACAAGCTCCGCCGGTTGAAGTTCACCAATTTGCCGTTTGCCCATCAGGCGCACCGCCAAAATTACAACCACATACATAAACACACATCTAAATAACAATGCCGTCATATCATCCCTCCAAGCATTATTTTAAAGCGCAAGGATGGATTTATACAAAAAGCCGACAGGAAAACCTGTCGGCTCTTATATTTATTCGCAGCAGGGATCAGCCTTCACCGGAGCCTTAGGAGGCTCAGCGGGAGCAGTATGATCTCCCAAGCCGGTGGTTTCACTGAAAATAGCATTATTGGTCACCGCACTAACCACATCAGTGGGAATAATCAACTTGGCAGCAGTACCATTGGACAACTGTACCAACGCTTCATATTTTTTGAGTTCCAAAACCGCAGGATCTGCACCCGCCTCTTTCAGCGCGATCAAGCCATCCGCCTCAGCCTTTTTAGCAAGAAAAATTGCACGTGCTTCACCCTCAGCGCGAGCAATACGCGCATCACGCTCACCTTCTGCAGCCAGAATCATAGCCTGCTTATCACCCTCGGCGCGAGTAATAGCTGCCGCCTTATGACCCTCTGCCTGCAACAACGTTTCACGACGGTCACGCTCTGCCTTCATCTGTTTTTCCATTGCGCTTTGAATTTCGGCGGGAGGAATAATGTTTTTCAGTTCAACACGACTCACCTTGATGCCCCACTGATCGGTGGCATCATCCAAAATAGAAGTCATTTTACCATTGATCGTATCACGGGAGGTAAGTGTGGAATCCAGTTCCAGTTCACCTACAATATTACGCAAAGTAGTTGCTGTCAGATTCTCCAGTGCAAGAATGGGATTAACCGCACCATAAGCATACAATTTTGCATCAAAGATACGGAAAAATACTACCGTGTCAATCTGCATCGTAACGTTATCCTTGGTAATAACAGGCTGCGGAGCGGAGTCCAACACCTGTTCCTTCAAGGTGATCCGTTTGGCAATTCTCTCAATAAACGGAATCTTCACGTGAATACCCGCGCCCCAGGTAGTCTTGTACTTACCCAAAAATTCAACGACATACTCCGTTGCCTGCGGCACGATGCGAATGTTAGCCACGATCAAAGCGATCAAGGCAACCACCAAAACTGCAATAATAACGCCCATTATTTTTTCTCCTTTATAAATAAAAATTTTATTTGTAAGACACCTTGTGTCAATACAGCATTCAACAAACCGGTCAATATACCGGCCACCAACAAAATCGGCAGGTATGCAATCAAATGAACGGATCGCATAATAATACACGCGCATAAAATCTGACCTATATTGTGCATCGTAGCGCCGGCCACGCTGACACCCAGCAAGGAAAAGCAATTCTTATAATGAAGCAACAACCACATTATTCCGATTGCCAAAATCCCCCCACTCAAGGACATAGCCAAGCTGACCGGATTACCAAATAACAATGCAACAATGGCACAGCGCAAAACAAATACCGAAAATGCAACTTTGAAATCCGCTTTAATTAACAACGTCAATAAAACAACGTTGGCAATACCGAGTTTGATGCCGGGTAACGGGATCACTGCCTGTATGGGTACAAAATGCTCAAGCACAGCCAACACAACAGCAAGCGACGTCATCACGCCGATCAAAGCAATTTTTTTGGACGTTTTCATTGTATGATCACATCCAATCTATCTTCATCGGCGGCACGGACGATCATTCCATTTGGCATACAACAAATAACTCCGCCCGTTTCGCTGACGGCAGCACTATGAAGGCAATGACCATCAGGGCAATCCGAAAAGGCGACGAAAACCTTATGATTTTCTACCTTTAGTTTGTTTGTATATGCACCTTTGACCACAAACTCTTTTCCATCGTTTTTGGGATTGGAAAGGTCAATTTCATACACGATCTCACCGTTGCAATATATAAAGACCGTTTTCCCGCTGTCATGCGGCCAGAACGCTGCAACAACAGCAAGCACAAGAACGAGAAGCAACACCAACGCATCGCCGATTTTCGGCCGCAGCATTTTACCGTACATACTCAAAACTGAATTCGTAAATTTGGACGGTATCGCCCTCCTGGATTCCACGGTCCTCCAGTTCGGTCATAACACCATTATTACGTAAAATCATCTCAAAATAAGCGATGGATTCACCATCAGAAAAATTAATTCCGGCCATAATTTTGCGGATAAATTCACCTTCGACGACATAAATACCGTCTTGCTTTTCCACCGTGAAGCTATGATCTTTTTTATCCACGACAGGCTCCGGAACATAATCGGCTTCGAACACAATGGTATCCGGTAACTCTGCCAAACGCTCGACAGTCTCGGCGATCAATTCGCGAATTCCTTCGCCGGTCACAGCAGAAATTCGATAAAAAGGATAGCCTTTTTCTTTAATGTATTGTTCAAATTCTACTGCCTTTTCTTCATCAAAGATCGAGTCAGCCTTATTTCCGACAACGATTTGAGGACGGGTGGACAAAACCTCACTATACATTGATAATTCTTTGTTGATCGTTTCAAAATCCTCGATGGGATCACGCCCTTCGGAGCCGGAAATGTCCACAACGTGTAACAGCAGCCTGCACCGCTCGACGTGGCGTAAAAATGCGTGACCAAGGCCCACACCTTCACTGGCGCCTTCAATTATACCCGGAATATCAGCCAACACGAAGCTTTTATCCTCAAACATCTCCACAACGCCCAAATTAGGTGTCAAAGTCGTAAAATGATAATTTGCGATCTTCGGTCTGGCCTTTGAAACGTGAGACAGAAACGTGGATTTTCCAACGTTAGGATACCCAAGAAGGCCGACGTCAGCGATCAATTTAAGTTCAAGACGGATATCAAATTCTTCGCCCTCTTGTCCGGGCTTTGCAAAACGTGGAATTTGACGGGTGGGCGTTGCAAAATGCTGATTTCCCCATCCACCATTACCACCGCGCGCCGCCACAAACGGCTGATCATCCGACATATCCTTCATCAGGCGACCGGTTTCAGCGTCCTTGATCAAAGTTCCTTTAGGCACCTTAATAATCAAATCCTCTGCGCTTTTACCCGTGCAATTATTAGAAGCCCCGTTTTCACCGGGCATAGCCACATATTTTCTTTTATACCGAAAATCCATCAATGTATTCAAGTGCTGATCCGTCACAAAGACAACACTGCCGCCCTTACCGCCGTCACCGCCGTCCGGGCCGCCGGCGTTGACGTATTTTTCACGGTGAAAGGAAACGGCACCGTCACCGCCTTTGCCTGCTTTAATATGAATTTTGGCCACATCAATAAACATACCTTTGTGCCCCCTTCTTTTCTTTTGTAGAAAAAAATCCCGAACGTATGGCGTTCGGGATTTTGAATGTTACTGTTCTACAGCGTAAACAGAAACTTTCTTTCTGTCTTTGCCCATTCTTTCGAACTTAACTTTGCCGTCAACCAGAGCAAACAAAGAATCGTCCGAACCGCGGCCAACATTATTGCCGGGATGGATCTTGGTACCTCTCTGCGTTACCAGAATATTACCTGCCCGAACGAACTGGCCGTCCGCTCTCTTAACGCCAAGGCGTTTGGACTCGGAGTCTCTGCCGTTCTTGGTAGAACCCATACCTTTTTTATGTGCAAAAAGTTGAATATCAATTCTCATTCGATTACACCTCCATAATTTCTAAACAAATGAATTCCGGATAATCCTCCTGCAAATAACCTGCTTGTTTTTCAAGGGCTGCAAGTAACCCGGAAAATATAGGATCGGGGCGCATAACACTGCATTCCAGCAATGCCTCGTCTCTGCGATATGCCAACGGTATCTTCAATTCCTCTGCACAGCAAATACAAAACTGTGTCATTGAGGATATGGATGCGCAGACAATATCCTCCCCTTCCTCGGCATATCCGCTGTGTCCCTCACAACGAAAGCCGATCAGTCGCTGCTTCTTTTTAAGCAATGTAAGCGTAGTCATTACGCATTAATCGCAGTGATCTGAACTTTAGTATAGGGCTGTCTGTGACCCTGTTTACGACGATAATTCTTTTTGGGTTTCATCTTGTAAACAATGATCTTGGAACTCTTAGCGGTCTTAATCAGACTTGCTTCAACCTTTGCATCTGCGATGTACGGAGTGCCAACCTTAATGTCGGAGCCGTCACCAACAGCAATGACCTTATCGAAAACAACTGCGGAGTTTTCTTCTCCATCCAGTTTTTCTACAAAGATAACATCGCCTTCCTGCACTTTGTATTGCTTACCGCCAGTCTCAATAATTGCGAACATTACAAAGCACCTCTCTTTCTTTTTTAAAAACTCGCTACGTAAGGTTTGGTTGCCCAATTAGACCTTACATAAGCGGCATCGGTTATTATAGCATATATAATATATATTTGTCAACTAAAAAGTTCAAAAAGTTTTATGCCATCAAAAGAGCAATTAAATCGTTGCGCGTTTCTCTTTTCCGCTCCACGATCGAAGCGCGTTTTCTTCCCAGATTGAAATTAAAGCCGATCTCCAGATTAAAATTATCAAACGCATCGCCCGTTTCCATATCCAGCTGATAATACAGACGAGTATACGTCTTTTCGCTGGTGCAATCAAACAATTCTTTATTCAAAATAGCATAATCAAGTTCAGCGCCGTTGGGATCAAAACCACCATCAACCTCAAAATCCGGATTCCATATACTGTCAAGCGCCGCAATCAGGCGATCACTTTGCTCGCCTAATGACGAAAACACCATCGGACGGCTGGCATCGGGAAAAACAAAACTTTTAAACAGCATACGTTTTTGTTGAATCGGCATCTTGACTCGAACGCCAACGCTTTCTCCGTTGTACTCGGAAAGCAAGTCCATCGAGATTTCTTCCGTTCCGATTTCAAAATCCGCAATTTCAAAATTCAGTTCGCCATCATAAATATCTTCATACAGAACCATCAGCTATTCCCCTCTTTGAGCAATTTAGACACCTCTTCAAACAAAGAGTTAATATCTTTGAATTGGCGATGAACCGAAGCATACCGAACGTAAGCAACGTCATCCAACTTTTTCAGCCGTTCCATCACCAAATCACCGATATAGGTGGTCGTGATTTCTTTTTCAAGACTGTTGCACAACGTATTTTCGATATCCGTAACAATGGCTTCCAGCATTTCAAGACTTACCGGTCTTTTTTCGCACGCCTTCATCAGTCCGCGCATAATCTTTTCTTTTGAAAAAGGTTCACGAGTCTCGTCTTTCTTGATGACAATCAACGGAATGGTCTCGATTGCCTCAAAGGTTGTAAATCGTTTACCGCATTTAATGCATTCACGGCGACGACGAATACGGTTGCCGTCATCCGCAGGACGCGAATCAATTACCTTGCTTTCATCAAAAGCGCAAAAGGGACATTTCATATCTATCACCTCATCATAAAATTATACACTGATTTCTTCACTGACCTCTTCCAAATCCTGCAACAGCGGACGGATCTCCTCCGTCAGGAAGCGATCGACCTGTTCCACACAACAGCCGATATAGTTGGACGGAACCAGCACCTCGTCAATTTCAGCTCGAGTCAAACCGAATGAGGCATCGGCGCAGATTCGATCCAGAAGATCGTTTTCTTTGCCGTATTCCTTAACTTGTTTGGCAGCCTCTACAGAATACTCACGAATTTTTTCATGCAGTTCCTGGCGATTTCCGCCTTTTTTAACAGCGGCCATCATGATATTTTCACTGGCCATAAACGGAATTTCACGCATGATTCTCTGTTCAATCACTTTAGGATACACCACCAGACCATTGGTGACGTTGATCAGCAGATCCAGCATGCCATCCGTTGCCAAAAACGCCTCAGACATCGCAATACGTTTATTGGCTGAGTCATCCAACGTTCTCTCAAAAAATTGAACGGATGAGGTTAACGCAGGATTGAGTGCGTCCACCATAATATATCTGGCCAAAGCACAAATACGCTCACTGCGCATAGGATTTCGTTTATAGGGCATTGCAGAAGAACCGATTTGCTTTTTTCCAAAAGGTTCTTCCATCTCTTTATAGCTCGACAGCACACGCAGGTCGCCTGCAAATTTATAGGCGCTTTGTGCAATTGCAGACATGGCAGAGGCAATTCCTGCATCAATTTTTCTGGAGTAAGTTTGCCCGGAAACCGGAACCACACCGTCAAAATCAAAGTCCGCCGCAATCATCTCTTCCATCCGACGAATTTTATCCATATCTCCGTCAAACAATTCTAAAAAACTTGCTTGCGTGCCGGTGGTTCCTTTACTGCCCAACAACTTCATGCTCGAAATGCGAAAATCCAATTCCTGCAGATCCATCAAAAACTCATTCAGCCACAACGTCGCACGCTTACCTACAGTAGTAAGCTGAGCCGGTTGAAGATGCGTATATCCTAAGCAGGGCAACGCCTTGTACTCATCGGCGAAATCAGCCAAATGACTGATTACCGTCAGCAGTTTTTTGCGCAACAGACGCATTCCTTCCCGCATAATGATCAAATCGGTATTATCGCCAACGTAGCAAGAAGTAGCGCCCAAATGAATGATAGGTTCGGCCAGCGGGGCTTGTAAACCGTATGCATAAACATGACTCATAACATCATGCCGCGTTTCCTTCTCACGTTGACGGGCAACGTCATAATTGATATCATCCTGGTATTTTTCCAGTTCCGCCACCTGCTCAGCCGTAACCGGTAATCCCAGTTCATGTTCAGCCTTTGCCAGAGAAACCCACAATTTCCGCCATGTTTTAAACTTTTTTTCCGGCGAAAAAATGTATTGCATCTCTTTGCTGGCATAGCGAGAACTAAACGGGCTTTCATAGCGATCGAACATTTTACATATCCTCCAAAATCTTCTCAACAGCCGCCAGTTTCACACACACACAGAAAACCTGCATGGCCGTTTGCAATTCCTCCAACGGTGGATAACTGGGCGCTAAACGAATATTGCTATCCTTGGGATCTACACCGCCGGGATAGGTCGCGCCTGCCGTAGTCAACACGACGCCGGCATCCTTGCACAGTTCATAAACACGTTTTGCGCAACCATCCATCGTGTCAAATCCGATAAAATAACCGCCCTTGGGGCGTGTCCATCTGCCAACACCGGTTTCGCCGAGTTCTTCTTCCAGAATCGTCAAAACAGCCTCAAATTTAGGACGAAGGATATCCGCCAATTTCTTCATATGACACAATACACCTTCGGCGTTTTTATACGTTTTAACGTGGCGCAACTGATTCAGCTTATCCGGACCGATGGTTTGAATGGAAATCTGTTGTTTCATAAACTCAAGGTTGCGGGGGCTGGCAGCCATCACCGCAACGCCGCTTCCGGGAAAAGAAACCTTGGAGGTCGAGCTAAAGGAAATTACGATATCCGGATTACTGGCCTCACTGCAAGCATCAAAAATATTAAGCAGCTCGTCTTTTTCATCATACAAATCATGAATCGCATAAGCGTTATCCCAAATAATACGAAAGTCGGGCGCCGCCGGCTTGAGTGCCGCGAAACGTCGAACTGTCTCGTCCGAATAGGTAATACCCTGCGGATTGGAATATTTAGGTACGCACCAGATGCCTTTGACCGCCTTATCGTTTTCAACGTAATACTCGACAGCGTCCATATCGGGGCCATCCGGAGTCATATCAATTGTAATCATTTCCATGCCAAACAGCTGAGAGATGGCAAAGTGTCGGTCATAGCCGGGAGACGGACACAAAAATTTAACCTTTTCCTCTTTGCACCAAGGACGAGGGCTGTTAAAGAAACCGAAATTGTATGCACGGGAGATCGTGTCATACATCATCGTCAGACTTGAATTTCCACCAAGCACCAACTGCTCGGGCGAAACACCAAGCAAATCACCAAACAGCACCTTTGCTTCTCCAATACCATCCCACAAACCATAGTTGCGGCAATCAAGACCGCTTTTAGCAAAGCAATCCGACGTACAACTCAGTGCCTTCAAAATATCTTCACTAAGATTCAGCTGATCAGCGCACGGCTTACCCCTGGACATATCCAAGGCCAAATTTTTAGCGCAGCACGCTTCATACTGTCCCAAAAGATCAACCTTCAAAATCTCGAGTTCCTCTCGACTCAATTCTACATACGGACGCATCTTGACAACTCCTTTTAAGCGTTCATTTTTCAACATACCATAAATTTTATTATAATTCATTTATATGGAAAATGCAAGTATTACTCATCGACTTTACGATTCACTCTGCAACGACTGGCCCGTAAATACTTTTGACTTTTGTTCAGGCGGTAAATCAAGTACAAGCAAAAAAGCAGTACAGCTACCGCAGACAGGACACCGCCGACCGTCCCCAACAACGAAGAAAAAATCACGTACGATAGCAACGGTAACAAAATCGGCAATATAAACACACACAATAACCCAAGTAAAACGGGCCGATCTTCCGAACAGATCTCCACACGATCACCGGGCAAAACCGAAATGGAGCAATCTGCCTCTACCTCTATGCTTGACGCGCCGCACATCCCGCACATACTGCAATGATCACCACAGGCGCCTTTGCGCACCACACTGATCACCGCCGTCTGTTTTCTGATTTCCTTTACGATTCCGACTTGTGTCAAAATATCCCCTCCATAGGGAAAGACCCTCCCCGAAGGGAGGATCTTTTAAAATTTTATGATACGGTAACAGTAACCTCATACTTGCCGACGACACCCACTTTATAGGATTCCGGGAAAACACAGTATACTGTCATTCGATTCGATCCTTTTGTCATCTTTTGATTTTTAAAATCAATCTTCGGTGAAATGTCGGTTTCCTGTAATTTACCCAAATCGGCCGCATCACCTCTGACGGTAATATTCAGTTTTCCTTCCGGGATCGAAACGTCCATTCCATCCGGCAGATTTTCCAAACCAATCTTTTTGGTAGATATCTCAAACTGTTTGGTCACCGTGCCGTCCAAGCCAAAGGATACTTTGGCGTTTTCCACCGCATCGGCGCTCTTAACTCCGTTAGGCATAATCAACGGAATATCTTTTGATACGGTTTTTTCAATCTCTGAAACGTCCACCGTACCAAGCGAAATATAATTGATTGATTCCAGCACTTCGGTACTACCGGCAATTTTGATCGTTTCCGGTTCGATTTTCACTTGCAGATATGCCGTATCATTACCGCCGGAACCATTTACCAATTCCACCTGCAAAGGTACGGTTTTTTCTTTAAACACGGAAATGTTGACCTTCACTGCATCGGCTGTCAGGAACGTATCATCCAACTTCTCCCCGTTTTTATCCAGATACAGCAAAGTTGCATCAAAAATACCGGATTCGGTAAACTGCTCCTGAGAAACGACCGCCTGCACCGAAGCAATTTTTTCAACAACACTTTCGGGGCCGGTCAATGTGATGATCGTAGGTGTTGCGATCTTTTCCAACACGTATCCTTCAGCAACCTCGCCCTTGGTGATAACGTCCACGGTAAATTGCGTATTGATCGCCTTTTCAAAACGAAGTTTCAGCGATTTAACCGACTGACTGACTGACTTGACAGACTGACCGTCAATGGCAATATTGACCGGCAAATCGTACTCGCCGGGTTTGGTTACGGAAGCAACGCTGACAAATGCCGTCACCTTATCTTTTCCAATTGCGGCAATCTTTTCGCGTTTTCCCTCAATCTTAACGTCAACGTTTGTCTTGGGTACCGTTACAAGCATCAACCCTTGTTCCTGCAATACGGATTGTTCAAAATCAACCGTAATCGGGATACCCTCTATCGTATCCGTCGTTTCAGGATTATAATAGGCAACCACAATTACCCACACCACAAAAGCAAGTGCAAAAGACAACAGTTTTAACCAAAAATTGTGTTTGATCATACCGGGAATAGATTTCAGAAATTTAAGCATCCTTATTCCCCTTTCCATGACTGCCTACAGGTTGGTCAACCAACTCATTTTTAAGCGTTTCCTTCAATTGTTCCAAAGTAACACCTATCGTAATTTCACCGTTCTTAGTAACAGAGATCCGACCGGTCTCCTCACTGATTACAACTGTCAAAGCGTCAGAGACCTCACTGATGCCAACCGCCGCACGGTGGCGCGTACCCAAAGAGGAACTGAGTTCCATACGCTGTGTCAACGGCAGCAGACAACCGGCCGCTGCAATGCGGGTATCGCGAATCACGACGGCACCATCGTGCAAGGGGGTATTCGGAAAAAAGATCGTACCCAGCATCTGGGTAGAAACCTCACTATCAACCGTTATACCCGTGTCAATAATATCACCCAATTTGGTGGTTTTTTCCAACACCATCAAACCGCCGATTTTACGGCTTGAAAGTTCTTTACAACACTCCACCACGCTGTCAATCAGCTGTACTTTCTTATTAGACGCCTCGTCATGATGCATATTAAAAATACTGATCTTTCGCAGGTTTGTTCTGCCCATTTTTTCCAGAACCGTACGCAGTTCAGGCTGAAAAACCACAATAATTGCAAGAAAGCCGTATTGCAACAAATTGTTGATGATATATCCCAGCGCACTTAAGTTGAGCATATTGGCAACTTGCATAATCACAAACACCAACACAATGCCCTTCAGCAGTTGACCTGCACGCGCATCAAAAATAATCCTCATACAATAGTACAGAACGACCGCCACCAAAACAATGTCGATCAGGTCTGTCGGAAACTTCATCGACCGAATAACATCCCACAATGTCATCAATTCATCTTTGATCAGTTGCAACCTCTTCACTTCCTTGCCACTAAAAATATTATTACATTCTAATTCTAACACAAAATATAGAAGAAATAAATATTTTTTTGCGCTTTTTTTAAAAAAATTTAAGGTATTTCAAAAAATCATCTATTTCTTTCTTCGTATTTGCATAGCCAAGGCTGATTCGCACCATTCCCCTGTCACTTGTACCCATTTTCTTATGAAACAGCGGGGCGCAATGCAGCCCGGCACGCACTGCTACGCCACGTGACGCCAAATAGGTCGCAACCTCTTCGGAATTTGCCTGCTTGTAATTAAATGCAACCACGCCGGGCGAATCAGTTTTTGTATAATCAACGTAAATTTGAACGTCAGGAATTTGCCGAAGTCCTCGGTATAAATATTGCGCCAAACTCTTCTTATGATTGAAAATTTTTTCAATTCCAACCGTATTCAAAAATCCGATCCCTTCACGGAGCGAAAGAATGGACGGTATCGGTAACGTGCCGGCCTCCAAGCGTTCCGGCAAATAGAGCGGTTGTGTTTTTATAGTGCTTTCTCCTCCGGTGCCACCAAAAACCAAGGGATGTAACTCATTGTGACGACACAGCAAAAAGCCTCCGCCCTGCAGACCAAGCATTCCTTTGTGAAAGGGAGCGCAATAATAATCGATATCGCTTTTCATTAGATTTGTCGGTATGCTTCCGGCACCCTGCGAGCCATCTACAACCAGCCGTGCGCCGCCTTTGATTTCGGAAATTGAATCGATCGGCAACATTTTTCCGCACACGTTAGAGCATTGCGAAACAACAATTGCCCTCGTGTTTTTCTTCATCGAAGCAGCAATATTATCCACCGTCCGTTTGTCATTGTAAAGATCCACATCCACAATGCTCAACTGTACGCCTTTCTTTTCCAGCTCGTACAGTGGACGTAAAACACTGTTGTGTTCCATCACGGTGGTGATCACATGATCGCCGGCTGCAAGCAATCCCTGCAATACCATATTGAGCGCATAGGTTGCATTCAGCGTAAACACCACGTTCTCTGCATTATTAAGCCCAAAAAAGTCCGCAACCGTCCGACGAGTATCATACACAACCTCAGCCGCCTGCATTGCCAAAAAATGAGAACTGCGCCCGGAATTGGCGCCGTTTGACAAAACATACGAAAACGTTCGATCGTACACACCTCTCGGCTTCGGATAAGACGATGCACCATTATCAAAATATATTTGTTTCATCCAAGCTCATCCCGTTTACTTTTTTCAGGCAACGGAAAGCCCGCTTGTTCCAGTATGCCATACACTGCATCGCGGTATCGATCCTGAAAAGCAATTGCGTATATACATCCGCCGGATGCCGAATGCAAATCCTTTGCAACCGTTGTATCAATCCCATAAGATAGTAACAAATCTTTTGCCTTCATAGCGTAGGTGATAGAGCCAAGTCTGATTTTCATTACATTTCCTCCTTGTTTTAAACTTCAATCCATTGTATTCCGTCATAAACAAAAAGTTACATCCTTGCATATTTTCGGATTTGCGTTATAATATTAATTGAAAGGAGAGTTTTCTATGAAAATTATAGAACCGAGTCAATGGAATGATAACATTTTCAATCGGATCGGCACCGACTGGATGCTGATCACTGCCGGAACAAAAGAAAATTGCAACACCATGACCGCAAGTTACGGCGGATTTGGAATTTTGTTTTCAAAGCAGGTGGCGCACATTTACATTCGCCCTCATCGTCACACGTATTTGTATACCGAAAAAGCAGATCATTTTAGCCTATCCTTCTTCAATGGTGAAACCTATCGCAAACAGCTACAGTATTGCGGCAAAGTAAGTGGCCGTGACGAAGACAAATTTGCGCATTGCGGATTTACCGTCAGTGAAATCGACGGTGTTCCCTGCATCGATCAGGCAGACGTCACCGTGATATGCAAAAAAATCTATGCCGTAGACATTGACAACGGCGTATTTTACGACGGTGATATTCAAAAGAAATGTTATCCCGAGGGTGACACACACAGAATGTACGTAGGCGAAATATTAAAGATTCTCGAAAAATAAAAAATG
>JAZQDW010000078.1:0-12960 GCA_045546995.1 Eubacteriales bacterium
CAGAATTTTGCCGGAGCCGATTTTTGCATCGGCAAGGCATAAAACGCAGCCAATACTTTGTGTATTGGCGAGTATTTTAACACAGCTGAGGTGAAAATCGGCCCGTCAAAATCGGGTTCGGATACTCCTCCGCTGCTTAAAAAAACGGCACATACAAAGCCGGAATTGTCATTTACTTTCCCTGATCCTTATGCTATAATAACGAGGGAAAAATCCCTTGTATCAATTTTTTTGGAGGTTTTTTTGTGAAAGAAAGCAAAACCTACGGCTACAGTAAGCCGGATTTTCAAAAATTTACAAAATACGCCTGGTTGACCCTGCTGAGTTTTGGCCTGACCTATCTCTTTTTCTACAACGGCCGGCAAAACATCAATCTGGTGATGCCGCTGATGAAGGAGGCCTTTGCCTCTGACCTGGGTACGATCGGCGTAGTTTCTTCGGCATTGTTTTGGTGCTATGCCTTCGGTCAGCTGGTCAGCGGCCGACTGGGCTCCTATTTCGGCTATAAAAAACTGATGATCTTCGGCGTGGTCGCCTCGGCCGTGCTCAACGTTGCCATCTCCTTCCAGAACAATCTGTGGGTTATTGCCGTGCTGTGGGGCCTCAACGGTTTTTGTCAGGCCATGGTATGGTCCAACGGTCTGGGCGTTATCAACAACTGGTGGCCCAAGGAAAAGCGCGGCTTTGCCTCGGGTCTGGCCACTGCCTTTTCCGGCGTGGCGCAAGCGGTGACCTACCTCACCGTCAACTGGTGCCTGGTCCTCAATCCCGAATGGGGATGGAGAGCCGGTTTCCGCTATCCCATCATTCCGATGGTGCTGATCCTCATTGCCTTCATCTTTTTCTTTAAAGAAAACCCCGGCAAGGTCAACCTGCCCGCTTTCCAAGAGACGGATGCAGCGGCAGATGCTTTAGAGACCGCCCGTGCGCGGGAGATCGAGAAAAAAGGCTTTTTCTATCCCTACAAGCTGTTGTTCAGCGAGCCGAAGGTGCTGATCTTCTGCCTGATCTCGGCCATTGCCGGTGTGGGCAGATACGGTCTGCTGACCTGGATCCCCACCTATTTTGCCGATGCAATGAAATTGACGCTGAAGGATGATATGTTTACCTATATCGTACTGCCGTTGGGGCAGGCCTGCGCCATGTTCGTGTTCCCTTTTATCACCGATAAGATCTTTAAGGGCAAGCGGGAGCCGATGCTGATTTTGGCCTCCATCGTGGCCTTCTGCGGTATGGTCTGCTTCCCCTTGTTCAAAACCCAATTGCCGGCCACCATTATGCTGTTTGTCGTTGGCGTGTTCAGTATGGTCACCGGCGTGATCTGGGCCATTGCCGGCGATATGGGCGGCCGCGCGCTGTCCTCCACCGTGGTGGGCGTACTGGACTGGGCCGTTTATATGGGCGCCGCCATTCAAGCAAGCATATTCGGCTTTGTCAAGGAGGCCTTTGGTTGGAGCGCCATCTTCATCACCATCGGCTGTTTGTATATCATTTTGTTGGTGCTGACCCTGCTGGCCCGCAAAATGAAAATGAAAAATTTATAAAAAAAGCTCCGCTTGAATGAAAATGAAAAATTTATAAAAAAAGCTCCGCTTGGCGGAGCTTTTTTTATGGACAAATTGCCGCTTTTTGTATACAATAAGGAAAAGGAGGTGTGCCGAATGGAACCGTCGACCGACCGCATTTTACAAACGCTGGATGCCCTGCTGCAAAAAAACGATTACCCCGGAGCAAAGCAGTTTTTGCTCTCGTCGTTGGATGCCGCCCGCGCCGCCAAAAACGACGCCCACATTTTATTGCTGTACAACGAACTGATGGGCCTGTGCCGCAAGCTGGGCGAGCAAGAGCAGGCCCTTTCCTTTGCCGCCTGCGCGCTGGGACAGATCGAAAAAATGAAGATCGTCAACAACGTGGGCGCCGCCACCACTTATCTGAACTGCGCCACCGTTTACAAGGCCTTCGGCAAAGCGGAGGAGGCCATTCCCCTGTTTGAGCAGGCGCACCGCATCTATGACAGTACACTGGCCCCCACTGACGTGCGAATGGCCGGACTGTGCAACAATATGGCGCTGGCGTTGGTGGATCTGGGCCGTTTCCGTCAGGCCCACGAGCTCTACCGTCGGGCGCTGAACGTACTGCAACGCAATTTCGGCAAGCAGGCCGAGCAGGCCATCACCTTACTCAATATGGCCACCGCTCTGGAAACGGAGCACGGCGCGGAGGACGGATGGGAGCAGATCGATGCCCTTTTGCGTCAGGCCATGACGCTGCTGGACGAGTGCCCGAAGCAAGACAGCGGCGAATATGCCTTTGCCTGTGAAAAATGCGCCACGGTATTTGGCTATTACGGTTATTTTGTATATGAAAAGGAACTCAAAGAACGTTGTCGGAGGGTCTATGAAGGGTCTTGAACTGGCTGAAAAATTTTATAACCTGTGGGGCGCGCCCCTGCTGCAGGAACAATTTCCCGAGCTTTTGCCCTATCTGGCCATCGGGCTGGCGGGCAGCGGCTCGGAATGCTTTGGCTTTGACGACGGTCTGTCGCAAGATCACGATTACGAGCCGGCCTTTTGTCTGTTTTTGCCCGAGGAGGACGTGCTGGATGCGCAAAGCGCCTTTCGACTGGAGCGCGCCTACGCCAAACGCCCCGAACAATTTATGGGCGTGCCCCGCGCACGGCTGGATGCGGTAGGCGGAGGACGGCACGGCGTGATCCGTATGGGCGACTTTTTCGCCGCCAGGACGGGCAAACGGGACGGACGGCTGACGCTGGGCGATTGGCTGACCCTGCCCGAGCAGGCGTTGGCCGAAACGGTTAACGGCGTTGTATTTGCCGATCCTTACGGAGAGTTTACCCGCATCCGCCAACGGCTTGCCTACTATCCGGAGGACGTTCGACTGAAAAAGCTGGCCGGTTATCTGCTGCTGATGGGGCAGGCAGGACAGTATAACTACCCCCGCTGTCTGACCAGAGGGGAGACGGGCGCCGCGCAGTTGGCGATATTTCATTTTGTAACCGCCGCCCTGCACGTATGCTTTTTGCTTGAAAAGGTATATATGCCCTATTATAAATGGAGCTTTCATGCTCTGCGCCGTCTGCCGCGCGTCGGTCGGATGGCCGAAACGCTGGAGGAACTGATTTCGCAGGGCAATGCCCCCGATGTCGTTCCCCGCAAACAGGAAATGATCGCCTCTGTCTGCCAAACGCTGACGCAAGAGCTGACCGAGGCGGGGCTGTTACCCCATCCCATTGCCGAAATGGAACAGGCGGCCTATCGCATCAACGATCGAATCGGGGACAACTATCTGCGCACCCTGCACGTACTGTCCGCCGTAGAATAACAAAACGGAGTGAAAAAATTCACTCCGTTTTATATTTAAACAAATTCCTTCAGCAGGGCAATGTTTTTCTTTTCGTAGGCGTTCAGGCTGTTTTCGCTGAAGTTTTTATTGATGGTGTACCAGCCCTTTTTCTGATAGAAAGCGCGAATGTGCGACTTCTGGAAGGCGTAACCGTTGCGGGCATAGATTTCGTTGATGGCGTCTTGCGCAATGTTACCGGTGGGCGAACCGTGTCCGCCGAAGTCGTTCAACGTTTGCGCCACCTCTGCCCGGGTCAGATAGGCGCGGGAGGAATGGGGGAAAACAAAATCATCATCGTATGCGGCAGAAGGGCGGGTGTGTTGATAGGACGGGGTCGACTGGCTCTGCTGGGCGGCCTTGACCGTTACGGTACAAACCGCTTCGATGCCGCTGTCGACAGCGCAGACGATGTTGGCCACACCGGCCTTCACACCGGTGACGTTGCCCTGACTGTTGACCAGCGCCACGCTCTCATCCGAGGAACTCCAGTGAAAGGGTCGGTTTGTGTTTGCCGTAGCCTTCAGTTGAAAGGAACTGCCGGCAGTGACGGTCTCGGTATACCGATCCAGCTGAACCTGTACCGCTTCTTCTTCCGGCGGTTGCTCTTCAGCAGGCGGCGTCTGTACGGTCGGCGGCTCTTGCTCGTCGGGAGTCTCCTCCGGCTCCTCCTGCACGACCACCTCATCCTTGTCGTTTTTCCCCGCCTGCTCGATAAGCTGTTTGCCTTCATCAAGCGCGGCGCAAGAGCACAGGGTCAGCAGCATTGCAATGATCCACCCATATAATAATACTTTTTTCATTATAATTCACCTCTTCACAAATTATATAATATCTGTCAAAGAAAGTAAAGCGCCCCAAGAGAAAATGATCGATATTTTTTGACGGATAACCGTTTTTGTCGAAGCACCGCCGCCACAAAGGACCATTTACTTTTTTGAAATTGCATGGTATAATTAACTATATAACGAATTACACATTTTCCAAAGGAGGACAAGATATGAAACCCACTTTTTTACATTACGAAACTCCCTTGCTGACCGTTATGCTGCAATGCACCGATCCCGGCACCGCCATCGGCCGTATCCGCAATGCCAATATGCTGGGCGCCGAGGCCTACGGCCTGCAGGTGGAATCTCTGTCACCCGAATATCACACCCCCGAAACCTATCAAAAGCTGTTCGGCGAAATGCAGGGTCGACCCTGCTACGTCACCAATTACCGCAGTGTCCACAACAAAGGACTGACCGACGAGCAGCTGGCCGAGGGGCTGATCACACTGGCGGAAAGCGGCGCCACCCTGTGCGACGTGATGGGCGATCTGTTTTGCAAGCATCCCGAAGAGCTGACCGAGGATGCGGCGGCCATCGATCAACAGATGCGGCTGATCGACACCCTGCACCAAAAGGGCGCAGAGGTGCTGATGTCCTCCCACATTCATAAATTTTTGCCGGCAGAGCGCGTGCTGGAGGTAGCCCTGGAGCAAAAGCGCAGAGGAGCCGACGTCATCAAGATCGTAACCCGTGGCAATACCATGGAGGAGCAGATCGAAAATCTGCGCATCAACGATCTGCTCAAGCGGGAGCTGGGCGCGCCCTTTTTATTCCTGTCCGGCGGCGAGTGCTCGCTGCACCGCCGTCTGGGAATGAAGCTGGGCTGTTGTATGTGTTTGTGCGTATACGAGCACGACCATCTCTCCACCCCCGCCCAGCCGCTGTTACAGAATATGAAGATCATTCGGGATCAATTGGATTTTTAAGGGGCGTCTTTTGCCAAAGCAGACTTTCGCACAACGGTGCGAAAGTCTGCTTTTATTTTATCAAAGTATCTTGTCACGGCGAAAAAGGTATGCTACAATAAAATCAGAAACCCCATCAAGAAAGGAAACGGCAAAAAAATGATAACAACCGTCAGCTATAACAAGCTTTGGAAACTGTTGGTAGACAAAAAGATGAGTAAGGCAGATCTGCGCAAGGCCGCAGACATTGCCCCCAACACCATGACCAAGATGCGGCGTGAGGAGGTGGTCTCCATCACCGTGCTGTTGCGTATTTGCAATACCCTTGGCTGCAACATCGGTGAGATCATGGACGTCATACATTCATAAGTTTTGCAAAGCTCCTGCATACCCCCCCATCTTAAAATAATCATGATCGGAGAGAACGATATGGCAAGAACAAAGCATACCACAAATTATTACGATTATATTGACACCTGCTACACCTGCAAAAAATGCGGCGCAAAGAAATACGTCAAGGGCGTGGAAACGTTGGTCGGTTGGAAATCGGAGACCACCTCCGGTTACGGCAGTGACGGCCGCTATCATTCGGCTGAACGGGACAGCCGCGAAAAGAAGATCTATATCTCGGACGACGGCTATCGCCACATATTCTGGGACAACAGTCGGGGCTGGTGCGAGAAATGCCTTGCCGAGCGCAGAAAAAAGATTTTCAAAACCACGGCGATCGTGGTGGCTGTCATTTTGGTGATTTCTTTGGTCGGCACGCTCTTTAGATCGTTTTTGGGCAACAACTCCGGATTTTACGAGTGGACCTACAATCAAAGCCTGAAAGTGTTTGAAAACCACGAAGAATATCAGATGGACACCGAAACGGCGACCCCCGGCAAGCAGGTGGTCGACAGCATTGCAACCGCAAGCAAGGAAAGCGATTTTTATATGCATTTCTACGATGAAGGCAGTGGCGAGGTCCAGAAATACACCTTGGGTGATCAGGTTACGTATTTCTATTCCTTCCACGATAACTGCGGCGAGCTGTCCAACACCCTCTACATCCATACCGATAACATCCTGTACGTAAACGGCGAGGACAAGGTCGCCTATCACAGCACGGCGGCGGAATATAAAACGCTACTCCAGGCGGTACAGGCATATCTGCCCAAAAACTATTGCGCTAAAGGGCCGTACACCTCCCAGGGACAGGTAAATTCCACAGAGGACGCGCTGTACGCAACCATCGCCTACGGCGAGGAGCGCACGGCTCTGTTTGACAGCGGCCACGGCTATTATTTTGAAAAAACGCCCGAACTGTTCGTGCGCATCCATTTTGGCGAGGACGACAATATGAAAAGCCTGCCCGACCTTGCCGATTATAAAGAGGTTTCGTAAGACGGCAAACTCAAAGAAGATACAAAAAGAACTCTTTACGGATGCAAGAATACATGCATCGCAAAAAAGATGAATTTTAGGAGGAACGGTATATGAGTAAAAAATCACCTGCCCAGCGTATTGCAGAATATAAAGAAAAGGCGGTTGCCGCCAAGATGGCGGGGGATCTTCAAACCGCCGCCGATTGGTATTACAAGGCGGCGCGGCTTGCCGATTTTGATTCGGCGAGCGAATACGCACGCATTACCTTTCCACATATCTATGATCCCATTCCCAACGAGAAAAAGGCGGCGGCAATCGGAGCCAAGATACACAAATGGGAAATGGGCAAATATTTAAAACTACGTCAGGAACTTACCTATTACGGCGATAAAGAGAGAGCCTTCCAAAAGGAACTGGAAGCTCACGACAAACTTGCTTCAAAATATGACCATCCTATGGTTGACGAGCTGTACGGAAGCTTGTACGAAACGTACCACGGCATCCAAGGTAAGGCGGAGGCCTATTACAAGAAGGCGGCCGAACGGGGCGATTATAAAGCCACCTATTCTCTTGTTCTCGCCTATTGTCATAACAGCTTTAACGGCAGCCGTGGTACGGTTACCGGTGTGCAGGATATGGAGCAGTTCTGGAAATACGTCTTCTTGGTGTACGAACTGTCCAAACAGCGCTTGGCATGGTTTACACACAAGGGATTGGTAGGCTCAGGATACAGCCCATCTTCCGATAAGTATCAGATTCCTCATTATCAGTTGCATCTTCTTGAGACAGTTGCAGGATATATGTGCATTTCGATGGCAACGGATCTGTTCCCCGAAAAGCCGCCGGCAGAGGGAGAAACCGAGGAGAAACCGGCGGACAGAACGTCCTACGACTACCGTGAAAAAGATTACGAATACGCTGATCTTGCCGAGGAAGATAAAGAATCCATGTTCCTGTGGCTTCGTGCCCTTTGCGACACGTTCCCAAACCTGGATATCTACGATTGCAGACGGCATTTCCTGTGCTATATGTATACCGAAGGGTACGGCTGTGAGCAGGACGTGGAGAAAGCCCGTCAGGTGATCAAAAACGTACCAATGGTGGACGGCAGTGTAAAGAATGCCTTGGTTAAATACGACCACTACACCCCCGACTACAAAAGAGGTTGGATGGAACCCATCGTTGCCTATTTCTTGGCGGAGGAATGGGTGGAAAAGGGTGAAAATCCGGAGCAAGCCAAGGCGTGGCTCACCCGTGTTACTACCGACTCCAGGTGGGAAAAGTACCGCATCGCCGCACAAGAATTGCTTGATAAATTAGGATAAGGAGAGGTTATTATGGGATTTTTTGCGAAATTAAAAAGAGATAAAGAAGATCAACAATGGTTAGAAGGCGCAGATTTTACAGAGTGTCTGGAACTGCTGTTTGAAGGAACCCCCGATGAAGATATGAAGCGCCGCCTTTTTTTGCTCCATTGCAGTAAAAAAACCAGGGACGTTCCGGAATCACAAAGCTCGGTTTGGGCAACGTTGTTGCACTACCATAGAATCGTGCCGCTTAAAATGGATATCGTTGCCAGCAATATTGCACACGGGGTATACTATCTGATCGACGAGGCGGACGAGAGAGATCCGTACACAGCGAAAAGTTTATTTGAGAGGCTATTCAAAAAATGGCCGGAAGCCTTTCACTATGCGATGCGCGCTGCCGAAAAAGAGGAACTCGAAAGAAACTGGGTGTTCCTCGCCTGCGTTCACTTGTTTGGATGGGCAGAAGATGCGGATGCATCCAGAGTGAAAGAATACGTAGAGAAAATTTATGCGTTAGATCAGATTAAAAAGTATTCGGTTTACGAGTGGTTAAAAGCTCAAATTGAAAAATAACTTTTGAAAAGGAAGAACGATTATGAGAAAAATTAAAGCAGCAGTTTCTCCTTATGGAGTAGGGGGACGTATTGCTTCTGCGATTATATTTGGAGGAATGGGCGCCTCGGTGCTGATTATGGCGCTGGTGAAATTTTTAGAGTTTTGTTTGCTGCCTTCCGATGTCTTGGCAATTATTGAAAAGGTATTATGGGGCGTAGGCATTCCGCTTACAGGCGTGTTCATAGCGGTGTATATTTTCCGCGCTCTGCGCCGCCGATATGCGTTCAGTTATGCTATAGACTGTTGCCACGGTCTCCGTGAAGGACCTGACACCTGTCCCCGCTGCGGCAGTACGGTATCCGAAAAAACAGGTACCGGACACCGTCAGGTGCACGTGGCAGACAAAATCACCACGACTACCTATTCAGACGGCAGCAAATCTGAAAAAACAGAAGCGGTCTACCAAAGCCAAAGCTACAAATACACCTATTATCAATGCAATAATCCGGCTTGCGCCATCAGAGATGACATTGATTTAAAATTCGGAAATATGCCGTATCGTGTAAAAGATCTGCACTTTTTGATTTTACGAGAAGGCTATCACAGCGGAAGCGCCGCCTCCATGCTCAGAGGGGGTGGCCTACTGAAAACCATCCTTATCGTTCTGCTGGTGGCGACCATTCTGATCGGCGGTCTTGTTTACCGCGGTAATATGAGCAGCGCATATGGCCAATTCGGCGGTGGCGAGGTAGAGGGCATCAATGTTTCTGCAACTTTTGGTGAAGAAGAGACCAAAATGATGTCCGATATCCGTAAGATTATCAATGACACCAAGGAATACGGGCTTTATGTCAGCAAGGTCGGTACCGGTCTGTTCGCAAAAGACAAGGATCTTGACATTTACTACTTTGTGGACGATAAGTTAGGTGCCGGTTTTACGGTGGAATTTGAAGAAATCCAAAGCGATTCCGGTCTTAAAGGCGAATATACCATTATGACTTATGATGGAAAAACCTGCATCCTTAACGACGACGATCAAACCATCTATCCGCCTGATTCCGATTTCTATAAGGCCCATTACGAGTCCATTGCAAAATGGGGCGGCAAGAAAATCATTACCGACCTGTTAGACAAAATTACAACCGGTGAGCTGTACGAAAACTATACCGATATGTTTGTTTTGCGCTCGGATAAAATGAGCGTGTTTGTTGCAGAGGATGGCTCGGTGCGTCTGCTTGACGAAACCGGAGAAAAGGCAATTCGCTACATCTTCGAACCGCAAGACACGAGCAAACCGGAAGATTATGCCGATTACAAACTGCTGGGTGCCAAGGAAGAAGAACCTGCCGATGAGCTTGGAAAGGTGTTAAGCAAAACCGACTATGATGCCGATATTGAGTGGGTCAAAGACGGTGAGGATGCCGGAGAAATTGAAGTAGAAAACAACGGCGACGGCACCTACACCTTTGAAAACAGCTATAACTCGATTGACAAGATTGCGTTGGGAAGATTCGTGCTCTATCCGGATGAAAAACGATATGAGTATTTTGCGTATGACCCGGATAAGTACATCTACTCCGAAACATCCGAAAAACACACCGCCCAGAGCGATCCTACAGTGTATAACTTCCTTGTGGAAATGATTCCCGAAGATTATGTGCGCGCACATATCAACTTGGACAATGCGAACAAGCAGAGTCTTTTAGGTATTGCCACCGTCTACACCGAAGATCTGGGCAACGGCAAAAAGGCTGTTCTTGAAATTCAGGGCGGCGACGTTGGCTTTGAATACTACGAAAGCGAAGATACCTATATTGAGATTCGTTGGTAATTTGTAAAGGAGGGTTGCTTTGTGAAACCGGAAATTGCATTGAAGGTCGATTACGATATCTTTAAAGAATACACACGTAAGCAGATTGAGGACGTAAGAGATGAGTGGATCTCTGCATACCGAGAGATTGCAGAAAGCAATCCTTCCATAAAGCAACTTTGTGATTCACTTATCGACCGCATAGACCGTGCCGCTGACCTATTCATCCGCCGTCATATAGAGCCTGTAGTGTCCGACGCTATCAGTCACGATGACTCTTATTATGAATGGCTGGAGGAGATGAAGGCGGAGGAAAACGCCGCGCTGGACGGCGATTTCCCGTTGGGAAACGAGGAAGATATGACCTTTGCCGCTCCTTATTTTACTGTAAAGGAATTGGCACAGATTCAAATGGGACGGGCGGAGGATATTTTTGCGGGACACTATGTGGAATATGCCGACCGAGTGCTGATTCGTAAAGGTATTTTGGCAGAGGTAAAAGGCGACTTTAAAGAAGCGGCAGCCGCTTATGCGGGTATATCCACCAGTAAGATGATTTGGGACCGTGAATATGCCTGCCGCCGCAAAATGAGGGAGATCATGTTGGAACATAATGAGCGCTTAAACAAGGCATACAAAGAGTTTCTTGAGGTTTTGGCCAAACAAGACGAGCAGCCCCAAAGCATCTTTTCTATGCAGTATAAATTTTACGCCGCCATATCGGATTTGCGCTATTGGGCGTTCCGTGAGGAAGAAAAAGCATTCGTGCGGGAATGTGAACTCAAAATGATTCCCTACTACCAAAGAGCGTTGGAAGAGGTATATCGAAAGTTCAGAGCGGAAAAAGAGATCGGCATACCGACTTATACCTTGTTTGATTCCTGGTTACTGACCGTGGACCAAAACGGCAACCCGGTAAAGACAACGGTCGTTGATGTGCAACAGGGTAAACCGGTTTACGCCGACGGTTGCATCGGTATAGAAATTGCAGATGAAGCACGAAGCGTAGGCAACTGTCGTTATGAATTGAGACGATGGCTCCAGTCCAACACAAACGTATACGAATTAAAAGTGGCGGCCGAAGAACTAAAGAAAAAAGGCGCGCTCGGTATGTCCCCTTCCCCTGAGCCTAATTACGATCTGAGCGGACTGAGCGGCGAACGGCTTGACGCAGCGGCATGGCAAAACTATGCAATCGCTAATGGTATGGTGCGCCGTACCGATTACGATGAAATGCTGGATAAACTTTTGGTGGCTATTGATAAATGTATCGACTTTTATGAAAAAGCCATCTCCATTGTTTAAAAGAGGGGTGAAGAAATGGATATTGTAAGTACTATTCGCAAATTGTGCGAGGGCGAGCGCGCCTTTCACGATTTGTTTGACAAAACGAAAACCTATGACAAATTATTGGCTCTTGCCGACGATAAAAGGGATGCCGAACTGTTCGGGGCGTTGCTTTACGGCAAGGCAAGGAGTACGCTGATTGATATGATCAATGATGCGTATAACTTCAAAGAATACGCCGGCAAGGCGCACGGGCTTCTTATCTCGGACGGACTGGATGCTACGGATGCCAAGCGAGCGCTCGAGATCTTCTTCAAGGCTTTTGGTTTTCCCGGATACAGAGAAATGGATCCGTCTAAAGTATCCACCGTGAGCGACGCTATCGGCGATCATTTTACGGTGGAATATGAGGGTGAGGTTCAAAACGGCAAGGAATACGGCGTGGGTGTCCGCACCTGCTATTCAAACGGCAAATGGTGCAGCTACGATGAATGTGTGTGGATTGATGGCGTTATGTGCGGCTATGATTACGCAAAGGAGCTTGAATTCGGCGCGTTTGAAGATCAAAAGATCGGTTTTGTGGTAAACGATAACTTTGTGGGCAATATAAGAATCATTCCTGCAGGAGATTACGAGCCCTTTGACGATACGGTGAAAAAATTTAGTGTTAAATGTTAAATAAGAAAATTAAATGTCCGAAATGCGGAAGTGAAAACGTTGTTTGCTTGGACGGCGGCGGTGCTATTTCCAAGTACGGTGACAACGTAATGATCGACATAGCCCCCGATATGTGGCTGTGTAAGGATTGCAACGAAAGCGTTAGACCAAAAACAAGTGAATTACGCGGAGGTATTACCATGAATGACACAAAAAAAGAGCAGTTCGATCTTAAAGCCTTAGCAGAGGATGTGGTAAAACGTCCTGCGCCGGAAAGCTGCGAAGAAATTGCCCGGCTTTTGCAAGGATTGCCACTTTGGAGCTCTTTCATCAACACGTCGCCGAGGTCTGAGCAAAAGAGGGCACTTGAATTGTTGAAAGAAAAGTCACTCTCTCCCACGGCAGAGGAGATTCTGTTTATAGCCGAGATCGGTTGCGGTAAATATCATCGAATCCGCAGGGATGGTGACTTCAGTTGTTTCAATTCGGAAAAGGCTTTGGAGCTTTACAGACAATATTACGAGCTGACCGGCAGCGAAGAGGTAAAATATATACTCGATAACTTTGATGAGTTCAAGAATCTGTGTTACAAATCTATTGCACACAGACAACGTAAAGACGATATCGATCCTTATATTGACAACTCACCTCTGTCAACCTCTCGTGATCCGGACAGCGAGGAATGGAAGAAGTGAGGGTGAATTATGAAACTGAAAGTTAAAAGATATAGCGATATGGGCGCGCGGAGACCTTCGTCGGGCATTTTCGGTGAGACCGTCGAGATCGAACCGAAAGTTGGCGAATACAGCACGGTGGAGATGTTTGGCATTTTCCACGCCTTTCGCAGTTTTAAGATCCATTCCATTGATAAT
>JAZQDW010000079.1:0-34643 GCA_045546995.1 Eubacteriales bacterium
CGGATTGTGCCTCGTGGGTGGAGGAAATGGTGCGGCCCGCCACCAGCAGATTGTCCGCCTTTTGGGGGAGCAGGGTGCGGTAGGGGATGTGATACCATTTGCCGGCAGGAATCTTTTTGATGGTGGTGCCACTGCCGTCGGGGGAGTGGATGTCCACACTGTAACATCCAACGGCAATGCTATCCTCAAATTCGCGGCACTCCAGCAGATCCTCGGCGGTGAGGGTGTAGGCGCCGCAGATCATTCTGCTTTCTCTCACGCCGATTTCGGGGGCGGAGGAGAGCAGGGTGGCGTTACTGCAGCCGGGGGCATTTTCTTTTAAGAAATAAAACAGCTCCATCATCTGCTCTCTGGCGATCATAGAGGCTTTGGAAATGTCGAAGGGATCCAGGGTGGACAGACCCACCACACGGGTGGAATTGAGGTGGAGCACCCCGTCGGAGGTGTGCTTAAAGGTGAGTACGTTTTCTCTGGGGTTTTTGATCTTGCCCTCGGCCTGGAACTTGTTGTAAAGAGCAATGATCTCGGGCTTTGCCTCACGGAATGCATCCATATCTACTCCGGCCATACGGAAACACAGGGTCATGGGCTGACAGGCGTTGTCCTCCTCTCTGCCCACCTTCACGGGGCACCCGGCCTTGTAGGCCAGCATGGCATCGCCGCTGGCATCAATAAAGGTGTCGGCCGAGAAGGTATAGTTACCCATTCTGGTTTCCACCGAAATGCTCTTTACGGTGCTACCCTCCATTGCAACGTCGGTAAAGTGGGCCAGGAACAGTACTTCCACGCCCGCCTCTATACATTTTCTGTCCAGCAGGACCTTCATATATTCTTCGTTAAAGGTATGGGAGCCTTTCAGGCCGCCCATATCTCTCAACTCGTTTATCAGCTCCAGAAAGATACCCTTGTTGATGATCTTTCCTTCCTCGGCGGTGCCGGTATGATAGCGCATAAAGGGATTGACGTACATATTGACCATGGCGCCGCCCAAGGAGCCGCTTTTTTCGATCAACAATACCTTTTGTCCCTTGCGACCGGCGGCCACAGCGGCACAAACGCCGGTAATACCGCCGCCCAAAACGATCAGATCATAATGATTCATAATAAAACCACCTTTCTTTTCTTTAGCATAGCACAGTTTTGGAGACTTGTCTTGCATTTTTGAAAGCAAACCTTGCACAAAAGATACATATATGGTAAAATGTATTCAAAATCATATCTTTTTGTGAAGGAGAAACCATGAGTCGTCTGCAGGAGCTGATTCATTTTTTGGAATATGGCACCCATCTTCATATCGGCGTGCTGTTTTTGGGTAATTACGGCAATCCCGCCCTCAAGCTCTCCCAGGAGCATACCATTCATTCCTCTCCCTTTTGCTGGAAAATGAAGGGGACGGCAGAGGGAATGCGTCGCTGTTATCGGTGCCGCAACGCCGCTATCCGTAAGGCATTGCGTACCCGCGCGCCCTTCGGCGGGAAATGTATCAATGGGCTGTATGAATACACCCATCCCATTTTGCGGGAGGAGAAGGTGGTGGCCATCATTTTCGTCGGGAATATTCTGGACGGAAGGGAACAGACGCAACCGCCTTTTCCGGCGGAGGATTGCGCCCGTATTTGCGCCCTGGTGGAGCATTATATTCTTTCTCTTTGGACGGGTGAAACGTCCGATTTTGATTCGCTGACGGAAAATATGAAAAACTATTTGGAAGAAAATCTGTCGCTGGCGCCCGATCTTGGGGCGATGGCGGAGGTGTTTCATTACAATCCAAAATATCTTGGCCGTCGATTTAAAGAGAAAACGGGGCAGTCGGTCAGTCAGTATTGCAACCGCCGCCGCCTGGAACGGGCGGCAACGCTGTTGTCGGGGAGCGACGGCTCGGTACTGCGCATTGCCACCGAGCTGGGCTTTAACAACGTGACCTACTTTAACCGCCTGTTCAAAGAACACTATGGCCTTACGCCAACTCAATATAAAACTCAATATAAAAAGGAGAGATAGCTGCGCTATCTCTCCTTTTTCATAAATGCCAAGGCGTTGTTATAATAGATGTTTTCCAGTTTGTCCTCGGAGAGGTAAATGGGAGTGATGAGATGCCCTTTGATCTCCTTCGGGGCGGGACCGATGAAAAATGTGGTGAGTACGTCAGTCTTGCGGTCGTTAAAGGTGCGGCGTTTGTTGCCCTCGGTCAGATCGTTATAGCAATCGGTGCCGAAGATGAGGCGGGTGTGGTATTTTTCAAAAAACGCCTTGCTTTCCGTCGGGGTCTCACACAACTGATAATAAATGGGCAGGGCAGGGGTGATGTCCAAATAAAGATTGGGATATTTGTCCAAAAGGGCGGCGGCACGGGGCAGCTCGTCGGCATAAAACCCCATATGGGCAATGGCGGCTCTGAGATTGGGATGACGCCGGAGCACCTCTTCCATCATCACCTTAAATTCTTCGTGGGTAGGCAGGGTGCCGTCCCCGTAAAACCAGCCGTTGCGCTTGGCGCTTTCGCTGACGAGGTTGGGGTCCCAGTTAGCCTTGGGGTCGTTTATATGGATCATCAGGGGAATTTGCTCTGCCTCGCAATAGGTAAACAGCGCCTCGTAGCGGGGATGGGCGTAGCTGTAGCCAAGCACGCGATGACAACTGGGCTTGCCGTCCAACAGCTTGATGCCGTCAAAGCCCGCCGCCATAAATTCCTTTGCCTGCTCTACAAAATCACGGCTGTGATCGGGGTTTGCAAAGGCATAGGAACCGGGCATCGCCGCCTTGATGGCCAGACTTTGGGCGTTGGCCTCGGGATGATAGTGATCATCATCGTGTGTTAAGGACATAATGCCCACACCCTCGTATCCCTTGCGGGCACAGAGCTCTTTAAAGTGGCGGATGCTTTCCTCTACGGGGATATCGTCTAAAATATGTACGTGAAAATCCAGTTTTTTCATTTATAATACCTCGCTTGTGTGTAAAGGAATTTTCCTTTCCATCAGTTTTGCCTGTAATTCCGTTACGGAGAGGGTGGTCATATCCTCACTCATAGCGGCGGCCAGTCCCGCTGCCTCACCGGTCACGGCGCAACAGGGAATCACGCGGGAAATGTCCCACATGGCATCACTCACCGAAATATTTCGTCCGGCGCAGAGCAAATTGGGCACCGCCTTGCTGTACAGCGCTTCAAAGGGTACCTCGTAAACGGGCCCCCGTTTTCTCCAGTTGGAGATCATACCTACCGAGGTGGGTACGGTTTTAAACTCGTCGGCAATGTCCATCTCCGCCTCGCCTGCGATACGGCGGGTCATTCTGAGCTGGGGGATGGTGGCAATAGTCACGGGAGAATAGGTGGGGGAAAGGTCGCCGTTCTCCAAAAAATGCTCCAAGAGCGCCTTGTGGGAGGCGATCATCATTTCACTGTTTTCCCTGCCGTCCAGTCCTGTGTAATAGCGTTCCACGGTGGGGTTGCCCTCGGGGGTAACGTAGTTGCCGCTTTCGTCCACCTTGTCGGCATATCCCAACATTTTCAGTCCGATCTTGCCTTCTTTAATAAAGTAGTACCAAGAGGGCAGATTGTTGCCGTGGGCAAAGGGTACCGTGGGGGCACCTGCAAAGGCGCAAACGTCGCTGTCCCCCGTGGCATCCACCACACTGCCCACTGCTATGGCGGTGCGGCCGCTTTTGTTTTCCAAAATCAAATGGGAGATATTGTTGCCGTCCTTTTGTACCTCCGCTACACGGGTGCCGTAGAGAATCTCCACACCCGTCGCCAGCAATAACTGTTCACATTGGATGGCAAATACATTGGGGTGGTAGCGGTTGCGGAAACGGTGCTCGGCCTTTTCCTCCACTGTGGCGGCGGGATCGTTCCAAGCCGTGGGAATGGGCTCATCCTTGCCGTATTGCTCGCTCAAACGGATCAGTTCTTCGCAAATGCCGAAGCTCACCTGATGTCCGTTGCCGTCACACAACGGCAGATAGATGGTTACCAACCCTGCTGTTGCCAGTCCCCCCAGCATAAATTGGTTTTCGATCAATATGGTTTTGGCGCCGGCTCTGGCGGCAGAAAGGGCGGCCGCAATACCGGCAATACCGCCACCTGCCACTGCCACGTCAAAGCGGTCGGTTACGGGCAGGGTTTTGGATGCTTCTATAATTTGATTCATATTCTTCTCCTTATATTCCTAAATCTTGGCCGATGGCCCGATGAATTTCGGTGCGTATCCGCACCACTTCTCCTGCCTTGTCCTGAACGTTTCTGAGAAAGGCGCGGCGCATAGCGTTGGACAGAATGATAACGTACAGTCCCTTTTCTCTGCTGATAAAAAAGGTTTGTCCCGTCCAGCCCTCCTTACCAAAGGAGCCCTCGGGGAAGAGCACGTGGGCCAAGGGACATTTTTCGTCTACGTATTCGTAGCCTAAACCATGGTTGGCAAAGCATACGTAGTTTTCAAGACAGGGGATGTTTTTGGTGTGATTTTGCTCTGCCAGAGCAAAGAGGTCTTTGCGGTACAACCGCTCATCCTTGTTCAAAATGGCTTTTACGAAAATACGGGTGTCGTGGGGTGTGGAAAAATCCTCCCCCGTACCGGCGGGGATATCGGGGCAGGTGCGCAGGTTGTTGTCGTAAATGGGGGTGTCGGTGAGGACGGGATAATGATAACAGCAGGCGGTATTCTCTTCATCAATGGAAATAAGGTATCTGCTGCGGGTCATTCCCAGAGGCTTTACAATAAGTTCCCTGAAAAGCTCGTCCAAGCCCTTGCCGTACACTCGCTCCAAAATAAAGCCCAATAAAATAAAGCCGTCACAGCTGTAGGCATATTTGGTGCCGCTTTCAAAGACTACGGGTTGGGAGAAGATGTGGCGCAACACGCTTTTTCTGCCTTCTTTGCCCGCATCCTTGGGAAAGCGACTGCGGATCAGCCCCGAGGAATGGGTGAGCAGTTGAAACACGGTAATGTGCTTTTTGTCCTCGGGCACCTCGGGGAAAAACTTGGCAAGGGTATCGGTCAATTCCATTTTACCTTCGCTTACGGCGTGGAGGATGAGGGTGGAGGTGGGGAACACCTTGCCCACGCTGGCCATATCAAAGAAGGTGTCCATATTGACGTCCTCGGAGGTGAAGGTCCATTCGTCCTCGCCGTATCCAATCATAACGGCGTAGGATTCCAATGCGCCTTCTTCAACCAGCTTGGTAAGCACGTTTTGCGTATGGACCAGTGGTTTCATAAGCATCTCCCTTTGTAAATGATTTTATATATTTATATAATAACAAGAAAGAATTGAAATGACAAGAGAAAATGGGAAAAGGGATTGCGTTTTTCAAGGGGAAAAGCTATAATAAAGTCAAAAGGAGGATCAGACTATGGATTATATGAAAGAAATCGCCCGTAAGGGTACGTTGCTGGTGGCGCACCGCGGCGTGGCCGGTGCCAACATTCCCTGCAACTCTCTGCAGGCATTTGAAATTGCCGTGCGTCAGGGCGCCGAAATCGTAGAGCTGGACGTGGACAAAACCATGGACGGTAAACTCTTTATTCAGCATCCCGGGATGGAAAAGGTTCACCTGAGAATGTTGGATTCCATTAAAAAACTTCACTCCGACGTTGTAAAGGAACTTTACTTGTCAAACTGCGATTTGCTCCCCACCAATCAGCGTATCGTTCCCTTTGAAGAAGCGCTGAAAGCCTTGAAAGGCAAGGCAATCGTCAATATTGACAAGTTTTGGGAAAATCCCGATCAGATCGCCCATATCGTCCGTGAGTTGGATATGGTGGATCAGGTCCTCATCAAAACCGACGAGAAAAAGGACCGTCTGCAGGACGTGATCAAATATGCCCCCGATCTGCCCTATTTGGCGGTGATCAAGGACGAGGATGAGAACTATGAGGAGCGCCTTGCCAAGCTGCCCCGCTGGGTGGGCGTAGAGGTATTGTTCAAAGATGAGAGCGCCCCTGTGGCGAGCAAGGCCTACAGCGACCGCCTGCACGCCGACGGAAAATTCACCTACGTCAACGCTCTGGTATATAACTACCGCACCGTTTTGGCCGCCGGCCATAATGACGACATTTCGATTTTGGGTGATGAGGAAAACGGCTGGGGCTGGCTGGCCGACCACTTTGACGTGGTGCAGACCGATTTCCTGCTTCCCTGCAAGCAATTTCTCGAAGCCACCGGCAGAAGAAAATAAATCAAAAGTGAAATGACCTTTTGACAGTCAGAAAAAATATGCCTGCATTTGCAGGCATATTTTTTTGGTAAAGAGAAAGTAAAGAGGTGATAAAGAACGTTGTTTTTGTACCTGTGGTTGCTATAATGAAGAAAAAGGAGGAAAACGATATGTTGGAAACCGTACATCTTACTAAAGTATACCATCCCAAGCGTGGGCAACCCGTTAAGGCACTGGACGACGTTTCTTTGCGCTTCCCGGAGAAAGGAATGGTATTTATTCTCGGCCGTTCGGGCAGTGGTAAATCAACCTTACTCAATCTTCTTGGCGGATTGGATCGTGCGAATGGCGGAGAGGTTCGTATCCGGGGTTTTTCAACCTCTTCCTTCAAACAGCATCAATATGATTCTTACCGCAATACGTATATCGGTTTTGTGTTTCAGGAATACAATTTGTTGGATGATTTCACGGTGGGGGCCAACGTTGCGCTTGCGATGCAGTTGCAGGGTAAAAAGGCAACGGATCAAAGCGTTGGTGACATTCTGCAACGGGTAGATATGCAGGAGTTTGCCTCCCGTAAGCCCGGGGAGTTATCCGGTGGACAAAAGCAGCGGGTCGCCATTGCCAGAGCGCTGATTAAAGATCCGGATATTATTATGGCAGACGAGCCGACGGGCGCGCTGGATAGCGTGACCGGCAAACAAGTTTTGGACACCCTCAAAAAGCTCTCGGCGGAAAAATTGGTGATTCTGGTCTCTCACGATCGGGAGTTTGCCTTGCGGTATGCCGACCGTATCATTGAACTGGAGGACGGGCGGGTCGTTAGCGATCTGGAATATGAAAACGAACAGACGGAAGGCCTGTGTTGGGGTGAGGGTGTCGTGGAGATTCCCGCCGCCTATCATCTTACTGAGGAGGACCGTCGGCAGATCAACGAATATATAGATTCAATGCAAAAGGGCGTCCGTTTGCAGTTGGGGCGCATCCATCGTGTCGGTCGGCCCGTCGGGAAAATTGCAAAGAATACTGTCACCGGACCTCTGCGTCTGCTACGCTCCAAGCTACCCTTACGTCATGCCTTTCGTATGGGTGCCGGTGCGCTGAAATGCAAACGGTTTCGGTTGGTGATCACAGTACTGTTGTCCTGTATTGCATTTGTTCTTTTCGGGATGGCGGATACGCTGGGATCCTATAATCACATCCAAACCTGTACGGATTCTCTGATAGATAGCGGGGTGGATTATACCTCTGTGACTAAGTCCCTTCGTTTGGGCACGGGGGAGGAGACCTACTACCGTGAAGGCTTTGGGCTGACGGAAATGGAACTGCAAAGTATTGCCTTAGAAACAGGGGTGGAATTGCAGGGGGTGTATATCCCCGCCGGCGATGAACTGAATTTCAGCCAACAGTACGACAACGACGCTCCGTTTACGGAAACGGAGTTTCATATCTACGCCCCGTATTTTAACGGCTATTGTGAGATAGATGAGCAACTTTTGCAAAAACTCGGCTATACCCTTACGGCGGGACGTCTTCCCGATGGAACGAGGGAGGAGATCGCCATTTCCGAATACGTGGCTCATACCTTTATGATCGGCGGATATCGGCGCACCGAGCAACAGTCCACCTATATTCCTATCAACTCTCCCAAGGAAATGGTGGGAACCCGACTGACGTTGGACGGTACGGAATATACGGTGGTCGGTGTGGTGGATACCAAGATGGATATTGCCCGCTATAAAAAACTGACTGAGCCGATAGAAGACTCCTCCACCGCCCAGGAACTGTTACATTATGCTTTGGAGCGGGAGTTGAGTTATCTGCGGCATTACGCCCTGCACGAAAGTGCGATGGTGGGCACGGGTCGGGTGAGTGAAATGATCCGGCAGGCACCCCCATTATATGAGATGACCTTGGGACATCTGGGACTATACAATGACGAGAACAGCCTTTCCTTTGATCGTGTGGGAATGTTGGATGCCATTGACACCAACGCCATACAATGGTTGGATCACTCCAGAACGGTATTGGCAAAAGGGGAAATCGTGGTTTCCTCCGATAGTCTGGCGGGACGGGAGGTAAAAGATATGGGGACATTGCAGGGAAGCCGCAGTGAATATTATTCCGACGGCTTTGAAGAATTTGCGGATATACGTATCGTCGGCGTAATTGACGTGGAGAAGTATCCTGCCTTTCGTTCCACCATTCTTTGTCATCCCGACCTGACACGAGGGGTGGCCTATGCCGGAGACGGTCCTTATCGTTTTGCGGTGGGGAATATGCCGCAGGGAAGAGAGGAGATCAAGGGGCTGGTTTCCTTTTGCTATGACGAAAGCGGAGAAGTGCGGTATCCTTTGATGAATGCCGTGACCTATCAACTGGACACCGTACACGAAGGAATGAGATTGGTGGCAGAGGTGTTTTTTTACATCGGTCTGGGATTTGCTCTTTTTGCCGCAATGCTTCTGGCAAACTTTATTTCGGTTTCCATCGGTTATAAAAAGCGGGAGATCGGTATTTTGCGTGCCATCGGATCCCGTAGCAACGACGTGTTTCGGATCTTCTTTTCGGAAAGCTTTATCATTGCAATGATCAATTTTATTTTGTCCGTATTGGGCGTGCTGGCGGGAACGCTGGCGGTCAACTATATTTTGTTGCTCAACAGTGGCTTGTATCTTTCGGTACTACACTTCGGCGTGCGGCAGGTATTGTTGCTGTTTATTCTTTGTTGCGGGGTGGCGGCCATTGCCAGCTATCTGCCGGTCAGACGGATCGCCGCCAAACGCCCCATTGACGCCATTCGGGAACGATAGTTAAATAAAAAATGCTGCGTCATCCAACGGATGACGCAGCATTTTCTTTCAGATATTGTCCGGCGGAAATGCCCATATGTTTTTTAAACACTTTACAGAAATAGCTGATGTCGTTAAAGCCGTTGTTCAGCGCCGCCTCGGTGATGTTTTTCTGTCCCCATTTCAGATCGTGGCACACGTGGTCGATTCGTAGGGCATTGATGTATTCGATAGGGGTCTTGCCGGTGTATTCCTTGAAAATGCGGCAGAGATAATTGGTGGTCAGTCCGGATTGGTTGGCCAGCTGTCGCAGGGTAAGGGACTCGGCGTGGTTGGCCTCGATCCATCGGATCAGCTCGGTGATCCGTCGGGTCTGCGAAATGTGCTTGGTCTGGGCGACAGTCTTACGAACCTTATCCTGTTGGTACAGCAAAGCAAAGATCTCAAACAACTTGCTCATCGTGCTCATTTCATAATACGGTTGCTGTTTTTCCACTACTGAAAACAGCGAATGAATGCTCTCCGCCAGCAGCTCGTCGGTAGGGGCGACCAACGGCTCGATGCTACGGTCGGACAGCAAGAGTGGCTCGATATAGGAGGCATACAGCTGACTGCTCCGTTTCAGCATCATACGCAGGTCAAATACCAGACATTGATATCGGCAGTTCGACGGGATGGCACGGTGCAGTTCCTTGCAGTTGACAAAAGCAATGTCGCCTTTCTGCAGACAGTGGTGCAGGTTGTTCAGATACAGATGCAGGGTGCCTTCTTTGACCAGAATGATCTCCATTTCCTTGTGCCAGTGCAGTGGCATTACGTATTGCGGATGGGTCTTGTCCAGGCTGTACAGCTGCAGGGGAAAATCGGGGGCGCCGTGCTGCTTGCTTTCCTGATATTCATCGTATTTCACGATATTTCCTCCAAAAAGATAAAATAAGACAATTATTGTATAAATATATACAAGTATTATACAACAAAAGATAGTATAATTCAATTAGAAAATAAAAAAACGGAGGTTTTTTATTATGGCTAAAAGTAGATTGATCGGCGCATATCCCGTGATCGGGATCCGCCCCACCATTGACGGTAGAAGAGGCCCGCTGAAGGTGCGTGAATCCCTGGAGGAGCAAACCATGGGGATGGCTCGCCGCGCGGCCGTTCTGCTGAGAGAAAATCTGAGATACTCCAACGGCGAGCCGGTGGAGGTCGTGATCGCTGATACGACCATCGGTCGTGTGGCCGAGGCCGCCGCCTGTGCCGACAAATTCCGTAAAGAGGGCGTGGACATCACCCTGACCGTCACCCCTTGCTGGTGCTACGGCGCGGAAACGATGGATATGGACCCCAATACCATCAAGGCCGTTTGGGGCTTTAACGGAACCGAGCGTCCCGGCGCCGTATATCTGGCATCGGTGCTGGCCACCCACGCCCAGAAGGGTCTGCCCGCCTTTGGCATCTATGGTCACGAGGTGCAGGATGCCGATGATGAAAGCATCCCTGCAGACGTGGCGGAAAAGCTGTTGCGGTTTGCGCGCTCTGCCATTGCCGTGGCCACCATGCGCGGTAAATCCTATCTGCAGATCGGCTCGATCTGTATGGGTATCGGCGGCTCCATCATTGATCCGCATTTTATCGAGGATTATCTGGGAATGCGTGTGGAATCGGTAGACGAGGTGGAGATCATCCGTCGTATGACCGAGGGCATTTATGATGAGGCTGAATATCAAAAGGCCCTGGCCTGGGTTAAGGAAAACTGTAAGGAGAGCTTTGATAAAAATCCTGAGGATATGCAACGCTCCCGCGCCCAGAAGGACGGGGATTGGGAGTTCGTGGTCAAGATGATGCTGATCATTAAGGACCTGATGAACGGTAACGACAATCTGCCCGAGGGCTGTGGAGAAGAAACGGTGGGGCACAACGCCATTGCCGCCGGTTTTCAGGGACAACGTCAATGGACGGATTTCTATCCCAACTGCGACTTTCCCGAGGCTATGCTCAATGCTTCCTTTGACTGGAACGGCGCCCGTGAACCCTATATTCTGGCCACGGAAAACGACGTGCTCAACGGTCTGGGCATGCTGTTTATGAAACTGCTCACCGGCCGCGCCCAGATGTTTGCCGATGTGCGTACCTATTGGAGCGGCGATGCGGTGAAGCGTGTTACCGGTTACGAATTGGAGGGCAAGGCTGCCGAGGCTGACGGCTTTATCCATTTGATCAATTCCGGTGCCTGCTGTCCCGATGCTAACGCCGCCGCCAAGGACGAGGCGGGCAACGGCGTGATCAAGCCTTGGTATGAGGTAACAGAGGCAGATCAAAAGGCGATTATGGAAAATACTACCTGGAACTATGCCGACCTTGGCTATTTCCGCGGCGGCGGCTACAGTTCCCGTTTTGAGACTCGCGCCGAAATGCCCGTTACGATGATTCGACTCAATCTGGTGAAGGGTCTTGGCCCCGTGTTGCAGATTGCGGAAGGCTGGACGGTCGAGTTGCCGGAGGATGTTTCCGATACTTTGTGGAAACGCACTGACTATACCTGGCCCTGCACCTGGTTTGCCCCCCGCTGTACCGGTGAGGGCGCCTTCAAGACCGCCTATGACGTTATGAACAATTGGGGCGCCAATCACGGTGCTATTTCCTACGGCCATATCGGCGCCGATCTGATCACTATGGCCTCTATGCTGCGGATTCCCGTTTGTATGCACAACGTGCCGGAGGAAAAGATCTTCCGTCCCGCCGTTTGGAATGCCTTCGGTATGGATAAGGAAGGGGCAGACTACCGTGCTTGCCAGAACTTTGGACCCCAGTTTAAAAAATAAAAAATCTTGATCGGGAGTAAAACGATGCGTTATACAAATGAACAGTTAAAAGAAATCGTCTTTCCGCTGGGCGGCATCGGTAGTGGCAGTATCGGTTTGTCCGGTACGGGCAATCTGGTGGATTGGGAAATCTTTAATCGACCGAATAAAGGAAGTCTGAACGGTTATTCCCAGATCTGCGTCCGCACAGTGGACCCATCGGGCAAGGTGGTTTTAAAGAGCCTTTGCGTTGATACACCCAAGGATCTCAGCGGTAGTTATCGTCGTGTGAAATGGGCCGGTTACGGCTTTGGTGTGGATCAGGGACGAATGAACGGCTTTCCCCATTTTGACAGCTGCGTTTTTGACGGAAAGTTTCCGATAGCCGAGCTAACCTTTGGGGCAGAGGACTTTCCCGGAAGTGTAAAGCTAATTGCCTTTAATCCTTTGATTCCCCATAATGCAGACGATTCATCCATTCCCGCCGCCTTTTTCACAGTACAGTTTCAAAATGACAGCGAGCAGGAGCTGGATTTTTCCGCCATCTTTTCTTTGGCCAGTCCGTTTCGTGTCTCTCGCAACGTTGGACATCCGGCCGGTGTGACGCTGTACAATGCAGGCGTGTCGCCGGAAGATGTAAACTACGGCGATCTCAGCCTGCTGTGCTATGCCCCCGAAACGGTGGTGCAGCCCTATTGGTATCGCGGAAGATGGCAGGATGCGGTGGTCACATTCTGGAATGAATTGATGACCGGCGACAGTCTTCGCTCCCGTCAGTATGATACGGACGGTAAATACGATACGGCGGCGGTGCAGGGTGGCTGTAAGGTTGCCCCGGGAGAGAGCGGCTCGATACACTTTGTACTCAGCTGGAACGTGCCCAATTGCTATAACTATTGGTCACCTGTGAAGGATGAGCAGGGCAAGGATCTCTTTTGGAAGAACTATTATGCTGTGCTGTTTGAGGACTCCTATGCCTCGGCCAAATATGCCTTCACGCATTGGGACAGATTGTGGCGTCAGACCAAGGCATTTGCCGAAACTCTGCATAACAGCACGCTGGATGCGGCGGTGATCGATGCGGCCGCCTCCACCCTTTCGGTACTCAAGACCGCCACGGTGTTGCGGCTGGAGGATGGCTCCTTCTACGGCTGGGAAGGCTGTATGGAGCAGGAGGGAAGCTGTGAGGGCACTTGTCAGCACGTGTGGAATTATGCCTATGCGTTGTGCTTTTTGTTCCCCGAGCTGGAGCGTTCCATCCGTGAAAATGAATTCAAATACTGTCTGGAGGACAGCGGACGGATGCCCTTCCGTATGATGTTACCCAGAGGCAAAAACGTTCTTGAAGGCGCCTGTAAAGAACACGCCTGCGTGGACGGACAGATGGGTAGCGTGATCAAAACCTACCGTGAATGGAAGATCAGCGGTGATACGCAGTGGCTGGCGGATCTGTGGCCGTCGGTCAAAGCTTGTATGGAATACGCCTGGAGTCCTGAAAATCACGACCGTTGGGATACAAATCGGGACGGCGTGATGGAGGGACGGCAGCACCATACGCTGGATATGGAACTGTTTGGCCCCTCGGCGTGGCTGCAGGGCTTTTATCTGGCGGCATTGCAGGCGGCGGCAGAAATGGCCGATACCTTGGGCGATCCTGTGGGAGAAACCTATCACCACCTCTTTGCCGAAGGCAAACGGTGGACGGCGGAGCATTTGTTTAATGGCAAATACTTTGTCCATCAGGTAGACCTGCAGGACAAATCCATCACCGACGGTTTTGATTGCAGTGATACGTACTGGAATGACGAAGCGGGGCAGATCAAATATCAGATCGCTGACGGCTCGTCCATCGACCAGCTGTGCGGCCAGTGGCACGCCGATCTGTGCGGTTTGGGTGAGATCTTCGATCCGACGCAGGTGGACGTGGCGCTGGAGCATATGTGGCAGTACAACTTCAAGCCTTCTATGCGTGACTTTATCAATCCGTGGCGTGTGTTTGCCGTGGGAGATGAAGGTGGATGCGTTATGTGCGATTATCCCGAAGGCGCGGATAAGCCTGCCATTCCCGTGCCCTATTGCGAGGAATGTATGACCGGTTTTGAATACGAGCTGGCAGGATTGTGGGCGGCGCACGGTCAGCCCGAGCGCGCCGTGACGGCGGTACGCGCCATTCGCGACCGCTATGACGGCGCCAAACGGAATCCCTACAATGAGATCGAGTGTGGCAACAATTACGCCCGCGCGATGGCCAGCTTTGCCTTGTTGCCTATTTTCTCGGGAATGCGCTTTGATATGAGTTGTGGGTATCTCGCCTTTGACCCGGTGGTCAATCGGGACGCATTTACCTGCCTGTTTTCCATCGGAAAATGTTGGGGCGCTTACCATTGCAACGCAACGGATTGCGGCATCACCCTGCGGGGTGGCAGTTGTGAGCTTGCTTCGTTCGGTTTACCGAATGGAAGCGCGCCGCGTAAAGTGTTGATCGATGGCAAGGAAATTGACTTTACACACAAAGACGGCATCATTTCCTTTAAAAAGCAGACGATCATCCGTACCTTACAGATAGATTTTGCCGAATAAAACAAAAAAGTCTTCCCCTCGGGGAAGACTTTTTTACATTTCCATTGAAAAATATATAAAAAAGTGTTATGATATTTTATTATATTATATTTTAAAGGAACGATACCAATGACAAAGATCGATATTTTTTCCGGCTTTTTAGGTGCCGGCAAAACCACCCTGATCCGCAAGCTGATCACCGAGGCTTATGCAGGCGAGCGGTTGGTGCTGATTGAAAATGAATTCGGCGAGATCGGTGTGGACGGCGGATTTTTAAAGGACAGCGGCGTGCAGATCAACGAGATGAATTCCGGCTGCATCTGCTGTTCGCTGGTTGGCGATTTTACCGAAGCGCTGCATCAGGTGATGGAGCAGTTTGCGCCCGACCGTATTTTGATCGAGCCCAGCGGCGTCGGCAAACTGAGCGACGTGATCCGCGCGGTGGAAAGCGCCGTAGCGGACGGCGCGCAGCTCAACGCTCCCGTCACGGTGGTGGACGCCTCCAAATGTAAGATCTACGCCAAAAACTTCGGTGAGTTTTATAATGATCAGCTGGAAAGTGCCGGCTGTATCGTTCTCAGCCGCACGGCCGATATCAGTGAGACAAAGTTGCAAAAGGCGCTGGAGATCATCCGCAGTAAAAATATTTCTGCCACGGTCATCACCACGCCCTGGGAGCAACTGGACGGCAAACAAATTTTGGCGGCCATGGAGCAACGGGATACGGTGGCTCAGCTGCTTGCTTCGCTGGAGCACGAGCATCACCACCATCACGACGAGCATTGCGATTGTCATGAACATCATCACGACCACGATGAGCATTGCGATTGTCATGAGCATCATCACGACCACGACGAGCATTGCGATTGTCACGAGCATCACCACGACCACGACGAGCATTGCACCTGCGGTTGTCACGACCATCATCACCATCATGCAGACGATGTGTTTATCAGCTTTGGCAGAGAGACCGCCAAGGTCTACACCGCCGAGGGCATTCGCCAAAAATTGGAGGCCTTGCTGGAGGAAAGTAAATACGGTCAGGTGTTGCGCGCCAAGGGTATGGTTGCAGGTGATGCGGGTTGGATCTATTTTGATTACGTGCCCGGTGAGATCAACGTGCGCGATGGTTCTCCCGAGGTGATCGGCAAGGTATGCGTGATCGGCAGTGGACTCAACGAGTCGGCTATTGCCCAACTTTTTGAAGTAGAGGATTGATTGTAATGGAAATACCGGTATATGTCTTTTCCGGCTTTTTGGATGCCGGCAAGACCAGCTTTATTCAGGGTACGCTGGAGGATGAACGCTTCAACGACGGCGAAAAAACGCTGGTATTGATGTGTGAGGACGGCGAGGAAGAACTACAGCGCGAAAAATTTTCCTCCCAAAACGTGTTTGTTGAAATGATCGACGAGCCGGAGGATCTCAGCGCCTTTTTGCTGTCCAATCTGGAAAAAAAGCACGGTGTGCAGCGTGTGATCGTGGAATATAACGGTATGTGGCCCTTGGGTTTGCTATACCAAAACCTGCCGCAAAACTGGCTGGTGTATCAGCAATATACCTTCTTTGATGCCGCTACGTTTATTCCTTATAATACCAATATGCGCCAGCAGGTGGCCGATAAGATCGTAAACGCCGAAATGCTGGTGTTCAACCGTACCGATGACACCATCGATCGGGAACAGATCCATCGCCTGATCCGCGCGCTGAACCGTCGGTGTGACATTTTGTACGAATATGCCGACGGAACTGTGGAGCCGGATACGCAGGAGGATCCCTTGCCTTTTGACGTGGAGGCAGATCTCATTGAGATCAGCGATCGGGATTACGCCATCTGGTACCGTGAGGTCAGCGAGGAACCGCAAAAATATATCAATAAGACGTTTAAGATCAAGGGCATGGTCGTGCAGGCACCCGAGCTGGACGAGCACAGTTTTATCTGTGGCAGACAGCTGATGACCTGTTGTGTGGAGGATATGCAGTTTGCCGGTCTGATCTGCAAATTTGAGCAGGCAGAGATGCTGAGCACGCGGGACTGGGTATTTGCCACGGTGACCCTGCGATTTGAATATCATCCGGTTTACGGCCAGGAAGGGCCGGTGCTGTACGTAGAGGACATTGCCATGACCTCCGAGCCGCAGCAACCGATCGCAACTTTTTATTAAAGGAGAGCACCAATGGACGGATTTGTTTGGGCGGAGGGCTACGCTTCGCCGCTTTCTCTCAGAGAAACGCAAATTGCAATTAAATACGTAAAAGATACTTTTCAGAAGGAACTGGCAAAGCAGTTGCATCTGGAACGCATTTCGGCACCGCTGTTTGTACGGAAAAGCAGTGGCTTGAATGACGACCTCAACGGCGTGGAACGCAAGGTGGAATTTGACATCAAGGCCTGCGGAGAGCAGGCAGAGGTAGTGCAATCCCTGGCCAAATGGAAGCGTATGGCGCTTTACCGTTATGGCTTTGCGCCCGGCGAGGGCTTGTATACCGATATGTGCGCCATTCGGCGGGATGATGATATGGATAACGTGCATTCCATTTACGTGGACCAGTGGGACTGGGAACGGGTGATCTGCCGTGAGGATCGCAATCCTGCGTTCCTGCGGGAGATCGTATGTCGTATCGTGGACGCCCTGTGCAGTACCAAGGAAAAGGTGCAACAGCGCTATCCTGTACTGTCTCGAAAGGTGGAGCCGGAGGTGTTTTTCATCACCAGCAGTGAGCTGTTGGAAATGTATCCCGAATTGACGGCCAAAGAACGGGAATATGCTATTGTTAAAGAAAAAAAGACGGTGTTCATTGAACAGATCGGCGCGGCCTTGGCAGACGGAAAACCCCATGACGGCAGAGCGCCCGATTACGATGACTGGAGCCTGAACGGCGACCTGCTGCTTTGGAATGAGATTTTGGAACAACCCATCGAGTTGTCCAGCATGGGCATTCGTGTGGACGCCACTACGCTGAAAAAACAGCTGGAGATCCGTGGCGCCACCGAACGGGAAAAATATGCCTATCATCAGGGCATTTTGCAGGAACACCTACCCTTGACCATCGGCGGCGGTATCGGCCAGTCGAGACTGTGTCTGTATCTGCTGGAAAAATTGCATATCGGTGAGGTGCAGGCCTCCATTTGGTCGGATGAGATTTTGGAAAAGGCCGCCGAGCACGGCGTTGCGTTACTGTAATGGTCGGGGAGCATTTGGAGCGTACCGCCCGTCTGATCGGGGAGGATGCGCTGGAAAAATTGGCCGCCGCCCGCGTGGCAGTATTCGGCATTGGCGGCGTGGGTGCCTTTACGGCCGAAGCATTGGCGCGTGGCGGCATTGGGGCCTTGGATATCATTGACGACGACAGTGTGGCAGAAAGCAATTTAAATCGTCAGCTGTTTGCCCTGCGCTCAACGCTGGGACTGGATAAGGTGACGGCGGCAGAGCAACGCCTGAAGGATATTTCCCCCGAACTGCAGCTTACCTGCCACAAGCTGTATTTTACGCCGAAAACGCCCTTTGATCTATCTGTCTACGATTACGTGGTGGATGCTATCGACTCGGTTGCCGGGAAAATCGAACTTGCTGTACGGGCTAATGCGGCGGGGGTTCCCATCATTTCCGCCATGGGGGCGGGGAACAAGTTGGATGCCACTGCCTTTGAGGTAGCCGACCTGTCCAAGACCTCTGTTTGTCCGCTGGCCAAGGTGATGCGCTATGAACTGCGTAAACGGGGCATCATCCATCAAAAGGTGGTCTATTCCAAAGAAGAGCCACGTAAACCCGCCGCAAAGGAGGGGGATACCCGTCGGGCAACACCGGGCAGTATGTCCTACGTTCCCGGTGTGGTGGGGCTGATCATGGCCGGTGAAGTTATTAAAGATATTATAAATAAGGTATAAAAAAATGAGCAAGAACAGCTATGTTCTTGCTCATTTTTTAGTAAATCACACTTGTCACTTCTTTGACTTCACCGCCACAACGGTAACGCACAAACAGACAGGTGTTGTCCTCTTCTGTGGAGACTGTAACGGTGGGCGGCAGTGTAGTCAGGCCGGTGGCGCTGCTCCGGACGAGCGTTTCTCGGGTGCCCTTTCGCAGGCCGTATTCCAAAATGATGATGTCCTCGCTGTCCCAGACAGTGGAGGGTAGCAGGGTCATATGGAACTCGGTGGAGCGGGTGCAATCTGCCTTTTCCCGGAAGGTAAGGTCGATGCGGAACAACACCGGCTCCTCGCTGATGTTTACCTCTGCCGGAATCAGCAGGTCGCTGTAATCGGGGCGGCTGACCTTAACGGTTACGGTGTGGCGGCCCACCTCGGTAAAGGTGGGACATTCTTCCGTAAAGGTGAGGCCGTCGGTGGAATAGGTGACGGTGTCATTTTCGCCGATATCGCTGACGGTGATGCCGTGTGGCTGACCGTCGTAGGGACCGGCATAGCCCGACACGGTAACCCCTCGCTCCTGGCGGGGCAAAATGGTGATGGTGGCCGTGCGATAGGCGGCCAGATATTTGTCGGCAGTAAATTTGGCCATAATGTTATAGGTGCCTACCTCACTCAATGCGGGTAGTTCTTCGGTATAAGGGCCGCCGTCAACGCTGAAGGTGACCTGCTCGGTGCCCAGCATTTTGGTCACCACCGGACTGTAAGCCTTGCCGTCATAAATGACCTGCATACCCGTCAGGGCAACGTTTTTCAAAACGCCTTTGTTAATGGTCAGCGTTGCCGTGGCGGTTTTGGTACCATATAGGGCATTGGTGACGCTGATACCAATCTCATAATTGCCGATTTCGCTAAATTGCGGACAGGAGGAATAATTCTTCCCCTGATAGGTGTACGTCACCTTATCTCCCTCCAACGGAGCAAAGCTCAACGTATGCATTTCTCCGTTGTAGGAAACGGTTTGGTTTTCAAAGACCAGTTCACGCTCGGCGGCTAAAATCGTCAGCGTGGCCGAACCGTAGTAGTTTTGATAGCCCGTACGCTCGACCATATAATAAATGGTTTGCGTTCCGGGTAAGGTCAGCGTGGGGGCGTTGCTCTGCCAGGCGCGATCTTGTTCGTTTAAACTGCCGTCCAACGAATAGGATACCACCGCGCCGGTCGGGACATTGACCTTGATGCTGTGCGGTTTGCCATCCACTTCGTGGGTCGTTTCGGTGACGGTGATGCCTGTCTGCGTGGGCGGCGTGCCGTCGGAAAGCTTGGTCATTGCTGCATCGGTGTAATAGGGGAAGAACAGGGAACGGTCGATACAATCGTAGACGGTGCTGTTGTAAGTGTAACTGGTGTAAACGTAGTTATCGGGATGATGGTTGTTGTCCACCGTGTCGGAATCAAAGTAGTTGTGGGAGAAATCCCAGTTTTCCGACGTGGCCTCAATGTCCGAATCATCAAACATATCAAACTGGAAGTAGAAAGATTTTTTGTCGGCGGTCTGGTGCATACCGATGATGCGGTTTTGATTGATGTTCAGCTTGGCATCCCGCACATCTCCTTCGTTGGAGCCTACGCGATAATACAATGCCTTTTGACAGCCGAAAAACCGATTGCCGAACAGATTGACGGTATAGTCGGTGTAGTCGGTTACAATGGTGTTATCGTTGGATAAATATACCCTGAAGGCGGGATTGCCCTCAAAGTTGCCGCTTTCCACAATATCGTTATACAGCACCTGGGCGTTGACTGCGCTGTTTTTATCGGTATGCTGGATGTAAAAGGTAAGGGAAGCGCAGTTTTCCAGCCGATTGTAACGCACGGTAAAGTCAAAGTTGCCGGGGGTTAGGCTTCCGTTGGAAATTTCGGAAGACATAAAGGCGGCGTTGTTGGGAAAATCACGCACGTAGTTTTCTTCAAAGATCAAACCATAGGGATTGCGCAGGGTGAGGTAACGGCCCATGGCTTTGGATTTGACGCCGCAACCGCGGAAAAAGTTGTCGTGGATGTTGCCCGCCTTTTTGTGGGCGGAGTTGAGATAAATACAACTGGAGTTGGTCATGTTGGTGCCGCAGAATTCAAAGATATTTTGCGCAATATCTATGGTAGAAAGACTGGTGTCGCCGTAGGCGGTGAGGGCAATTGCGTATTCTACACGACCGTGGGAGTTGAAGGTGATGCCGCGCACGGCAAGAGTGGAATTTTTGGGTTGTTTAAAATACAAGCCGCCGTCAATCACCGTTTCCTCGTGTCGGTTGGTGGCAAGACTCCATTTTTGATCGCTGCGCACCAGGGGAGAAACACCGTCGTTGTTGCCCAGAATGCTTACGTTTTTGGTAAAGGTCACCGCGCCCTCTTTATAGGTGCCGGGGGCGATCTTAACGGTGTAGCCGTTAGCGGTATTGGCCACAGCGGCGGCGGCGGCAATGGTGGCAAAGCCGTTGACGCCCATTTCTACCTGTACGCCGCCCTCGGCGTTTACGAACACTGCCTTGCCGGTAGCGCCGTTCAGACGGCTGTCTACGTACAGGGTATTCTCTTTGGCATTGGCAGAGGCCTTCATAATATGAACGGGAACAACGGTGGTATCGGTTTTGAGATACAGGGTGCTTTGGCCGATGGGGAGGCCGTTCAGCGCCTCTCCCACTGCCTTGGTGCAGACAGCGTCGCTGTACAAAGCGCCTTCGGACAGCGTAAAGGAGAGTTGTGTGGTTTGGGAATCAACGGACAAATAATAGGCACCGTCATGGAAATGGCGATTCATCGCTTCTTTACAGTTGATTTCGGGAAGTGTAGCGGCGGTGTTGTAAAGGGTTGCCTCAATACGATAGAGGGTTTCGCCGTTGTTGTAAAATTGCAGAGTGCAATGATTTTTATAGGCGGGTAGCGGTACACCCTCGGTCAGGGTGTTGCCGTATGGATCCAGCACCGAATAGCTGACGCTGGCCGGCAGATCGCTGATGCTGAAATTGTAGTTGTCTTTGTCTACCGTATCTACAAAGGTACGGTTTACGTCGTCATATTTGCCGGAGGCAAAGGTGATGGGGGTGCAGTAGTTGAAGTGCCCCAGCATTGCCTTGTGGTCAGAGGGCTGATAGCCGCCGTATTCCTCATAGATGCCCCGATAGGACAGGGCTTTGGAATAATAACGGTTGTAGAATACGTGGTCGATGATGGAATTGGGAGAGTAGCTGATACGGCAGATCTCATTGTCGCCGGCGGCCAGAAAATAGCCGCTTTTGGTCATTTCCGTAAGCTGGGCTTTGTTGGGATCGTCCGCCACGCTGTTGGACCAACTGGAGTTGTAGTCGCCGGTGGCAAAACAGGGGAGCTCACCTGCCATATTTTTCATCGCTTCAGCCAGCATGGCCGCTTGCTTGGTGCGGGAGATATAGCAGAGCATATTGCGTTGATCAGCGGTAGCATAGGTACCGTTGCTGGGGTGCTTTAAAGAACCGGCGGGAACAGAGAGATGGGTGTTGAAGGTGTAGAGATGAGTTTTGTATTGTTTGTCGTACAGCTTGACGTAATGATAGTAGCGGGAGGTGTCGGTACGTTCAAAGCCTTGGTAGGTGGCGTAGGTGCCGTTTTTGCCGTCCGTTGTGTATTGGGCGCTGCCGTGATCAATCAAATTAAAGCGGCTGGTCTTATAAAAAATCATCAAACCTGCGCCGATGGTCATTTGACTGGGGTGAACCGGCTCCTGTGTCAGATAGCGACAGGCATAGCCGTAAGGGGCCAGGGCGCTTTCCAGATAGTTGTTCCAGTCAAAGTTGTCGTTGGAGGATTGGGGATCGCCTGCCTCCTGAATGCCGACGATATCAGGCATACAGGCCACAATGGTCTTGACCGCCATAGGAGCACGGTCAATAGGGGAGGCGTATACGTTACCGTCGACGTAATCCAAAATGTTAAAGGACATAACCGAAATATCGTGCTCCGGTCCGCTCTTATCAACGTCGATCCCTGCGGTATTGCCGCTGAGTGCAATGGCATTGAGCATACTGAAATTTAATAGTAAAATGCACAGCAGTGCAACCAAACGACGAAATACTTTTTTCATATTCATAACCTCTCCGCACAAAAATCTCTTCTTATTATATTAACATATAATACGTCGAAAAACAACCCAAAAACCTACTGTTTTCAGCAAAAAAATAATCCGTTGTGAAAACAACGGATTATTTTTGCTTTTTGTGGTGTTATTTGAGCAATTCTACGCCCAAATCCTGAGTATCGCCTACGCCGGTGATATAACCGTTATCATAGGTGTTGTCGCCCAACAGAGTGGAGGTGGCGGCGACGGCGCTGTACTCTTCGTAGATGCAACCGTCTACGGAATAGCGGACGAACATCATACCGTATCTAGCCTTCAGAGGCGCAGTGTTGTAAACGTGATAGGTGTTGCTGGCATACAGGCTCTGCAGACCTGTTGCGCTAGCATCGTACACGTAATCAACGACCTTCTTGCCGGTGATCAGTGCCTGCGCATTGGCGGCGGCGGTGGCAGCCGTGGCAGTCTGAACGCCGTTTTCATATACAAAAGCGTGCTTTTGATAGAAGGCGTAATCCTCCAGATTGCTCAGCGTGGAGGCATACTTGATACCAAAACTGAGGATCTTAAAGTCGCTGGTTTCGATCAGGCTGATGCCCGTATCGTTGATACCCATCTGTAAACCGAAGCTGAGGGTGAACTTGTTGGCGGACAGTTTATTTAAAATGTCCTCACGTTTGCTTTCGTTTTCAAAGTTCAGTTCAATATCGTCCTTGAAGTTTTGGTTTTGTACCAACGTCTGGTAAACGTTGAGGTTAAAGTTTTGCGTAGCTGTGGTTTCGGCAACGTTGACGTTGACGACCAGCGTCTTGTCATAGTGATTGGCGCGGGTGAACAGTACGGCTACGGTGTAGGTGCCGGGCTTGGTGAAGGTGGGTTCTGTCTTGCCCATGGCGCCGCCGTTGAGCGCGTAGGATACGGTGGTGCCGGATGCGCCGGATACGACGGTCAGCAGATCCTGTTCGGTGCCGTTTTCAACACCGGCGATGGGGGTGACGCTGACGTCGGTGATGGTGGCCGGGGTGATGTTAAAGACGAAGGTCTCCTCACGGGCGATATAGTTGCTGCCTTCCATCTTCATTTCAACGGTGATAGCGCCGTCGGTAACCTCCGTATAGGAAGGTACTGTTTTAGTCCATGTGCCGCCGTCTACGCTGTAGCTGACACGAACGTCGGTGGGCAGATTGTTGGTGATGGTGCGCTTGGCGCCGGTATAAACGCCGTCGTATCCGCCGTTGACAGTGTAGGTGGACAGGTCTGCCTTTTCAATGGTCAGCACGGCGCTGTCCACGAAGGTGGCGTAGTTGGCGTTGGTAACGACAACGCCGATCTCGTACACGCCAACCTCGGTAAAGGCGGGCATCTCTTCAAAGGTTTTGCCGTCGTAGGTGTAAACGTAATGATCTTCCGTCAGGGGATCTACAAAGGGCGTCAGAGTCTGCTCTTTGCCCAACTCATAGGTCACGGTGGTATCTACCAAACCGGTGCGTCCCTGGGTATTGGGTGTGATCTGAATGGTGGCCTGACCGTATACGGTGACCATACCGGTTTTTTCTACTTTATAATATACGGTGACAGGATCGCATACGTCGGTATAGGTGGGGCAGTGGGCGGTGTAGGCCTTTTTGGCAGGATCGGCTTCCACGTTGTCAATGGAGTAGGAAACAATGGATCCTTCGGGAGCGCCGGTTACGGTGATGCCGTGGGGTTGGCCGTCGTATTCAGCCAGATAGTTTTCGGCGGTAATACCACTCATAGTAGCGGCGTTGGTACCGTCGGACAGAGTGTTCAGTTCATAGTCCAGATAGTAGGGAGCAAAAGCACCGTCCCACTTAAAGCTGACACCATCGTTTTCGAGGTTAGCACCGGTGGAATCGTATCTTGCAATGGAGTTATCTACGAAATACTTGGGATCATGGGCGCTGGTAGCAGAGGCCAGGGTGGTGTCGTTTTGTACGTCGGCGGTGGCGCCGTCGGCACCTTCTACGATATATTTGGATTCAAAATAGTTGTGGGAGAGATCCCATCTTGCCTTGGCATCGTCACTCAGTTCACGTTCTTCATCGGTGCTCTCCAGAGCATCCTCGCCGTTGAGGTAGAAGTTAAACTGAATGGTATCTGACAAACCGGTAAGTTTGCTGGAGGTTTCGGTGGGGTTAATAAAGCGGTTCTCGGTGATCTTCAAGGTCATGTCGTTTACGTCGCCCAGATGCTCTCGGTTGATAAAGTCGGCATAATTGTCGGAATCACGCTCGCAAGCGATACGGTATACGCGAATAGACTGATAACAATCGTAGAAATTGTTGCCCTGAATATCAACGTCGATCTTGCTGTAATCGGTGGGAACGGTAATGGGATTACCCTCTGCATCGGTGGAGGAAGCATGCTCGGTAATATTCAGTGCGATGGCGGGACCACCCACGGAGGTACCGCAACGGACAAAGTCGTTATTATAATATTTAACGATGGCGCTGTTGTTTTCCACACCGGTGGCAAGGGCGGTGGCCCACAGATAGGAACTGCCGCAATTCTCAAAACGGTTGTCCTGCATGGTGTAGGTCAGGTTGCCGCAGGTAGAACCGTAAAGGTCGCGGATCTCACTGGACAGCCAAATGGGGGCGTGAATGTCCACAAAACGGTTGCCGTCGATGATCAGACCGTTGGGGTTACGCATGAAGATGGAACGGAAATAATCGTTACCTTCATACTGTGTTTCGTTGGGCTGTCTTTCATCTACGATACGGGCAGCTACGCTCTTAAAGTAGTTGTTGGCAATTACACCCTTCTTTTGAGAAGCGGTGTTGGCAGAAATGGCTGAGGAGTTAAAGGCGTAACCACTGGCAGTAAAGATGTTGTTCTGAATATCAAACTCAGTAATATACTGGGTGCGTTCTTCTGTTTTGGCGATTTCGGCGGCTTCGCCACTGCCGGTGACGGTGCCGCGAACCTCGCCCACGTTGATGGAGGAGTTGGTGGTTTTGCCCTCAAAGGTAAAGCCCTTAACGGTAACCTTAAAGGAGCCCATTTCGTTGTAATCGGCGTTGGCGGCATAACGGAGCATGCCGTGGATGACGGCCTCGGGACGGCGGTTGGGATTGATGGTCCAGGTACCGTCCATATCGCGAAGGTTGGCCTCAATATTGTGGTTGGGACCAAGCAGGGTCAAACTGCGGTTGTAAACGTCGCTGTTTACGTAGTATTCTTCTCCGTCTACGATGGGCTCGTAGGTACCGGGGGCCACGTAAACGATATAACCGTTTTTGGTATCAACGTCGATCTTACTGCCGTTTGCCGGACGGTTGATGTCGTCCAGGGCATCAAAAGCGTTAACGTTGGCGGTAACCAGTGAAACGTCCACACCGTCCCAGAAAGCAACGGTACCCACGGCGGTTCCGAAGTCATCGTCTACGTACAAAACCATCTCGTCATTAAGGGCGGGTTTGGTTTCTTTGTAGATGTACAGGGGGTAAACGTCGCCGGTAGAGGTGTTGCCCATATAATATTGGGTACGGCCGTTGGCAATGTTATTAAAGTGAACGCCGGTGGCCTTGGTACAGGCGGCATCGGAATAAACCTTACCGTTTACGGGGCGGATGGTGATGTCGCTGATTTCATTCTCCACAACAACGTGGTAGGCGTTGTTGGAGAAATAGTGGTTGGCGGCATTCTCTACCTGCAGGATGGGCTTGTCAGCGCCGGTGTAGTGAATGGTGGCGGGAATGGTATCGTACAGCGTTTCACCAATATAAAAATTGATGTCAAACTTGTTGATGGTTTTGTTCAGCGTAACGGTGTTGCCGCAAACGGTGCCGTTTTGCTCGATCTTTACGGTGAAGGGAGAAACGGTGGCAACGTCAAAGGTATACTCACTTACGTCTACTTTGTCTTCATAAACACCGTTGGATACGTCGTAGTCACCGGGGCCGAAGGCAGTGGTGGCAGCACGGTAGCTGACCTGCGCCATAATGGGGAAATGGTCGGAGGGACGGCGGCCCGCTACGCTCTCGCTGATGGTGCGGAAGTCGGCAATATCAAAGAAAACATTGTTTACAAAAACGTGGTCGACGATGCCGGCATAGGAGGTAGATACCTGATGCAGCGCCATACGGGCGGCATCGTAATAGGTATCGGTGCCGTTCTTCAGATCGTTGTCAAACAGATGCAACACACCCTGCTCCGATTCATCCCGCAGGATAGTTTTGGCATTGTCGGCGTAGCCCTGACCAAAGGTGGAGTTAAAGTCACCGCCGGCGATAACGGGATAACTGCCGGCGAAAGTGTCCATTTTGGCCTTCATCTGCTTGATTTGCACGGTGCGCTCCTTACGGGCCAAAATGGCCTTGATCGGAATGAAGGTGGAGGTACCGTCACTGTTTGTATAGCGCAGATCACTGATGTTGTCGGTTGCGCCGGTGTCAACGTTCTTGGCCGTAGCGGGCTCAATGGCCAGATGGGCGTTGAACACGTATACGGGCTGATTGTTATGCTCTTTATCAATCAACTGAACGTACTGATAGTAACGGTCGGTGGAGGTATGAGAATAGTTATAGGTATTGCTCTTGGTCTCATCCGCCGTATCTACGTGGGTATAACTGGCCGTAACGGTGGCAGGAAGATTTTCGGCAAAAGAAGTGCCCTTGGTAAAACGGTCGGTTTTGTAGAAGATGACCAGACCGTCGGTGACTTTCATCGTCACGGAAACGTCATTCTTCAGCGCCCGATAGCTGTAACCCAAGGCGGTCATGGCAGGGATCAGCTTGTCGTACCAACTGCTGCCGTCGGTAAAGGCATTGGCAGTCTCGGCGACCTCCTGAGCGGTGATCACGTCGGGCTGATAGGTCTCGACGATGGTCAACGAGGCCTGCAAACGGTTTTCGGCGGAATCAAAATAGCCGGAACCTACAGTTCCCAAAACGTTCAAGCTCATTACGGACAGATCGGTATCGTATACCTTTTCACGGTCGATATCGATGTTGCCGTAAGCAGGGTTGCCCGCTGCCAGCGCAAACATGGAGCACATACTGAGCAGCATGGCCAGCGCACAAAGCAGGGAAATGATCTTTTTGGATGTTTTTTGATACTTCATGATGCACACTCCAAACATAAAATATTTTTATACATTATAATAATAACATAGAGTTTTATAAATTACAATATCTATAAATAAATTTTTATATATTTTAAAATCCATATTGACAAAAATGTGAAAATGCGGTATAGTGTTTTTAGCACTCGGAACGATAGAGTGCTAAAAAATAAAGCAAAAGAGGCAATATTTATGGCGAAAAAACAATTTAAAGCACAAAGTAAGCGATTATTGGAAATGATGATCCATTCGATTTATTCTCAAAAAGAAATTTTCTTAAGAGAATTGATTTCCAATGCCAGCGACGCCATTGATAAAAGTTATTATATGGCGTTGGAGGATGAACGCATCCGGTTTGATAAAAACGATTTTTATATCCGTCTTTCCGTTAATACGGACGAACGGACGCTGACGGTGGAGGATACCGGCATCGGTATGAACGCCGCCGAGTTGGAGAAGAACCTCGGTACCATCGCCGAAAGCGGGTCGTTGGCCTTTTGCAAGGAAAACGAGCCGAAGGACGGGGTGGATATCATCGGTCAGTTCGGCGTCGGCTTTTACTCTGCATTTATGGTGGCGGACGAGGTGACGGTAATCTCTAAACGCGCCGGCGAGGAGGCTTGCAAGTGGTATTCCAAGGGAGCGGACGGCTATACGGTCACCGCAGCCGAGAAGGAGGAAACGGGTACCAAGATCATCCTGCATATTAAAGAGGATCAGGGGGAAGAGGACTATTCCCAATATCTGGATCAATATCGGTTGCAGGCCTTGGTACACAAGTATTCCGACTTTATTAAATATCCCATTAAAATGTTGATGGAGACCAGTCGTCCCAAAGAGGATGCCGAGGGCGAATACGAAACGGTGATTGAGGATAAGACCCTCAATTCCATGGTACCCATCTGGCGAAAAAACAAAAACGAACTGAAGGATGAGGATTATCAGCAGTTTTATAAGGATCAGCATTACGGCTTTGAGGCGCCCTTGCGTCATATTCACACCAAGGTAGACGGCGAATTTTCCTACGCAGCCTTGATGTATATTCCCGCATCGGCTCCGTTTAACTATTATTCCAAGGATTTTGAAAAGGGACTGACCCTGTATTCCAACGGTGTTAAAATTATGGAAAAATGCGCTGATCTGCTGCCGGATTATTTCGGTTTCGTACAGGGTCTTGTGGATTCTTCGGACGTTTCGCTGAATATTTCCCGTGAGATCCTGCAGCAGGATCGGGTGTTGGGTCTGATTGCTAAAAATATCGTTAAAAAGATCCGCGCCGAACTGGAAAACTTCTTAAAAAACGATCGGGAAGGATACGAAAAATTCTTTGCCGCCTTTGGCCGCCAACTGAAATTCGGCATTTACGAGGGTTGGGGCAGCAATAAGGACGTGTTGCAGGATCTGCTCTTGTTCCATTCCGGCAAAGAGGACAAACTGATCACGTTGAAAGAATACGTGGAACAAATGGGCGAGGAAAGCGTCATTTATTACGCTACGGGCGAAAGCGTGGCTCGCATCGGCAAAATGCCGCAGACCGAAAGTGTGCTGAGCGAGGGCAAGGACGTTCTGTTCTTTACCGAGGACGTGGACGAATTTGCCATAAAAATGCTGGGCACCTATATGGAAAAGACCTTCCGAAACGTAGCCAGTATCGATCCTGCAGAGGATGATACCGACCAGAAGCCCTACGAGAAAGTGGTTGAATTTGTCAAAAAGACCCTGGGAGAGGAGATCCATGACGTGTCTGTCAGTGATAGACTGAACAGCCATCCCGTTTGTCTGCGTTCCAAGGGTGAAATGAGTATCGAAATGGAAAAAACGCTTGCCGAAATGCCGCAGGGTGGCGCGCCAAAGGCACAAAAAGTCTTGCAGATCAACGCCTCCCACGACATTCTGCAAACGCTGCAGAATTGCATCGGTAAGGATGATGAACGCGCGGCGGCCATTGTACGGGTGCTGTATGCGCAGGCAAAATTGATCGAGGGTCTGCCGTTGGAAGACCCGGTTGCTTATGCTAACGACGTTTGTCGTCTGGTAAAGTAAGATGAAAACGTTGCTGATTTGCGCCATGGGCGTACTGCTCGCCCTGGAACTGTGCGCCGAAAATATTCGGTTGTTGCAGGGGTATAGAGGTCTGCGTATCGGCATCGGATTGTTGCCGGCGTTGGCAGGTATTTGCTACGCCGTGTGGGTCAAGGCGGCGCCCCTTACTTGGGATCTGCCCACCCGTCTGGCGTTGGCAGGCTGTCTGTTTCCACTGCTCACGGCAGTGGAAAAGCACGTGCCTACGTATAAAAAACTGCTGACTTGGGGACTGGCGGTCATTTACGTGATCTTACTGCTGCTGAATTTGTTTAAAGGCTGATTTTTTAAAAAAGCGGAGGGGCTGTGTTTCGGTCTCCTCCGTTTTTGCACGGTGAAAGGAGAGGGAAATTGGAGATCATTTACCGGCGAAGCGACCGGCGAAGCATGGCCATCGAGATCACCCGGGATCTGCAGATCATCGTGCGTTTACCGCGTGGCTGTAGTGATGAGCGGGCGCATCGCTTTGTGGCGGAGCACATGGATTGGATTGAAACACATTACCGCCGACAGCAACAACGTGTTACCCGGCACGAGTTGTCTGAACAGGAGATTGCGGTGCTGCGTGAAAAAGCGGAGAGGATCATTCCCGAACGTGTGGCTTATTTTGCAAAATTGACCGGCCTGCGCCCCACCAAGGTCGGCATTACTGCCGCCAAGACTCGATTTGGCTCCTGCTCGGGGAAAAACAGCGTCAACTTTTCCTTGTATCTGATGCAGTATTCTCCCGGTGCTGTTGATTACGTGGTGCTGCACGAGTTGTGTCATATACGGTACAAAAATCACAGCAAGGAATTTTATCGATTGATTGCCCGCTATATGCCCGACTATCAGCGGTACAGAAAAGAATTAAGAACCTAAAACGAATGGGGCAAACTGCACAAAGGACAGATGGCATTTTTGTTCAAAATGCCATCTGTCTTTTCCTTGCTTAAATACATAAAAAAGTATATTATTAATATGTGATAGTATTTATCAAAAGTGAGGTAAAAAACTATGAAAATGAAACGTATGGTCTGTTTTGCGCTGTGCATACTGCTGCTGATCTCTATGATCCCGGCGGTCAGCGTCAGCGCCGAGATACCTGCAAATTATACCCTTTCTGCCGCCGCCTCCCAGGTGCGCCGTATGTGGTGTCAGCAGAGTTACAACACCAACGACTACGTGTACGGTAACGTTCCCATCTTTTGGGGCCGCGTTATGTACGTCCGTTTTTTGGATAACAATGACGTTACAGCGACTGACGTTGATAAAGCAGTGCTGAAATTCGATGCTCGTTGTCGTACCGGCGAAAAGACCATTCGCGTGGCGGCACTGGCTCTCAGCGATACGCAGGCGCAGGCAACGGCGGAAAACAATCTGCAATCCGCTACCCAAACCCTCAAGTATTACTATCCCAAGGCGACGGAAGGCATGGGTGGAGCCAACACCAAACTGATGCTGGATAAAAGCGGTTATTATCTGTCTGCCGTTTCCGGCAGTGTGGTGGCCTACGGTGAGTTCACCGCTTCCGACACCCCCACCACTGAAGACACGTATCGGTTGGAAAAGCAAAACCAACTCTTTGAATATCCCGTCACCGTGGAGCTGGACGTGACGAACGCCGTCCGTTCTGCCCGCGCCGCCGGTAAGAAAAATGTGCAGTTTGTCATTATGCTGCCCAAGGACGTATATGTCAACGGTAGCGTCAATCTGGGCGATCTTTCCGATTTCGGTGGCTATGCAAACGGCGTGGTATACGATGCCGACGGCGAGGTGCTGTACAATAACGTGGGTAACGCTTCTCTGGATACCGCCGGCCCCGTGTGCGGCACCGCCGGTTATTACGTGCCCGACAGCAAAGCCGACGATAATTATTTCTATTGGGCCTATCCCGTGCAGGATACGCTGGAACTGGAAATTACCACCATCACGCCGGAGGAGGCTTTTGCAAAATTACAGGATCAGTGTACCTCTGCTGAAGCTTTGCCTGCGGCATTGCAGTCAATAGACTATATGTTTGAAAATTGGGCATGGTACGAAAAAATCAAAACGGATGCCGTTTTGAATGCTGACCTGTATCAAAAACTGCAGCAGGCAGACGGGCCGGACAGTTTTGTTGCCGCCTTTGATGCCGCGGTATATCAGGCCTATTGGCAGGGGTACGAACTGCGTTTAAACGTCGACACCTCCTTCGGTGGGACAAAGGGTACCTTGACACTGGAAGGCGAGGGTGAGATCCCCGAACTGTGCTATGCGCAGATGACCGCCTCCAACGGCAACGTTGTCAAGTTTTCCGAGGCGATTGTTGTTAAAAACGGCAAGGCGCAGTATAACGTTTATGAAAAAATAGCGGAAATCAACGCCCTTTCCTTTACCCTCACGGCCGATAAAGAAGGAACCAAACCCCTTGCCGCAAACGTATCGGTTGCGGTGACCAAGACCGAGATGCCCGGTGTGTTTATTTCCGAGCTGTCCAATCAGCACACCATCACCTATTATCCCGATACCTCGGCACAGAACTCAGGAGCTCATGAGCAAAAATTCCAGTATATCGAGCTTTACAACTATTCCGACAAAACGGTGGATCTCAGCGAGCACACTTTTGAATACACCGACCACGTGGGTACCCATAAATTCAACTGGCTGTTGGAGGACGGCGGCAGTCTGCTGCTCAAGCCCGGTGAGATTTATATGATCGGCGTTTACGGTGCCGATACGGCTACTAAGGGGTATAGCTATACCACCTCTGCAGGCCGTACCTCTTACTGGAAAGCCTTTAATTCTTTTTATAATTGTAACGTGCCCGTTACCAACCGTGTAATGATCGCCTGCGTGGCCTCCGGCGATGCCGAGGCGCCGTTGGACGGTGTCAACAAGCTGACCCGCAGCGCCGATGCCAAGGTCACCTGCTACGCCCGTATTATGAAGGGCGATACCGTGGTGACCGAGGTTTCCTTGGAGGAGACCCGCCCCGGCCGTAGTTATGCCTTCCAGTTCCTGCCCTCCGACAACGGCGCCGTGAAGGAGGAATTCCTCTTTATTACCGGTTGTTATCCCGGAGAGTTGCTGTTGGAACAGGATCTTAACTATTGCGAGAAAAATTATCTCAACGGTACTCCGATGCTCAAGGTAATGTCCTACAACATTTTGGCCACCGAAAAGAGCGCCGGTGACAACTATACCAATCTGGAGATTGAACAGCGCGAAGACCTCTTTGTGGAGGTGATGAAAGATTACGATGTGGACATCGTCGGTATGCAGGAGGTCAACTACCGTTGGGCGCCTTTATTGCAGGCGGATATGCCCAAGATCGGTTACAGCGAGGTACAGGGTATTTCTGGTAACGGCCATACCTATGCCAATGCCAGCGGCACTTGGGATCTGATGAATCCCATCTATTATAAGACCGCCAAATTTGATCTGGTAGAAAGCGGCGCTGCCTTCCTCAATCCTGACGGCAAAAAGGGTACCAAGCAATGGGACAGCGTGAATATGCAGCGTACCGTCACCTGGGTAGTACTGAGAAATAAGGAAACAAACGAGATCGTCTCCTTCCTGAATACTCACCTGATTCTGTCCGGAAAACAAGGCCGTGTGGAGCAGGTTAAGAAAATGTATAATAAGGGCGCTGAACTTCGCGCCAAATACGGCGGCAGTATCATTATCACCGGTGACCATAATATGGTCGAAAATTCCGAGCCCTATCAGGCCTATATCAACGGCGGCGTGGTGGTGGACTCCAAATATCAGACCACCAATAAGGTTTCCATTTCTACCTGTTCCAACGGCGGTGTGGGTCACGATGAACGTTACAGCGTACCCATCGACTACGTTATGGTCAGCAAGGATTATATTGTTAATAAGTATTACGTTCACAACGGTATCGTATCAAACGGCCATCTGTCCGACCACGCCGGTGTATACGTAGAACTGTACAACAGCGCTTACGAGGATCTGGATATCCCCGTCATCAACGGTGTTGAGGAGGGTGAAACCTACTGCAATACCGTCACGGTGAAGATCGATGAAGATTTTGTCCGTACCGCCACTCTCAACGGTCAGCCCATCCAGTATCCCGAAAACTTTACGGTGGATACGGTTGGCGATTACGTGGTGGAAGTCGTGGATATGGCCGGTCGTACCGCCAAAAAGAGCTTTAAGATTGCCGCCCACGATTATCCCGTCGAAAACTGGAAGATCGATGAACAGCCTACCTGTGGTACAAAAGGCAAAAAGAGCAACAAGTGTATCAATTGTGACCTGCCCATCATTATGGATATTCCGGCTACGGAGGAGCATATTCCCTCTGGCGAGGGCACGGTGATCACCGAGGCTACCTGCGGCTCATACGGCTTTATTTCGTACAATTGCTCCGTTTGTAAAAAGGATTATACAAAGGTACTGCCCAAAAACGATAATCATACCTGGTCGGATACTTATACCGAGATTCTGGCCCCCACCTGCGGTCAGCCGGGCAGCAAGGCACGCACCTGCGTAAATTGCTCTGCCCCCGATACGGCAGGCGCTATTCCCGTGCCCGCCACCGGCGAGCATGATGAAGACACCGAAAACGTTGTTACCGATACTGCTCCCACCTGCGGTGCTGATGGCGTAGGCCACACCGTATGTAAGGATTGCGGCGAAACCGTAAATACCGGTGTCGTGATTCCCGCCACCGGCGCGCACACCCCCGGCGAGCTCATCGTTGACGAGCAACCCGGCTGTGCTTCCACCGGCAAGGGCCACAAGAATTGTACCGTCTGCGGCAAAGTGGCAGAGAAGGATGTTGTCATCCCCGCCACCGGTGAGCACGTTGCCGCTGAAGAGCCGGCTGTAGATATTGCTCCTACCTGTATTCAAGAAGGTAAAGGGCACATCGTTTGTGACGGCTGTGGCATTACGTTGCAGGAGAATGTTATGATCCCCGCCACCGGCGAGCACGTTGCCGCCGCAGATCTGGTTGTCGATACTGCTCCCACCTGTGGCGCCGCCGGCGTAGGCCATAAGGTCTGCGGCACCTGCGGCATCACGCTGGAAGAAAACGTTGCCATTCCCGCTACCGGCAATCACACTTGGGACAATGGTGTTGTCACCACCGAGCCTACCACCAATACCGAAGGCGTTAAGACCTTCACCTGTACCGTCTGCGGTGAGACCAAGACCGAGAAGATCCCCACCACCGGTGTGGACGTACTGACCGTCTTTAAG
>JAZQDW010000080.1:0-14468 GCA_045546995.1 Eubacteriales bacterium
CCCGGTACCAATAATAATCCCGGTACCAACAATAATCCCGGCAATAACAACAACCCCGGTGTCAACAATAACCCCGGTGTCAACAATAACCCCGGTGTCAGCGACATTGTTTCCAACCCCCTGATGAAAGAGGGTAAGAAGTACAACAACGCTGCTCCCGTTTCCTTCGACATCGACAAGACCGGCTTCTGTAAGAAGGGTACTCTTGCCGATCTGAAGGGTAAGACCCTGACCTTGTTCACCGGCGTTGACTACAGCATGTTCAGTTATTACAACGCTTCCAACAAGTATACCGGTGAGTGGGATTGGTTTAGAGAACTGAAGAGAACCTACGGTGTTACCATCAAGTATATCCGTTGCTCTCCCGGTGGCTCCAACGTTGTAAAGCCCTTCCAGGCAATGTCTGCCGGTAAGGACTGCGACCTGATCACCACCCACGTTGCTTCCTTCCCTTACATCTGTAACGTTCTGGCTCCTCTGGATGATTATTGTAATTTCTCCAAGATGGAGAACTCTCCCGGTCTGGATCCTCAGGCGACCCAGCTGACCCGCTGGAAGGGCAAGAACATTATCCTCGGTCCCTGTCTGGATAACGGTTGCTTCAACTACAATGCAACCTTTATTAAGAATGCCGGTCTGGATGATCCCTATGATCTGTGGAAGAAGGGTGAGTGGAACTGGACCAACTTCAAGAAGTATATGACCGGTCTGCCGGACACCAATGCGCAGGGTAAGACTGTTTTTGGTTGCTCCACCTGGAGTCAATGGTGGTATTGGTCCAACTCCAACGGTATGCCTTGCTTTGCCATCAACGGTGAAGATCCCAATGGCGGTATCGTTAACAACTGGGATAAGGCAGAGATCAAGGAAACCTACGTATGGTTGGAAGGCGTTATGGATGCCGGCGGCACCTATTATGACGGTGACGGCGGTCAGTTCTTCTGGAATACTCACAAGACAAATTATACCGTTATGAACTACGGTGCTTGCGGTTATGACTTGGTTGGTATTCAGGAAGAGGAAAACAAGACCAATGATTACAGATGGTGTCCCTTCCCCAAGAACGAGAAGAACTCCAAGGCGATCAACCACGTAGAGGTTTACGGCCGTTGTATCGGTATTCCGAGAAAGACCAACAAAGAGCAGAACAGAGTTGCTGCTGTTAAATTCTGTGAGCTGTGGTGTAACCGTTACACCGAAGCCAGATTTGACGCTATGATCACCCGCTCCAAGATGTCTTATGCCGAGGTTAAGGAATTCTATGATTTCGCTAAGACTAATGGTAGAATGGGTATGGGTTCCGGCGTAGGTAAACTGGCCGGTCACGCCGGTGGCTCGACTGACTTCAATGCATCGATTCTGGATGCAGGTAAGTCTGTTGCAACCAGCATGGCAAAACTGTCCAACTATGCCAAGCAAGAAATTTCCAACGTTTTGAAATTCGGTATCCAATAAAATACTTTTAAAAGAGGACGTCTGCCGGCGTCCTCTTTTATATATTGCAAATTAACCAAAATTCAGATTGCTTTTTTGTGTAAGATGCCAAATGCATTTTTGATTTAATTGTGCTATAATGATAATATAAAATATTTAAGGAGGGATATCCTTTGAAAAGTTTTAGAAGATGGATCATTTTGGTAATCATACTGTGCTTTGTTATGAGTATGATGGTTGCTTGCCGTCCCGGCGGTGAAGATGATGAAGAATTCGCTGCTAACAGCGGCCCCGGCGTAACCGATCCTGCCACGGGTGAGACCATTCCCGGCACGACAGATCCCGGTACCAGCACCCCCGGAACCAGCACTCCCGGTGCTACCACCCCCGGAACCAGCACGCCTGGTGCCAGCACCCCCGGAACCAGCACTCCCGGTGCGACCACTCCCGGTGCCAGTACTCCCGGAACCAGCACCCCCGGTGCGACCAATCCCGGTACGACCAATCCCGGCCAGAATCCCGGTACGACCAATCCCGGCCAGAACCCCGGCCAAAACCCCGGTATCACCAATCCCGGTACCAGTGATATTGTTTCCAACCCCCTGATGAAAGAGGGAAAGAAGTATAACAACGGTGCTGCTTGTTCCTTTGACGTGGATAAGAGCGGCTTTTGCAAGCAGGGTACTCTTGCCGATCTGAAGGGCAAGACCATGACGCTGTACACTTCCGTTGACTATAGTCAATTCTCTTATTTTAACGCTTCCAACAAAAGCGTTGGTGAGTGGGACTGGTTTAAGGAAATCAAAAGACTGTATGGTGTTACCATCAAATACGTGCGTTGTACTCCCGGTGGTTCCAACGTAGTTAAGCCCTTCCAGGCCATGTCTGCCGGTAAGGACTGCGATCTGATCACCACCCACGTTTCTTCTTTCCCCTATATTTGTAACATTCTGGCTCCTTTGGATGATTATTGCAACTTCTCCAAACTGCAGAATTCTCCCGGTTTGGATCCTCAGGTAACCGAGTTGACCCGCTGGAAGGGCAAGAACATCGTTCTCGGCCCCAACCTGGTTAGCGGTTGCTGGAACTACAACTCCACCTTCGTTAAAAACGCCGGTTTGGACGACCCTTATGAGTTGTGGAAGGCCGGTCAGTGGAACTGGACCAACTATAAGAAGTATATGACCGGTCTACCGGATACCACTGCGCAGGGTAAGACCGTTTATGGCTCTAACTCTTTGTCTCAATACTGGTATTGGGCCAATACCAATGCTAAGCCTTGTTTTGCAATCGACGGTGACGATCCCAACGGCGGTATCATCAACAACTTTGATTCTGCTGAGGTTAAGGAAACTTACATTTGGTTAGAAGGCGTTATGGATGCCGGCGGTAACTATCTTAACACCAGCGTGGATGGTTCCTTCTGGAACACCAATAAATCCACCTACGTTGTAATGAGTTTCGGTAAGGGTGGCGTTGACGTCGCCGGTATTCTGGAAGAGGAGAATAAGTCCAACGTTTATAAGTGGGTACCTTTCCCCAAAAACGAAAAGAACGCTAAGGCGATCAACCACGTTGAAGTTTACGGTTATGGTATCGGTATTCCGAGAAAAACCAACAAGGAACAAAACAGAATTGCCGCTGCTAAATTCTGCGAGTTGTGGTGTAACCGTTACACCGAAGCCAGATTCGACTATTTGATCAGTCGTTCCAAATGGACCTACGATCAGGTGGTTGAGTTTTATGAGTTTGGTAAGACCAACGGTAGAATGGGTATGGGCTCCGGTGTTGGTAAGCTGGCCTCTTTGGCTGGTAACGGCGCCACCGCTTCCAAATTCAATCAGTCTATCACGGATGCCGGTCTGTCTGTTGCAAGCTGTATGGCAAAGCTTTCTAACTTCGCCAAGCAAGAGGTTGCTAACGTTTTGAAATTCGGTGTTCAGTAAAATGTATTAAAAATAAGGAGCTGCGTTGCAGCTCCTTATTTTTAGAATTGTCAAAAAATCGTTGCAGCACAGTGAATACCATAAAAAGAGTGGTTTGTACGCAAAACGTACAGACCACTTATTTTGTTTTGCACGCCTTTTTCGGTAAAACATATAATAAAGTGTAAATGTTTTACGGAGGTGCTGGATGGATGCGGGTTGGATTGGTTTCTGCGGATGCTCGGCAGGCGGCGGTTAAGGATGCTTTTATCGCTCGGGGTGTGGATGCGCGCTGGTTGTCTCCGGGTGATCCTTTGCCGGAATTGACAGTACTGCCTATGCCGGTCAGCGAGGACGGTGTGCATATGTTTGGCAGTAACGACCGTCTGGAGGACTGGTGGCAATATCTGCAGGGGAGAACGGTGTACGGCGGCCGAATTAGTGATTCCGTGCGTCAGAGCGCCGCACCGTACCGGGTGTGTTTGCACGATCATTTTGCTCGCGAGGAAGAGGCAGTGCTTAATGTGATTCCAACGGTGGAGGGAGCTCTGACGTTGGCCATGGAGCATACGTCTTTTACCGTGCATGGTTGCCGTGCGTTGGTATGCGGATTTGGTCGCATCGGCAAACTGCTGGCCCATCATCTTCAGGCCCTGGGCGCTGAGGTTTACGTTTCGGCACGAAAACCGGGAGATCTGGCCTGGTGTACGGCATTGGGCTACATCCCGTGTCATACACGGGAACTGGCAGCGATATTGCCCCATCGGGAACTGATATTCAATACGGTGCCGCATCTGCTTTTTGATCGAGCGACGTTGCATCAATTGCAGGATACGGCGCTGCTCATCGATCTGGCCAGCAAGCCGGGCGGCGTGGACTTTGATTACGCCGCCACCTGTGGCAAACACGTTATGCAGGCATTGGCGTTGCCCGGTAAGGTGGCGCCCCGTACCGCCGGAGAAATCATTTGCAAAACCATACTTGGAATGTATAAGGAGGAAAACACCCTTGGCAGATAAGCTGCGTGTGGGCGTGGCCTTGTGCGGTTCATTCTGTACCTTTGGGGCGGTGTTGCCTCAGATCAGGGAAATGTGCAAACAGTTTGATGTGGTGCCCATTATGAGCGAAACAGCCTATCAGACGGATACTCGGTTTGGCGCAGCAACGCAACACGTGCGTGAACTGGAAGAGATGTGCGGCAGACAGGTGCTGCACACGGTCACACAAACAGAACCAATCGGACCGAAAAAACTATTGGACGTACTGGTGGTGGCTCCGGCAACGGGAAACACCCTGGCAAAATTGGCCTGTGGCATTGCGGACAGCGCTGTCACACTGGCGGTCAAGGCGCATTTGCGTAACGAACGACCGGTGGTGCTGGCGGTTTCGACTAATGATGCCCTGGGAACGGCGGCAAAAAATATCGGCGCGTTGCTGGCGGCAAAGCATTTTTATTTTGTACCTATGGGACAGGATGACCCACTTGGCAAGCCGCGCTCGGTGGTAGCAGATATGAGCCGCATTGGTGATACACTATTGCAGGCGGTGCAGGGAAAGCAGATCCAACCGATATTGCTGACGTAATAAAAAAGCGTTTGCCTTGGGCGGCGCTCCGCCCTTTGCAAACGCTTTTTCTCTTTATTTTTCCAACAGATCGGCCAACGGCTCCATATAGTCGCCCTCGAACAACTCGATCAGACCGCTGTCTGCCTGCGATGCGATGTAGGGATCGATGGGCAGGCTGGCCAATACGGGCAGATGATGCTTTTCGGCAATTTCTGCAATATGGCTCTCGCCAAAGATCTTCACCTTTTCGCCGCAGTTTTTGCATTGATAATAGCTGTAGTTTTCAACGATACCGACGATGGGAATATTCATCATCTCGGCCATCCGCACCGCCTTGTTTACAATGGTGGAAACCAACTGCTGGGGGGAGGTGACGATGATGATACCGTCCACCGGTAGGCTTTGGAATACGGTCAGCGGTACGTCGCCCGTGCCGGGAGGCATATCTACAAACATATAATCAATGTCTTTCCAGATGGTGTCCGTCCAAAACTGGCTGACAGCGCCACTGATGACAGGACCGCGCCATACCACCGGATCTTCCTCGTTGGGCAACAGCAGATTGATGCTCATCATATCAATGCCCATTTTGCTGGTGGCGGGGATCAGCTTTTCATCAATAGCCTCGGCCTTCTGCGTGATGCCAAACATCTTGGGAATGGAAGGACCGGTGATATCGGCGTCCAGAATGGCGCTCTTATGTCCGTGGCGGTTCATGGTGACGGCCATCATGGCGGTGACGGTGCTTTTACCAACGCCACCCTTGCCGCTGACAACGGCATATACTTTTTTAACCTTACTTAAATCGTTAAGAGGTTTCAGCAGGCTTTCCGGCTCCTTGGAGGCGCAAGCGGAAGAACAACTGCTGCAATCGTGTGTGCATCCCATAATACTTATCTCCTTTGGGTTAAATTTAATTCCTTCGTATATTGTACCCCTTTTTTTGCAAAAAGTCAACGCCACAACCCACAGTTCGGCGGTTATCTCTTGATTTATGCGTCGCTTTGTGATAAAATGCAAAAAGAACGTATGAAAGGAAATATTGTCATGGATAATCGAATCGAAGTATTGAAAAAAGTAAAATGCTTTATTTTGGATATGGACGGTACCATCTACTTAGGTGGTAAGTTGATCCCCGGCGCTGACGAGTTTATTCGTTGTCTTGCTCCCTTTGGTCTGGATCATTATTTTTATACCAACAATTCCTCTAAAAACGTGCCTTTTTATGAGGAAAAGCTACGGAAGATGCAGGTGCCCGGCGGCGATGGCAGAGTAATGATCTCCAATCACGTCATTCTCAACCATCTGCGCAAAAATATGCCCGATGCCCGTGTCTTTTTGTTGGGTACCCCCTATCTGCGGGAGGATTTCGAGCAGGCCGGTGTCAATCTGGTAGAGGAGGATCCTACGCTGGTGGTTGTCGGCTTTGACACTACGTTGGCTTACGATCGTCTGGCCAAGGCGTGCAGTTTTATTCGTAACGGCGTGCCCGTTTACGGTGTTAACCCCGACCTGAACTGCCCCACCGAGGACGGTTTCATTCCTGATTGCGGTTCTATTTTTGCATTGATCACTTGCTCCACCGGTGTCGAGCCGCTGGAATACTTTGGTAAGCCCTCTCGTCGCACGCTGGAGTTTGTGCTGGACAAGACCGGTTATAAGGAAGAGGAGGTTGCTTTTGTTGGTGACCGTCTGTACACCGATATGGCCGTTACCCAAGGCACCAAGGCGCAAAGTCTGTTGGTACTCAGCGGCGAAAGTACGGTGGAGGATATTGAGAAATACAATATCCATCCTACAGCCATTTTCTCCTCCGTTGACGAAATCAGAGCCATGCTCTGTGAGATTCACGGAAAATAACGTATCAAACACTAAAAAAGTTCCCACAAACCGTTTGGCTTGTGGGAACTTTTGTTTTATTGCTCTGCTAAACTCTTGGCCAGATGCAGCCGTTTTGCAATGTCTTGCTCCTCCAGATGATAGGACAGTTCTTTGTTTTGATAATCATAGTTCATCAGCGTGGCGATCATTTCCTTGTAATGCTGCTGTAGTTTGTTTCCGTCGGCGGGATTTTCGGTGCAATACGCGGTGTATTGCTTTGCAAACTCTTCCGCACTGCAGGCAGGGCTGTAGTTGGGGAGGGCGGCGCTGTCCCGCACCAGCACGTTGTTCTCGTGCACGCGCAGGAAGGTGCTCTCCAAGGGGTTGAGCAAATATACTGTGCCGCTTTCGTGCGCCCATGGCTCCAGCCGCAGAATATAGCTGTTTTCTACCTCTAATATTTCCCGATTGGGAAAGTTTTCTTTGTTGCCCATCAGCAGAATGGTGACGGTTTTTTGGTCGCATCGCCCGGTGTAGTCCTGTAGCAAGGTGGCGGTGATCTTGGTGTACAGCGTGGTCGGCACGTCGTATTTTTCGACAATATCGCTTACCTCTTCGCTGGCTGTAACCGTTACGTGAGCCAGCGTGTCGCCGTGGTTTTCGCACAGGCGGAACAAGTCGGTAAAATCGTCGTTTGCTTTTTGGTTTGACAGGTGCAACTGCGGCGTTGTTTCCGGTTCGGCGGGCGTACAGAAGAACCACAGCAGTGTCAGGCCGCCGCCCAGCAAAAGCAGGGCGATGGTTGCCAGGATATGACGTTTGATCATGCTTCCTCCTCCTGCTGTGTGGGGATCAGCAACCGATCCATTTGTTCAAAAAACAGGATCTGTCGACTGTAAAAGCTCTGCTTGTCGAAATACATTGTATAGCCGGTTTTGCTGAATTTTTGATTATAGGTGGTTTCGATCATTTCGGCCAGATGGCTGGGAACGGCGTTGGGAACGCTCAAATCAAAGGGGATGGGTGCATCCAGAAAACCACGGTAGAAAATGGGGGTGTCATACTGATTTTCCAGGGCCACGTCGGTCAATCTGGCAATCTCCAACTCTTGATCAAAGTCCAGCGTCAGGTACAGCCGTGCAAAGCGGGGCGCCCAGGCATCCTCTTGATCGACGGTGGTAATGGTTACCTCGTTGATATCAAAGACACACATCTCTGACGGTAGATCCATGCGGAAGGTGGAGGCAGAGGACATTTCGAAGTCGTCCTTACCCGGTATATCCAGCAGATATTCCTTGCTGTAGCCGCCGTCCGTCAGAGCGCCGTTGAAGGAAAGTGTCACCTTCAGAACGCCATTGTAGTTCAGATCCTCTTCATCGGGCAGGGTGGTCTTTTCTCCCTGCTGGTTTTTCAGCGCCGCATTTCGCTCGGCGGATACGGTCTCGACGTCCAGATACAAGGCGTTGGCATTGGAAAAGCCGATGCTTGCCAGCGCCTCCTGCTTGGTTTTGCCGTCTGAAAAGCTTTTCAGACCGTGCTCTGCCAGCGAAAGCAGCTTGGTGAACAGCAGCTCCATTTGCTTGTAGGTGGTGTTATCTGTACGGGCGTCTGTCAAATCGGCGGCACGCACCAGATCTTTACCGCTGCCAAACCGCTTGGCCTGCTCCCAATTGCTTTGCGCGATAAGAACACGCTCGCCACCCAGCATAAAGGACACGTTTGCCTTGACACACAGCCAATCGTCATAGGTGCCGTCGACGCCGGGAATCAACACCAGGGAAACCGCGCTGATATCGAAGGGCGTATAGCCATAGGGGAGCGTGAGGATGAAGTTGCTTTTGGCGCCGGGGGCAAAGCAGTTTTTGCGGTAATGACGTTGCAGGGGCAACTCAGTATGGGTTCCGTCGGTGAAGCTCACCTTCAGGCTGATACCGCCCTGCTCCAGTCCCACGGTTGGGTCCTTCAGATTATCGACGTTGGCCGTCTCTACAGTGACACACAAATGGTTGGACGAGCCGATGGCGTGCAGTGTGCGGAAATAGGGAACCTTGCTGTCGTAATCCTCACCATAGGTCAGGCGATCCAGCAGCATTCCTTCCTCGTTATTGCGTCGCGCGGCGATATGACCGGCGATGAGGCAACCGCTGCACAATATGCCTGCCACCAATGCCAGGACGAAGGGTTTTCCGTATCGGTCCAGCACCCCCTTGCGGAAGGCGCTGTTTTTGAAAAACCGCCGTACCTTTCTGCGGCACATACGTATATTGACACGCAGCCATTGGCCAAATCGCTTCCGTCGGATATGCTTTTTGATTTTTTTAAATGCCATAGTTTGTCTGCTCCTAAAGAAAAACCCACGCCACTTTGGGTAAGCGGGCGTGGGTTATGTATTATATATGATGGAAGGACTTTTTTATTCAGCAGGGGTTTCGGTAGTAGTGGTCGTGCTCTCGCCGATGCCGGCGGCAGCGGCCTCTTCGGCGGTCATTTTATTGACCGTATCCTTGGGCACGTTGGTGACCTTGTACTCAGAGTACTTGGCAACTACGTTCTCAATTTCCGTCTGGAAGTTTACGTCTTGACGGTACAGATCGACCAGAGAATTTACATAGTAACCGCAATTCAGATCCTGCGTATTGTCGGCAGACATTGCCAGTTTCTGGCGATAGTAGTTGATGATCAACTCGGGATACTCCAGATAATAAGCGGAGGCGGTAGCCCCGGTGCCGTTGTCGGTGAACTGCAGGCTGCTCTTGTTGCCGTAGAGGGAATCCAGCTTACGGGTGTAGGCGATAACCTCTTTCTTAACGTCCTCTTTCAGTGCGCTTGCCATGGTGGCGTAGGTGGACATATTTCTCTTTGCCAGCTTGCCGCCGATGGAAACGTAAGCGTTGAAGTATGCGGAATACTGTACGTAGGGATTATCAGAATAACGGGTGCAGACCAGATATGCGATCATATCAGCCTGGGCGTCACTCTGGAAACCTCTTTGCTTGGCAATGCCCTTGGCAACCAACATCGGAACGCTGACACTGGGGAAGTAGGGGTTGACCAAAACCTCACCGGTGAGGGGAGCGTACATACTGCCGATGTTCATGGAGTTGTACATGGGGCCGGCGATCATTTCCTTAACGTTGACCTTGGGGCCTTTCAGTGCGGGGATCTCCTTGGCAGCGTTCTGGAAGGCATCGCTGACAGCTTTGGCCAAAACGGTGTTTTTGTTACCCTTGACGTTGTACTTGGAAAGACCGGTCTTGGTAGAGAACACGATCTGTTGGTTGTTGGGGTCAACGTTGGCGTTAATCACGGTGGTGTTGAGCTTGTCGATCATATAGCCCAGCGTTTCGCTCAATTCGGTCTCCTTGACCTTGTTGTTGGTGTACAGCGGTACGCCCTCGGCAGTGGTGCTCGCCTTATGGAACGAACTGCGGCCGCCCACGATGCCATAGCCGAAGCTGAACAGCATGGTCAGTACCATTACCAATGCCAGCGTGGAGTAACCGAACTGGATCCACATCCGCGAAGCAAGTAATTTACCGTTTTTGAATACTTGGAAAAATCTGACCAGTACGTAGACCAGATAACCCAGCCAACCTACGATGATCAGCACGATCAAGATCTCAAATACGGAGAAAGGCATAATGTTGTTGATGGCGGCCAGTACACTGACGTAACCGGTATAAAAACCGTTCAGTGAATTGGGGGCAACCAAACCAACGATCCACAAAATGGCGCCGATCAAGCCCAGACCGATCAAGCAGAACTTGATAATCGTGGTAGCCAGGGGAGTCAGCAGTAAAAACTTGGCTTTCTCCTTACCGGACAGCGCACCTTCCTCGTATTCTTGGATTTCTTCATCCGTGAATTCCGACAATGCAATGTTTTCCTCAGCGACGGCGTCGTCAACGACGGTTTCGTCTACCTCGGGAATATAGTCCATTGCATTGGAAGTATCTTTCATCTCATCAAACATGCGAAAGTCCTCCTTATAACCCTTAATAAGACTATTCTATACTATTTTAGGCAAAAGTGCAAGTATAATTTATTATTTTATATAAAAAATATATTAAATTATTGTTTCATTTCATAAAGAACGCCCAGCGTACCCGGTCCGCAATGGGAATTGATGGTACAGCCTGCCTCGGTTTCGTAGATATTTTCAAAAATACCCAGCGCTCTGACCTGCTCCAGCACAGCATCGACCACCTCTTGGTCGCACTTGGTATGGGTGACGAAGATGTGACGGGGGTCAATTCCCTCGATGGTCAGCTTGTCGGCGGCGTAGTCTTTGATAACCTTGCTTATTTTACCGCGGTATTTGGCGCCTACGCCCATACTGCCGTCCTTGACCTCGATGCAGGGATGCAGTTTCAGCATATTGGCGCCCAGCACGGCCACGGCGCTGCAACGGCCGCCCATCCGCAGATAATCCAGCGTATCCACCACGAAGCTGGCGCGGACCAGGTCGGTACGCGACCGAAGCTCTTCGGCGATCTCCGCCGCGCTCTTGCCCGCATCACGCATTTCAGCCGCATCCAGAAGCAGCAGGCCGATACCGGTGGACAGATTGCGGGAATCAATGACGTAAACGTTGGCCTCTACCTCGCCTGCGGCGATCATGGCGTTCTGGTAAGAGGAGGACATCTCACTGCTGATGGTGAAGTGGATCACGTCCCCCTGCTTGCCCAGTTCGGTGAAAAAGTCGGTATATTCAGCGATGGAACGGGCCGCCGTTTTAGGCAACGTCTTGTTCTCGGCAACGAATTTGTAAATATCTTCGGGCACGATGTCAACACCATCCTGATAGTCGGTGCCGCCCAGATTGACCAGCAAAGGCATTATGGTCAGATCGATCTTTTCAATCAGCGCCTGTGACAGGTCGCAAACGCTGTCGGAAGAAATGATGACTTTACTCATATTATAAGAACTCCTTTTTAGAAAAATTAAAAATAGATTAAATTAACATATATATAATACCCATTTTTGCAGAAAATGTCAACTGAAATTCTTTTCCCGAGGGCGGGAAATGACATTTTTTTCCATTTCGTTGGCGTAAGATAAGAGTATCAGAAGGGGGAAGCGCAATGACGGTATACGTAGATCTACTGTTTGTTGTCAATTTTATGATCAATACCTTATTGCTGGCGGGAGCCACAGCGCTGGCGGGGGAACGGTTGGCGCGGGCACGTTTATTGCTGGCGGCGGTGATGGGAGCATTGTACAGCGTGCTGATCTTCTTTCCCGCATTGTCACCGCTGTATGCGTGGGGACTGCGTCTGACAACAGGTGCAGTAATGGTGTGGGTGGGCGTGCCCACCCACGGTGTATTGCGTTATCTGCGGGCATTGCTGTATTTTTATCTTACGTTGGGTCTGTACGGTGGAGGTATGTATCTGTTTTATACTTTCACGGCGGCGGGGGCGCGGATGCTTTGCTCCAATGGTGTGTATTATATTGATCTGCCGTTGTGGTTGTTACTGGGGTTGAGCTTTGCATTTTACGGCCTGATTCGTCTGGCGGCGTTGCTCGGACAAAAAAAGCACCCGGTGGACGGCGTGGTGGAGATCGAGGTGGCGATCGGGGGGTGTTTTCGTAACGTGCGTGCACTCATCGATACCGGCAACTCCCTGCAGGATCCCATTACGCTGGCGCCGGTGATCATCGTGGAGGCGCAAATGCTGCAGGATTGCCTGCCGGAGGAATTGCTGCAGGCGGTACGTCGACGGGACAGCGGGGCGCTGGAGCAATTGGCGGGACAATATCCCCGGCTGCGGTGTCGGCTGTTACCTTACCGTGGCCTGCAGGGAGAGGGACATCTGCTGTTTGCTCTGCGGCCGGAATGGATCCGCCGTTTGCCGGACGGAAAACCGGTGGAGCAAGTGCTGTTGGGTTTGACAGCGTCGCCGCTGTGTGCTGATGGCAGTTATCATGCGCTTTTACATAATCACATTATATAAACGGAGGTAGCGATGTATGTTTTCCTTTTTACGTTCTTTATTGGCCCGCCTGATGGGCCGGATCTTTTATATCAACGGTTATATCACTCTGCCGCCGCCCCTTCGCGCCGAGGAAGAGGAATACTACATCCGTCGCCTGGCGGACGGGGACGAGGAGGCGGGGCAGACCCTGATCGAACACAATTTGCGGCTGGTGGTGTACATTGCCCGACGGTTTGACAATACCGGTCTGTTGACGGAGGATCTGGTCAGCATCGGCAGTATCGGCCTGATCAAGGCGATCCGTACCTTTAAGGCTGATAAAAATATCAAGCTGGCCACCTATGCCTCCCGCTGTATTGAAAACGAAATTTTGATGTACCTGCGAAAGATCGGTAACAGTCGCACAGAGGTATCCATCGACGAGCCGCTGAACGTGGATTGGGACGGCAACGAACTGTTGCTCAGCGACGTACTGGGCACCGATGCGGACAGTGTTTGTAAGGATATTGAAAATGACGAGGAATGCAAAATGCTTCGTTTGGCGCTGGACACGCTGGAGCCGCGGGAACGGGATATTATGGAAATGCGTTTCGGGCTGAACGGTCGTCGGGAAATGACACAGAAGGAGGTGGCGGATGCGCTGGGCATCTCCCAATCCTATATTTCCCGGCTGGAAAAGAAGATCATCTCCCGTCTGCGGAGGGAAATGGAACGCACCTGCTGATTTTTCCGTCGCCGCCGTATCTTTTTTTGCCTTTCGTCGATACTAATGACGAAAGGAGTGTGGTATCGTGCGCAAGGTCGAGATCAGCGGAATCAATACTGCCGAGCTACCGGTGCTGACCGACAAGGAAAAGCAGGAACTGCTCACCCGTATCAAAGCGGGAGATAAGCGGGCAGAGGAACGCTTTATTCGCGGCAATCTGCGACTGGTACTCAGCGTGCTGCAACGGTTTTGGAACCGTGGGGAAAATCCGGACGATCTGTTTCAGGTGGGCTGTGTGGGACTCATCAAAAGCATCCGTAACTTCGATTTGTCACTGGGACTGAAATTTTCTACCTATGCGGTGCCGATGATTTTGGGGGAGATTCGTCGCTATTTGCGGGATAACAATATGGTACGTGTTTCCCGCTCGGTGCGGGATATAGCTTACAAAGCTTTGGCGGTCAAGGAAAAGTTGACGGGCGAGTTGGGACGGGAACCTTCGGTCGAGGAGATCGCCCGTCGCCTGGAAATGCCTCGGGAGGAGGTGGCGGCGGCGTTGGACGCCATCGTGGATCCGGTCAGCCTGTTCGATCCGGTATACTCGGAAGGAACGGACACGATCTACGTGATGGATCAGATCGGTGACACCAAAAACTGTGACGACAACTGGATGGAGGAGATCCTCATCAAAGAGGCGATCGCCCACCTGCCGCCCCGGGAAAAACAGATTATCGCCCTGCGGTTTCTGGAGGGCAAGACCCAAATGGAGGTAGCGGGGGAGATCGGCATCTCGCAGGCGCAGGTCTCCCGATTGGAAAAAGGGGCGTTGCACCGTATCAAAGGGGCGCTTTTATAACAATAAATATCCCCCCGCATAGGGGGGTTCATTTTCGGGCATAGCCCTAATACTACTGGCAGCACCGGGGTGTGCTTTTGATTGGCCTGCCAGCCGTGCATTGATTACCAGCTGCCCATAAATGGGCTGCACAGCCTGCCTTGGCTCCCTCTGACGAGGGAGCTGTCCGAGCGTCAGCGAGGACTGAGGGAGAGATAACGAAACTTCCCATTCTGCCCCTA
>JAZQDW010000081.1:0-52782 GCA_045546995.1 Eubacteriales bacterium
CTCCGTAGAGATCAACCGGTTTTTGTATGTAAATTTTGCCAGCCATCTCGTCAAAAGCCTCGGAATACGCCAGTATTCCTGCGTTTTTGACTTCACCGCAAACAAAATTTCCTATCCAAAAACTGCCTTTGGCACTTAAAAATGAGATACTTTTTGTCGTAGACAAGAAAAAACACTGCAATAATGCTGACGCATATTGCGGTGTTTTGCCGTAGTATAGGGCAAAAATAGCCATTTTTAAGCGGATTTATCTCTGCGGAGCACCGCCCTTGTCAGAGGGAGGCGAGGCGCAAGTTGCCCTCTGCTCCTTATTTAGACCGTTCTTTTTCCTGCTCATCGCTAAAGCTCTATCGGGCCACGCGACGATCGCGTGGTTTTCGGTTACAAAAACGGAGATGAGGTGTTCCTCATCTCCGTTTAGACTGTCAAAAAGTCGTTTCACCACAGTGAAAAAACTAAAAAGAAAAAGTCTTTTCGCCACAGTGAAAAAACTAAAAAGAAAAAATGGTTTGTACAAACGTAATAAGCACAAACCATTTTTTAATAATTACATCTTACATAAGTATTTTTAAGTTCCCTTGCGTTGCAAGGGATTCACTGTTTTCCGCTAACAAACCCCCTACCGTACCCACGTACGCCGACGGGGTTTTGTTAACGAAATGCAACTTCCTTTTTGAAAGTCTATCCGCGTGTCAAAGAATCTTCTTTGACACGCGGAAAACGGAGATGAGGAACACCTCATCTCCGTTTACTTATTCTTCCTGCATAATGGCGTCGAAGGCATCGGCCGCGGCCTGAAATTCGGCCTCGTCTGCGATGTCCAACACCTCAAACTCTTCCTCACCGATTTCTTTATAGCCGTACAGCAGCACTTCCTCGCTGTCGGTGGGGGCCAGGGCGATATATTCCTTGCCCTCTACGTCAAAGACACCCAGGATCTCTGCCTCCAGTTCGGTGCCGTCGTCAAACTCCAATGTGATCAGATCTTGTTCCATTTTGGTTTGCTCCTTTCTTCCATATTACTATTATTATACCGCCCGCAACGGAAAATGCAAGGCAGAGAGAACAGCTTTTTTCACTTTTTCGGGAAAATTTAACAAATTTTTAAAAAATATTACAAAATCGCTTGCTTTTTTCGGAGGGAGATGGTATACTTTCTTCATTGTTTTTCCAATAGGAAAAGCGGAAATTTAATATTTCTAAATGATGTTTGCAGGAAAAGGCGCTTTGCCGCCGAAGGAGTAACACTCTCAGGTGTCCCACGGGATGGAGACTGTAAACGGATAGAACTTTGGAGAAGCCCGTCATGCATGGGTGCCGAAGGTGCAAGGCGTAAAACGCTAATCTCTCAGGCAAAAGGACAAAGATATTCCCCACTGGGGGTATTATGTATTTTTTTGCAGATTGTGTTTTCCACCGCAATCTGTTTTTTTATTTTAAGGAGATGATCAAAAGTGGAATTTTTGAAATGGTTGGAGAATTTTAACTCCGATATCAACGGCGTCGTTTGGGGTATGCCCGGCCTGATCTTGCTGATCGGTACCGGTATCCTGATGACCTGTGTGACCAAATGTTTTCAGCTGTCCCATCTGAAGCATTGGTGGCAGAAAACCATTGGCAGTATGTTTAAGAAAGACGTTATCGGCCACAGCAAGGAAAAGGGATCTATTTCCCCCTTCCAGGCGCTGTGTACTGCGCTGGCCGCAACGGTCGGTACCGGTAATATCGCCGGTGTTGCCAGTGCCATTTGCATCGGTGGTGCCGGCGCCGTGTTCTGGATGTGGGTCGCCGCCTTCTTCGGTATGATGACCAACTTCTCTGAAAACGTTTTGGGTATGTATTACCGCCGCAAGAATAAGAACGGCGAATGGTCCGGCGGCGCTATGTACTATCTGGCGGAAGGTCTGGGTGGTAAAAAGCACTGCAAATGGATCGGTAAAGTACTGGCCATTCTGTTCTCCTTCTTTACCATGCTGGCCGCCTTCGGCATCGGTTCGATGGGTCAGGTCAACAAGATCGTGGCCAACGTTGCCGCCGCCTTTGACGTAAAGGCATTGTCCTCTGTCAACGTATTCGGCGGTATTTCTTTGTACAACATTTTGCTGGGTGTGCTGATCATGATCCTCACCGCCCTGATCACCTTGGGCGGTCTGAAGAGAATCGCTTCCGTTGCCGAGAAGATCGTTCCCTTTATGGTCGTTCTGTTCGTTGCCGGCAGCGTTGTCATCATCGGCGTACACTATGACGCCATTATTCCCGCCTTCAAGGCCATTTTTGTTAACGCCTTCTGCCCCGAGGCATTTGTCGGCGGCGGTATCGGTGTGGTTATCAGCAAGGTTATGACCCAAGGCTTTAAGAGAGGTGTGTTCTCCAACGAGGCCGGTCTCGGTTCCTCCGTTATGGTTCACTCCAACTCCAACGTTAAGGAGCCTGTAAAGCAGGGTATGTGGGGTATCTTCGAGGTATTTGCCGATACCATGATCGTCTGCACCATGACCGCTCTGGTGGTTTTGACCTCCGGTGGTCTCAACGGCGGTGTATTCAATGCCACCACCGGTGAAATTGCCGCCGGTTATACCGACGCTACGCTGGTGGGCGGCGCCTTTAACGAGGTGTTCCCCTGGTTCGGCATCGGTGGTAAGTTTATCGCCATCGCCATGTTCCTGTTTGCCTTTACCACCGTGCTGGGCTGGTCCCATTACGGCAGCAAGGCCTGGGAGTACGTATTCGGTACCAAGAGCGTAATCGTATTTAAGATCATTCACGTTTGCACCATCATCTTCGGCGCCGTGCTGACCTCCTCTTTGGCCTGGGATATCTCCGACACCTTCAACGGTCTGATGATGATCCCCAACCTGATCGGTGTGGTCGTCCTCTTCCCGCTGGTTATGAAGATCACCAAAAACTACGTGGACCGTCATATCCGTAAGAAGGACGTAAAGCCCGTTCTGTCCTATGACGAAAACCTGCAGGCGGAAGCCGAAGCAAAGTTGGATCAGGAATAAGCTGTTAAGTTAACTTAAAAAAGACACCCGACAGGGTGTCTTTTTTATTAAAAATAAAGTGCGGTAAGATAACAGAAGAAAGCAGAATACGCACTTTAGGTGGCGGCGGCTACGGCACCGCCTTGCCTCAAGGGGCAGTCCCCAAGGCTTATCCGCTACGCTCTAAGCCATTATACCAAATTTGTGCGTGCGTGGAGCCCGCAACAAGCGTTAGTTGCTGCTTCCGAATATATCACCGGCGACCTACTCCCCCCAACTATTATTTCAGCTTCGCAGTAATTTTAAAAACGTCGGTGCTCTTGCCGATGACCATAATATGATCCCCTTCCCGGAAGGAATAGGTGGCGGCGGGCATGGGATCCAGCAGGGTGCCGTTTTTGACGGCGATGACGTTGATACCGTATTTTTTGCGGATATCCAGCTCGATCAGGCTGTGCCCCACCCAATCGGAATCGATGGGAATCTCGTAGATGGAATAATCGCTTGTCAGTTCGACGTAATCGAAGATATTGTCGGCGGAATAACGGACCGCCAGACTTTCGGCGATGTCCTTTTCGGGGTAGATGATCTCGTCAGCGCCGATCTGCTGTAACAGCTCGGCCTGAATATCCCGTTTTGCCTTGGCGATCACGTGGGGAGCGCCCATCTTTTTAAGCAGAGAGGTAATGACCAAGGATGCCTCAAAATTCTCGCCGATGGTGACGAAACAAAGATCGAAATTCTTTACTCCCAAGGCTTTCAGCACTACCTCGTTGGTGCAGTCGCCGATCTGGGCGTTGGTGAGAATATCGCTGACCGCCTCGATCTGGGCGCGGTCGGCATCAATGACCATAACGTCGTTGCCCAACTGCTCCAGCTTTTTGGCGAGATGACGGCCGGTGCGGCCCATACCGATAATTAAAATAGATTTCATTTTGCTCTCCTTATCCAATTAAAACATTTTCATCCGGGCGTTGTAGGGGCGGCTCGGGCCGGTCCTCGGAAAAGGCCATGGCCAACGACAGCCCGCCGATGCGGCCGAAAAACATAAGAAAGGTGATCAACAGTTTGCCCGCCGTGCTGAGCTCGGGCGTGATGCCCATGGTAATGCCCACCGTGCCGATCGCGCTGCTGATCTCATAAAAGATACTGCGCAGATCAAAGGGTTCCAGCCATGACAACAGCATTCCCACACCGAACAATACCACCGTGTAGATCATTACCACGGCAAAGGCCTGATGGATGATCTCACCGGGGATACGCTTGCGAAATACCTCCACGTTGCGGCGATTGCGCATTACGCCCATGGCGCTGAGCAATACAACTGCCACCGTGACGGTCTTGACACCGCCGGCGGTGGAACCGGGCGAGCCGCCGATGACCATCAAAATCATGGATAGAATGCTGCCGGGTCCGCTGAGCGCCGCCTGCTCCACCGTGTTAAAGCCGGCGGTACGCAGCGTCACACTCTGAAAGGCGGCGGCCATCCATTTGGCGCCGCCGGACAGACCGGACAGCGCGCCGTTTGTTTCGCTGAAATAAAAGAATACCGTGCCGCCCACCAATAAAACGGCGGTGCTGACGATTGCCAGCTTGCTGTGCAGGCCATATTTTTTAAAATGCCATTTGTGCGCCAACACGTCATCCCAAACGAGAAAACCGATGCCGCCCAAAATAACCAGGATCATTATGGTTACGTTGAGCAGGACGTTGTCCACCTCGGTGGTAAAGGAGGAAAAGGGCTGTACCCGCCCCATCAGATCAAAGCCCGCATTGCAAAAGGCAGAAACCGAATGAAAGACGGCGTTGTAAATGCCCTTTCCCACCCCCAAGCGAGGAATAAAATAAAAGGAAAAGGCCACGGCGCCCGACAACTCGATGATCAGCGTTCCCGTCAAAATGCGTCGAATCAGACCGGTCACGTCCTCCAACGTCAGATTGCCGGAAGATTGCATCAGCAGCAGACGTTCCCGAAGGTTGATCTTTTTACGAAGGAGCATCACGAACATAGATATGAGCGTCATAAAGCCCAGACCGCCGATCTGAATGAGCGTTAATATTACCCCCTGCCCAAAGGCAGACCAATGGGTAAAGGTGTCATAGGTGATCAGACCGGTAACGCAGGTAGCGCTGGTGGCGGTAAGCAGACAGTTGACAAAAGGTGTCCCCGTCCCCGACCGTGCGGCAAGGGGCAACGACAACAGCAAAGCGCCCACCAAAATGATCAGCCCAAATCCGCCGGCCAACAGCCGCGGATAGGAAAAGCGGATGCGTTTTTTATTTTTTTTCAATGATAACACTCCTGAAAAAAGGGAGAACCCGTTGGTTCTCCCCTTTATAATTTATTCGGCGGGAGTTTCCGCTTGTTCGGCAGGGGCTTCTGCGCCCTCTCCCACTTCCTCGGCGTTGGCGGCGGCCGCATTTTCCTCCGCCGTGTCCACACGGGACATACCGATGACCTTTACGTCCTCGGGCAGACGGGTAACGATAACACCCTGGGTGCTTCTGCCCAGAATATTGATCTCCCCGACGGTGGTACGCATAATGACACCCTGAGAGGTCATCAACAGAATATCATCCTCGGGGGCCACCATCTTGGCGGCGGCGACCAGACCGGTCTTTTCGGAAATGGCGTAATTGGAAATACCCTTACCGCCTCTGGCCTGGATCTTATATTCACTTGGACGGGTCCGTTTGCCGTAGCCGTTTTCGGTGATGGTGAGGAAGGTGCCGTCCTCATAAACTACTTCCATAGAGATGACGTAATCGTCCTCACTGAGCAGGATACCGCGGACACCGCGGGTGACACGACCCATGGGACGCGCATCCTTTTCGTGGAAACGAATGGCCTTACCGTTGTGGGTGGCCAACAGGATCGTGCGATCACCGTCGGTCTGCTGCACGTCGGCCAGATCGTCGTCATCGTCCAGAATAATGGCGATCACGCCCGTCTTACGGATGTTGGCGTATTCCTTGATAGAGGTCTTTTTGATGGTACCCTTCTTGGTAGACATCAACAGATACGTATCATCCTCAAAGCCGGAAACGTGAATGATGGAGGTCACCTTCTCATCGCTTTCCAGCGGCAGGATGTTAACGATATTGGTACCCTTGGCAATGCGGGAGCATTCCGGCACCTCATAACCCTTGATCTTGTAAACACGACCACGGGTGGTAAAGAACAACAGCAGATCGTGGGAGGAGGCAACAAACATTTCCTTAACGATATCCTCTGCCTTGGTGGTCATACCCTTGACACCCTTACCGCCGCGATGCTGGGCGGCATATTCGGTGGTAGCCATACGCTTGATATAACCGGCCTCGGTCATGGTAAATACGGAGAGGGCCTCGGGGATCAGATCCTCATCCTCGATGCCGATCTCACCCTGTACGATCTCGGTGCGACGCTCGTCGCCGAATTTTTCCTTAATGACGGTGAGATCGTCCTTGACGATCTGCTCCACACGGGCGGGATTGGCCAAAATGTCCTCCCAATCGGCGATCTTGGACAACAGATCGGCCAGCTCGTCCTCCAGTTTTTTCTTTTCCAAACCGGTCAACTGACCCAGACGCATATCCACAATGGCCTGCGCCTGCAGATCGGACAGCTCAAAGCGAGCGATGAGGCGCTCCTTAGCGTCGGCAATGGAAGCGCTCTTTTTAATGATCTCGATGACCTCGTCAATAAAGTCGATGGCCTTTAACAGACCCTCCAGAATATGGGCTCTTGCCTTGGCCTTTTTGATCTCATAGGCGGTGCGGCGACAGATCACCTCTTTCTGGTGCAGTACGTAGGCCATCACCATATCCCGCAACGGCATCACCTTGGGAATATTGTGATCCAACGCCAGATTGATGATGGAGCAGGTGGCCTGCATATCAGTGTATTTATATAATTGATTGAGTACGACCTGGGGATTGGCCTCCCGCTTGAGGTCGATGACAAAGCGCAGACCGTCCTTATCCGATTCATCACGAATATCGGCAATGCCGGGGATGCGGTCGCTCTTGGCCTCATCGGCGATCTTCTCGATGAGGGCGGCCTTACGGATCATATAGGGAATTTCGGTGACGACGATACGGAACCGCTCCTTATATTCCTCGATCTCGGCGCGGGCGCGGACGTAGATCTTACCACGGCCGGTCTCGTAGGCCTTGCGGATGCCGCTGCGACCCATAATGATGGCGCCGGTGGGAAAATCGGGACCTTTGATATACTGCATCAGCTCGTCGGTGGTCAGCTCCGGGTTTTCCATCAGGGCGATGGCGCCGTCAATCACCTCGCAGAGATTGTGGGGCGGAATATCGGTGGCCATACCGACGGCGATACCGGAGGAGCCGTTGACCAGCAGATTGGGAAAACGGCTGGGCAGAACGGTGGGCTCCTGTCCCTTTTCGTCAAAGTTGGGCATAAAGTCCACCGTATCCTTACGGATATCGGTCAGCATTTCGGCGGCCATTTTGGCCATTCTTGCCTCGGTATAACGATAGGCGGCCGGCGGGTCGCCGTCAATGGAACCAAAGTTACCCTGACCGTCTACCAAGGGATAACGGAGCGAAAAATCCTGCGCCAGACGCACCATGGCGTCATAAACGGAGGCGTCGCCGTGGGGATGATATTTACCCAGCACGTCACCGACGGTGGTGGCGGATTTACGGTAGGGGCGGTCGTGGGTCAGACCTGCCTCAAACATGGTATACAAAATTCTTCTGTGAACGGGCTTGAGACCGTCACGAACGTCCGGCAGGGCGCGGCTGACGATCACCGACATGGAATAATCCAAAAATGCCTTGCGGACCTCTTTACAGATATCCAGATCAATGAGGTTTTGTCCCTCAAAGCTGATGGGTTCTTTGTGTTCGTTGGGCGTAACTTTCTTTGCCATGAGTGATAACCTCCTTTAAATATCCAGATTTTGCACGTACTGCGCGTTGGTTTCGATAAACTCTCTTCTGGGCTCGACCTGATCACCCATCAACAGAGAGAACATTTCATCAGCGGCGGCCGCATCCTCCATAGTCACACGGATGATGGTGCGGCGCTTGGGATCCATGGTGGTCTCCCACAGCTGATCGGGATTCATTTCACCAAGACCTTTATAGCGGGCGACCAGTACACCGTTGCCCATTTCAGCCAGATAAGCGTCCCGTTCCTCATCGCTGTAAGCATAGTTGGTCACCTTGCCCTTGGTCAGCTTAAACAGCGGCGGCTGGGCCAGATATACGTGACCGTGCTCGATGAGCGGCCGCATAAAGCGGAAGAAGAAGGTCAGCAGCAAGGTGCGGATATGGGAGCCGTCCACGTCAGCATCCGCCATGATGATGACCTTGCCGTAACGCAACTTTTCAATATTAAAATCAGCGCCGATGTTGGTACCCAAAGCGGTGATGACCGGCATCAGCTTGTCATTGCCGTATACCTTGTCGATGCGGGCCTTTTCAACGTTGAGCATTTTGCCCCACAGGGAAAGGATGGCCTGAAAACGGCGGTCACGTCCCTGCTTGGCAGAGCCGCCTGCAGAGTCACCCTCTACGATATAGATCTCGGTAATTTCCGTATCTCTCATCTGACAGTCCGCCAACTTACCCGGCAGACTCATGCCCGAGGAAAGGGCGCTCTTTCGGCTGGTCTCACGGGCCTTACGCACCGCCTCACGGGTACGTCTTGCCTGCAGTGCCTTTTCAATGATGATCTTGGCGACCTTGGGATTTTCCTCAAAGAAGTCGGCCAATTGTTCATTCATAATGCCGCCGACCACACCGGAGACCTCGGAGTTGCCCAGCTTGGTTTTGGTCTGGCCCTCAAACTCGGCTTCCTCCACCTTGACGCTGAGCACCACGGTCAATCCTTCACGGCAGTCATCACCCTCCAGCTTTTGATCTTCTTTGATCATCTTTTTGCTGATGGCGTAGTTGTTGATCACACGAGTCAAGGCGCTCTTAAAGCCGGTCTCGTGGGTACCGCCGTCAACCGTGCGGATGTCGTTGGCAAAGGAATACAGCACGGTGTCGTACTGGGTGGTATATTGCATGGCAATTTCCACCGTTGTGGTCTTTTTACTGCCCTCCAGGAAAATGATCTCCTCATGCAGAGGGGTCTTTTTCTTGTTGATCCACTCCACAAAGCTCTTGACACCGCCCTCATAATGCAGTACCTCACTGCGGGGGGTCTCTCCACGGGCGTCGGTAAATACGATCTTGAGTCCCGCATTCAGGAAGGCCTGCTCACGCAGACGTTGCAAAAGCACGTTGTACTCGTATTCCAGCGTCTCGAAAATATCGTCGTCGGCCAGAAAACGTACCTTCGTACCGGTAGCGTTGGTATCCCCGATGGGGGTCAGGGGACCGGTGGACTTACCCAGCTCGTAACGCTGTTTGTAGATATGCTCGCCGTTGGAGACCTCTACCTCCAGCCATTTGCTCAATGCATTTACAACGCTGGCACCCACGCCGTGCAAACCGCCGGACACCTTATATCCGCCGCCGCCGAACTTACCGCCGGCGTGCAAAACGGTAAAGACCACCTCAACCGCCGGAATGCCCATTTTGGGATGAATACCGATGGGAATACCGCGGCCGTCGTCGGTGACCTCTACGATGTTACCGGGCAGAAGAGAAACGTTGATCTCTTTACAAAAGCCTGCCATAGCCTCGTCAATGGAGTTGTCCACGATCTCATACACCAGATGGTGCAGACCCTTGGCGCTGGTCGAGCCGATGTACATACCCGGCCGCTTCCGAACTGCCTCCAGTCCTTCCAAAACCTGAATTTGAGTTTCGTCATAATTGTGTTGCTGTTGCATAGTTTTCCTCCTATGTTTGCACTACTCTTCGTGAGTGATATCTTTTCTCTTTGCCAACGTTTTCGAAGAAATGGGCGAAAGATAAACCCTTTCGTCGGTATGGGCGGTGACAACAAAGCTTTGGGGCAGGCTGTCACCGGCGGAGCACACTTTGCCGTCCCGCTCCTTGGCGGCCAGATAGGCCCGTGTGCGTGGGGAAACGGTGGTCTTGTCCAGATCGAAAATTCCGATGATGTCACTGCACAATACCACGTGGTTACTGCCCAGATGGAGATACATCCCGTTTCCCTCCTTTTATATAGATGCTGTTTTCGGCAAACCGCTGCAGCTTGTCCGGCTCGCAGGCGGTGACGATACATTGATTTTCAAAGGTGTGCTGTAAAATATATTCCTGCCGTCCCTCGTCCAGTTCGGACAAAATATCGTCCAACAGGATCACCGGACGGATGCCGCTTTGTTGATAGATCAGCGCCGCTTCCGCCATCTTGACGGCCAACACACAGCTGCGGATCTGTCCTTGAGAACCGAAATATTTGGCGCTTTTCCCGGCCAGCAGGGCAAGCATATCATCCTTGTGAATGCCCATTCCCGTACTTTGATTTTCAATATCCCGGGGCCGCTTTTTTTCCAGCTGCTCCAACATCAGCTCGTAATATTCCTGCTGTGATCTTTCCTCTTTTGCAAATTGATTGATATAGACCAGCTTCAGCTTTTCCCCGCCGGCGGCAATGCGGGCGTATTCCTCTGCCGCCTGCTGACTCAGCTCTCGGATATAGGCGCTGCGGGCGGCGGCAATACTGCTGCCGTAACGGCACAACAGCTCGTCCCACACCGGCAGGGTGGCCAGCATCGCCTCGTTTTCACTTTTCAGCAGGCGATTGCGGTTTTTCAACGCTTTGTTATATTGCAGCAGGTCCTCGGTATATTTCGGGGAGGCGGCGCACAGCGCCATATCCAAAAATTCCCGTCGCTCCCCCGGCGCCCCCTTGATCATCATCAGATGATCCGGCGTAAACAGCACGCTGGAAAACAGCCCGATGGCATCCCGTGTCCGGATGATATGCCGTCCGTCCAGATAGACCTTTTTCGGCATTCCCTCCTGCAGCTCGATATGCAACGTCTGTTCCCGATGATTTTTTTCAAACACCAGCTCAATGACCGCTTCCGTTTCACCGTAATGAATGAGCATCTGCTCTTTATTGGTACGAAAGGAGCGCATGGTGGAGGCCAGACTGAGCGCCTCCAGTATATTGGTCTTTCCCTGGGCGTTTTTGCCCAGAATGAGCTGTACGTCCTCACAAAAGGACAAGGAGAGGTCTGCAATGTTGCGCCAGTTGGAAAGGGTAATACGTTTAATCTTCATCGGTAATGATATATTCTTCCCCTGCAAAGACAAAGCTGTCCCCGACGGCCAGTTTTTTACCGCTCTGGGTGCAAATTTCGCCGTTTACAAGTACTTTTCCGTCTACCACCGCCTGCTTTGCCACCGCGCCGTTTTCAACAATACCGGCAAATTTCAAGGCATCCTTCAGGCGGATGAAGGGGGTGTAGATACACAGATTATTCTTCATGGGCCAACCTCATGGGCAGCACCAGGAAGAGAAAATCATCGCCCTCCACCGGCTTGAGCACGATGGGAGCGGTGGAACCGCCCAGCTCGATCTTGACCTCGCTGTCCTCACAGGCATTCAGGGCGTCCAACATCAGCTTGTGATTAAAGCCGACCTCCAGCGTATTCTGGAAAGGCTCTACCTCAAATTCATCGTTGAACATACCCATATTGGTGGCGGTGGACAATTTGATCATATTATAGTCAAAGGTACAACGGATCGGAATACGCAGCGTGGGGCTGACCAGCAACGCCGCTCTTTCAATAGAAGAGGCAAACAGCCGCTTATCCACCGTCAGCGAGAAGAGGTGCTGCGCAGGAATGGCATTTCTGTAATTTAAAAATTCACCCTGCAAACGGCGGGAGGTCAGAACCATTTCCTCCATCCGGAAAATAATATGCTTATGGGATACGGAAATGTTGACCACCATATCCGATTCATCCGGCAGATTTTTCAGCAATTCCATCACCGTCTTACGGGGAATGACAAACCGGGTGGTCTCCCCATGGAAGGAAACGTATTTTTCTTTTCTGACTGCCAGACGGACACCGTCCACGGCCACGCCGCGCACGATCTGCTCCTCGGGGTCGATATCAAATAAAATACCCTGCAAAATGGGGCGCTCGTCCGTTTCGGCGGAGGCAAATACCGTCTGCCGCAGCAAATTGCGGAAAACGTTGCTCTCTACCGCCAGTTCGTCCCCTTCGATACAACCGGGCAGATCGGGATATTCCACGGCGGACATACCCAAAATGGTAAATTTTACGTTGTCACCGGTGATTTTGGTATGAAATTTTTCATCGGTTACGACCTTAATATTGGTATTGGGCAGCTTACGCACGATGTCGCCAAACAGCTTGGCGGGCATTACGATGCTTCCCTCCGCTTCTACCGCGGCGGGAATGGTGATGGTGACGGCGATCTCCAGATCGTAGGCGGACAGCGTGATCTTTCCGCTTTCAGCCACCAATAAAATTCCTTCCAGCGCGGGAAGAGAGCTTTTGGGTGCGGCGGCTCTGCCGACGATGGAAACAGCTTCGTTGAGTTTTTGTTTGTCACAGGTAAAGATCATTTTCATTTCCTTTCTCTCCGTGTCGCGGCGGAACGCCGTGTATACAAGAGAATACTTTTTTATTAGTAGTCGTAGTAGTAGTGTCTGTTGAAACCGTGGAAAAGCCATTCCGCGGCAGAGATACAAACGGTTTACGCAGGTGTAAAATCGCCTGCTTTGTTTGTGGAAAAACACAAGTTTTCCAAAACGGTTTTTTTTCAAAAAAATACGGTGTGGACAATTTGTAAAGACTTTCAAAAATAGTGGATAAATTTGTGGAAAAGTGTAAAATTTTTAACTTTACATTTTTAGAAGGACTTTTTGATGTTCTCCTTCAGCTCGCTGATATCCCGATTGAGCTTGGGATCGATCTGCAGACAATCCTCCACTTTGTTGACCGAATGGAGCACGGTGGTGTGATCCTTACCGCCGAAGGCCTTACCCACGTCCTCCAGCGAAAGATTGGTCAGATCCCGGGTAATAAACATAGCTACCTGACGGGCCTGGGCAATGTTGGCCGTTCTCTTTTTCCCCTTGATTTCCTCTACCGAAATATTATAGTAGCGGGCGACGGTATCGATGATCAGATCCACCGAAATGGCGGAGGGCATATTTTCCGATACCACCGAGGCAATGGCGTTTTGCGCCGTGGCCAGATTGGGACGAACACCGTTGAGCACACTGTAGGCCTTGATGTGATTGATGGCACCCTCCAGCTCACGGACGTTGTTGTGCAGCTTTTTGGCCACAAATTCAACGATCTCGTTGCTCAGCTCCAGTCCGAGAGAAGCAGCCTTATTTTTAATAATGGCACAGCGGGTCTCATATTCCGGAGGCTGAATGTCGGCGATGACGCCGCTGGAAAAGCGGGTGCGCAGACGGTCGGTCAGCGTCAGCATATCCTTGGGCGGACGGTCGGAGGTAAGTACGATCTGCTTTTTGGCCTCATGCAATGTTTCAAAGGTGTGGAAAAATTCCTCCTGAATGGCCTCTTTACCGGCGATGAACTGGATATCGTCTACCAGCAAGGCGTCTACGTAGCGGTATTTGGAACGGAATTCCACCATTTTACCTTTTTGCAGCGTTTCCACCATGTCATTTAAAAATTCGTCGGATTTAATATAAAGGATGTTGGCCGTGGGATTGTCCGCCTTGATCTGATTGGCGATGGCGCACATCAGATGGGTCTTACCCAGACCGCTGCGGCCGTAGATAAATAAGGGGTTATAGGCATTGCCGGGATTGTTGGCTACGGCGTAGGCCGCCGCATGGGCAAATTTATTTTCATTACCGACAACGAAATTATCAAAGGACAGCTTTTGCTGGGGACCGATGATGTATTCCTCACTTTGTGTGATGGCCGCTTTAAAATGTTCCTCATTTTCCTTGGCCTTTTCAATGATGCGGGGCGGCGCCTCCGTCTCGGTGATGATCTCCATCTCGATTTTAAATCCCATTACCTCCTGCAGCGCATCGGTAATGACGTCAGCAAAATTGTTTTGAATGGTGCCCTTCTGAAAGAGGGTCCGCACGTAAAATACGGCGACGTTTTTTTCCATCTTAACGGGCTTTAGTAGTTTGATCCAGCTTTCAAAGGAAACGCCGGTGACCCTGGGCTTGATGACTTCCAGTGTCTTATCCCATACTTCTGTAAACGATTGCACTTTTTTTCCTCCTCTTTTTTAAAATTATCTATGTATTTATAAGTATAGTAATATATTATATAATAACATATAAATTAAGTAAAAGCAACTGATTTTTACACATTCGGTAAACAAAATGTGTAAAACCCGAACGCAAAGGAATTGACAGAACGAAAAAATGTGTATATAATATATGGATACCAAGGATTTTGGAGGATATGTGAAATGAAGAATACCGATAAGACAATGGAAAAGATCGTTGCCCTGTGTAAGGGACGCGGTTTCGTATTTCCCGGCAGTGAGATCTACGGGGGCCTGGCAAACTCTTGGGACTACGGTCCTTTGGGCGTTGAGCTGAAGAATAATATCAAAAAGGCATGGTGGCAGAAATTCGTTACCGAGAGCCGTTATAACGTGGGTCTGGACAGCGCCATCATTATGAATCCCGAGACCTGGGTGGCCAGCGGTCACGTGGGTGGTTTTTCCGATCCGCTGATGGACTGTAAGGAGTGTAAGACCCGTCACCGCGCCGACAAGCTGATCGAGGATGCCACCGGTCAGGCGGCGGACGGCTGGTCCAACGAGGATATTTTTAAATTTATTACCGAGCATAACATCGTTTGCCCCAACTGCGGTAAATGCAACTTTACGGAGGTCAGAAAATTTAACCTGATGTTTAAAACCTTCCAGGGCGTTACCGAGGATGCCAAAAACGAGGTATATCTCCGTCCCGAAACGGCGCAGGGCATCTTTGTTGACTTTAAGAACATCCAGCGCGCTTCCCGTAAGAAGATCCCCTTCGGCGTGGGTCAGATCGGTAAGAGCTTCCGTAACGAGATCACACCCGGTAACTTTATCTTCCGTACCAGAGAATTCGAGCAGATGGAGCTGGAATTCTTCTGCGCGCCCGGCACGGATCTTGACTGGTTCAAGTATTGGAAGGATACCTGTGAGAACTGGCTGAAATCCCTGGGCATCCGTGAGGAAAGCCTGCGGATGAGGGACCACGATCCCGAGGAGCTGGCCTTCTATTCCAAGGCGACTACGGATATTGAATTCTTGTTCCCCTTCGGCTTTGGCGAGCTGTGGGGTATCGCCGACAGAACGGATTACGACCTTTCCCAGCACGGCAATCACGCCGGCGAAAAGATGGAATATATGGATCCCGTTACCAATGAAAAGTATATTCCCTACGTGGTCGAGCCGTCGCTGGGCTGTGACCGTGTGCTGCTGGCCTTTTTGGTGGAGGCATACGACGAAGAGGTGGTGGATGCCGAAAAGAACGACACCCGTGTCGTAATGCATTTCCATCCGGCGTTGGCGCCTTACAAGGCGGCGGTGTTGCCCCTGTCTAAAAAGCTTTCCGACAAGGCTTGGGAGGTCTTTGACAAGCTGGCGGCCGAATTTCCCTGTGACTTTGACGATACCGGCTCCATCGGTAAGCGTTATCGCAGAGAGGACGAGATCGGTACCCCCTTCTGCGTTACCTACGACTTTGAAAGTGAGACGGACGGCTGTGTCACCGTGCGTGATCGTGATTCTATGGAGCAGGTTCGCCTCCCCATCGACGAAGTGGCCGATTACATCAAAAAAACCTTCAAGTTTTAAAAAAAAAGGTGTTTTGCCCTTTGGCAAAGCACCTTTTTCATAAAAAAACTGTTGACAAACCTTTAAATTACATATATAATATTTTATGCTCAAGAAATATGCGCAGTAGGAACCGGTCCGCTGTGTGAAATCTCAAGGAGGTGCAAACCGTGGTAAGAACTTATCAACCTAAGAAAAGACAGAGAAGCAAGGTCCATGGCTTCAGAAAAAGAATGTTGACCGCCAACGGACAAAAAGTTTTGGCCAGAAGAAGAGCCAAAGGAAGAAAAAGATTATCTCACTAATAATAAAGGTCGCAACGAAAGGCGACCTTTTTTATTAGACCCCGGTTTTTTCACAACATTTCTACAAAAATTATTTTGACAGGGTAAATCTTTACTAAAGGAGAGGAAACCGTGATCCGCAGTATCAAGGAAAATTATATTTTTCGCCGTGCCTACCGGAAGGGAAAAAGCCATGTTTTTCCCGGTATGGTGATCTATGTACTCAAAGGCGGACAGCACCGCGAGCCGCGCCTTGGGATCACTGTGACCAAAAAGCAGGGCAATGCGCCCACCCGTAATCGGATCCGTCGTATTATTCGCGCCGCTTTTGCCGCCAATGCGGATATTTTGCCGCCGGCGGATATTGTCGTTGTGGCCAGAAACCGTTGTGCCACCGCCAAAAGTACAGACCTGGAGGGTCCCATCCGTCAGGTGTTCGGTGCGAAAAAATGAAAAAGATCATCTATTGGTTACGGGAACTGGCAGTGCTGCCGATCCGGGGGTATCAAAAATACATTTCCCCGCTCAGCGGTCCGCACTGTAAATACTATCCCACCTGCTCCCAATACGCCCTCACCGCCATACGCCGACACGGCATTTTTTACGGCGGCGCGTTGGCAATATGGCGTATTTTACGCTGTAATCCCTGGTCCAAGGGTGGGATCGACTATGTGCCGGAAAAAAAGCGCCGGCAGAGAAAAAAACCGAAGGAGTAAAATACTATGTGGAGTACACTGTGTAACATCATTGGCATTCCTATGGGTTGGATCTACGATCTGGTAAACAATTACGGCGTGGCCATTATTCTGTTTACCATTTTGCTGAAGATCGTGCTGTTCCCCATTTCGCTGAAACAGCATAAATCCTCCCTGGCCATGGTGCGACTGAAGCCCTATCAGGATGAATTGATGAAAAAATACGGTTCCAACCGGCAGAAGTACAGTGAAGAACTGCAAAAGCTGTATCAGCGGGAGGGTTACAATCCCATGAGCTCCTGCCTGCCCATGCTGTTGCAGATGCCGTTGCTGTTTATGATGTATAACGTCATTCGCAGACCGCTGTCTTTTATGGCTCATTGGAGCCTCAACGAGGTATGGACCACCGCCAATCAATATTTTGACGGTAAGGTATGGAGTGATCTGAAGATCACGTCGGAAAATTTCCACGATTTCGAATCCCAGATTCTGGGGAAACTGCAGGAGCTGGCCAACAGCGGTCAGGCCGTGCAGTCTTATATGACCGACTGGAAAAACGGCGGTCAGATCGTGGAAACGGGTAAACAGTTGGTAAATTGTGACTTTTTGGGGTTGGATCTGTCCGTGACCCCCAGCGCCGTATGGAGCACCGCCTTTTGGGTGTTGATCATTCCGCTGCTTTCGGGCGCCACCTCTTTCCTGCTGAGCTGGTTGAGCCAGAAGATGAGCCCGGCGCAACAGGCCGCCGGCGATCAGGCAAACGGCGGCAGTATGAAGCTGATGCTGTATATGATGCCCATCATGTCCATCTGGATCGCCTTCAGCTTCCCCACCGGTTTGGGTCTGTATTGGTTGGTCAGCAATCTGCTGGGCATTTTGCAGCTGTTCGTTCTGCACTGGATGTATAATCCCAAAAAGGTAGAGGCGGAGGTACAGGCCAAGATCGCTGCCGAAAAGCAACGGGATAAGGAAAAGCGCGCCGCAGCTGCCGAGAAAAAGGCAATGGCCGTACAAGGAAAAAAGAAGAAAAAGAAACAACAACCCCAAAGCAAGATAAACGGAGAAAAAATCGATGATTAAAGAACTGTTTTTTGAAGCAAAAACCATTCCCGATGCGGTTGACAAGGCCGCCGCAGAGCTGGGTCTGGACAAGGATCTGATGACCTATGAAGTGGTGACCATGCCGGTGAAGGGTATTTTCGGTATCGGCGCTGTGAATGCCAAGATCAAGGTGGAGCAGGAAGTTGCCGATCCCAAGCCCGCTGCAACTCCCAAAAAGGAGAAAAAGGCACCGGTGGAATTTGTAGAAAAGATTGCCAAGAAGGACCGTCCCGCCGCCACCCGCAGCGAAGATGCCGCCCCCGCTCCCAAAAAGAGCCGTGGCCCCAAAAAGGATCGTCCTGCCAAGAAAAAGGAGCCCGTCGTTCTGCCGGAGATCGAGCCGTTGGAGGAGATCGAGGGCGAAGTGGTGGACACCATTAAGGAATTTTTGTCCGGCGCGCTGGAAAATATGGGTCTGACCGATGCGGTCATCCGTGTGGGCAGCAAGGAAAAGGACGTGTACGACGTCCGTGTGGAAGGCAGTCATATGGGCGTGCTGATCGGCCGCCGCGGTGAGACGCTGGATGCGATGCAGTATCTGATCTCGCTGGTTTGCAACCGCAAGTATGACGAGAAGATCCGTATCACGCTGGATACTGAAAATTACAGAGCCAAGCGCATTGCCGCGCTGACCGCCCTGGCGGAAAAGACCGCCGCCAAGGCCATCAAGTATAAGAAAAATATGACGCTGGAGCCGATGAGCCCCTATGAGCGCCGTATCATCCACGCCTCCCTCAACGGCAGAGAGCATATTTCCACCGCCAGCATCGGCAGCGAGCCGAAGAGACGCGTTGTGATCACTTACGTAAAATAGAATAAAAAAGACACCCGATGGAAGACACTTCGTAAGGAAGTTGTCTTCCATCGTTTTTTATAAAAGAAAAAGCACTTTCAACTGATGAAAGTGTCATAGTGGGTTACATACTTTAAAATAATACCTATCTCAAAGATAAATGTATTAAGTGATATTGTGAGACAGGTCTCACAGTTATATTCTTTAGAATACCTCGCCTTTGGCGAGATATTTCTAAAGAGTGATATTGAAACCTTGCGGTTTCAGTGATATTATATTCGCCCTAAAACTCGCGAAGCGAATATCACTTGGGCGAAGCCCAAATATAACTGCAAAGCAATATCACTCGCCGCAAGGCGAATATAACTGAGGCACCTTCCTTACGGAGGGTGCCTCATCGGGTGTCTTTTTTATTGTAACCGAAAACCACGCGATCGTCGCGTTGCTCGATAGAGCTTTAGCGATGAGCAGGAAAAAGAACGGTCTAAATAAGGAGCAGAGGGTAACTTGCGCCTCGCCTCCCTCTGACGAGGGAGGTGGATTTTTGCGTAGCAAAAAGACGGAGGGAGAGAGGATAGGGGCAGAATGGGAAGTTTTGTTATCTCTCCCTCAGTCCTCGCTGACGCTCGGACAGCTCCCTCGTCAGAGGGAGCCAAGGCAGGCTGTGCAGCCCATTTATGGGCAGCTGGTAATCAATGCTCGGCCGGCAGGCCAATCAAAAGCGCACCCCGGTGCTGCCAGTAGTATTAGGGCTATGCCCGAAAATGAAATACCCCCCGCTATGGGTAGGTTGGGCTTAGGGATAAGCCCAACCTACAATGATATCCATTTGCAGCGCAAATGGATGAAATACGGCAAAGCCGTATGATATAGGCTACGCCTATGATATATTTTCTTCGAAAATATGAAGGAACAAAAATAGTCCGTTGTGAATGCAACGGACGATTTTTTACCATAATATGCCCCTTTGGGGCATATATCATATTGCCTCGGCAATATATCACATTTCCGACAGGAAATATATCATATTACCGTCAGGTAATATATCATTGCGAGTTGCGATAATCCCTTATCGCAACTCCCTTACGGGGGATATTTATTTTACAAAAAACGCATTTTCATATTGTCCCCGACCGCAAAAAGTGATATACTGAATGCAGCATTGAATGGAGGCATCCTATGAGCGATTTTGTAAAAACCTATATTGAAACCTATCAAAACAAGCCCTGTGCCTGCGGCAAGGTACACACCACCCCCGTGGAGGACGTGGTGGTGGGCAGTGGCGTGCTGACCCAGCTCCCCCGAATCATCAGCCGCTATGGCGCGAAAAAAGTGTTTGTGTTGGCCGATCCCAATACCTATGCCGCCGCAGGAGAACAGGTCTGCCATATTTTGGACGAGGCCGGTCTGCCCTTTACCTGCTACGTTTTGCCCGACGAGCATCCCGCCCCCGACGAAAAGACCGTGGGCAGTGTGTTTATGCACTTTGACCCCGCAAGCGATATCATCATCGCCGTGGGTAGCGGCGTAATCAACGACGTGGCCAAGCTGTTGGCCACCCGCACCTCTCTGCCCTTCATCATTGTCGCCACCGCTCCCTCTATGGACGGCTATGCCTCCAACCTGTCCTCCATGGCGATGGACGGACTGAAGGTGTCTCTCCCCAGCGTTTCCGCCAACGTGATCATCGGAGATACCGACGTTTTAAAGGAGGCGCCTCTGCCCTTGCTCAAAGCCGGGTTGGGCGATATGCTCGCAAAATACGTCAGCCTCACCGAATGGAAGATCGCCCATCTGTTATTGGACGAATATTACTGCGACACGGTGGCATCTCTGGTACAGAATGCCCTGCAAAAATGCGTGGACAACGCCGACGGCTTGCTCCGACGGGATCCAACAGCGGTGCAGGCGGTCTTTGAAGGCTTGGTCATCGGCGGTCTTGCTATGAATTACGCCGGCATTTCCCGTCCTGCCAGCGGTATGGAGCATTATATTTCCCACATCTGGGATATGCGGGCGCTGGCTATGGGTACCCCCGAAAATTCCCACGGGACCCAATGCGCCATCGGCACCGTATACGCACTGAAGCTCTATCAAAAACTGAAAAATCACACCCCCGATCGAGCCAAAGCCCTTGCCTGTGCCGAGGCTTTTGACGTGGAGGCTTGGTACGACACTCTGCGCCGCTTTATCGGCCCCGGTGCCGAGGCGATGATTGCTCTGGATCGCAAGGAGCAAAAATACGACAAGGCAAAACACGCCGCCCGTTTGGACAAGATCATCACCCATTGGGACGAGATTCAAAAAATCATCGCCTCCCTCCCCTCCGCCGAGGAAATTGAGGCTCTGTTGCACAGCATTGATGCCCCCGCCAAAATGGAGGACATCGGCCTGTCCCGCGACATTTTGCCCCTGACCCTGCAGGTGGCAGGCGACATTCGTGACAAATACGTCCTGGCCCGCCTGCTGTGGGATCTTGGTCTGCGTGACACCCTCACCAACAGCATCTAACCTCAATCAAATCGGGGACGGTTCTAAAATTCGTTGAAATCAACAATTTTAGAACCGTCCCCAAATTTGTACAACTCGCCTTTGGCGAATAAAACTAAGGCGCACTTCCTTACGAAGTGCGCCTTTTTGGGCAATTTTTTGGTTTTAGAGGGTGGCGGCCATTACAGCCTTGATGGTGTGCATACGGTTTTCGGCTTCGTCAAAGACGATGGAACGCTCGCTCTCAAAGACGGCGTCCTCCACCTCCATACACTCAATGCCGAATTTATCGTAGATCTCCTTGCCGATGGTAGTACCAACGTTATGGAAGGCGGGCAGGCAGTGCATAAAGCGACACTGATCTCCTGCCAACTCCATCAGTTTTTCGGTGACGCGATAGGGAGAAAGCTCCTCAATGCGCTCCTTCCACACGCTGTCCGGCTCGCCCATGGACACCCAAACGTCGGTAACCAGAATGTCAGCGTCCTTGACGGCGGTTTCGGGATCCTCGGAAAATGCAATGGTGGCGCCGGTTTCGGCGGCCACAGCCTGACAGGTGGCCACCAATTCGGCCTCCGGCTGATATTTGGCGGGGGCGCAACCTACGAAGTGCATACCCATCTTGGCACAACCCACCATCAGTGAGTTACCCATATTATAACGAGCGTCTCCCAGGTAGACCATCTTGAGGCCCTGCAGTTTGCCGAAATGTTCTCTGATGGTGAGAAGGTCAGCCAAAATCTGAGTCGGATGGAACTGATTGGTCAGTCCGTTCCAGACGGGCACGCCCGCATAGGCGGCCAACTCCTCCACGATGCTCTGGTCAAAGCCGCGATACTCGATACCGTCATACATCCGGCCCAACACTCTTGCGGTGTCGGCAATGGTCTCTTTTTTGCCCATCTGACTACCGGTAGGACCGAGATAAGTACAGCTCATACCCAAATCTGCCGCCGCCACCTCAAAGGCGCAACGGGTACGGGTGGAGTCCTTTTCAAACAACAACACAATATTTTTCCCCTCGCACAAACGGTGCGCGATTCCGGCCTTTTTCTTCGCCTTCAAATCGGCAGCCAGATCGATCAACGCCGTGATCTCGGCAGGGGTGAAATCCAATAATTTCAGCAAATGTCTGTTTTTCATAATTTACCTCACAATACTTTGGCCAGGAAAGATTGCAACCGCTCGCTCTGCGGGTTGTCAAAAATCTGGGAAGGCGCGCCTTCCTCTACGATGACACCCTCATCCAAAAAGAGTACCCGATTGCTGACCTCTTTGGCAAAGCCCATTTCGTGGGTCACCACTACCATGGTCATACCCTCGGCGGCCAGGTTCTTCATAACGTCCAGTACCTCGCCGACCATTTCGGGGTCCAGCGCAGAGGTGGGTTCGTCAAAGAGCATAACCTCCGGCTCCATACACAGCGCGCGAACGATGGCCACACGCTGTTTCTGACCACCGGAAAGCTGGGACGGATAGGAATCGGCACGGTCGTCCAGACCCACACGGGCCAACAGCTCCAGCGCCTTTTTCTCCGCCTCTTCCTTGGGGGTCTTTTTCAGCATCATCGGGGCGCAGGTCAAATTTTGCAATACGGTCATATGGGGAAAGAGATTAAACTGCTGGAACACCATACCCATCTTTTGACGGTGGGCATTGAGGTCCACTTTTTTATCGGTCAGATCATCCCCGTCAAAAATGATACTGCCGCCGGTGGGCTTTTCCAACATATTCAGGCAACGCAGGAAGGTGGATTTACCACTGCCGGAAGGGCCGATCACGCAAATCACGTCGCCCTTACGGATCTCCACGTCGATGCCCTGCAGTACCTTCAGATTTTCAAAATCCTTTTGCAGGTTTTTAACGCTTATCACGGTTGAGTCTCCTTTCCACCTTGCCCAGCAGCCAGGTCAGCGCAATGACCATCACCAAATAGGTCAGCGCTACCACCATCAGCGGGTTGATCGCATCATAGGTATTGTTACGGATGAGGTTACCGGCACGGGTCAGATCAATGACCGCCACGTACCCGGCAACGCTGGTTTCCTTCAGCAGGGCGATCAGCTCGTTACCGATGGCAGGGAGAATGTAGCGGATGGCCTGCGGAAAAACGATTTTGTACATCGCCTGCAGCTTGCTCATCCCAAGGCTTCTGCCCGCCTCCATCTGCCCGCTGTCGACAGCATTGATACCGCTACGGATCAGTTCGGCCATATAGGCGCCGGAGTTGATACCGAAGGTAATGATGGCGGTAATAACACCGTCTGCGCTGGTCAAGATCACAAAGAAAAAGATCAGCAGCAGCACGGTTACGGGAATACCGCGGATCACCGTAACATAAATATCGCAAAGTTTTGCAAAGGGCTTTAGGATGGCTACATCCTCGGCAAAATATTTGATCACTGCAATCAGCGTACCGATCAGCACACCGATGACCAAAGCGCCCAGCGTAATGATTAGGGTATTGCCCAAGCCTTCCACCAGCATCATATAGCGGTTTCCCTCTAAAAAGGTACTTTGCAGTGTATTCAACCACCCTTGAAAAGCTTCCAGCATGGCGGTTTCTCCTTTCATAAAAAAACACAAATAGCGGGATATGGTTGACCATATCCCGCTTTGCTTTAAAAAATCTTATTTTGCGGTCGGTGCGGTGTAGGGTGCGTTGAACTTGTCGAAGATGCCCTTAACGGTACCGTCGGCAACCAGCTCGGCTACGATCTTGTTGATTTCGGCAACCAGATCGTCGCTGCCCTTGGAAAATGCGAAGGCATAGGGCTCGGTGGTCATAGCCTCGTCCAGGATCACCAACTTTTTGGCGGGATTGCCGGCATTGTAGGTGGCAACCATCTCAGCAGCGGTCAGATCGTCGATAACCCAAGCATCTACCTTAGCGGTGGTCAGGGCAGTTTGTGCGTCGGAGTTGGCGGTAAAGGCGCTGATGGTGTAGCCATTGTCCATACAATAGCTTTCAGCGGTGGTACCGGTCTGCACGGCGATGGTCTTACCGGTCAGGTCGGCCTTGGAAGCGATGGCGCTACCCTCTTCCACAACGATAGCCTGTGCAGCCAGGCAGTAGGGATCGGTGAACAGAACGTTTTTCTCACGTTCGGGAGTTACGGAGATACCGGAAACACCGGCATCAAACTTACCGGCCTGTACGCCGGGGAGAACGCTGTCAAAGTCCATAGTTTCGATCTTCAGCGTAACGCCCAACTTTTCGCAAACCAGGTTAAGTACATCGATTTCGATACCCTCAACGCTGCCGGAGGCCGTCAGCTCTTCGAAGGGGGGGAAATCGGGGCTGGTGGCAATTACAAGCTCACCTGCTGCCTTTACATCCTCCAGGCTCTTGCCCTTGCTGCCGCAGCCTGCAAAGCAGCACAGTACCATGGTCAGTACCAGTAACATTGCGATAATCTTTTTCATTGTCTTAAATTCCTTTCAAATTTTAATTTATTTTTTGTTTTATCACACGAATTTGATGTTCCACCGAGGACACCGAGGTGCCGCCGTAGGAGGTGCGTCGACTGACGCAATTGTCAAGATTGACTGCCTCATACACGCTCTCATCAAACAGATCGCTGAAGGTGCGATACACCTCCAAAGGCAGTTCTTCCAGCACACATCGTCGTCGGATACATTCCGCCACGATCTGTCCGGAAATTTTATAGGCGGAACGGAAGGGCAGTCCCTTTCCGACCAACCAATCGGCAAGATCGGTGGCGTTGATAAAGCCGCCGCCGGCCGCCGCGCGCATATTGTCGGCATTGACCTTCATAGTGGAGATCATACCCACAAAAATTTTCAAACACATTTTTACCGTGTCGCAGGCATCAAAGATACCCTCTTTATCCTCTTGCATATCTTTATTATATGCAAGGGGCAGACCCTTCAGCGTGGTGAGCAATCCCATCAGATCACCGTACACTCTGCCGGTCTTTCCTCTTACCAGCTCTGCCATGTCCGAATTTTTCTTTTGGGGCATAATGGAGGAGCCGGTGGTAAAGGCATCAGACAATTCAATAAATTTAAATTCCCAACTGGACCAGAGGATGATCTCCTCGGCAAATCGGGAGAGGTGGGTCATGATCAGTGCAATATCACCGAGCATTTCCACCACGAAATCCCTGTCGGACACGCCGTCCAGCGAGTTGATACAAACCTCATCCATCCCCAGCTTTTCCGCCTCGAAAAAGCGGTCGGTATCAAAGGTAGTTCCCGCCAAAGCGCAACAACCGATGGGAGAAACGTTGATTCGTCGTCGTCCGTCCTGCAATCGCTCCCTATCCCGTAACAGCATTGAGGCATAGGCCAACAAATGGTGCCCGAAGGTGACGGGCTGTGCCCGTTGCAGATGGGTATATCCCGGCAGGATGGTCCCCTTGTAGGTTTCCGCCTGTACAAGCAACGCCTCGATCAACTCCTTGACGAGGGAAAGGATCTCGTCCGTCTCCTCACGGAGATAAAGCCGCAGATCCAACGCCACCTGATCGTTGCGGGAGCGGGCGGTGTGCAGCTTTTTGCCCACGTCGCCCACCCGATTGGTGAGGTCCTGTTCCACAAACATATGGATATCCTCTGCCCCCGGGTCGATCTCCAGCGCGCCGCTGTCAAGATCCGCAAGGATCTGCTCGAGCCCTGCGATCAGAATATCCGCTTCGGCGGCGGTGATGATTCCCTGCGCGCCCAGCATGGCGGCGTGCGCCATACTGCCGGTAATATCCTGACGGTACATCCGGCTGTCAAAGCGGATGGAAGAATTAAAGTCGTCTGCCAATTGGTCGGTGGCGCCTGCCGTCCGACCTGCCCACATTTTTTCGCCGGCCATTATTTCTTACCGTCTACCATAGCCTGCACTTTGATCGGCAGACCGTAGAGGTTGATAAAGCCTTCGGCGTCAAACTGGTTGTAATCGCTCTCACCGAAGGTGGCGATCTCCTCGCTGTACAGCGAATAGGGACTCCACACACCGGCGTTGATCATATTGCCCTTATAGAGTTTGAGTCTGACCTTACCGGTCACCTTCTCTTGCGTCTTGTCAACGAAGGCGGAGAGGGCTTCTCTCAAAGGAGTAAACCACTGGCCGTTGTAAACCAACTCGGCAAAGGTGATGGACAGCTTTTGCTTTTCGTGCATGGTCATTTTGTCCAGACACAAGGTCTCCAGTACGGAATGCGCCTTGTACAGGATGGCGCCGCCGGGTGTCTCATACACGCCGCGGCACTTCATACCCACCAGACGGTTTTCCACGATGTCGATGATACCGATACCGTTTTTACCGCCGATCTCGTTGAGGGCCAGAATGATCTCCTTAGCGCTCATTTCCTTGCCGTCCAGCGCGGTGGGAATACCCTGTACGAAGTCCAACTCGATATAGGTGGGCTCGTCGGGCGCCTGAAGGGGAGAAACGCCCATTTCCAAAAAGCCCTCTTTTTCATATTGAGGTTCGTTACCGGTATCCTCCAGATCCATACCCTCGTGGGACAGATGCCATAGGTTTTTATCCTTGGAATAGTTGGTCTCACGGTTGATCTTCAGGGGGATGTTGTGCGCCTCGGCGTACTCGATCTCCTCCTCGCGGGATTTGATATCCCACTCTCTCCAGGGGGCGATGATGGGCATATTGGGAGCAAATGCCTTAATGGCCAGCTCGAAACGCACCTGATCGTTACCCTTACCGGTACAACCGTGGCAAATGGCATCGGCATTTTCCTTAATGGCGATGTCCACCAGACCCTTTGCAATGCAGGGACGGGCATGGCTGGTACCCAGCAGATATTCTTCATACACCGCACCGGCCTTCATGGTGGGGATGATGTAGTTATCAACGTAGTCATCGGTGAGATCCAACACGTACAGCTTGCTGGCGCCGGTGGCAATGGCCTTTTCCTCCAGACCCTCCAGCTCGTCCGCCTGACCGACGTTACCGCTGACGGCGACGACCTCACAGTTGTTGTAGTTTTCCTTCAGCCACGGGATGATGATGCTGGTATCCAGACCACCCGAGTAGGCAAGTACAACTTTTTTGATATTTTCTTTATTCATTTTTCATACACTTCTTTCGTTCGTTGAATAAATATGCATTGATTATACCCATTATATATACTTTTGTCAAGGCTTTTTTTCAATTTTTATTCACTTTTTTCTTGTTTTATTCATTTTCTGTGTATATTATGCATATTTCTGCATCAATTGACGATACTTTGAAAATATGTTACACTTTTTTTGAAAAAAAGTGAGAGTTTTTTTCCTTTTGTACGAATAAGAAGTAGAGACAGATGGAAAGGAGGAGGGTTCCGTGTCTACGGCCGAGCAGGCATTTTTGGACTATCTCAACGGCGATAAACGTGCGCCGGATATTATTTTGACCAGTTATCACGATACGCTGATCCTGTTTATCAACCGATACGTGCAGGATCTGATCGTGGCGGAAGATCTGGCGGCAGACAGCTTTGCCCAGCTGTTTCTCTATCCGAAAAAGTTTAATTTTTCCGTCAGTCTGAAAACCTACTTATTTACTATAGGAAAGCGACGGGCGTTGGATTGGCTGCGGACCAACCGCAGAAAAAAGACCGAGACCCTGCCCACGTTGGCTGATGCCGAGGGCAGCCCGGAGGATATTTTGATCCGGGACGAGGAGAAGCAACAGTTGTATGCAGCGCTGGCACGGTTGCGCGGCGACTATCGTACCGCCCTCCATCTGGTCTATTTTGAAGGGCTGTCCTACAAAGAGGCGGCCTACGTAATGAAAAAGACCGAAAAGCAGGTGACCAATCTGGTCCATCGGGCCAAGCAGGCACTGAAAGAAGATTATCGAAGGGAGGGATTGTTAAAATGAAAAACGAACTGGAATTCAAGGCGTTGGTTGAACAAAAGATGAAGCAACAGCAACGCGCCGCCGCCTTAAAAAAACAACGGCTGACCGCCACGATCAGCGCTGTCTGCGCTCTGGTAGTAATTGCAGGGCTGGTGGTATTTTTCATCCGCAATCCCCTACGCTTGCCCGTGCGGGAGGAGATCGATGAATTTTCCGACACCACGCAGGCGAACAGCGGCAATTCCGCCGGAGAAGCCCCCTTCGGCAACGCCACGGGAGCCTTACCCGGTGCAAGCAGCGGCAACAGCGAGGAAAATAACGTGTCCACCGGTGACACCTATCCTACCCAACCGGGAACCAACCATTCCAATGGTGTCGGCACAAATACGCCGGGCAGCAGTACGGCTACCCCAAATGCCGGCTCAACCCTGGTGGGCAACTCATCTACGCCTGCAACGGGTGAACCTTCCTCCGATGAAACGAACACACCGCCCCCGGAAGAATCCATACCGTCACCGGAAGGCGGCAGTAATCCTCCCGCCTACGCAAATCCGGGCAATTCTTTATCCGCCGGCAACACTCCGTCATCTCAACCGCCAAAAGGCAACGGTTCCGACCGTATCATCCCTTCGGCAGAGGTACACAAGCTAGCGGTGTTCATACCGGAGACACCCCAAACTGAAAGCGTAGACCGCAAGCTCATTTCCGACTTTTTAAAGCAGTTGCGTACCGTCAAGGCGCGCAGTCCCCTGTGCGTACACGACAATAGCGGACAGCAGATCCACGTCCGCTTTTACGACGGAAATCAGCAGGAACTGTTATCCGTCACGTTTTTTGAAAACCGCATTATGCAATGCCTTTTCCCGGCGGAGGACGATGCCGATGCCACGCTCGAAACCGTACAGCTCAACGAGGCTGACTACGCCACACTGACCGACCTACTGAAAAAAGGAGGCCTGATACAATGAAAAAAAGAATACTTGCCATCCTATTGATCCTGTGTCTGCTTCTGACGGCAGGCTGTCGTCCGGCAACAGAGGAAGAGGAGATCGAAGGCAATCCCGCCGCCGGGCGACAGCCCACTGCGATCCAGCCCTCCGACGAGCCCGTCGAGGATCAGCCCAACGTCCCCGGCAACGAGCCCCTTCCCGATAACGAAAATGACCCCGTCCTGTCCCCAACGCCCCTTTCCAAAAACGCCGCCGACCTGACCAAGGATATTCCCATCATGGAGATCGGCTACGTAATGGAGGCGCAATTTCCCGCAGCGGCGGCGGATTTTGCCCTGCGATTGATGCAAAACAGCGCCAAGGATGGCGAAAATCTGTTACTCTCCCCCTACTCGGTGATGCAGGCCTTAGGTATGACCGCCGTCGGCGCCAAGGGCAACACCTACGTTGAAATGGAGCAGACCCTGCTGGGCAAAAACGATCTTTCGTTACACCACAACCTGGCCGCCACTTTACAAAGCGGCAACGTCGACGGCCTGCACGTTGCCAACTCGGTATGGTTGCGGAACAGCGGCCTGACCGCCAACAAAGATTATCTGCAACAGGTGGCCAATTATTATCACGCGCAGGTGTACTCCGCTCCCTTTGATGACGGTACCGTTAAAGACATCAATCAGTGGTGCAGCAACAACACCAACGGTATGATCCCCGTCATTCTCGACAAGATCCCCGATCCTATGACGATGGTATATTTGATCAACGCCGTTTCCCTGAAGGCGCAATGGGCAGACATTTTTGCCTTCCAAAACATTGAGGAGGGCACCTTCACTGCCGCCAACGGTCAAAAGGAAAAGGCCCAAATGATGAAGCACATCGAAAGCGATTATCTGGAAAACGAATTGGCCACCGGCTTTATCAAGCGTTATAAAGGCGGACTTTCCTTTGTGGCGCTGCTTCCCAAGGAAGGCACGCCCGAGCAACTGCTCAGCGGGTTAAACGGTGAAAACTGGCTTCCTCTGCTCACCCCCCAGGCAAACAGCCGCGTGCACATCACGCTGCCAAAATTTGAGGTGGAATTTGCCGACTCGCTGAAAGGGCCGTTGCAGGCCATGGGCATTCGGGACGTCTTTGATGCAAACCAAGCCGATCTGTCTGCCATGGGAAAGAGTGCTTTGGGAAATCTGTACGTCAGTGAGGTACTGCACAAGGCCGTGATCAAGGTAAACGAAAAGGGTACCGAGGCCTCCGCCATCACTTCCGCAGCCCTAAGCGGAACCGCCACCGCCCCCTCCGAGCCGCCCAAGGAATATACCGTTACCTTGGACCGCCCCTTCGTATACGCCGTTGTAGATCTAAACAACGTCCCCCTGTTTATGGGTGTACTCAACAGCGTAGCATAACAGCAAAAACGCCTTCGATCTTTTGATCGAAGGCGTTTTATTATTGAATACCGTCCACGGTGATTTGCACCGTATCCTGCTCCACCGTGGCAAAGCCACCGGTGATCTGCAGGCTGAGAATTTCTTTTTCTGCGGCATAGGCCCGTACCGTTCCCGTTCCCAATGCCAACACGGCGCGGGCGTGACCGGGACGAATACCGTAACTGCCGGAAAACCGACCTTTTTCATCCTCAACAATGGGCAGTCGAATGCTGTCGCATTGCACGGGCGCACGGTTTTGATCAGGGGAGAACAACTGCAATGAAAGCTTGTTTGTCATACTCATCGATGCTCATCCTTGTACTTTTTAAACACATCCTCCACCGTACCGCTCATCAGGAAGTACTGTTCGGGGATGTGATCGCAATCACCGGCCAAAATGGCCTCCACGCTTTCTACCGTTTTTTCACGGGGAACAAAGGCGCCTGCCTGCCCCGTAAAGTTTTCGGCCACGTGGAAGGGCTGACTCATAAACCGCTGTACCCGACGGGCGCGGCGCACCAGTTGTTTGTCCTCGGAGGACAATTCTTCCATACCGAGAATGGCGATAATATCCTGCAGCTCGGCATACTTTTGCAGTACCCGTTGGGTCTCCTTAGCTACCAGATAGTGCCGTTCACCCACGTAATCGGCGGACAGCACTCGGGATGAGCTTTCCAGCGGATCCACCGCCGGATAAATGCCGAGTTCCACGATCTTTCTGGACAAAACGGTGGTGGCATCCAGATGGGAGAAGGTGGTAGCAGGAGCCGGATCGGTCAGATCGTCTGCCGGCACGTATACCGCCTGCACCGAGGTGATGGAACCGTTACCGGTAGAAACGATACGCTCCTGCAATTTACCCATTTCCGAGGCCAGGGTGGGCTGATAACCCACTGCGGAGGGCATTCTGCCCAACAGGGCAGAAACCTCACTACCCGCCTGGGTGAAACGGAAAATATTATCAATAAACAATAACACGTCCTTGTGGGCCTCTTCGCGGAAATATTCCGCCATGGTCAGTCCGACCAAGGGCACCCGCAAACGAGCGCCTGCCGTTTCGTTCATCTGGCCGAACACCAGCGCCGTCTTATCAATAACGCCGCTTTGCTTCATTTCGTTCCACAGGTCGTTGCCCTCTCTGGAACGCTCACCCACACCGGCAAATACCGAATAGCCGTCGTGTTCGAAGGCCACGTTACGGATCAGTTCCATAATGAGCACGGTCTTACCCACGCCGGCGCCGCCGAACAGACCGATCTTACCGCCGCGAACGTAAGGCGTCATCAGATCGATAACCTTAATGCCCGTTTCCAGAATGTCACTCGAGGAGACGATCTCGGAAAAGGCAGGGGCCGGATGATGAATGGGCCAACGAATATCCGATTCGATGGCCGCGCCCTGATCGATGGGAGCGCCGGTCACGTTGACCATACGTCCCAGCGTGCTCTCGCCCACGCAGATCTTAATGGGGGCGCCGGTATCCACCGCCTCCATTCCACGGGACATTCCGTCGGTGGGGTTCATGGAGATACAACGGACCTCACCGTCACCCAAATGCTGGGATACCTCCAGCGTGTGCTTTTCTCCCCCCACCGTTACGTGAACGGCGTTGAAGATATCGGGCACCTCATCGGGTTTAAATAAAATATCTACTACGGGGCCGGTGATACGTTGCACCATTCCCACAGAATTTTGTGCCATAGGCTTTATTCCTCCTGATATTCTGCCGCAACCTCCAGCACGTCAGCCGTAACCCTGGTTTGTCGCATCCGATTGATCTGGGTCTCCAGCTTGGCGCTGTATTCGCAGGCGGTATCATAGGCCGACCGCATAGTGGTCAGGGTGGCGGCCTGCGCCCCCAGTGCGGTTTCCAAAATACGCTTGTACATAATGGAGATCAGTATTTTCTGCGCCGTATTGCGGATGACCGTGGCGCGGTCGGGCACAAAAAACGCTTCTCCCGTTTCCTGCGCGGCATCCTCCGTACGGACGATGAGTTCCTTACACACCGGTTCCTGACGCATCATATTGATGTATGCGGGATAGACCGTCTTGATGGCCGAGATCTTCCCCGCCTCCAGCAGGTCCATCAACTGCTGCAGCAATCCCTTCGCCTCTTCATAGGTGGGCACGTCGCTCAACACACAGCTCCCTGCCAAAGCAAGGCCTTTATTACTGAAAAACTCGATCCCCTTTTTGCCGCAGACGAACACCTGCTTATTGGGCTCCTTTTCCAGCAGTTCACTGCAAAAATCCAACAGTTCACTGTTAAAACTACCGCACATCCCCTTATTGCCCGTCAGTACCAAAAAGCAAACCGGTGCCGCCGGATCAGCGGGGGTCATTTCCTGCTGAAATTCACCCCGAAAGCGATCATACAGCGCCTCACAACCCGCCGCATATTCCTTGTACTCGCCGTAACGGGTGTTGAGTTTGGAATATTTAACGGTAGAGGCCGTTTTCATCGCCTGGGTGGTTTTTTGGGTAGAGCGAATGACCTGCAGTTTCTTTTTTAAACTTTGTTCAGTCGGCATATCAACCCTTCTTTACAAAAGCATCCAACGCCGCTGTCAACCGACTCCGCAGGGCATCATCCAATTTCGGCGCGCCCTCCAGCACTGTCAACAGCTCTGCCTGCTCTTCGGCAAAATAGGCAAACAGATCCTTTTCAAATTGCGCCATCTGCTCCGGCTCGGTCTGCGCCGCATAGCCACTGTCCACGGCAAAGAGCAATAAGGCCTGCAGATGGTTGGGCACCGGCGCATACCGTCCCTGTCCCAATGCCTCGGTCAAGCGACGACCGGCGGCCAGGGTACGGGCAGTCTCCTCATCCACGTCACTGCCGAATTGCATAAATTCCGCCAGTTCGCGGTACTGTGCCAAACGGGTACGCAGGCTGGAGGCCACCTTTTTCATCAAGGGACTTTGGGCGGCGCCGCCCACACGGGATACGGACAGACCCACGTTGACCGCCGGACGTTGGCCGGCGTTGAAGAGCTCGCTTTCCAAAAAGATCTGACCGTCGGTAATGGAAATAACGTTGGTGGGAATATAGGCAGAGATGTCTCCTGCCAACGTCTCAATGATGGGCAGCGCAGTCATCGAGCCGCCGCCCAATGCATCGGACAGATGGGCGGCGCGCTCCAACAGTCTGGAATGGAGGTAGAAAATGTCACCGGGATAGGCCTCACGTCCCGAGGGACGGTGCAACAACAGCGACAGCTCTCTGTACGCCACGGCGTGCTTGGACAGATCGTCATAGATGATCAGCACGTCCTTGCCCTGATACATAAAATATTCTGCCATCGCCGCGCCGGAGAAGGGGGCGATGTATTGCAGCGCCGCAGAGGAAGAAGCGGGCACCGCCACGATGGTGGTATACTCCAATGCGCCGTGGGCGGCCAACCGCTCACGGATCTCAGCCACGGAAGTTTCCTTCTGACCGATGGAAACGTAAACACACAGAGTATCCTTTCCTTTTTGGTTGATAATGGTGTCAATGGCAATGGCGCTCTTACCCGTCTGGCGGTCACCGATGATCAACTCACGCTGACCCTTGCCGATGGGTACCAAGGCATCAATGGCCTTGATGCCGGTAAACAGCGGCGCATTGACCGGCGCGCGATCCAAAATCGCAGGCGCCTTACACTCGATGGGGCGGAACTGCTTTTGCGGGATATAGCCTTCGCCATCAATGGGATTACCCATGGCATCCACCACGCGGCCCAGCAGATTTTCACCCACCGGTACCGAAGCGATGCGGCCCACTCTGCGGACACGACTGCCGCTTTCGATATGTTCAAATTCGCCGAAGATGACACAGCCGATGCGGTTTTGCTGAATATCCAGCACCATACCCCGCTCGCCGCACTCAAATTCGACAACCTCGCCATACATAATATCCGCCAGTCCATCCATCCAACAGATGCCGTCGCTGACGGTCATGACACGTCCCAATTGATAAACGTGCAGTTTGGCGTCATAATCCTTAGCCCATTGATGAAATTCCTGGATCAAATGGGTGACCGTTTCATCACTGAGGATGGGATCACGGTCTACGTCCCGTTCAAAGTGATACAGCTGCTCCGCCACGGTGCCGTCGTACACGGTATCACCGATTCTCAGGCGCAGGCCGCCGATCAACTCCGGATCCTCCAATACCCACAAAGAGGTTTTACCGCCCACGGTATCCAACAGCTTTTTGGTGGCCTGATCCACCTTGTCCACCAACGCTTTGTCCAACGGAAAGGCGCTGGTCAGGGTGACGTAAAGCACTTTATGTTGCTGCAGATAGCACATATCGCCGGGGGTAAGGGCGATCTTATCCAAAATTCGACTTAAGATCTCTTCCTCCGTCGCGCGGATGGCCTGATGATATTTTTCTACTTTAAACAGTTCCACCACGTGCTCACGCATGATTTTAAACAGCGCCGTACGGGCATGCTCGATCATATTGCGGTGGATCTCCCGCTTTTCCCGTTGCTCAAACTGACGGGTCTGCGCCAGCTTTTCCTCCACCAGCGCACGGGCTGCCGCCACCTCTTCAGCGAGATCATCGGGCGCGTCCTCCGGGACGTACTCGGCCTGCTCGGGCAGCTCCATTGCTTCGATCTTTTCTGCTTCATCCAGTGCCTGGTTGATTCGTGCTCTGCGACCGCAAAACAAGCTGATCACTGTTTTACGGGCAAAGAGAAACAATATGGCTGCCAGAATCAGAAAATTGATAATAACATATTCTATACGCATATTGATCACACCTTATGAGAAAGAATGTTTTGTACAAAAATTGCCGCGGCCGTTTCCATTTCGGGGGCCACCGACTGCACGATATGCTCGTATTCGTCGTGCAGGCTTTCTCTGTACTCCTCCACAGCCGCCAGACAATCCTTCTGCGCCTGATCGGACTGTTTCTTTCCCTCGGATCGGATCTGCTGCAACAGCTGCTTGTCCGCCGCAATACGGTCGGCAATATACTGCTGCCGTTGCTCGGCCAGCTGTTGCTCGTTTTGCTGCATCCGCGCCTCGATCTCCTGTTTGCGGTCAGCCGCGCGGTCAATCCGCGCCTGCCGTTTGTCCATGATCTTCAACACAGGCTCGAACAGCAGGTTACGCAAAATGATCATCAGCAAAATAAAGCAGATCACCGTCCAAACGATCACAGAGAGTTGTACGTTGATCATCGTTGATGCCTCCTGCAGGTTATACCTTAGCAACCAGCATAAAGGCGATCAGCAAACCGTAAATGGTCAATGCCTCCATCAATGCCAGCGCAATGATCAGCGAGGAACGGATATCCTTGGCCGCGTCGGGCTGACGGGCGATGCTTTCCATAGCGGCCTTGGCGGTCATACCCTGGGCAATGGCCGGGCCCATCGTGCTCAATGCAATAGCGGCAGCGGCGGCGATAGCGATAATAGCAGAATTTGTCATTTTAATTTATCTCCTTTTTTAAGTTAAAATTCTTATTCTTCTTCCGTGGCTTCTTCCAAATAAATGGAAACCAGCATTGTAAATACCATTGCCTGCAATGCGCAGAACAACAGCGAGAGGACCATCATCACCACCGGCACACCGATGGGAAAGATGTGATACAACTCCTCCATAACCGTTTCCTCTCCGAATACGTTACCGTACAAACGCAGTGCCAGCGATGCAGGCTTGATAAACTCGTCCAGCAACAACAGCGGCAACATAAAAAACATAGGGGAAACAAATCGTTTGAAATATCCTTTCACACTGTGGCGCAGTCCTGCAAACTGCAAAAAGACAAAGGTCACGATGCCCAATGCCAGGGTCACCGACAGTGATGCGGTGGGCGCCTTGACGTATTTGGTCAGGCCCACCCCGGGGATCAACCCCGAATAGTTGGCAAAAATGATAAAGATAAACAACGAACACAAAAAGGTGAAATACTTTCTCGCCTTTTTCTTGCCCAAAATATCCGTCAGAAAATTGTCCAGATATTCTACGCCCGTTTCGATCATATTCTGAAATTTGCCCGGCCGCTCCTTCAGCGAGCCCCGCACGATCAGCGAGATCACCGCCAGCACGGCCAATATGATCCACATGGTCACCACCTCACCGGTGACGTCCAGCACACCGAAGATGGGGATGACCACCTCGGAAAGCTTACCCACTTACATCCTCCTCCTTTTTCTCTTTTTCCTTGTCGTTGACGTGCAACAGCCGATGGGTCAACAGTAGCATCGGAACGGTCATACCGACTGCGGCGCCGACCAACGGCCAGGTCACCTCTACCGACAAACCGCGCGCCGCAAAGTACACGCCGACCAGCAAGCCGATCTGCAATCCCTGCCGCAACACGCTGAACAAGGCATACTTGTCCGGCTGCCGTTGCAGCACGTAACGGGAGATCAGATAATTGATCACAGCAACCCCCACCCCCAAAACGGCGGCGATCAGAGCGCCGATCACCTCTCGGCTCATATTCTCACCCTCTTATATATAAATAATATATACATTATAGCACTATTTTTAAGTTTTGCAATAGATTTTATTTCCTTTTTTAAAACGGCGGCGGTTGGCACCGCAGGCCAAGTTCGGAAAAGCCCGCACCTTTGGCGCAGGCTTTAATGAGCGGGCGCCGATTTTAGGTGCTCGAACATAAGACCGAGTTGCGCCCCTTGCTTAAAGGGGGGAGGGCCGCGCCTCTGGCGTGGCGAGGGGATAACAGCACTTGACACCGCAAGGCGGCGTGTCGCCGCTGACGATCTCGGCCGTCGGTTGACCTGTCGGTCAATCCGACGAATAAGCGGGCGCCGATTTTAGGTGCTCGAACATAAGACCGAATTGCGCCCCTTGCTTTAAAGGGGGGAGGGCCGCGCCTCTGGCGCAGGCTTTAATGAGCGGGCGCCGTTCATTTATACCCCAAAAATATTCGTTATTCGCTCTTCACTAAAAAACGAGGAACACCCAAAAGGTGTTTCCTCGTTTTCTTATTTGTGCTTCTCAGCAAAGTTCATGCGGGGAGTTCCCGCTGACGACCTCGGCCGTCGGTTGACCTGTCGGTCAATCCGACGAATGAGCAAGTGCCCATCATTTCTGCCCGAAAATTTTATTTGTGCTTCTCAGCAAAGTTCATAATGATGGTGGCGACTTCTGCTCGGGTGGCGTTGCCCTTGGGCCGGAAGCGATAAGAGGCGCCGACCTTTTCGCCGGTGACCAGACCGCCCTGCTGGCAGGCGCGCACCGCATCTTTGGCCCAGGAGGAAATCTGCGCAGCGTCGGTGAAGGTCATCACCTTATAATACTGCTTGATGCGAATGCCGGCATAGTTGCTGTACCGCTGCATCATGGCGCAAATCTGCTCACGGGTGATGTTGGCATTGGGCTCGAACTTGGTTTTGGAGGTGCCGGAAACGATTTCGTTTTCATACGCCCATTTTACATAGCCGGTATAATACTGGTTTTTCTTGACGTCGGTAAAGGCGGTTTTGACGTTATGATTGACGCTTTTACCGTCCAGACGCCCAAGCACCGTAACAAACATAGCGCGGGTCATATTCTTGGTGGGACCGAAGGTAGTGGCGGAAGTACCGCTGAACAGTTTTTTATCCGCACAGTAATGAATGGCGCCGTTTTTATGGTACCAATCTGTTTTCACTACGTCTGTAAATTTATCGCAAACCGCTTTAAAGGCTATCCCATTTTGCTTGGCATATTTTTCAGCCGTGCTTCCTGTCTTGCCGTAAATCACAGGTTTGAAAGAATATCCCTTCTGCTCATATCCATTCTTATCAGGCCAATCGGCATCATAAAATCCCTCGCACATTGCCATCACCACATCGCAGTTCTTTCCAAATGCGTGTTTACCGATTTTGGTAACCGTTGACGGAATATACAGTTCTTTTAATAAAGCCTGCCCTGCAAAAGCATGATCGCCGATTTCCTTAAGTCCTTCCGGTAAATGAACGCTGGTTATGCCAGAATAACTATACACAAAAAAATCGGAGCCAATACTTGTAATTCCTTTTTGTATCACAACACTGCTTATATTCAGATTGCTAAACCAAGCTCCATAATCAAGGTAGACTGCACCACTGCCAGAAATGGTCAACACCCCGTTGCTGTAGGCCCAATAGGCATTGGGGCCGCATTTATCGCTGACGGCGGAAACGGACAGAATGCTGCATAGCGAAAGCACCAGCAACAGCGCAAGCGCCATAGAAACGACACGTTTTTTCATGATGATCTCTCCTTTATGTTTCATTGATTGTATTATATCAAAACAAATCAAAAATGTAAACACTATTCATCAATTTGCTTTTCAAAAATATGATAGCATATCTTGTCACAGCCGTCCTATGCTGACAGCATAAAAATAAAAAAACCGTGCCGCCGCCCACAGGGCAGAGACACGGTTTGGTTTTATTCGGCGACGGCCACTTCCATCAAATAATCGGTTACCTTGCTGTACAGCAGGCTGGCCTCCAGCTCGAAGGGCTCGACACCCAGCTTTTGCACCAGCTCATCCACCGTAGCGCAGCCGTAATTTTTCAACATCGTGGCATAATCCTCGTCTCCCAAGGTAAGACCTTGTTTGGCGGCGATGGTATAGATACTGAACTCGTACACCATTTGATTTTTGACGTAAGTGTCCAGATCCATTTTCTGCGCAGCCATAAAGCCCTCCAGATCGTTGACACCGTAGGTGGCGTAATAGTTCTTGTACTGTTCGTCCAACTTTTCAACGTAGTAGTTGTACATATTGTCGGGATACTTTTTCAGCGTGGTCTGCTCGGCCAGCGCGGTCCATACGTCGTTGCGGGCGGCGCTGTCCGCCTCACTGCGGGCGGTAGCCTTCAGTTCCTCCATCAGACCCTTCTGATAGGCGTCGACGGTAGCGTACTTTTTCTCGGTGATCTCGCTGACCAACGCATCGGTCAGGGCGGGATAAACGGTACGCTTAGCCGCCTTGATGGTCACGTCAAAGCGCACCTTCTTGCCCTGCAGGCTGGCCTCGGAATAATCCTTCGGGAAGGCAAGATCGAGGGTAACCTTCTCGCCCACCTTTTTGCCAACCAAGCCTTCCTCAAAGCCGGGGATGAATTTACCGCTGCCCAGCTCCAGCTCCTGATCGGTGCCGCAGGCGCTGTCCAGCTTAGCGCCATCCACAAAGCCATCAAAGTCCAGTGTGGTAACGTCCCCTTCGATCAGGGCGTCCTTAACGTCCTCTTCGGTGGTCTTTTTCGCGGTGACAAGAGCATCCTGAATCTTGCTTTGCAGATCCTTTTCCGTGGGCTCTACGTAGCTATCCTTATAGGTCAGCTTGGTATAATCGGGCAAGGAGATATTGCTCTCATAACTCTTACCGACCTCCAGACCGGCAAAGGGAGCCTCACCCTTGCCCTTAAACCACAGTCCGGCCACAGCCGCCAGGCTGAGCACCAGCGCGACCGCCAAACAAACGGTGGCGGTCCCCAGCTTCTTAACGGTAGCCTTGGCCTTTTCCAAGGCCTTGCCCGTTTCATTCACCTTGGTGCGAACGCCCACGACCTCATCCAGATCCAAAACGTCCTGCCCCAGCGCCAGCTCCAACGCCACGTCCAGCGGATCGGCCGGCTCCTGCTCCGCAGGGTCGCCGTCCAGAGCGTCCTGCTCGGCCAAAATTTCCTCCGTCTCCTCGTCGATCTCCTCTTCTGCCAAGACAACGTTTTCTTCCGTTTCTTCAACGGTATCTTCCACAGTTTCTTCTACAGGTTCTTCGACGGTTTCTTCTATCGTTTCTTCTACAGTTTCTTCGGGCCCCGTGCCCGGAATCAGTTCTTTTTCATCCATAGAGATAATGCTCCTTTATCAAAATATGTTACTATCATAACAGTTTTCACCGCAAATAGCAAGGGGCGGAAAGAGAATTTACAATTTGTTGAAGGTTAGTCCAGTTCCTTCTGGCCGGTGTACAGCTCGTAGTACCGTCCCTTTTGCCGCAACAGTTCCTCATGGTCACCTCGTTCGATGATCTCACCGTTTTCCAGCACCATAATGGCGTTGGCGTTGCGCACGGTGGACAGACGGTGCGCGATGACAAAGGTGGTGCGGTCCTTCATCAATCGGTCCATCCCCCGTTCGATATGCCGTTCGGTACGGGTATCCACCGAGCTGGTCGCCTCGTCTAAAATCAAAATGGGCGCCTTGGACAGGGCGGCGCGGGCGATATTGAGCAATTGCCGCTGTCCCTGGGACAGATTGGCGCCGTTCCCCTCCAATCGGGTGTCATAGCCATCGGCCAGCCGCATAATAAAGCTGTGGGCCGAGGCGGTCTTGGCAGCGGCAATGACCTCTTCATCGGTAGCATCCAGCCGTCCGTAACGGATGTTTTCCATCACCGTACCGCTGAACAGATTGGTGTCCTGCAGGACCATAGCGATATTCTTCCGCAGCTCACTGCGCTGATAGGCGCGGATATCCACGCCATCGATGGTGATACTGCCCTCGGCGATATCGTAAAACCGATTGAGTAGATTGGTGATGGTGGTCTTGCCGGCGCCGGTGGAGCCGACGAAGGCGATCTTTTGCCCGGGACGGGCATACAAAGAGATATTTTTCAGTACCGTCTTATCGGGATTATAGCCGAAGGTGACGTTTTCCAGCCGTACAAAGCCCTGCATCTCTGCCCCGCTTTTGGCATCGGTCAGATCCGGTTCCTCCGGCTCACGGTCCATAATATTAAACACACGCTCGGCGCCGGCCAAGGCCGAAAAGATGGCGGAGGAGTTCATACTGAGTTCGTTGATGGGACGGGAAAACTGGCGGGAATAATTAACAAAAATGGCCAAGCCGCCGATATCAAAATATCCCAGTGCGCACAGCACACCGCCCACGCCTGCGGTCAATGCGTAGGCCACCTGAGAGGTATTGCCCATCACAGGGCCCATAATGCCGCCGAAAAAGTTGGCCTTAAACTGGGTCACGCGCAGATCGTCGTTGAGAATGGAAAATTCCTCTTTACATTCCTCCTCATGACAAAAGACCTTGACCACTTTTTGTCCGCTGACGCTTTCCTCGATATATCCGTTGACCGATCCGAGGGAGGCCTGCCCCGCCGAATGGTATTTAGAAGAGCGACCGGCAATAAAGGCGCCGCCCTTGACGATCACGGGCAAAACAGCCACGGTGATCAGCGTCAGCCAAAAATTGGTGTACAGCATCATGCAAAAGGTACCCACCAACGTAACCGCGCCGGAGATCAGGCTCATCACCGAATGATCCAGCATCATACCGATATTATCAACGTCATTTGTGTATCGGCTCATCAGCTCGCCGTTATTTTCCGTATCATAAAAGCGGACCGGCAGGCTTTGCATTTTTACAAACAAATCATTCCGCAGTTTTTCAATGGCGCTTTGGGAGACGGTGAGCATAATGCGGCTTTGTAAATAGGTGGTCACCACGCCCACCAGATAGACGGAGATCAATAATACCAGCATACCGGCCAGCGTGGCCAAGCGGGTCTTACCGTCTGCATCCCCTTCCACCAGCGCGTTGATCATCGGGCGCAGCATATACGAGCCGATGAGGGTGGTGGCGGTGGTACAGCCCATACACAGCAGCGCCGCTATCAAACGGAACTTAAAGGGCCACAAATAGCTCAGCAGTCGTTTGATGGTATCCTTGGAATACCGCGGTTTTTCCTTGTTTCCGTGTTGCATCCGTCCACGGGGGCCGCCGCCGGGGCCGCGCCGTTGCATCGTGCGCGCGGAACGGTACTGTCCCTTAAGCTGTTCAAGTGTTCTGGCCACGGTTATTCCCCCTTTCCGGTCTGAGATTCGTAGATCTCACGGTATTCTTCATTGCTCTGCAGCAATTCCTCATGGGTGCCCACGCCGGTGATCCGACCCTCGCTCATCACGACGATCATATCGGCGTGCTGTACCGACGAGATCCGTTGGGCAATAATAATTTTGGTGGTATCCTTCAGACTGCTCTCAAAGGTCTCGCGGATACGCGCCTCGGTGGCGGTATCCACCGCGCTGGTCGAGTCGTCCAAAATCAAAATTTTCGGCCGTTTCAGCAAAGCGCGGGCAATACACAGCCGTTGCTTTTGTCCGCCGGAAACGTTGACACCGCCTTGTCCCAACACCGTCTGATATCCGTCGGTAAAAGAGGTGACAAAGCCGTCTGCCTGGGCGCTGCGGGCGGCATCGATCATGGCCGCCTCATCCGCCGTTTCATCACCCCAGCGCAGATTGTCCTCAATGGTACCGGAAAAGAGCACGTTTTTCTGCAACACCATACCCACGCCGTTACGCAAATTGTACAGCGAATAGTCCTTTACGTCCACGCCATCCACCAGCACCCGCCCCTCATCCGGGTCGTACAGACGGGTGATGAGGGAGACCAGCGTGCTCTTACCGCAACCGGTCGAGCCGATCAGCCCCACCGTACTGCCGCCCGCGATCTGCAGATCGATCTGATCCAGCACAGCGTTTTCGCTGTTTTTATAATAACGGAAGGTGACGTTTTGAAATTCAATACTGCCGCGCTCCACCTCCAGCATCGGGAAGGCGGCGTTTTCATCGGTAATGTCGGTCTGCTCGTCCAGCACCTCGGCAATACGCTTACTGCTGGCCAGCGCACGGGAGGCGTTGATAAAGAGCATACTGACCATCATCAGGCTCATCAATATCTGATTGATATAAGTGATAAAAGCCACCAGATCGCCGGGGGTAAGACCGGTACCCTCCACGATCTGATTGCCACCGAACCACACCACGGCAGCGGTGGTCAACTGCATAAACAAACTCATAAAGGGATGCATCATGATCATCACGCCCATGGCGTCCATGGCGCTCTTTTTCAGTTGTTTGTTGGCGACGGAAAACTTTTTCTTTTCGTGGTCTTCTCTGACAAAGCTCTTGACCACCCGCACGTTGGTAAGGTTTTCCTGCACGGTGTTGTTGAGCCCGTCGATCTTATCCTGCATTTTGGAAAATCGGGGAAAACCCTTTCCGATGATCAATGCCTGCGTGATCAGCAACAGCGGAATGGTCACCGCCAGCACCACCGACAGACGGGCGTTCATACTCACCGCCATAATCAGGGCGCCGATGAGCATTCCGGGAGAACGCAACGCCATCCGCAACAGCATATTGATAAAGTTCTGCATCTGGGTGATGTCGTTGGTCAGGCGGGTGACCAACGAGCCGGTGGAAAATTTATCAATACTGGTAAAGGAAAAGGTCTGGATCTTGTTATACACGTCCTGCCGCAGATCAGCGCCGAAGTTAACACTGGCCTTGGCGCCATACCAAGCGCCGCCCACGCCGCCGGCCATCATCAGCAGCGCGGTCAGCACCATCATTGCCGAGATGCCCACCACGTTCCATACGCCGTCGGCGCTGGGGGTCTTATCCACGATCATGGAAAGAAATTTAGGCATCAGCACCTCGCCGATGACCTCTACGATCATACACAGCGGCCCCAACACGAAATAGATCCAATAGGGGCGCACGTATTTCATCCATCGTTTCATTTTCCTTCCTCCTTTCGCTGCAGATTCTCCTGCATCCTACCCAATATCTCTGTAAAAAACAACAGTTCCTCTTCACTGATGCCCGCCATCATCGCCCGATCCACGGCATCAAACCGCACCCGGGTTCCGGCCAGGATCTCCCGCCCTTTGGGGGTGATGAGCACCTTGTGATTCCGGCTGTCGCGGGCGTCCTCCGTTCGGGTGATATACCCATCCTTTTCCAGCCGTGTCAACAGCCCCGTTACCGCCGGCGGGCTGATCTCCAGCCGACGGGCCAGTTCTGCCTGAGAGGGCATCTCCTCCTCACGGGCCAGCATCATCAACAAGCGGTGCTGGGAACGGTGCAGTCCCATCTCTCCCACCTGCTGCTCAATCGCTTGTCGGTGCAAACGGTCCAGCCGCAAAAAACGGTGGATCGCCTGATGGATCGTTTCTCTGTTCATAATACACCTCATAAAAAATGTTAACAGGTTAATAATTAACTACTTAACATTCTACGCAAGTGATCCCTGTTTGTCAATATCAGCGATCAATTTTTCCTCTTATATACCCCGCTGTTTATCAAATTTCCACAAGAAAAAGGAACGAAAAGCATTTTTCGTTCCTTTTTCTTTATATATTTTGCACAAACTCAATATTTTCCCGCTTGCTTGGCGGCGGCAACGATCCGCTTCATCTGCTCCAGCGAAACGTCGTTGGGAATGGAATGATCCGAGGAGAAGATATAGCCGCCGTTTTCCTTAAAGACGGGCACCTTCGTATAGATCTCCTCCATGATGGCCTCCTCGTTTTTTCAATGCAGCGCATTGATGCCGCCGTACAGTACCAGCTGCTTTCCGTACCGTTGTTTGACGGCAGGGCCGTCCACACCGGCCTTGACCTCCAGCGGATTGAGCGCATCCAGCCCCGCATCGATAATGTCGGGGATCAGGGTGGTGATATTACCGCAGGAATGCAGGCGGGCATAAATGCCCCGATCGTGCGCCCATTGAGCCGCGCGGGCGTGGTAGGGCTTGACCAGCTGACGATACATATCGGGGGAGAAAAAGGTGGTGCCCTTATATCCCATATCATCCGGCCAGTTGATCTCGTCAAAATGATAGCCCGCATCCCAAATTCTGCCAAACAACTGCTGACAGCGGGAGAGGTAAGTATCAAACATATCCTTCATCAGATCCGGCTCTTCCATCATGGCGATCAGGGCGTTTTCCGTCCCCATCATCCATGAATGTGTCACGTCAAAGCCGAACCAAAAGCCGGCGGTGATCCACGCCCCTTCGCCACGCCAACGGTCCCAGTTTGCCTTGATATGGTCCCAGGGGATCCGATCCTCTTCGGTGAGCATCTGCGCCTTTGCCTCCGCCCAGCTGTCTGCATCCACCACGCGGAAGTCCAGCATTTCGGGGGTGGAGTCCTCCGTTTTAAAGCGTTTCATGGTCACGCCCCATTTGGAGGTGGAAATAACGTACCGATCCGTCTCCTCCAAAATTTTTTCCTCAAATCGGGGCGTGATATCCACGCTCAGCCCGATCACCTTATCCACACCGAAATAATCCTGCCACGCCACGTCCTGCGGCAGACCCTCTTGGTGCCAACGGCGCAACGTTCCCCTCCAGGGCTTATCGGTAATGGGGATCCGATCCGCCTCGGTGTGTTGGTACATTCGCAAAAAACGTTCACGGGTGTCCATAATACCCCTCCTTTGTTTTCACTATATACAAAATATCAATTATTTGCAATATTTTGCCTTGCAAATGCTTATTTTTTAGTATATCATATCAATAATATGATATTCGGAGGCATATAAATGTACAGTAAAAACGGCTCCTTCGGGCAGGTGCGGCTGGCGCAGGGTCCCACCGCCCCGACCACCCTGTTTTCCGTCAAGCTGTGCGGCTGGCACCGCTGTAACGACCAATACCGAATTGATCGTACCGCCAATGCCGCGCCGCTTTTTATTTATACCGTAGATGGCTGCGGTGAAATGCAGATCGGCGCCCTACAGACCCGTCTGCCCGCCGGCACAGTCGCCTTCCTACCCCAAGGGGCGACCGGGTTTTACCAAACACCGCGCGGGAAGCACTGGGAATTTTACTGGGTGCACCCCCGTCCCCACGATTTTTTAATGCAGTTGCCCCACCCCTGTCTGGCAACGGCCGACCCCGCCGTCGATTACGGCAAACGCGTAGAACAACTGATGCGGCTGTGCCGCCTGCAGGGAAAACGCTCGCAGATCGAGCTCTCATTACATACCGGCGAGTTGTTGCATCTGTCCCTATTGGATCTGATCGGCGAGGAGGGCACCCCCACACCGGCCGAGCGGGCGGCGCGTTTTTTTGATTTGCATCTCGCCGAACCGATCACCATACAACAGGCGGCCGCGGCGCTGTTTATCTCTCCCGCTCATTTATGCCGAGTATTTAAGGCGGAGCAGGGCTGTTCCCCCCACGAGTACCTGCGACAGGCACGATTGCAATACGCGCGGCGACTGCTGATGATGGGCGTTCCCGTCAAGCAGGTGGCCGGGGATGCCGGTTTTTGCTCGGCTTCCCATTTCATCAGCATTTTTAAACAGGAATACGGCATCACACCCGCCCGGTATCAGGCCCGGCGGCAGGAGACCTATGATCAGATTTAATGTCTTGCCCTTTGGGGCAGATTGTGCTACTATTGATATATGAATGTAAGGAGCAGAATATATGACCCGATTGATTTTAAAATTCTTTGTAGACAACCGCAGTCGCAATGAGGCGGAGAAACGCACCCGTTGCGGTACGGTTGGCGGCGCCGTGGGCATCGCCGTCAACGCCCTGCTGGCGCTGGGAAAGGCGGTGGCCGGCCTGCTGTTCGGCTCCATCGCTCTGGTAGCAGATGCGGCCAACAACCTGACCGATGCGGCAAGCTCGGTCATCACCCTCATCGGCTTTAAGCTGGCGGCCAAAAAGCCGGACAGCGACCACCCCTACGGGCACGGCAGAATCGAATATATCAGCGGTCTGGTGATGTCCTTTTTGGTCCTGTTGCTGGGTCTGACGTTGGCCAAGGGATCGGTGGAGCGGATCATCGCGCCGGTAGCCCCCACTTTTTCTCTATTAAGCGTGGGGGTCATGGTAGCGGCCATTCTGGCCAAGCTGTGGCTGAGCTTCTTTTATAAAAAACTGCAAAAGATCACCGGTTCGGCCACCTTTGCCGCCGCCGCGGCCGACAGCCGTAACGATTGTATCTCTACCCTGGCGGTACTGCTGTCCACCCTGTTGTACGCGCTGACCGAGTGGAACATTGACGGCATTACCGGTCTGGCCGTCAGTATCTTTATCCTGGTCTCCGGCGTGGGGCTGATCAAGGAAACGCTGGATCCCCTGTTGGGCCGTCCCCCATCCCCCGAGCTGGTGCGGGATATCCACGACAAGGCCATGAGCTATGACGGCGTGCTGGGCATTCACGATCTGGTGGTGCACGACTACGGCCCGGGACGGGTATTCGTCTCCCTGCACGTGGAGGTGGACGCCAAGGGCAATATTATGGAAAGCCACGATCTCATCGACAACATCGAACGGGATTTTAAGACGGAGATGCAGCTTGAAACGGTGATCCATCTGGACCCCGTCATCACCGACGATCCCGAGATCAACGCTCTGAAAGAACTCTGTGTGCGCCATCTGGCGAAGCTGGAAAACGGGCTGAATCTCCACGATTTCCGCGCCGTCAAGGGCCCCACCCATACCAATCTCATCTTTGACGTGGTGCTCCCCGCCGACTACGCCGGCAACGAAAAAGAGCTGACGGCCACCATCGACGCCATGCTGCAAAAGCATCGCCCCGACGTATTCACCGTCATCACCTTCGACCGTTCCTATCACTAAAAAAAGGCTCCCCTTAGGGAGTCTTTTTTACAGTTTTTCGGCCAGGTGCAGTACCAACGCCTCTGTTTTATCCCAGCCAAGGCAGGGGTCGGTGATGGATTTACCGAAGGTGCCCTCGCCGATCTTCTGGGCGCCGTCCTCCAGATAGCTTTCGATCATCAGGCCCTTGACCAGCCGCTTGATATCGCCGTTTTGACGGCGGGAATGGGCAACGTCCTCGGCAATACGGATCTGCTCGAGATATTTCTTACCGGAGTTGGCATGGTTGCAGTCCACGATCACCGAAGGATTGGCAAGACCTGTCGTTTGATACAGCTCATTGACCCGCAACAGATCCTCGTAATGATAATTGGACACGTTGCGTCCCGCAAAATCCACGTAACCGCGCATAATGGCGTGCGCCAGGGGATTGCCGAAGGAATGTACCTCCCAACCGCGGTACAGGAAGGTATGGGCGTGCTGGGCGGCGGTAACGGCGTTGAACATCACCGACAGATCGCCGCCGGTGGAATTCTTCATACCCACCGGCACGTCCAGACCGCTGGCAGTCAGACGATGCTGTTGATTTTCCACGCTTCTGGCGCCGATGGCCACGTAGGCCAGCAGATCGCTGAGATAGCGATAATTTTCGGGATAGAGCATCTCGTCGGCGCAGGTAAAATCATAATCCCGCAGGGCGCTCAAATGCAGATCGCGGATGGCGATGATGCCCTGCAGCATATCCGGACGCTCGGCCGCATTGGGCTGATGGAGCATTCCCTTATAGCCGTCGCCGGTGGTGCGGGGCTTGTTGGTATAGATACGGGGAATGATAAAGATCTTATCCTTCACCTGCTCCTGCAGGCGCGCCAGACGGGAAATATATTCCAGCACCGGCTCCTTGGCATCTGCCGAGCAGGGTCCGATGACCAGTATAAAGCGATCGTCCCTTCCCTCGAAGATGGCGGCGATATCGCTGGAGCGCTTGTCATAGATCTCCTGCATTTTGGCCGTCAGGGGGAACTTCTCCTTAATTTCCATCGGGATGGGTAACTTACGTTTGAATTCCATATTCATTGGGGATTGCCTTCTTTCTGTTATATGCTATTTATCAAATTTGCTTCTGCGTTCGGTGGAGAGCCGCATCATCTGCCGCATGGTGTCCCGATCCCCTTCCCGGATGGATCGCTCCAATGCGTCAAAGGCCTGACGGAATTTTTCCATTTCCGCCAACAGCGGTTCCCGATTGATGAGGAACAGCTCGCTCCACATTTCATCGTTGATCTTGGCGATACGGGTCAGATCCCGAAAGGAGTCGCCCGTATAGCGGACCAGCCCCTCATCCTCGCCGGCGTTCATCAGCGACACGGCGATACAGTGAGTCAGCTGGGAGAGAAATGCAATCATCCGATCATGCTTTTCAGGGGTGAGTTCGCTGATCTTACCAAAGCCCAGTACCTGCCCCAGATATTTACAGGTCTCGATGGCCAGCCCCGTATTTTTTTCAGTGGGCACCACGATATAGTTGGCGCCCTCAAATACGGACGGATCGGCATATTCCACGCCACTGCGCTCTCTGCCTGCCATCGGATGAGCGGCAATAAACTCCACGTCCTGCCGCAACAACTCCTGCACCTGACGGACCACCGCCGATTTGACACCCGTCACGTCGGTCAACAGCGCGCCGGGCTTGAACAGATGCTGATTACTTTCCACCCACTGCACAAATACGCGGGGATACAGCGCGCAGATAATGATATCCGCTGTCCCCACCAAATGCTCGTCGGGAGTGGTGCCGCCCTCCTTGATCCAGCCGCGCGCCAGACAAAAATCGATGGGCCGTTGCTCCAGGGACAAGCCCCGCACCGTATATCCTTTTTGGGACAGAGCGGCGGCGTAGGAGCCACCCATCAGACCCAATCCCACAATTAAAATATTGGTTTGTTGATTCAGCATATTTTTACCTCAATTCCAACTGCCTTCATTGCCTCAAAAAATTCCGGCCAACTTTTGGCCACTGCCTCGGCGCCACGGATACAGCCGCCCAAACGGCTGAGCAGTACCGTCATAGCCATCACGACGCGATGATCCCCCTGACCGTCGATCTCCTCGACGGGAGGGCGCAGTCCTGCAGGTGTGATCTGCACCGTATCTTCATCCACCTGCAACATAATTCCGCACTTGGCCAGTTCGGTCTGCATGGCGGCAATGCGGTCACTTTCCTTCAGCCGCAACCGTCGACAACCCACAAACCGACCGCCCTTGACGGCCGCCAGCGCAAAGAGCACCGGCGCCAGATCGGGACAATCGGAAAGATCTAACGTTTCTGTTCCCAGTTTTTCAAAATAAGCAAGGCAGACCTGATCGCCCTGCACGCTGTCCTCTTGCAGACCTTGCAGGTCGATGGCGCCGCCCAATACGTTCAGCGCCAATGGAAAGGCGGCGTTGGACCAATCCCCTTCCACCGTAAATTCATTCCGTTGATACCGCCCGCCGCCGACGATGCGATAGCCGTCAGGCACCTCATCGATCTGAATACCGAACGCGCGCTGTACCTGTATGGTCAGCGCCACGTAGGACATACTTTCCCGTTTGCCTCGCAGTTCCAGCGTGCTCTCACCGGGCAACAGCGGCAACGCCAACAAGAGCCCCGTCACAAATTGGCTGCTGCGATCCGCCGCCACCGAAAAGGCGCCGGCAGACAAAGGGCCGCACACGGTAATTACGTTTTCCTTTTGTTCAAAGCGACAGCCCTTTTCTTTGCACAGCTGTCGGTATTCCTCCAGCGGTCGGCTGGCCAGACGACCGTGGCACACCAGCTCCACCGGCTGATGCCCCAACAGACACAGAGGGATGAGAAATCGCAGGGTCGACCCACTTTCCCCGCAATCAATGCGGCAGGCGGGGATGTTTTGCGGTACCAGTCCTCCCAGGGTGATCCTATCGCCCTCCCGCTGTACCTGCGCCCCCATTCCGACCAAACAGCCGATGGTGGCGCGCATATCCTGACTGTCCCCCACGCCGCACACGGTACAGCCATCGCTCAACGCCGCGGCGATGAGGGCCCGATGGGCCGCCGATTTGGAGGGCGGCGCCTGTAACAAACCGTGCGCTGTGGAGGGAGTGATCGTTACCTTCATTTCATTACCTCTTTTTGCAACAGATCCATAGCCTGCAAATATCCGTCCGTGCCCTGTCCACTGATGGTGGCGATGCACGCCTGCCGAACATAGCTGATCTGTCGGAAATCCTCCCGTTTGGATACGTCGCTGATGTGAACCTCCACCGTGGGGATCCCCACCGCCTTCAAAGCATCCAGCAGTGCCACCGAGGTATGGGTATAAGCGGCGGGATTGAACACGATCCCGTCCACCCGTCCGTAAGCCGATTGAATGGCATCCACCAATGCGCCCTCGTGATTGGATTGAAAAATCTCCACCGCTGCGCCGATGGTCGCCCCGTGGGCGCGGATCTTGTCACACAAAGCGGCATAATCCTCTTTGCCGTAAATATCAGGTTCCCGCAGACCCAGCAGATTGAGATTGGGTCCGTTGAGTATCAACAATTTCATAACATACATTCCTTTATGATCCTTTGTGCGGTCTCCTCCGCCGTGGGGTTGCCCTCTATATGAAGATCAGCCGCCCCGCAATAGATGTCATACCGCTCTTTATAACGCTGTTCCAATGCCGCCCGATCGGAGGACAAGGGTCGATCCCGGGTGGCCAGCAACGCCGCCACCGGCCGATCGAGAAACACGGTCTTTCCGTTGTGGCGCAATGCGCGCACGTTTTCCTGCCGCAGCACGGCGCCGCCGCCCGTGGCAACGATCAGCCCCTGACGGGGGGCAAGAGAAGCGATCACCTGCGCCTCCAGCGCACGGAAGGCTGCCTCCCCTTCTTGGACAAAAATGTCCGGGATGCTTTTGCCCGCCTGCTCTACGATCAGCGCATCGGTATCTACCAACTCCCTGCCCGTTTGTTCGGCCAGCAAGCCCCCCACCGTGCTTTTACCGCAAGAGGGCATACCGATCAGCACAATATTTTCCTTTTGGGCAAACAGTTGGGTAAACACCTGCTCCACCCGACGCTCCGGCACCGTGGTATCCAAAAAATGCTCCACGGCCTTGGCCGCCTGCGCCACCAGCATATACAGTCCGCCCACCGCTGTAAGCCCTCTGTCCTGCGCCTGCAGAACAAGGGTACTGCGCAGAGGATTGTATACTGCATCGACCACTCCTTCCAACACAGGAAAGACGCTGATATCGATGGCCGCTCCCTGCAGATGGGGGTACATTCCGGCCGGGGTGGTATTGATGATCACCTCGGTATCCGTATGCTCCACAGCCGTTTCATAGGTAATGCAGTCCTCTCTGGCCGTGCGGGATACACGGAAAACCACCCGCGCCCCCAGATGCTCGGCCACCGCCAAAGCAGTTTTGGAGGTCCCGCCCGAGCCGAGGATCAACACTTTTTTATCCCGCAGAGCGATCCCGGCCCGACAAATGAGCCGTTCCAACCCGTAAAAATCCGTATTATATCCCCACAGCTCACCGTCCCGATGAACGATGGTATTCACTGCGCCGATCTTTTGGGCCGGCGCATCGATATGCTGCAGATAGGGCAACACCGTTTGCTTGTAGGGAATGGTCACGTTGATGGCGCGAAAATCCCGCTGTTTCATAAATGCATCCACCGCATCGGGGGACAATTCCACCAGCTGATAATCGTAATCCGCCAATTGATTGTGAATGATTTTGGAAAAGCTGTGTCCCAGCTTTTCTCCGATACAACCGTATTGCATGCGTCATTCCTCCGGTGCAAAATAATCCGTTCCAAACCTGCCAAGCAGAGCATCGCACAGCACAAGGGCGATAATGCTGTCCACTACGATTCTGGCCCGATGAACGATGCAGGGATCGTGGCGGCCCTTTGCAGAGAGCAAGGTGTCCTGCCGGGTGGAAATATCAATGGTTTTCTGCGCCATGCCAATGGTAGGTGTGGGTTTGATGACGGTAGAAACCAGCAAAGGCATGCCGTTGGTGATGCCGCCGTTGATGCCGCCGTTATGATTGGTGCGGGTGCGTGCAATGCCCGCATCATCGTAATAAAAGGCATCGTTTGCTTCGCTGCCCCGCATGGAAGCCATGGCAAAGCCGTCACCGAAGGAAACACCTTTCACAGCCGGAATGGAAAACAGACCATGGGAGAGCAGTCCTT
>JAZQDW010000082.1:0-27389 GCA_045546995.1 Eubacteriales bacterium
CCCCCGACTGAACCCCCGGCTGAACCGCCGGCAGAAGAAACGCCTTCTTCTCCCTTCCAGACCACGGAGGATGTCTTCACCAAAATTGAAGAACTCCTGCAGCAGGTCAGTGACAAGATGGTCGATGCCGACACCGCTACCGGTGTTTCGGATGATCTGATGAAGGGCAGAACCGTTTATGTGTTTACTCCCTATGACATCTCCGGTCAGGATAGCACCATGATGAAGGCTGTTGCCAACGAGCTCAACATGACCGTTGTCGTAAACAATCTGGGTAAGACCGGTGCTCTGTATTCCGCAGAGGTCAAAAAGGTTGCTCTTTCCGATGCCAAGGCTGACATTATGTTTGTTGACCAGAACATCTGGGGCGATATTCAGTACTTTACCCAGCCGCTGACCAGCTTCGTTAACTTCGAGTTGGGCGACAAGCTCGGTTCCTTCCACAGCTCCATGAGCGCTAACTACTCCATCTCGGATGCTCACTTCGCTTCCGAACAGCAATCCTGTGATTACTACGTTGCCGCCGGTATCGGCGCTCCCTACGTACTTGCCTATAACAAGGGCAATCTGATCACGAAAGGCAAGCTGGCAGCGCAGGAAGATACCGTGAACATGGTCAACTATAAAGAGGTTGCGCTGGCCGATCCCGTTAAGATGTACAACGACGGTACCTGGGGTCTGAAGGCGATGCAGCAGATGCTGATCAATTCCACCTTTAATAATCAGGTTGGTCTGGCTACGTTGAAAAACGTGAAGGCCAACACCGGTTGGTGGTTCGGCTGTGATAACGTTCCCGGCTTTAAGCTGAATATGTATTCTAAGGCTGCTACTCTTTCTGCGCTGGAAGATTATGACAGCGTTGCAGGTTACTCCCGTTTCACGCTGGATACCATTCAGGAACTGTACTGGACCAATACCGGTGCAAACGGTATGAACGTTGCTGCCTTCGTTGAAGAACAAGATAAAGACCTTGCCATTACCAAACTCTTTAATACATACATCGGTACCGATGCTGCCGGTCAATACGCAATGCTGGGCGCCGAGGCCCACGATTTGGCCGACATTGCCGCTGCTGCCGGTAACAACAAATGGGATTTCGTAGGTTATCCCTACGGCACCATCGCCGAAAACCTCATCCGCTCTTCTGAGATGGACGAAAACGGTGATTATCTCTACGCTAACGGTGAAGACGTTTTGAAAACGCATTCCGCCGGCTGGGCCAGCGGTTTTGCCGTGCTCGAGCGTTGCGCCAATCCTGCAATCGCCCTCAGATTTGCCGAGGATTACACGGTTGCATGGCAGGAGAATTACGAGAGTTCCTTTATGGATCTTCTCACCAAAGAGCAGCAGGCTCGCTATGAGGAAATGAAGATCAACATGGGTGTTACCTTCTATACTTCCATGATGTCTCACGTTTCCGAATCTGCATTGGCCTTCCCCGGTGCTTCCTCTAAGATCAGCTCCGCGGCTCTCAGCGCCTCTGCTGAATTTGCTGCTACTCCCGAACTGTTCACGCAGTTGATTTACAATAAGCCTGTTTCTGTCGGCGCATATAAGGCTGACACGATTGAAAAGTGGAGTGATTTCTTTACTATCGAGCGTGCAGACGGTATGGCCGGTAGTTACGAACTGGCACGTGTGCTGTTCAATTATTAAGTTTTAACAAAAGATGCAGTCCTGCAGGACTGCATCTTTTATATTATATAAGGAAAGAAATTGTAAAAAACAAAATCATCTTGACAAAACCTGTAAAATAGACTATGATATATAAAAATGAATAGCAAATATCAAGAGTGACGGAGGGATCTGGCCCGATGAAGTCCGACAACCTGCCAAGCGGTAAGGTGTTAAATCCAGCGGCTTGTGCCGGAAGATATGTTTTTTACGCTCCCGTCACGCGCGGGAGCGTTTTTAGTGCAAAGGAGTTTTTTAATATGGAAAGAAAATGGTTTTTTACGTCCGAATCTGTAACGGAAGGACATCCGGATAAGATTTGTGATAAAATATCGGACAGCGTGCTGGATGCATTGTTGGCGCAGGATCCTTATTCCCGTGTGGCTTGTGAAACCACTGTTACCACCGGTATGATTCACCTGATGGGCGAGATCACCACCTCAGCGCAGGTTGATTTTACTACCATCGCGCGGGAAACAGTGCGGGAGATCGGCTATGATCGTGCAAAATTCGGTTTTGACTGCGATACCTGCGCCGTACTGCTGTCGATCGATAAGCAAAGTGAGGATATTGCGCTGGGCGTTGACCGCGCGATTGAGGCTAAAGAGGGTAGTGAAGAACGCGCGGCGACCATCGGCGCCGGCGATCAGGGCATGATGTTTGGATTTGCTTGCGACGAAACCGAAACCTTGATGCCGATGCCTATTGATTTGGCGCACAAACTGGCAAAACAGCTGACTGCCGTGCGTAAAAACGGCACCTTGTCCTATCTTCGCCCCGACGGCAAAACCCAGGTGACGGTGGAATATGAGGGTGACACGGTTAAACGAATTGAGGCGGTGGTCATCTCCTCACAGCATGATGCCGACGTTTCGATGGAACAGATCCGCACAGATATTATTGCACAGGTAATTACCCCCATCTTGCCGGCCGAGCTGATGGATAAGGACACCAAAATATATGTAAATCCCACCGGCCGTTTCGTGGTAGGTGGCCCGCAGGGTGACAGCGGTCTGACTGGCCGCAAGATCATTGTGGACACTTACGGTGGCTTTGGTCGCCACGGTGGCGGTGCCTTCAGCGGTAAGGATCCCACCAAGGTGGACCGTAGCGCCGCCTATGCCGCCCGTTACGTTGCCAAAAATATCGTTAAGGCCGGCCTTGCCAAAAAATGTGAAATTCAGATCGCTTATGCCATCGGCGTAGCCAGACCGTTGAGCGTTATGGCCGAAACCTTTGGTACGGCAACCGTTGCCCCCGAGGTGATCGATCGCGTGATTGCCGAATTTTTCGACCTGCGTCCGCAGGCAATTATCGAAAAATTCGATCTTCGCCGCCCGATCTATGCGCAGATTGCCGCCTATGGCCATATGGGGCGTGAGGATTTGGATATGCCCTGGGAGCGTACTGACCTGGCAGATCAGATCGCCGCCTTTGTTCAAAACAATTAGGTACACACAAATCACCTCTGTTACATATATTGTAACAGAGGTGATTTTAAGTGTTGTGGACAATTGTGCTGGTTGTGATCTCGTTTTTTGCGATCATCGGTCTGATGGAATTTATTATGTGTATTTTGGAAAGCGTTGCAATGCGGACCATCCGATCGCTGGAAAGCGTCAATCTGACGGTTAAGATCAGGGGACGGGAGGAAAATATCGAATTTCTGCTGAATTCTCTATGTATTATGGCCGAGCGGATTGCTTTTAAAAATCTGACCACAGGCGTGCAGATTTTTGATGAGGGAATGGATGAGGATACATATCGCTGTGTAAAAAAATATATGGAAGAAAATCCGACGATTTCTTTGATTGAAAAAGATCAATGAATATGGTAGAATAATAATATATATTTAAATAGTAAGAATTTTCTTACTATTTTAAAGGAGGGACAAGCAGATGCTGATCGCAGAGGATGAAATCGAGGGCGTTGTAGAGGACGTTGTATTTTCCAATGATGAGAGCGGTTATTACGTGTTCAGTGTAGACGCCGGCGAGCTGATCACTGTGGTCGGCAATGCCCCCGGTATCTACGCCGGGGAGGGGATTCACGCTTATGGCAAATGGGTCACCCATCCCACCTACGGCAAACAATTTGTTTGTGAGGATATTGAAAAGAGCTTTCCGGTGGAGCAAACCGGGATATTAAAGTTTTTGGCTTCCGGCGCCATCCGTGGCGTGGGCAAGGTGACGGCGGAGAAATTGGTGGCAGAATTCGGCACCGATACTCTGCAGGTGATTGAAAACGAGCCATTGAAAATGACGGTCATTCGTGGTATCACCACCGACCGTGCGCTGGAGATCAGCGAGCAGTTTCGGTTGACGGTAGGGATGCGGGATATTTTGATGTATTTGACGGAATATAACATCTCGCCCTCTCTTGCCGTAAAGGTGTATAAGGAATACGGCGGTCTGGCGGTGCGCGTGCTGGAAGGAGATCCCTATCGTCTGTGGGATGATATCGACGGTTTCAGCTTTGATAAGGCGGACGAAATTGCCACCAAGCTGTGCTTTGATCCCTTGGGGGACGAACGGGTTTTTGCCCATATCCGTTACGTACTGCGACACAATTTGCAAAACGGGCATACCTTTTTGCCACAGGAAACACTGTGCCGATTGGCGATGCAGTTGCTGGATACCGATGAGGATACCATTCTCATTGCTATTGAAAATATGTGTGAACGTAAGATTTTGACAATACGGCAAATTCGCGATGTGCAGGCTGTGTATCTTACCCCCTATTTTAACAGCGAAAACTATATTGCCGGTCGTCTGTCTTTGATGACCCAAAATAAATCGGTTACCGTTAAGGATATTGAAAAGCAGATCGATCGGGTGGAGAAGGATCTGGGCATTCGTTATGCCGGCCTGCAACGACAGGCGATTGCCGGCGCCATCGAGCAGAATCTGATGATTCTCACCGGCGGCCCCGGCACGGGCAAGACCACCACTTTGCGTGGTATTATTCATTTGCTGGAACAACTGAATTATAAATTTATGCTGTGCGCCCCCACCGGACGTGCCGCCAACCGTATCAGCGAGCTTTGCGGCCATTCCGCTCAGACCATTCATCGGTTGCTGGAGGTGGATGCAGCCCATCGGGATATTTTCGGTAAAAACGAGCAAAACCCCATTGCGACCGATGCGCTGGTGGTGGATGAAATGTCCATGGTGGACGTAAAATTGTTTGAGGCGTTGTTGCGCGCCCTGCGTCCGGGGACCAAACTGATTCTGGTGGGAGATGCTGATCAGCTACCCAGCGTCGGGCCGGGTAACGTATTTCGCGACCTGTTGCGGAGTGAAAAGATTTTTACCGTGGCACTGACCGAGATTTTCCGACAGGCCGCCAGCAGTCGCATCGTTGTCAATGCGCATAAGATCAATCACGGGGAATACCCATCGCTCAACAATACAGACGATTTTTTCTTTGTCGCCAAAAAGACGCCCGAGGGAATTGCCGATGCGGTGGTGAAATTGATTTGTGAGCGGATTCCAAAGGTGTACGGTTGTGATGTTTTTCACGGCGTTCAGGTGATCTCACCGACCAAAAAAACGGCCGCAGGCACCGTTTCACTAAACGAAATGATCCGCGCCCGTTTGGGCATTGCGGCCCGTGGCGGTGTCAGCTGTACGCAGGGCGGACGGCAGTTCTGCGTGGGCGATAAGGTGATGCAGACCCGTAATAATTATGATATCGTCTATCAAAAGGCGGACGGTAGCGAAGAGGCCGGTATCTTCAACGGTGATATCGGCGTGGTGGAACGCATCGTTCCCAAGGATAAGATGCTGTATATCCGTTTCGAGGACCGTCTGGCGGAATATCCGTATGAAAATCTGGAGGAACTGGATTATGCCTACGCCGTGACGGCGCATAAGAGCCAGGGGAGCGAGTTTGAGATCGTTGTCATTTCTCTCCCGGATGCCGTGCCGTTGTTGCAGTACCGCAATTTGCTGTATACCGCAGTTACCCGTGCAAAACGGATCTTGCTGATCGTGGGCAGTGAAACGGTCGTTTGGCGCATGGTAGATAATAACAAGCAAACCAATCGTTTTTCCGGTTTGCGGTATCTTTTGGAGGCGCAAAGATGAGCGGTTCGCTGGTATATCCCACACGCTGCATTTTGTGTGGAAAAACGATGCGCAGTGATCGGTTGGTCTGCAGGGATTGCGTAAAGGACGGACTGATCATTGACGGTAAGATCTGCGCTTTCTGCGGTGTCGGCGTTTCCTATTGTACTTGCGGACATCGACGGTATCATTACGCCCGACGGATCGCTTGCGTTTATTACGACGGTGGTGTGCGACGGGGAATGTACCGCTTGAAATTTTCAAAGCATACGACGCTGGCAGAGCATTATGGCTTTCTGATGGCGGAAAACGTGCGTAGTAAATATCAAGATATTACCTTTGATGCCATTATACCCGTGCCGATGCATTGGTGGAATCGCTGGCTGCGCGGATTTGACTGTGCACGGCTGTTGGCCAAAAAGATGAGCGATTGTTTGCAATTGCCGCTCAAGTCCGGCTTGCTTCGAAAGCGGCGGTACAGCCCGGCGCAAAAACGGATCAAGGATCCGTCACGACGGGCCGCCAACGTGTTGGATACCTTCGGCGTGACCGATCGTGAGTGGCTGCGGGGTAAAACGATTTTGCTGGTAGATGACGTTTGCACTACCGGTGCTACCCTCAACGAATGCGCCAAAATACTACGCTTGTACGGCGCAAGTAAGGTGTATGCGGTCACTTTTGCCGCCGCAGTGAAGGGGAAAGTGCAAAAAAACTCTTGAATAATGTCCGTAAGTAGGATATAATAACAAGGATAAGAGACTATTTCTACTTTTTGAATATATGGAGGAAGTTTGAATGCTGGGACAGGATATCGGTATCGATCTGGGTACGGCCACCATCATTGTTTATATGCGCGGCAAGGGGATCGTACTTAAGGAGCCTGCAGTTGTTGCAATTGATACGAATACAAAAAAGGTGCTTGCCGTCGGGGACGAGGCCAGAAAAATGGTCGGTCGTACCCCCGGTAACGTTGTTGCCATCCGCCCTCTGCGGGATGGTGTTATTTCCGATTACGAAACCACGGAAAAAATGATCAAATATTTTCTGTTCAAGGTTTCCAAAAATTCGCTGTTTAAGCCGCGTGTTATTATCTGCGTGCCTTCTGAGGTCACGGAGGTGGAGGAAATGGCGGTTTTGGAGGCGGCCAAGCATGCCGGCGCAAAATTTGTCAGCCTCATTGAGGAGCCGAAGGCGGCTGCCATCGGCGCCGGCATTGATATTAACGAGCCAAACGGCAATATCGTTGTGGATATCGGCGGTGGCACGTCGGATATTGCAGTTCTTTCGTTGGGTGACGTGGTGTTGTCCTCGTCTATTAAAATGGCCGGCGATAAATTTGATGATTCTATCATCCGCTTTATCAAAAAGAAATATAATATTCTGATCGGCGAGCGTACTGCCGAGGATATCAAGATCCAGATCGGCTCGGTATATAAAAAGGAAGATAATGAAACGATGATCATCAAGGGACGTTGTCTCAACAGCGGTCTGCCCAAATCCATTGAGATCTGCGGGGAAGAGATTCGCGAGCCCTTGACCGAATGCGCCCTCGCCATTATCGACGTATTGCACGATGTGCTGGAGAAAACGCCGCCTGAATTGGTGGGTGATATTTACCAGAACGGCATTTGCCTGACCGGCGGTGGCGCGCTGTTGCACGGTCTGGACAAGCTGATCGAGGAAAAGACGGGGATTCGTACCTACGTTGCTAATGACGCTGTATTGTGCGTTGCCATCGGTACGGGCAAATCTCTTGCCAACCTTGACCAGTTGGAGATTATCGAGCGCCGTCGCAGAACCAACCGTCAAACCCCCCGCGCATTTTAATTTACAAATCAAAATGGCCAAAAGCATTTGCTTTTGGCCATTTTTGCGTTATACGATTTCTTTTTTTATACGCATCTTTCTGTATTTTTCTTTCGTGGCGATACCTCCGCGGATGTGCCGTTCGCTGAGATTGTATTGCAGTACCTGCGCCACCTGATCGTATTTATCCGGATCGACGTACTTTAGGCGGCAACGCATATCCTTATGTACCGTCGATTTGCTGACACAAAAAGCAGCGGCCGCCGCTCGCACGGTTGCTTCGTTTTCTATAATATAATCGGCCAGTTGCAGTACCCGCGCGTGTATATAGTCTTTCAAACCTCTCACCCCATCATAAATTTCCTCACTAAATTGTATGATGGCAGTGTGTAAATATGACAAAAGAATCCCGTCGAAATGCCGCTGTAGAAATAAAAAACCTTGCAAAGAATTTCTTTGCAAGGTTTTTCTAAAATAATCTTTCTGCACTGAGAATGGCATTTGCCGTTCGCTTGCCAAAAGTGGCGCCCAACCGTGTCGCCGAGTCAATAAACAGCGGGGGACGCTCGGTCATATTATGACAGTCCGAGCCGCAGCAATCGATCTCCCGTTTTTTGATGTGTTGCTTTAACCGATATTTTTTAAGAGGCGAGAGACGCTCCCAATGATTGAGATTGATCTGTAACCTGCATCCCTCGTCCAATAATTCGCTGACAGCCTTGCGGCTGATGCGGTGAAAATACCGTTCGATGTGGGCCAAAACGGGCACGCAATCGTAGTTATAGATCAGTCCTGAAACACGGCGCAACACACCGGGCGTCAAATCAACACCATACGGAAGTTCCGTCAGGATATAGTCGGTGCCGGGAATGCACAGCTTGCGCAACTCGTCGTAGGGGATGTTTAAAACCGCTTCGTGCATATATACCTCTGCCGCAAGGATCAATTCCATATCTTTCGGCCGGTCCTCGATCGCAAGCAGGGTTTTCATGGCGGCATCCCGTCGTTGCAGAAAATCGGTAATGGACGTTCTTTGCGGATAGAAGTGTGGGGTCAATACCACACGGCGCACACCCTGATCATATAGACTTTGTAGCATTGCCAGCGCTTCTTCGGTGTTGGTGGCACCATCGTCGATGGCAGGCAAAATATGTGTATGAAAATCAGTTATAATTGGCATATTTGTTTTTATAGGATGAATATCTACGTTTGGATTCGTTGACGCCGTTGTAAATAAAGCCCAGAATTTTTGCGTCGATCAGCTCCAACTGCTTGATGGCAGCGTCCAACTCGGTATAGGTGGAGACCTTTTCGCGAATGACCATTACTACGCCGTCACACAGTTTGATGATGGGCAGGGCATCGGCGACGACGTTGAGCGGTGTCGAGTCGATGATGATATAATCATATTGCTTTTCCATTTTTTCCAGCAGTTCTTTGAAAGGCTCACTGCTGAGCATTTCGGAGGGATTGGGTACCAACGAACCGGCGGTAATGACCTGCAAATTGGGATACTGCGTTTTACGGATCACTTCGTTTAAGGTGCTCATTTCGCTGAGATAGTTGGTCACACCGGGCGAATTGTGCAGGGCCAGAAAACGGTGTACCTTGGGGCGGCGCAGGTCGGCATCGATCAGCAAAACCTTTGCTTCCGTCTGCGCAATGGAAACGGCAATGTTGACGGACATGGTGGATTTACCCTCGCTGGGGCAGGAGGATGATACGATGATCTTACGGCAGCCTTTTTTGATCAGAGAAAAGGCGAGGTTGGTACGAATGGTCTTGTACGCTTCGGTGATTTTAAACTTCAGGTTCGAGTCCATTACGTAAGGGGTTCCTTTATTACTTTTCATCGATATCCACCTCCTGTTCTGCAATGGTATCTTCTCTGTGACTGCGGTCGGAGTTTTTGGACCGCTTTTTCTTTAAATCAAAGGTGGGGACGGTTCCCAGCACAGGGATGTTGTACCGTTCGCTCAGCTCATGCTCGGATTTAACGCGTACGTCAAATTCACTGTAAATGATAATACCGGCGGCGGAAAGGATCGCGCCCAACAGTGCGGCCAGAATGGTCATCTTGATGGTTTTTGAACTTTCTGCCGGCTCACTGGGGGATTCGACAGAGGTGATGGTCAGTCGGGTGTATTTTGCGCTAACGTATTGTTGCACCTGTTCGTCCAAACATTGAATGATCTTCGAGCAATCCTCACGGGTGTATGCCACTACGGTAGCTGAAAAGGCCTCGCTGTCCTCTTTGATGGTGTAGGTGATCATGCTTTTCAGTTGTGCGGGGGTATAGGGCAGATTGCAGTTGTCTTTGATAACCTGATAAAAGTCACGGCTGTCCAACAGTTCCACGTAGGTGTTTACCATACGACGCATGGTGGTGATTTCGCTGGTGTTGTTAACGGCGTCGGCCGAGGTGACCATCAGCTTCATGCTGGAAGTGAAGGTATGGGGAATGCGGTAATGAGCGTATGCAAAACCGCCTGCCGCCAGTACGGACGTTGCAAGGATGATGATCCAGACGTGGGCGATCAGTGTACGAAAAATTTTCTTTACGGAAAGTTCCATTCTTGTTTAACAACCTTTCGATAATATATAAGTATTATTATAGAATAAATTAGGAGCTTTTGCAATACATTTTTATTTTTTGCGATCCAGATAGTCCTGCAGGATGATCTGCGCCGCCATGGTATCGACGGTGTTCTTTCGCTTTTTGCCCCTGGTGTTGGTGGCGTTGAGGTAATATTCGGCGGCCTTGGTGGTTAGACGTTCGTCCAGAAAATCAATTTCCATCTGCGGAAACAATTCCTGCAACGCCGTTGCAAATTTCTTTGTTTTCTCCGCGCGAAAGCCTTGGGTGCCGTCCATATTTTTGGGTAATCCCAGTACGGCCTTTTCCGCTTGTAATTCGTTGATTTTTTCGGCAACCAGCGCCGCGGCGGTTTCAATGCTTCTGGCGGTGACGGCGCCTACCGAAAAGGCCAGCCGCTCTTCCGGGTCGGAAATGGCCAGCCCGGTGCGGGTGTCACCGTAATCGATTCCGATGATCTTCATATTTATTCTCCTAATAATTCGCCGGCAATGGCGCTGTTTTGTTGCGCAGCCTGATACATTTTATCAGCCGCCGGGCCCAAAGACTGTGAAATTTCACTTGCATTTTGAATGATCCGGCAGACGATTTGGTAAATGCTTTCTGTCGAGATGTCCTGCAGATTGACCGTGTATTCGGAAATGGACAAACTGTCTGCAGTGGCGGCGACCTTGGGATCGTATACTACACCGGCTACCGGCTTTTTCATCCGAGCGGCAAATACCATGGGATGCAGACGCTCGGTCAGTAAATAATCGCATCGACGGATGCAGGCAATGATTTCATCCTCTGTCAGCCGTTTGCTGAAGATGTGGTGGGGCACATTCATCTGGCGGCTGACCTTTTGCAAAATCGGTTCGTCCTGATCAAATTGCACCGGCAGTAATACGGGATACAGATCGTATTCGTTCGCCACCCGATCTAGCGCTTCGGCAACGTCACCGGAAATATCTCTGGGATAACGGGCATAGGGGCGCAGATTGACCAGCAGGATCTTTTTGTCTGTTGCGGGAAATTCTGCGGGCAGACGGCTTTCTACATTATAATTATAACAAAACGCTTCGTCCGCTGTCAGCAAGACCGTTTCTTTGCTAAAACCGTTTTTTAGCAGATCTTTGTAGGAAATGCTGTCGCGGATCGTAATGCGGTCCAGTCGGCTGAGCACCTTGTTGACTTGCTTTTGATGTCGGGGGACCAGCACGGGGCCGATGCCGTTGGCGTAGATCATGGTCTTGCAACCGAATTTGACGGCATGGAACAGCATAAATAAATAATAGAACAGACTGCGGTTGGAGGTGACGTCCTGTAACAGCGATCCGCCGCCCAGCATAAACAGTTTGGTTTTCCGCATCAAGGGCAGGATCTTAAACAAATTAAACCGATGTACCGTCTGTACGCGGGGATCGGGGATCAGATCCTTGGTATAATGGTTGAGGATGGTGATGGTCTTGACGGGGTATTGTTTGCTTACATTTTCGATGATGGCCTTCATGGTGATATCGTCACCGAAATTATGGGTGCCGTAATAACCGCTGATCATCAGATCGTTGGGACGCAGATCGTTTTGCGCGTCCTCATAGGTAGCCAGAGCATCTTCAACCATCGAGTGAACGGAATAGTGCTCCTTTACCAACTCCTGTCCGTAACAGATGTTTTCTTTGTATTGTTCGGGATGGGCCAAAATGTCCAGCAGGGTGTTGGCCACCACGTCGGAAGAGACGTGCTCGTATCCGCGGCAGGTGAAGTTGGTATCGATGCAGGCTTTGGTATTGTCTTTGGAGAAAACACCGAGATAGCCGGCATTGCCCATCAATACGGCGGGCATTCCGCAGGCCATTGCCTCCAGCGCGGCACGGGAAACACCGACGAATACGTCACCTAAATTCAAAAATGCGGGGATGTTGGTTTGGGGGCCTGCCATACATACGAAATTCGGCTCAGTTTCAGCGTTGATCTCGTTGGCCTTTTGCTGCAGCATATCAAATTGCTTGCCCCCGCCGACGATCAGGATTCGTGCGTTGGGACGGGCCGCATAGATCAGCGGCGCAGCCTGTAACAGACGCAGTGCGCTTTCACTGGCATCCGGATCAATTCTCGTAACACAAATGATCACCTGGTGATCGGCGGTATAACCAAACTGTTCCCGCAGGCTCGGGTCGTTCTGCTCGAAAAAGCTGTCGGGATTGATACCGTTGACGGTCAGGCGTACCTTTTCGCGGGGGATGTTATAGCCGTCGGCGACGTATTCCCGCAGATCCTCACTGACGGCCAGCTGACGGTCGCCCCAACGGGAAAAGAGACGCTGTAACGGACCCAGACTGAAACGGCCGTGCACGGTGGTCACCATCGGCAAATGCAATTTTTTGCTGACGAAATGGGCAATGAAATTGGTGATACGTGTGTGGGAGTGAATGATGCTTACACGTTCGCGACGGCAAAAATCGTACAATATTTTATATGAACGGATCATGCTGCCGGGACGTTTGGTATTCATCGGCGCCGTGATATGATCCACGCCCATTTCGTTTAGTTTCTTTGTATAGTCACCGCCGCTGGAGAATACGGTTACCCGATGCCCCTTGCGCCGCAAGGCACAGGAAAGCTCAACGATATGCGTTTCCGCGCCGCCGATATCCATTCCCATGGCCAGCATAACAATGTTTTTTGCCATAAAAATCTCCTTATCCAATAAAAAGACTTGATTATCTACATTATTAGTATTATAATATAGAAAGTTTGCGTGGTCAAGAAAATTGAAAAAATATCAAAAAAATGATTGACCTTTTGAAAAATATGTGATATAATTTGCCGTACCTGTCATGGGGCTGATTTTCGTGTGTTCAAAAATAGCCCTAAATTTATCAGGGAGGCAATTAAATTACAGGAGGTGCCGAAAATGCGCGTTAAAATTACGCTTGCTTGCACAGAGTGCAAACAGAGAAACTATGACACAATGAAAAACAAGAAAAACGATCCTGAAAGACTGGAAATGAACAAGTATTGCAGATTCTGCAAAAAGCATACCCTGCATAAAGAAACCAAGTAATTTCGTTTTCTAAAGAAGAGGAGGGCATGTGAAATGGCTGAACAAAAAAAGAAAAAATCTATCTTTTCCAGAATCGGCAATTTCTTTAAAGAGGTCCGCATCGAGGCTTTTAAAAGAATTATTTGGCCGACACCCAGTCAAACCCTGAACAAGAGCATCGTTGTTATTGTTCTGGTCGTTTTGGTCGGTGCCGTTGTTTTCCTGCTTGATCTGCTGTTCAACTTTGGTCTTGGACAGTTGGTTAATAGAGGTTAACACCTATGGCACAAAAAGCTCAATGGTATGTGATCCATACTTATTCCGGTTATGAGAATAAGGTGGCCACTAATCTTGAAAAGATCATCGAGAACAGAAAACTGGAAGAAGTTATTTGCGACGTCAGAATTCCTACCGAAACCGTAGTTGATATTACGGAAAAGGGCAAAAAGGAACGGGAACGCAAGTTATTTCCCGGTTATGTTTTGGTGAAAATGGTGATGACGGATGAGACCTGGTATATCGTTCGGAACACACGCGGTGTTACCGGTTTTGTCGGCGCAACCACCAAGCCTATTCCGCTGACCGCCGAAGAGGTAGAAAAGTTGGGCGTTGAGACCAAGACTGTACAATGTGAGTACGAGAAGGGTATGAGCGTCAAGATCATCGACGGCGCAATGAGCGGATTTACCGGTGAAATCACCGACATCACAGCGGATAAACAGCGTCTTAAGCTGGTTGTATCCATGTTTGGACGGGAGACCTCGGTCGAATTGAACGTTGGTCAGGTCAGCCCGTTGGAGTAGGATAAACTGTACCGAAAGGTGCGTTTATTAGAGTGGGAGGAAAGCTTCTTTCCGCCATATTACCACATTTAACCTTAAAGGGAGGTGTTCAAGTTGGCACAAAAAGTAACAGGTTACATCAAATTGCAGATTCCTGCCGGCAAAGCCACACCTGCACCGCCTGTTGGTCCCGCACTGGGTCAGCACGGTGTTAACATTATGCAGTTTGCCAAGGAATTCAACGAAAGAACCAAAAATGATATCGGATACATTATTCCGGTCGTCATCACGGTGTATGCGGATCGTTCTTTCTCGTTTATTACGAAGACTCCGCCTGCGGCTGTTCTGATCAAAAAGGCAGTCGGCATCGAAAGCGGCTCCGGTGTTCCGAACAAGACAAAGGTTGCAAAGATCACCAAAGAGCAGCTCAGAGCTATTGCTGAGACCAAGAAGACAGACCTTAACGCTGCTTCTGTCGAGGCTGCAATGAGCATGATCGCCGGTACTTGCAGAAGTATGGGCGTCACAGTTGAGGAGTAATCAACTGTCTTTCAATACACTTTCAGAGGTGTATGTGGGAGGATTTATCCGTAGAACCACATAAGGAGGAATTAGTAATGAAAAGAGGAAAATCCTACGTCGAGAGTGCAAAGCTCGTCGACCGTCAGAAATTGTACGACGTTTCTGAAGCTATGGAGCTGGTTACCAAAACTGCCAGAGCCAAGTTTGACGAAACCGTAGAAGTTCACGTTAAGCTCGGTGTTGACTCTCGTCACGCCGATCAGCAGGTTCGTGGCGCAGTTGTTCTGCCTCACGGTACCGGTAAGACCGTCCGCGTATTGGTTTTTGCTAAGGATGCCAAGGCTGAGGAAGCAAAGGCCGCTGGTGCTGATTATGTCGGTGCCGAGGATATGGTTGAAAAGATTCAAAAAGAAAACTGGTTTGATTTTGACGTAATCGTTGCCACCCCCAACATGATGGGTCTGGTTGGTCGTCTCGGTAAAGTATTGGGCCCCAAGGGCTTGATGCCCAACCCCAAGGCCGGTACCGTTACCATGGACGTTGCCAAGGCAATCGAGGAGATCAAGGCCGGTAAGATCGAGTACAGACTGGATAAAACCAATATTATCCACTGTCCCATCGGTAAGGCTTCTTTCGGTGAGGCTAAGCTGTCTGAAAACTTTAACACCCTGCTTGCTGCCATCATCAAGGCCAAGCCTTCTGCAGCCAAGGGTCAGTACATCAGAAGCTGTACCGTTGCTTCCACCATGGGCCCCGGTATCAAAATCAACTCTGCAAAACTCGTTTAATTTACGTTTTTGCTTGACAAATCCACCAATTGGTGGTAAACTTAACACATTCTTGCTTCGCAGACAGCCGGTGCACGCGCTTAAAGGGGAGACCCGCCAGCCGAGGAGGAGAGCTTTTTGTTATGTCTAAAGTTGCTCCCAAACTGCGCTGTTTGGGAGCATTTTTATTGCAAGTGAGGTGAAAACAAAATGCCCAGTCAAAAAGTATTGGAACAGAAAAAAGTTATCGTCAGCGAATTGGCCGGTAAGATCAAGGGCGCCATCAGCGGTGTTCTGGTTGATTACAGCGGTATCAACGTTGCTGATGACACCAAACTTCGTGCACAGCTCAGAGAGGCAGGCGTTCACTATTCCGTAGTTAAGAACACCCTGACCAAACTGGCTCTGAAGGAAGCTGAATTGGAAGGTCTGGATGACGTACTCAACGGTACCACTGCCATTGCTATGTCCGAGGATGATCTGATCGCTCCTGCAAAGATCCTGCACGAGTTCGCAAAAGACCATGAAAACTTCACCCTGAAGGGTGGTTTTATGGAAGGTAAGGTATTGAGCCTCGAGGAAGTTACCAAGATCGCTCAGCTGCCCTCCAAGGAGACTCTGCTTACCATGCTGTGTATTGCTCTTAACGGCAATATCTCCGGTTTGGCGAGAGCCCTGAACGCTGTCGTAGAACAGAAAAACGAATCTACCCCTGCATAATTAAAAATTAAAACAATTTTAGGAGGAAACTAAAATGGCTATTGAAAACATTATTGAAGAGATCAAAGCTCTTAACGTTATGGAGCTGGCTGATCTGGTTAAGGCAATCGAAGAAGAGTTTGGCGTTAGCGCTGCTGCCCCTGTTGCTGTTGCTGCAGGTCCTGCTGCTGCCGCTGTTGAAGAGAAGACCGAGTTCGACGTTATCCTGACTTCCGCCGGCGCAAGCAAGATCGGCGTTATCAAGGTTGTCCGTGAGCTGACCGGTCTGGGTCTGAAGGAAGCCAAAGAGCTGGTTGAGTCCGCTCCCAAGGCCATCAAGGAAGGCGCTTCTAAGGAAGACGCCGATGCCATCAAGGAGAAACTGGAAGCTGCCGGTGCTCAGGTTGAGGTTAAGTAATTAATCCCCAGTGGAAAACGAAGAGAAGTATGCTTTGCATACTTCTCTTTTTCTTTTGCTCGCTTACTTCGAAAAAAATTGGGTATTGCATTGACGGCAGTGTTATGGTATTATAAAAAAGATTGAAAATTCCTACATTATATAGACAGAAAATCGGAGGCTGTTATGGAGCGTATTACCAGCTTGCAAAATCCGCTTGTAAAGTCCTTGAAAAAATTACATACGGCCGCCGGCAGACGGGAACAGGGGATGTTTTTGCTGGAGGGGATCAAGCTGTGTCGTGAGGCGCTTGCAAATCACATCACCGTTCGGTATTGTCTGGTAGGAGAGGATGATCAGGCATTGGCGCTGGCGGCAGAGTGTGGGGAAGCGGAATGCTTTTCGGTTCCGTCGGCAATCATTGAAAAATTATCCACTGCCAAAACACCGCAGAAGATCATTATGGCCGCCGATATCCCGGAGACGTCTGTAACGGATGTCAGCGGCAATATGGTGCTGGCGCTGGACGGCATTTCCGATCCGGCCAACCTCGGCTCTATGCTTCGTACGGCGGAGGCATTTGGCGTTACGGATATCTTTTGCTCGGATCAGACGGTAGATCTGTATTCTACCAAGGCGCTGCGTGGTGCCATGGGTTCTTCCTTCCGTGTTCGTGTGCACCGTGGCGATCTTGCCGGTCGTTTACTGCAACTGAAAAAACAAGGGTATGCGGTTTACGCGACAGCGTTGTCGGAAAACACCGTTTTACTGCAAGAATTGGATTTTTCTCAAAAATGCGTAATCGTCATCGGAAATGAAGGAAACGGCGTTTCTGAGAAGATTTTAAGCCTTGCCGATCAAAGTGTTTTGATCCCCATGGTGGGTAAAAACGAGTCACTGAATGCTGCTGCGGCAACGGCCGTTGTATTGTGGCAAGGTTATAAAGGGGCGACTCATGAATAAATATGTTTATTGGATATGGCTGCGGCTGGCACTAAAGGGTGACGTCAAACTGATGTATGCCTTGTGGAAGGTGGCCGGTAGCGCGGAGAATATCTATCGTGCTGACCGTTCTTTGCTGGAGCATTGGGGCGTAAGTGACCGCCGCCAAAAGGACCTGTTGGATAAAAATCTTGATAAATCGAATAATATTTTCGGCATTTGTCAGCAATTCGGTCTGGAAATATTGTGCATTGATGATGCGGATTACCCCGAACAACTGTTGCAGCTTGCCATTCCGCCCTGTCTGCTGTTTTATCAGGGCGATTTGTTCGCGTGTTTACAAACGCCTTCGTTAACGGTGATCGGTACCCGCTATTCCACCGCAACGGGGGAGGCGCTTGCCAGTGAATTTGCCCATCATCTCGCTACGGCCGGCTTTACGTTGTTTTGCGGCGTAGCCGATGGGATCGAGGCGATGGTGCACCGTGCCGTCGTAAATGCGGACGGTCGTTGTGTACTGTTGCTCCCCGGTGGACTGCTAACCGTGAGTAAACGGGTCAGCAGTCTGATCCGCGACGTTTTGCCCCATGGTGCTGTCATCAGTGAATGTCTGCCCAACGAAAAGGGAGGCTATGATGCCTATCAGGTGCGAAATCGGTTGTTGTCCGGCTTTACTGCCGGCACGTTGATCTTGCAGGCGCCCCACAAAAGCGGCGCTATGATGACGGCCGGCTATGCGCTGGAGCAGGGCAAGGACGTTTTCGTTTTGCCCGGCGGTCTGCGCGATCCGTCTTATGCCGGCAATAATGAATTGCTGCGGGAGGGCGCCACACCGGTGATCGATCCTGCGGATATCGTACGATTTTACTTGCCGTCCTGGAAGGAACACCTGCAAGAGGTCGTGATCGAGGATGAGGCTTTTGAATCCGTGGTGGAAAGCGTGACGGAAAGCACGCAGTTTGATACTGCAGAGGAACAGCTGATTTTTTCTAAAATCCCGGAGGAGGGAATTACGGCTGACGAGCTGGCGCAAAGCACGGAATTGCCCGTGCATCAGGTACTGTCCGCTCTGACCATGATGGAACTGAAAGGGTGGGTCGCACCCCAACCCGGCGGAAAATTTAAAACCATAGTTTGAAAGGTTGTAGAAATATGGCAAATTTAGTAATTGTTGAGTCGCCTGCCAAGGCGAAAACCATTGAAAAATATCTGGGCAAAAAATATCGTGTCGTTGCCTCGGTCGGTCACGTCAGAGACCTGCCGAAAAGTGAGTTTGGTGTGGACGTTGATCATGATTTTGCCCCGAAATATATCTCTATCCGCGGCAAGAGCCAAGTGATCAATACCTTGAAAAAAGAGGTCAAGAATGCGAATAAAGTATTTCTTGCAACCGACCCGGACCGTGAAGGAGAGGCAATTTCTTGGCATTTGTGCACCCTGCTCGGATTGGATCCGACGGAAAGAAACCGGATTACCTTTAATGAGATCACCAAAAACGCCGTAAATGCGGCTATTAAGGCGCCGACCGTAGTCAATCTGGATTTGGTCAACGCCCAGCAGGCACGACGTGTTTTGGACCGTATCGTGGGTTATAAGTTGTCGCCCTTCCTGTGGAAAAAGGTTAAAAAAGGTCTGTCTGCCGGCCGCGTGCAGTCGGTTGCCACTGCATTGATTGTGGAACGGGAGGAGGAGATCCGTGCATTTGTACCTCAAGAATACTGGAATATGCACGGCACCTTTACAAAAACAGACTCAACCCGCAAAATGAAAACGCTGTTTTACGGCACCGTGGATGGAAAACTGGACATCCATACAGAGCAGGAAGCACAGCAACTGTATGATGAGATCTTGCAATCCTCCTTTTCCGTCAGCCAGGTCAAAAACGGTTCCAAGAGCAAAAGTCCGGCGCCGCCCTTCACCACCTCCACTCTGCAGCAGGAGGCCTCCCGTCGTCTCAATTTCCAGGCTCGTCGTACTATGAAGGCGGCTCAGGAACTGTACGAAGGCGTTGAGGTGGCAGGGGAAGGACTCATCGGTTTGATTACGTATATGAGAACGGACTCGATGCGTATTTCCGACGACGCCGCTGCCGCCGCAAAAGAATTTATTGAAAATAATTACGGTACGGAATTTTATCCGTCCCGTCGCCGTGTGTATAAAACCAAAAAGAGCGCGCAGGATGCTCATGAGGCAATTCGCCCCACCACTCTGCGCCTGACGCCCGAAGCGATCCGTTCTTCTCTGACCACCGATCAATATCGGGTATATAAGTTGATTTTCGAGCGTTTTATCGCCTCGCAGATGAGTGACGCCGTGTATGATACGGTCAGCGCTTCCTTCTCAGACGGTAAATATGTGTTCCGCCTGAATGCACAAAGCCTGAAGTTTGCCGGTTATACTAAGGTGTACAACGACACCGATAAGACGGAGACACAGGCTCGCCTGCCCAAACTGGCGGTAGGTGACCCGCTGAAGCTTGTGGAACTGGAAAAAGAGCAAAACTTCACCCAGCCTCCCGCACGGTATACCGAGGCTTCACTGATCAAAACGCTGGAAGAACTGGAGGTAGGGCGACCCTCTACCTACGTGCCGATCCTGACCACCATCATCGGCAGAGAATACGTCGAGCGCGAGGGCAAAAATCTCAAGCCTACGGCTTTAGGTGAGATCACCACCGGTCTGATGAAGGAGCATTTTCCCCAGATCGTCGATTGTGCTTTCACTGCAAAGCTTGAAAAGCGCCTGGATACCATCGAGGACGGTAAGGTACAGTGGCAAAAGGTCATTGCCGGATTTTACGGCGATTTTTCCGTCAGCCTGAGCAAGGCGGAGGAAAAACTCAAGGACGTCCGTGTAAAGGTGCCGGATGAGGTTACGGAAGAGATCTGCCCCAATTGCGGACAAAATCTGGTGATCAAGAGCGGCCGGTTTGGTAAGTTTTTGGCTTGCCCCGGTTATCCGGATTGTAAATTCACAAAACCCATTATTATTGATACCGGCGTTGCCTGCCCCAAGTGTGGCGGCAAGATCTTGCAAAAGCGCTCCCGTGCAGGCAAGACCTATTACGGATGTGAGCACAATCCCACCTGTGATTTTATGACCTGGGATGTACCGTTGAAGGATCTCTGCCCCCATTGCGGTAAGAATTTGTATCGTCGCAACAACCGTTACCGTCAGATTTATTGCGCCAACGCCGCTTGCCCCGGCGCAAAAAAAGAACAGACAAAGGATGAATAATGAAAGCAAATGTGATCGGTGCCGGCCTGGCCGGCTGTGAGGCTGCATGGCAGCTTGCAAGCCGTGGGGTCGACGTCACCCTTTATGAAATGAAACCTGCCCGCCACTCACCGGCGCACAGCTCGGATAACTTTGCCGAGCTTGTCTGCTCCAATTCGTTGCGGGCAGATGGACTTGCCAATGCGGTAGGTCTGTTGAAAACGGAAATGCGTCGCCTGGATTCGTTGATTATGATGGCAGCTGATGCTACGGCCGTACCTGCCGGCGGCGCTTTGGCAGTGGACCGTGAGGCCTTTTCCGCTATGATCACCGAAAAGATCCGCAACCATCCCCGTATTACCGTCGTGGAGCAGGAAGTTACCGAACTCCCCGACGGTCCCACCGTCGTTGCCAGCGGACCGCTGACCTCCGAGGCACTCAGCCGTGCCATCGGTCAAAAACTGGGGAAGGACTATTTGTACTTTTTTGATGCGGCGGCGCCGATCGTTACGGCGGAAAGCATTGATATGAACGTGGCGTTTTTTGCCTCCCGATATGATAAGGGTACGCCGGATTATATCAATTGCCCGATGGATAAAGAGCAATATACCCGTTTTTATAACGAGCTGATTACCGCCAAGCAGGCGCATCTGCACGAGTTTGATCGGGATCAAAAGGTGTTTGAGGGCTGTATGCCGGTGGAGGTAATGGCAAAACGGGGCGAACAGACGTTGCTTTTCGGTCCGCTTAAGCCGGTGGGGTTGGTGGACAGCCGTACCGGCAAACGAAGCTATGCCGTGGTGCAATTGCGTAAGGATAATGCGCAGGGCTCGCTGTACAATATCGTCGGGTTTCAGACGCACCTTACTTTTGGTGAGCAAAAGCGTGTGTTTTCTATGATCCCGGGTCTTGAAAATGCCGAATTTGTCCGCTATGGTGTGATGCATCGTAATACCTATATACACTCTCCGGGACTGATGACACCGTTTTATTCGTTGAAATCGCAGAGGGATCTGTTTTTTGCAGGACAGATGACCGGTGTGGAAGGCTACGTCGAGAGCGCGGCCAGCGGTTTGGTAGCAGGGCTGAATCTTGCCAGACGACTGCAAAATAAAGAGGAGATCCTGTTTCCCAAGGAAACGGCGTTGGGTGCTTTGGCGCAATACGTCAGTGATGATACCGTTGCGAATTTTCAGCCGATGAATATCAATTTCGGCATCATCACCTCTTTGGATCAACGGATCAAAAATAAACAGGAACGCTATACCGCTATTTCTATGCGGGCGCTTGCTGCGTTGGAGGAGTATATTGCTTCCTATGGCATTAAGGAGGACGTAAAATGAGAATTGCAGTTGATGCATTTGGCGGCGATCACGCCCCATTGGAGATCATCAAGGGCTGCGCCATGGCCGTTAAGGAGCTGGGCGTGGAAATCGTTTTGGTTGGTGACGAACAGATCGTCAAAAACACGATCGCCGAAAATAATATCTGTGAGGATGGCTTTACCTATCTGCATGCAGAACAGATGATTACCATGGAGGACGACCCTATGTCGGTCATTCGCGCAAAAAAGAATTCTTCCATGTCTTTGGCGTTGAAAATGGTCAAAAACGGAGAGGCGGATGCGGCCGTATCCGCCGGTAACAGCGGCGCTCTGCTGATCGGCGCTACGATGATCGTTAAGCGGATCAAGGGAATCAGCCGCGCAGCTCTTGCTCCGGTAATGCCTACCGATACGGGCGCGGTTATGCTGATCGACAGCGGCGCCAACGTCGAATGCACTCCGGAGTATCTGGAGCAGTTTGGCGTAATGGGCAGTATTTATATGAAAGAAATGTTTGATTTGCAGGCGCCTCGCGTTGGCCTGCTCAATAACGGTACTGAGGAATGTAAGGGACCCGAACTGCAAAAGGCGGCGTTTCAGTTGCTCAAAGATAATGATTCTTTGCATTTTGTCGGCAACGTGGAGGCAAGAGGTTTGGCGCTGGGTGACTGCGACGTTGCGGTTGCGGACGGCTTTACCGGCAATATTGCTCTTAAGACCTACGAGGGTGTCGGCAAACTGATGGCAAAAAATATCAAAGGTCTGTTTAAAGGTAGCCTGGGCGGCATGATCGGCGCACTGTTTATCTATGGAAAACTGAAGGCGTTTAATAAAAAGATGGACTATAAGGAGCACGGCGGCGCCCCCTTGCTGGGTGTTCGCGGCCCGGTGATCAAGGCGCACGGTTCGTCCGATGCCCGCGCTTTTAAAAACGCCATTCGTCAGGCTGTCAATTTTTATAACAGCGGCATCATTGACAAAATTACGGAAAATCTTGCTAAAAATGCCGAATAATTCTTGACAATTTCAAGCATTATTTATATTATATAAGCAAGAATACCGTTAGGGAAGGGAGGCTGTTTTATGAACAATCTTGAGAAATTAAGAGGTATTATTGCAGATCAGCTCAGCATTGATGAGGCTGTGATTACCGAGGATACCACCTTGGAGGATCTGGGCGCCGATTCTCTGGCTCTGGTCGAGCTGGTGATGAGCGTGGAAGAAGAATTTGAGATCGAGATTCAGGACGAGGATATGGAGAATTTCAAGACCGTCGGTGACGTGCTCGATTATATTGAAAAATAATAAACATAGGGCGTCGCATTGACGCCCTTAATTTATATCAGACAGGTGAAACGATATGCAAATTGCTGATTTTGAAAAAAAGATCGGTTATGAGTTTAAAGATAAAGAATATTTCCGTTGGGCGATGCGCCACTCCTCCTATGCAAACGAGCATCGGCTGGGGCACCAGGGATGCAACGAACGGCTGGAATTTTTGGGTGATTCGGTGCTGGGCTTTTTGACGGCCCGCTATTTGTATGAAACCTTCAAGAATAAGCCGGAAGGGGAATTGACCAAATTGCGCGCCGCCCACGTGTGTGAGGGGGCGCTATGCTCCTACGCCAAACAGATCGGTTTGGGGGAAATGCTGTTGCTGGGTCGTGGTGAAGAAATGGGCGGCGGTCGGGAACGAGCCTCTATTTTGGCGGACGCTTTTGAGGCGTTGCTGGCGGCAATGTATCTGGATGGCGGCCTTGAGCCGGTGGAGCAATTTTTATTGCCCTTAATTCGCACCCATTTTGCCTCGGAAAACACAGACTATAAGACGGCGTTGCAGGAATTGGTACAACAGCAACCGGGGAAGGAACTGCGCTACGTTTTGGTAGATGCCGCAGGCCCGGATCATGAAAAGACCTTCTGGGTAGAAGTGTTGCTTTCGGATGTGGTCGTGGGTCGTGGCAGCGGTAAGAGTAAAAAGGATGCCGAGCAGATGGCGGCTAAAGTGGCTCTGCAAGGGCTGGGCGGCCATGTCTAAAGGCAATTTTGCGCTGTTTATTCCGTTGCAGGGCTGTCCGGGCCATTGCATTTACTGCGACCAGCGAACGATATCGGGACAGATGGAAATGTCGCCGAAAATGGCTGGCGATATTTTGCGTACCCAAATGCCGACGTGGCGAAAAAATAACATCAGCGGTCAAATTGCGTTTTTTGGCGGTACGTTTACCGGCCTGCCTTTGGATCGGATGAAGCAGTACCTTGCCGCCGCGCAACCGTATATTGCGGATGGCAGTGTGGATGGTATTCGCATTTCCACCCGACCGGATCGGATCGACGAGGACATTTTGTCCGTGCTGAAAGCATATAATGTAACACATATCGAGTTGGGTGTGCAGAGCATGGACGATGACGTGCTGTTCCGCTCGGGACGAGGATATACGGTGCATAGGGTAGAAAACAGCGCCGGCTTGATCAAACGCTATGGCTTTACACTCGGAATGCAAATGATGCCGGGTCTGCCCGGAGACACACCGGAAAAAAGTTTGGAAACAGCGCGACGGATCGTGGAGTGCGGCGCAGAGGAGACTCGTATCTATCCTACGGTGGTACTGCGTCATACGCCGCTGGAGAAACTTTTGCAAAGGGGAGAGTACGCTCCGATGAGTCTGGAAGCGGCAATCGATCTGTGCGCCGGGTTGAGATCGTATTTTGAACAACACCAAATTACCGTATTAAAGGTGGGGCTTCACAGCGGAGCGGTAGAAAGCAGTATTGTGGCCGGTCCGTTTCATCCCGCCTTCGGACAATTGGTCAGCAGTCGACTGTGTCTTGAAAAGCTACGTTGCTTTTGCAGGGAAAACGCCTTACATAATCAGCCTTTGACGGTGGTCGCAAAACACTATTCCGTTTCGGATATTTTGGGGCAACATCGCAGCAATGCGGCGACGTTGGAAAAAGAATTCGGAATTATTTTAAAAATTTCAAAAAATGTGTTGACAAACGGAGAAATATGTATTATACTGTAGTCAAATGATAACAATTATCAATAAGGAGATTTAAACTATGAAAAAATTTGTATGTTCTGTTTGCGGTTACGTTCACGAAGGCGATGCGGCTCCCGAAAAGTGCCCTGTATGTAAGGTTCCTGCCGAAAAGTTTAAGGAAATGGTGGAGGGCGCTGCTCTGGCGGCCGAGCACGAGTATGGCATCTATGCCAAAACCGTAAAAAACAACCCCGACATCAGCGAAGAGGATAAGAAGTACATCTTCGAACAGCTGATGGCTAACTTCAACGGTGAGTGCTCCGAGGTCGGTATGTATCTCTGCATGGCTCGCATTGCGCACAGAGAGGGTTATCCCGAGATTGGTCTGTATTGGGAAAAGGCTGCTTGGGAAGAGGCCGAGCACGCTGCCAAATTTGCCGAACTGCTGGGCGAGGATCTGGAGCCTAATATGAAGGCTACCACCAAGGACAATCTGGCATGGAGAGTTGATTGCGAATACGGCGCTACCGCCGGTAAGACCGATCTGGCCATCTGCGCTAAGAAAAACGGTCTGGACGCCATTCACGACACTGTGCACGAAATGGCCCGTGATGAAGCTCGCCACGGTAAGGCACTGGAAGGCCTGCTGAAGAGATATTTCGGTTAAGAAAACCCTTGTAAATACGGCATTTTCTGAAACTTTTGAGAGTGGTTCGATTTAGGTCGAACCACTCTTTTTGCATGATGGGGGAGCAAAGGTGGGATTATGTGAAAAAACCTTGAATTTTCAATGGTTTTTTGCTATAATTCATGACGAAACTTGCCACGGTAAGGCACCGGAAGGCCTGGGAGGTGGTGTGGCCGCTGTTGGCCACCGCCGTAATCATCGGGCTGTCCGTTTATTGGAAAGATACATGGATGGGTATCGTTTCCGCGACCACGGGAGTCATCTGTGTGATCTGTACCGGTAAGGGCAAATTGTCTGCATATTTGTTCGGCCTGGTCAACAGCGTGCTGTATGCGATCATTTCCTTTGATTGCCGAACAATTGGGTTTTAGCGCCAAATGGTAAGATGACAAGGAGGAATTTATTATGAAAAAAGTATTGATCGTTGTGGATATGCAAAAGGATTTTGTGGACGGAGCGCTGGGTAGTAAAGAGGCGATTGCCATCGTTGACAACGTAGTAAACAAAATCAAGGATTTTGACGGGGATATCATCGTTACCTACGATACGCACGGAGAAAACTATATGCAGACTCGTGAAGGAAAATATCTTCCCGTCGCCCATTGTATCAAAGGCACCGCCGGTTGGGAACTGGATGCCGGGGTACAGGCTGCGCTGGCAGGAAAGCAATACGCTGTGATTGAAAAGCCCACCTTTGGCGCAACCGCATTGCCGGAGTATCTACAGACCCATTATGATCCGGCGGAGATCGAGATTTGTTTGATCGGCCTTTGTACGGATATCTGTGTTGTGTCCAACGCATTGCTGGTCAAGGCAAACTTTATTGAAACCGACGTAACGGTGGATGCGGCCTGTTGCGCCGGCGTCACTCCGGAAAGCCATGCGGCGGCACTGACGACGATGAAAATGTGTCAGATCAACGTGATAGGGGAATAATTACGATTCGGTTAAATAAAAAACCGTATTTAGAATTCCATACTGTTGTTTGCCTTTTATAAAACGCTCCACTGACAAATAACTGACTACCGCAAAAATAAAACACGGGGCAAAGCTCGTGTTTTGTTTTGTATAAATGCGCTTGTTGGTCAGATTGAGTTTTGATATAATGAACACAAAAGATACGTACGGGAGAATGAAAATGATCAAAGCAGTGATTTTTGATATGGATGGGCTGATGTTTGATACGGAGGTCGTATACAAAATTGCCTGGACGCAAGCAGCTGCAAAGAAGGGCTATCGATTGGATGATGAAAAGCATTCTTATTTGCGAGGTAGTAACGGCGTAATGCAAAAGGGACACTTTGTTCGTTGGTATGGGGAAGGGGTGCCCTTTGATGAAATCAAGGCGGATTGCAGAGCGTATATGGTAGAATATCTCAGCACCCATGAAATTCCCATCAAAGCGGGTTTGTTTGAATTGTTAAATGCTTTGAAAGAAAAGGAATACAAAATCGCTGTTGCTACCGGTACGCAGCGACATAATGCGATCCGCTGGTGGAAAAAAGCGGGTGTATTTGATTATATTGATGTTGGTGTCGGCGGAGACGAGGTTTCCCGCGGAAAACCCGATCCGGAAATCTTTTTGTTGGCGGTTGAGCGGCTTGGCCTGCAGGCGTCGGAGTGTATTGTTTTGGAGGACAGCTTCAACGGCATTCGCGCCGCCAAGGCGGCAGGTTGTTCACCTATTATGATTCCTGATCTGGAACAACCCTCTGCCGAAATTGCGAGGTTGTGTGATTACGTGTTTTCATCGCTTGATAAAGTAATAGATATTTTATAAAAAATGGCCGTACCCGTAGGGCGGTGCTCCGCAGAGATAAATCCGCTTTAAAATGGCTATTTTTGCCCTATACTACGGCAAAACACCGCAATATGCGTCAGCATTATTGCGGTGTTTTTT
>JAZQDW010000083.1:0-7048 GCA_045546995.1 Eubacteriales bacterium
AGTGCCGACACGGCTCTCTTCCCTCTGTTATAAGGAGGAAATGATGAAAGACTATATTGCGCCTGAAATCGAATTGTTAGACATTGTGGTGGAGCCCCGTACCGAGATCGGTGTAGGCTCCAACACGCTCCCACCGGAAGACGAAAACTGGTAAATAGAAAAAAGGTGTTTGTCCTATGATAGGACAAACACCTTTTTCATTAATGAATAATGAACAATTATGGAGGTTTTGCTCTTCAAAACCTCCATTTATAACAAATTGTATACCAAACCGAGCACAGAACCTGTGCTCGGTTTTATATACTGTGTTCTTTGCGGTATTTAGAGGGGGAGATGCCGTATTGTTTGGTAAACAAACGGCTGAAATAAAACTGATCATTAAAGCCATATTTTTCGGCAATGTCTTTGATGGAAAGCCGCTTGTTTTTTAAATCTTCCGTGGCGGCGATCAGTATTTTTTGACGGACATATTTGCCTAGCGTCATTTTCACTTCTTTTGCGAACAAATTGCGCAAATGGGAGGGGGAAATGTTGAGGTCGTCTGCAAGAGATGCGGTGGTAAGGGACAGATGAGGGGCAGAGATGATTTTTATGATGGCCGCTTGAATGTACGGAGATCGCTCGGGAAGGGGCATTTCGTGATGAGACAGGTCCATAATCTCTGCTATTAGCTGTTCTGCTGAAATTTTAAGCTTCCATGCGCTCCGGTAATCGTTGCTTTGATACAACTTGCACATTTGACGGATTTGCTCTGCCCGATCTCTTAAGATAATACAACCACTTTCGGCAATGGGAATCGGCTCTCCGATATGGTTGAACAGATTGCCGTAAAAATATAACATTTCACACTGCCCGGTGCATTTGCAATTATAATGTGTTGCTGCGGGGATGACGTAAATATTACCGGCTGTCATGGGAATATGCTCATTGTTACACCAAATATCCGCTTCACCGTCCGTGATCATATAAATCAAATCATTGACGAGAATATTGCCGCTGCCATACCAACGTTTATCCAATTTTGCATAATTGAAAACCTTCATTTTGAAATACATATTTTTTGTTTCCTGGCTTAATCTTTTATTTGACACAAAAACCATATCAGCGTTTTCTCCATATTCTTAAGCGGTATAATCATTGATTTATATAAATTTTACTATAAAATGAAATTAAAGTAAAGGAAAATCGGAAGGAGATTTTATTTATGAGATCATACGGAAAATGCCTGATTGGTTTGGCACTTGTGATCTTGCTTTGTGTGAGCATGATGACGGGCATCGTTTTACCGGTTTCCGCAACCGATGCAACAGAAAAGATTAAAAACGTTTCTGTTCTTGGAACCAACGTTGCGCATTATAATACTTCGGTGGGGGAATATCCTCCTGCCATGCTGGTGGATGGAATCGTAGGCTCCAACTCAAATTTCTGGAGCGGAAAAGCCACGGAGGCATATTTGACTCTGGATCTGGGCGCTAAGATAAGCTTGGATAAACTGCTGGTTTATGCCAGAACAAACAGCCAAAATATGTGTGATCGAAATATCAAGGATTATGAGCTGTGGGTGAGTGATACGGCCCCCGTATATACTGCCACCGACGGAACGGTGCCGAGCGGGCTTGCCGAAACGCCTACTGCCGAGGGAAGAATGGCGAGATGTATTCTGAATGAGCAGCATTACGGTACCATTGAATTTCCCGATTCTTGTGTCGGCCGATATGTGACCGTACATATTAAAAATATATATAGAGAAGCCGAAAATCAAACCATTGACATTCAAGAGATTGAAGTGTACGGCACCGTTGTTGAGGAAACTGCATTGGCGCAGGTAGACGTCCTCAGCGCCGATGCCGATAATTCCCATTATGCCTATCCTGCCTCTATGCTGATCGATGGTCAGGGCTCTACAAATCATACCCATTGGTCTTCTAAGGCCTCATCCACAAGTGCGGTGATCACCGCTACCTTGGCGGAGGCAAAGGATGTTTGCCGCGTTACGTTATATCCGAGACCGACCAGTCTTGGTAACTTCCCTGAGGGAGTGGAGGTTTTGGTTTCTCAGGATGGTGAAACCTATACCTCGGTTTTGACCGTAAGCGGATGCGTTGCCGCAACAGAGGATCCGATCCATTTTGATTTTGCAATACAGAAAGGCGTAAAGAAAGTCATGCTGAATTTGACCAGAACGACAGCGGGCTATATACAGGTACAAGAAATGGAAGTATATAAACAATCTACCAAAGCGGAGGCGATCGCCTCTCAGGTAAAAGCATTAGAGGTTGACTATGAAAATAAGGTACTGATATTACCGACCTTTGAGGGCGTTGCCGCTGCGATCCTTTCTAGTAGCAATGAAAACATAGTGGCGCTTGACGGAACGGTCAATACCGTTGTGGGCGGCACGACTGACGTGGTGCTGCGCTTTGAGGATAGCCTCGGCAATACGGCCGATACACAGCCGATCTCCGTCTTTGTTCTTGGCTTGATACAGCAGATGGCAACGGCGGAGCGGGCGGAGGATATTACCGCTTCCACGGAGCTTGGGAACCGTCCTGCCACTTCTCTGATTGTGGCAGATGGTCCCGCCACCAACGGAACCTATGGAATCTGGTGGAGCTCAGCAAAGAACGAAAACGAAAATGAGATTCTCTTTACCCTGGCACAGGCCGGTGACGTTACGGGCATTGCGCTGCAACCCGGTAACAATCTTGGCTATTTTCCGCAGGAGATCGAGGTAATGATTTCTGCCGATAACAGCGTTTGGACATCGGTATTGACTGAAAGCGGCTTGACAGCCACCGATCTGAATGCTTATCTCAATTTTTATTTTGATGTACAAGAGAGCGTAAAATACATTAAGATCATTACCAAAACCAATCAAAGCTATACCGAGCTGGGCTCCGTCAAGGTGCTGGTAGCGCCTGTATTTGAGACGGCGGCTGTCGCCGCAGAAAAACTGACGGTAAAACAGGTGGATACCGCCGTTAAATTTGGTGACGTTACCGAGCAGTTTTTGACCGAGATCACCGCGAGTGATAACGAGAGTGTTGTGGCAGGGAACGGCAGTATCACCTTGCCAGCCGAGGCCACCGAGGTGAGCCTTACCATCAAGGTGACTAATCGTCTTGATGAAACAGACGTTGCCACTGTTACCCGCACGTTGAATGTTAAGACGCAGGCGATGCTGGAGGTTGAGGCAGTAGCTGAGGATACCGATCTGATCCCTTGGGCGGACAGAGATGCGACCAAGATCACTCTGCCCGAAGTGCCTGCGGGCTATAGCATTAAGATCGTGGAGAGCGATCATCCGGACGTGGTGGATCTGGAGGGTAATATCACCCGCCGAGACACCGAGACCGTTGGTGTCCGCCTGACCTTTGAAATCACAAATAATACCACCGGTCTTTCGGCCAATACCAAGGCATTGCTCCTCCCCATCTACAAAACCTACGTGGTCCCCACTATGACACAGGCGCAGATTGAGCAGATCCATCAGGACTACGAGAGTATGAGCTACGGCGTGTTTGTGAGTTACGTATCGGCATACAACTACGTCAGCGCCACAAAGTATCGGGATGGCAAAGAGGTAACGACGGTTACCGAACTGGCTGACGCCTTTGACGTGGCGCAGTTTGCAAAGGATATGGACGACTTTGGAGCGGAGTACGTCGTATTCACCGTTCAGCACGGTGATGACGTGCCACTGTTCCCCAGTATTACCAACCGCCGCTGGAGAGAGGATCGCCGCACCGTCGCCGGCAAACCCGTGTGCTCCGAGCGTGATGTAATCGACGAGTTGCTCACCGCACTGGAGCCCTATGGGATCGACTTGCATCTGTATACCAGATTTAACGGCTATAATCACATCACCTGCGCAGAGGATAAGGAGATTCTGGGCGGGAGCGACAGTGGGATTTTCAAAACCTTTGTATGGGAGCGCAACTACGAGCTGGTGGAGCGCTACGGTGACCGCATCGCCGGTCTGTGGTACGACGGTATGGGAAGCCCCTCCATGTTTACAATGGGCGAGGAGAGAGCAGAGCTGACGACAATGCTTCGCTCCTTCAATCCCGCTATGATCATCACCATTAACAGTGGCTTTAATGATGGCGAAACCAATCTCTATTCCCAGATGAATTTCCAGGATGCCACCGCCTGGGAGGTCAATAAATGGGTCAGCTACCGTGAATTCCCCGTGTCCCGCCATCAGACAGCCTCCTGTCTTGCTTCTCAGTATTGGTGGACCAGACTTCCCCAAACGACCACCTTTGAAAAGCAACCTCTGGGAGAAATGTTCCAATATATCGTGGGTCTTGCCTCTATCTCCTATGAGGGCGGTTTCCTCGCCTCCACCGGTATCTATGCCATAGAGCCCGAGGATCACGGCAAAGAGAATGATCTGTGGCTCAATGGTATGAGAGATTATCTGGTCAGCCTCAACGAGGACTATTTGACCCCCGTGGCCGAATCCGTCAAGAATACCTCCGTCGGTGTTGCCTATCCCACCACTGAAAATATTACGGTAAATACAATGGAATGGGGTGTTTCTACCGAGTCACGGGACGGCAAAAACGTTTATCTTCACGTGATCAACGCCCCCACCGGCAGCGCCTTGTCCCTGCCTGCACCCGCAGACGGCTCTCTGTTTGCCGAGAGTGCAACCATACTGAACTTTGACAAGACTATCACCGAGGGTGTTACCGTCACCAAGACGGCGGACGGTTACGACTTTGCTTTGCCTGAAGGTAAGACTTGGGATGCTGTAGATACCGTTATTAAGTTAGAGCGCACGGGCTACGATACTACGATCTCCATCTATACCGGTGATCAGGTGTTTTACGATCCACAGGTCAAAGGCTTTGCCGACGGCACCGTCGTTGTTCGTGAGATCGAAGGTCAAGAGTATTATCTTATTGTCGGCACCAATATCAGCGGTACGCTGACCGACGATTGTTATCCCGTAATTGACGGCGTGACACAGGTACATTTCCTTGCCAAGGAATATCAGCCCTTCCACCTGTATCTTGGTGACTATGCGCTGTATGGTGCCAAAGCAGGAATCAATCCGAACGACGAAAACGATATTACCAAACCCAGTGCCGCCCGTGCCGCTGATACGGGCGAAACGGTGCTGGTTGGTGTGGACAATGCTTCCCCCAAGGGTCAGACCTATATCGGCTCCAAAGCAAAGGTCACCTTGGATGGTTTTACCTTTAAAGGAAATGCAAGTTTGTACCTTGGTACGGAAAACACAGAGGACAAGGTAGGGGAGAGCATCACGGTCAATATTCTCAATTGCCGCAACTCCACCGCCGAGGATGCCTATGCCACCGCCCCTGCCACGGCATTTATTTACGGTAACGGCGCAGAGCATAAGATGGTTAGCATTAAAAATAACCGTTTTGACGGCGTATGCTTTGGCGGCTCCTCTGCTATGGCGCTCATTATGATCCGCAACTGGGAAGGTGTGGTAGAAGGTAACTATATCAGTTTGAAAAACTCCGTTACTCTCGACAACAATGCCGCAGTGACCAATATCTTCTGGTTAAAGGGCGAAACCCGCAGTAATAAGGATTGGTACGGCAAGCAGAACGTCACCATTCAGAATAACTATCTGGCGGGACGTGTGAGTACTTCAGTCACACCGCAGTGGTACGACGAGTACAGGGTACACATTCTTGGTAATACCATTGCGCCCACTGTCAGCGGATACTCTCTGATCAATATTTATACCGCAGGCAGTGCCACCGTGGACGGGGAGACCAAGTATTATTCAAACATCGACACCGCAGATATTAAGATCAGCGGTAACAAGGTGATCAATCCCGAGGCATTGGGATTGGGCTTTGTCAATATCTACGGCACCATCACCGCCGATGCCGCCGATCAGGTGGCAGAGATCAACGCCTATAAAGCGGGCAATATTAAAATCACCCACAACGACATTGACTTTGGCACCGTCAGCGGTAACGCCTTTGGCGGTTCGGCGGTCAGCGGGTATGACAATCTGGTCTTTGATATCGCCTGCAACAAATACGGCGTCACCGTCAACCCCGTCAAGAGTGGACTTGCGGTCAACTTCGCCGCGCTCAGCGATGCCGATGAGGCGGCCCACAAGCAGGTGGAGATCGTGGAGGACGTTGCGCCCACACTCACTACCGAGGGCACCGGTAATAAGATTTGCTCTTTCTGCGGCACCGTTCTGGAAGAAAATATGGTTTTGCCTGCCACGGGGGAGGCGATCATCGACACCACCGGCTATGCTACGCTGGAAGAAGCGTTGCAAGCGTCCAAAGCGGAGGACGTCATTCAATTATTAAATGACGTCACGGCGGAAGAACTGATGGTGAAAAACGGTGTAACCCTGGATCTGAACGGCAAAACCCTTACTGCAAACTATCTGGTGGGCTTCAACGGCGCCGTCGTTGTGGATGCCACCGACACCGGCACCGGCAAACTAGCCATCGCCAAAGAGAATTTGGCTCTTTCAAAAAATAATCCCCAATTGCCCGTGTATGACGAGGAAAACGGTTGTTATCTGTTCACTCGTGTAAAGAACGACCGCTTTGAACTGGGAAGCGAGGGCGGCAAACCCAAATATTCAACTTCCCCGATGTTTAAGGACTACGTCCATTCTCTGATGGACACCGCCGACAAGGCCGCCGCCAGCGGCGTGGAGATTATCATCCGTCTCACATGGAGCGACAGCGACGGCCAGTATCGTGGTCAGCAGGATTATATCTATTATGACGATTCCGTGGCGCAGGTGATGGCTTCTTACACCAACATTGCCGGTACCGTCAATTACGCAAATCAGTTCTACGGTATCTTCGTGGGTAGTGAAATTGAGAGCGGTGTAAACGTCACCGTTTCCACCATTGTCAGATCCTCCACCGGCGTGGAGATGGAGAGTGCCGACACGGCTCTCTTCCCTCTGTTATAAGGAGGAAATGATGAAAGACTATATTGCGCCTGAAATCGAATTGTTAGACATTGTGGTGGAGCCCCGTACCGAGATCGGTGTAGGCTCCAACACGCTCCCACCGGAAGA
>JAZQDW010000084.1:0-7563 GCA_045546995.1 Eubacteriales bacterium
ATGCAGCGAGCAATAAGGAGCAGCCGCGGTCGACGATCGGCAAGCAAACAACGGCTTGCGCCGACGGAGTCGGGCACCGCAATGGTCGCCCCCGCAAATATTCGGCGCTGTAGCCTTTGGCAGTTTGTGCAAACAAAAAAACGAAACTACATATATTCCTCCTTAGCTCAGTCGGTAGAGCACTCGGCTGTTAACCGAGTTGTCGTTGGTTCAAGTCCAACAGGGGGAGCCAAAAGAAAGAGGTGTCCTGTTGGACACCTCTTTCTTTTCGTTTGTGCCATTACTTGAACCAACGACAACATGGTTAAAAATCGTGGTCACTGAGCATTCCGATAATGAATATATGTTAGTATGTCCGTATTGCAAAACCAAAGATTGGTGTACGGAGCAACCAAATAAATAAATTCCAATTTATCATACAGATAACGCATACTACTTTTGGCCGTTTTTGAAAATTCAATCCATCTTCAAATTTTTTTAAAAAAAGTGAGAGTTTTTTTGTTTTCAAGCGTATAAGAAGTGAAAGGAGTTGATTTGTATGAAAAAATGTACTAAAACATGGTTATGGATCATCATGATCATATTTTGTTTAACGCTTACAGCGTGCCGTCCGGAGCCGGTGGAGGATGAATGGATCGTATCCCCGGTGTGCGGCCTCTTGCCCGCGCCCTCCGCCGAGACGCCTACTACGCCGACTCCTGCCGCACAGCCCTCCGAACAACAGCCCACAGAACAACAACCGGAGGAGCAACAACCGGTAGAACAACCCACCGAACAACAACCGGTAACACAGCCCGCCGAGCCGGTGCCTGCCGAAACACAAACCGAGCCGCAAGCGCCGACACAGCCTCTCTCCAATGAAGGCAGCGGCGAAGCGGTCAACGAAACCACGGTAACCCCGGTGGAAATCACCACCATCGAGCAGTGCCTGATCTCCGATGAAACGGGGCGGTGGCTGATGTTGCCCATTTCCCAGCGGACCGTTCATATTCGGGAGGAATACGTCCCCTATTTGGATAAAATCGATTTTGAACTGTTGAAAGCCGCAGAGAAAAAAATTTATGATGGGCTGAAAAGTTACACCAATGAGCCCCACATCATGTTATATCTGACGTACGAGCGCGTTTTGAGCTTATACGTCGAGCATATCGCGCCGGTGGACGAACCGTCGGATGCGCCCTGCGGGGATCACAAACATATCACCTTTGTCGAACCAATCGTAAAATAACAACCACATAAAGCACCTTTGTCTTTTGGCAAAGGTGCTTTGCTTTTTCTTGGTAAAAAGTGTTGAATTGTCGATTGATTTGTGCTATCCTACAGACAGAATAAAAAATGAGGAAGATATGAAAAAAACGTTATTTTTTCAAAATGCAAAGTTGTTGGCAGATGCCTTTGGCATCGTGCCGTTGCTGTACGGCTCGCTGGGACTGGAATACGTCACTGACACACCACAGCAGGCGGATGATATTGATATACTGATCCCCGAAGTTTTTCTGGACGCCCGTTGGGAGGAACTGTTGACCCTGTTGATCCAAAACGGCTATCACCTGACGGACGAGCGAGAGCACAGCTTTGCAAAAGACGGCGTTTGCTATGCATACGCCTCCATAGAAGAGTTGGAGACCTTCGTACAAATCAAGCCCGACGAGATCCACCGAGAGAAAAACAACGGCGTTTGCTTTAAAGTGCTGACGGCCGAGCAGTATCTGCTGGTTTATCAGACGTCCGTGCGTGACGGCTATCGCATCCACGTCAGACAAAAAAAGGATGAGGAAAAAATAGCCTTTATCACCGAATATTTGCGCCAACAAGGCAAACTGTAAAGAGAGGTGCCGTATTATGATCGATTTTTCAACCTTTAAACAAAACGGAGCATTCTGTCCCCCGCCCTGCTCGAAGGATTTCAAGGTGTTTGTCGGCACACGGGAGATCCCCGTATATACTTGCCGTATTTCCGCCTACCCCTTCAACCGCTGGTGGCCGGGTCATCAACGTTCCATCGACCAAAGCGAGGAAGTCTCCTTTATCAATCTGGTAACTGATGAAGCTGTCACGCTGACAGTCGAATCACTGACCAAAAGTGTGAACAACCGGGTGATGATCAAGCCCTATTCCAAGGGCGTGACGCCCGAGATTGGCGACAAGGAAATTAACTTTACACTTAAAGAGCATGGTACTTACGTACTGGAGATCGACGATTATCACGGCCTTTTGTACATTTTCAATAATAAACCCGTTGTTTGCGAAGATCCGACGGCGGTGACCCATTATTTCGGTCCCGGCGTGCACGCCCCCGGCAACGTTACCCTGCAATCGGGAGAGAGTGTGTACGTGGATAAGGACGCCTACGTATACGGCAACGTGTTTGCCCAAAATGCGGAAAACATCCGTATATTCGGCAACGGCATTATGGACGATACCAACGAAAAACGCAGCGACCAACATTATATGGGCTCCCAACCTTACGGCAACGTTAAACTGATGGATTGCAAAAACGCGCGGCTGGAAGGCGTGGGCTTTACCAATTCTGCCATCTGGTGCATCAACGTGTTCCACTGTGAGGACGTAACGATAGACGGCATCAAAGTATTCGGCCAATGGCGCTACAACACCGACGGCGTGGACATTGTAAACTGTAACCGCGTCACCCTGCAAAACAGTTTTGTCCATTCCTTTGACGACACGGTGGTCATCAAGGGGCTGGATCAGTACGGCGACACCTCCAACACCCATATTCACGTCGAAAACTGCGTACTGTGGTGCGACTGGGGCAACACCTGCGAGATCGGGTTGGAGACCTCTGCCCCCGAATACGACGATATTTTGTTCCGTAACTGTGATCTGTTGCGCGCGGGTGGCACCGCCTGTGATATCCAAAACGGTGACTACGCTCTGGTGCACAACGTAACCTTTGAGGACATCCGCATTGAGCTGGAAGCCTTTTACACCGCCAGTCTGATGCAGGAAAGCGATGAACACGTTTACGACCGACAGAACACCGTGGAGATCGCACGAATTTTGAAGATTACCAACTACCGTTTCAGAGACTGGTATTCCTTTTTGGAGCTGCCCGAGACCCGGCCCACCTACCCCGAAGGGGACAAACGGTATGCCGGCGTAACCGACGTAACGGTAAAGGATATCACCGTTTATTGCGATCCGACGCTGTTGGAGCAGTTTGGTAAGGAATGCGCCAAGGTCAAGATCAAAAAACATCTTCCTTCTGCCGAGTACAGCAACTTCACCCTGGAAAACGTTACGATGAACGGCCGGCGGCTGACCAAAGAGGATATGAGCCTGCAGATCATCGACGTAGATGAATCGGTGTTGACCGTAAAATAATATTTTTCTTGCGATATCGGTTAAAATAGTGTAGAATAAAAATATACTTTTAAGGGAGGAAAAATTATGCCCACTTTAAACATTTTAAAATATCCCACCAAAAGAAGCGATCTGTATCTACGTGTTGCTCGCGGGCATTTTGCCACCAGCAATTGCCACAGCAACTATTATATCGACGTAGTTTCGCAAAAGGCCCGTCTGTCCGAGGCCAAGGCGGTTGCGGAGGCATTGCGCAGTTATTATTATGCCACCACCATTGTAGACACCATTTTGTGTCTGGACGGTACCGAGGTCATCGGCACCTGTCTGGCAGACTCCCTGTCCAGAGCAGATTTTGCCAATCTCAACGCCCATAAATCCATCTACGTGGTCACCCCCGAAACCACCGGCAGCGGGCAGTTGTTGTTCCGTGACAACATCGTCCCCATGATCTCCGGCAAGCACGTGATGATTTTGGCCGTTTCCGTTGCCTCCGGTAAAACGGTGGAGGCCGCCGTGGAGGCCGTCAATTATTACGGCGGTCACGTTTCGGGCATTTCGTCCATCTTCTCCACTGCCAAGGAGTGCCGTGGATTGCCCGTCCATTCGGTATTCGACCCCAACGACCTGGCCGGATACGAATGTCATCCCTCCAATGAATGTCCTCTGTGCAAGGCCGGTGTCAAGCTGGACGCCCTGGTCAACAGCCACGGATTTTCAAAACTGTAATCTTACCGGAAGAAACACCCTGTTGAACCGCCCCCGGTCGCGCGGACAGTACAAAATATGAAATTATAATTTCAAGCAATATACTGACATCGCTTTTCAAGTGATGTCAGTTTTGTTTTTAGTTGTATACGTTGAGCATTGTAAAAATGAATATACTCACCCATGAGAAGGCGAGCCGCCGCATAAACTTTGCAAAAACTTACAAATAAACGGGTAGATTTTTTGAAAATACTGTGCTACAATAAAAGCATAAACCAATTATTTCGGAGGTAAACAAAATGAGAAAGGATATTGAATTCGGTATTGATATCGGTTACGTTGCCGCCAGCGTCGGCTGGGAGCCTGCGGTGGAAATGGTGGGCAATGCCGGTTTTACCATTCTGGACTATAATCCCCCCATTCATCTGGACGATTGGGAGGATTATATGAAACGGGATATGGAGCTGTTTGCCAAGCACGGTCTGCGTATCCATCAGACCCATTGCCCCTTCTATCGCTACGTGGCCTTTGAAGAACGGCAAAATCTGATGCGGGAGCGTATTTACGAGGCAACGGTCAAATCCGGTGCCGAGTTTATGGTGGTGCACGGCGATGAATTTAACATTGCCAAGCAGGAATACACCCCCGAAAACGCCTTTCACTACAACTATGAGATGTTTGCTCCGTTTGTAAAACGCGCGGAGCAGGATGGTGTCAAGATCGCCTTTGAGACCGTATTTGCCGACAGCGTAAAGACCATGGAGCGCTACGGCGCCAGAGCGGAGGAACTGGAGCGACTCATCCGCGCCTTTGACAGCGACGCCGCCGTTTGCTGTTGGGACTTCGGCCACGCCAACGTTGCCTTTAAGAAAGAACAGTATGAGGTAGCCCGTCGCTTGGGCGACAAGCTGGCCTGCACCCACGTGCACGACAACCAAAGCCATCACGACGATCACCTGCTACCCTATCAGGGAAACATCGACTGGAAAGAGATCGTCAGCGCCTTTAAGGACTCCGGCTATCAGGGACAGTTTATGTACGAGCTGGTTTACGGCAAGATCGCACCCGAACTGATGCCCGATTATCTGGCCTATCTCATCAAAACAGCCAAGCATATCTGCTCGCTGTAATCTCATTTTAAACGTAAAAAGAGATGTCGTAACGGCATCTCTTTTTCCTGTCAAAAAGGATATATAATATGCAATCTTTATTATTTGCCCTGCAGGCCGTCGCCCCCATCGTGGGGATGATCGCCCTGGGCTACGTACTGAAAAAACTGAAATTTCTGGATAGCGAAATGGCAAAACGGATCAATCGGCTGGTTTTCCGTCTGTTTTTGCCCGTGATGCTGTTTTTAAACGTCTATAAGATCACGGACATCGGACAGATTGATCTGTCCTACGTTGGTTATACCGTATGGATGCTGTTGGGTATTTTCGCCGTATCCGTGCCGGTGGTAATGGGGCTGGAAAAGGAAGCGTCCCGCCGGGGCGTATTACTGCAATCCGGCTTTCGTTCCAATTACGCCCTCATCGGTATTCCGCTGGCCGAGGCATTGTTCGGTGCGCAGGGAGTCAGCGTTGCCACCGTGCTCAGCGCGGTGGTGGTGCCGCTGCTCAACGTATTGGGCGTCATTGCCCTTTCCCTGTTTCGGCAGGACGGCACACGGCCAAGCATCCAAAAGATTTTGACGGATATCATCAAAAATCCGTTGATTCTGGGTGTTTTTTGCGGGTTATGCGTGTTGGGTCTGCGGGCGCTGGCCGTCCGTTTTGGCATCGCCTTCCGTCTGACGGATCTGCCCCCCGTATATACCGTACTGCAATGGCTGTCCAATCTGGCAACGCCGTTGGCGCTGTTGATGCTGGGCGCCCAGTTTGAATTTTCCCGCGTGGCAAGCCTGCGGCGGCAGATCGCCTTCGGCACGCTGATGCGCACGGTGATCGTTCCCGTGCTGGGCATCGGTGTCGCCTGTCTGATCGGACGGTTTGAGGGTGCGCACTTTGCCGCCTTTGTGGCGGTGTTTGCCACTCCGGTCTCCGTTTCCAGCGTGCCTATGGCCCAAGAGATGGGCGGCGATGCTACCCTTGCCGGACAGTTGGTGGTATGGACCACCCTGCTGTCCGCCGTGTCGGTTTTTGTAATTTCTTGCTTACTGCGACTTGTGGGAATTTTTTAATCAGCAAGCTGACCCGTTTGCATTGACAAGCACGCCCTCATATACTATAATGACAATAATTGAGCAAAAAGGAACGGTTTTATTATGATCTGCAATACCATTTTAGATGCCATCGGCCAAACCCCCATCATCCGCCTGCAACACATGACGGATGCAGACAGCGCCGAGATTTTGGTGAAATTCGAGGGGTTGAACGTAGGTGGCTCTATCAAGACCCGCACTGCCTATAATATGATTCTGGATGCAGAAGAAAAAGGTCTGCTGCACAAAGATTCCATCATTGTGGAGCCCACCAGCGGCAATCAGGGCATCGGCCTATCACTGGTCGGCGCCGTGCGCGGTTATAAAGTACGTATTATTATGCCCGATTCGGTCAGCATCGAGCGGCGCAAACTGATGGAGCATTACGGCGCCGAGGTCGTACTGGTCCACGATGACGGCAACATCGGCCTGTGCATTGAAGAGTGCCTGCAGCTGGCCTTGAAATACAAAGCGGAGGACCCCAACGTATTCGTCCCCCAACAGTTTGAAAATCCCGCCAACCCCGCCATTCAGCGCAGCGGCACCGCCGCAGAGATCCTGGCGCAGGTTAGCGGCCCCATTCACGGTTTTTGCTCCGGCATCGGTACGGGCGGCACCATTACCGGTATCGGCGAAGTGCTTAAGGAGCGCAATCCCGATATAACCATCTGGGCGGTGGAGCCGGAAAATGCGGCCATTTTGTCCGGCGGTTCCATCGGCACCCACGTACAGATGGGCATCGGTGACGGCGTGATCCCCGAGATCCTCAACCAAAGCATCTATGATGACGTTTGCATCATCAAGGACGACGAGGCGTTGCAAGCCGCCAAGGATCTGGCCGCCAAGGAAGGCATTATGTGCGGTATCAGCAGTGGCACCAACGTGGCCGCCGCCATGCGTCTGGCAAAACGGTTGGGCCCCGGCAAAACCGTGGTGACCGTCCTGCCCGACACGGCAGAACGCTATTTTTCCACCCCATTATTTGAATAACAAAAATGCAAGGCGCCCGCCTTGCATTTTAAGTTTGTATGTGATACTATATAGTATATTTATTTTAAGCAGTGGAGGAGCATCCGAACACGCCTGAAAGTGCATAATTTCGGTGCTTTTTGGATTATCGTCGTCGGCAGGCGTCAGCCTTGCCTCCTCCTCTGCACCAAAAATCTCTTAAAATTCTGCGCTTTCGGGTCGCAGAATTTTGCCGGAGCCGAATTTTGCATCGGCAAGGCATAAAACGCAGCCAATACTTTGTGTATTGGCGAGTATTTTAACACAGCTGAGGTGAAAATCGGCCCGTCAAAATCGGGTTCGGATACTCCTCCGCTGCTTAC